>NZ_JBTNDP010000005.1:0-299742 GCF_054510925.1 Arthrobacter sp. MDT2-16
GTAGCCGATGGTCACGTCGTTGCCGTTCACATTCGCTCCCTGCAGGGGTGCGAAGGACTCCGAGGTGCCGAACAGGCCGGTCTTGACGGTGACCCAGCTCGGATCCTGGGTCTGGTCATCCAGATACACCTGGCCGACCGAGCCGATCTTGGCGCCGTGGGAATCCAGGACATGGCCGCGGCCCGAGAGGATGGTGTCGATGTCGTTCTGCGTGATCATAGAAATCTCTTTTCGTGGAGGGTCAGGCATGATGCCCGGTCACTGGTAGTGAGTATCAGCCGGTGCAGCGTTGTCCGTATCGGGATAACGGTGCTGGCGACAGGTACTAGCTGGTAATGAAGGCCCGCGTCAGGAGCCTATGTTGAGGTCCGGCGTCAGTGGTCGGTGATGCCGGCCTGGTGGTTGATGCCGGCCTGGTCGACCTTGCGGTGGAAGCTCATGCCGGCCTTGCCGCCGAGGATCGCGCCGATCAGGGGGACGAGGACCGCGATCGCCAGGCCGATCAGACCGCTGGCGGTCAGCAGACTGCCATCAACCGGAATGCGAGGTGCGCCACCGATGCTGGAGAGGATGTTGAACTGATCGCCCGCGATAGCGGCGAGGATCGCGACGACGATCGCGATGATGATGCCCCACAGCCACACGGCCACACCCTGCTTCACACCGTCGAAGCGGGCCATGCGCCCGGCGACGTAGCCGCCGCAGTAGTAGGCAAGGAACAGGACGATCGCGAGCACGATGCCGCTGACGATCCCGAGCGTCTCTGCGTTCTGTGTGGCCTGGTTCGCGGCGTCGGATGCGCCGCTGGTGTTCGCCGCTCCCACGCCAACACCGATTGCCGTCGCGAGGGCGCCGAGCAGGACGGTCATCCCGATGGCGGTGAGCCAGCCGAAGAATGCCGAGCCCCACTTGATACCGCCGAAGCGTTCCTTCTGCGCAGCAACGACGTCGTTTCTGCGGCTCTTGGGGGTACTGGCCCCTGAGGTGTTGTGCTCTGCCATGTCAGATCTTCTTTCGTCTCAGATACACGAGCCGCTTCGTGGGGACCTTCTGTGCGGTGCGCCTTCGACAGAGTGTCGGAGAATCCACGATGAAAGGCCCCGCCGCGCCAGCGTGCGGGTGATTGTTCGCCCCTGTTCGGGCGGTGAAAGAGCGTCTTCATAACTCCTTCGCAGAGGCAGCGCCCCCGCTTACAGGACCTAAGCATACTGATAGTAAGTTTACTTGTCTTCTCCGTCCGCGTGCTTCTACTGTGGACATGACACCTGCTGGTGGCACTCAAGGGGCGCCCTCAAGACCGGCCCTTACTCGTACGAAGAGGACGAGAAGAAGAGGACGAGATGAGGTCCATAGGTGGGTGGCCCTTCCCCGCCCTCAAGGCGCGTAATGCCGGCTAAGAACGTTAACAGTCCGTAGCAAGGAATCAGAGAGGTCGGGAAGAGAACGAGGTGGCTCTATCAGCGGAGGAACGCCGTCAATGGCGTGAGCTCGAGCGGCAGCTGACCCCGGAAACCTCCACGATGGCCCAGCCAGCCAGGAATCGCGATATCAAGCGCCACACGACTGGTTCGGTCGGTTCAATCATCGCCCTGGTCGTTGTGCTGGTCGCCTTCTCTGTGGTGATCCTCGCCGTCGTCGTGAAGGTCCTGCTTCTCGGTGTCCTGGGATTCGTCCTGATGATCTTCGGCGGAACACGCTTCCGAATTCCTGTACGCGAAGGTCCGCCGGCAAAAGCAATAGCCCCGGCATCTAGGGCGTCGTGTGATGAACACTGACTCTTTGTCTTCCCTGCAGCTCCTGGCCGTAGCGGCACGAGCCGACCGGCGGGAATCGGCGTCCTACCTGAAAACGCTCGGACTACCCCAACTTGGCTTCTACACCCTCGAGTACCTCAACGAGCGAAGCCCTATGATGCAGTCTCTCGCAAACACGGACATCGACTCATGACGAAAGAGTCGGTTACGAGACACTCGCGGGCGGAGCTTCGCGGCGCGATGATTACACCCAGTGCCGCTCCGAGCTGGTCGACGTCGACCCCTTGGGGTAGCGCTTCGGGGATCCGCCACGGGCTGCGCGACGGACCGTTGTTGCACGATGTCTAGACCCTCGCACGCTAATGGGAAAGCCGCGAAAGGACCTTAGAGCAACGTGATCTGGGCCAATCCGCCTGTGGCGTTCAGGTGTACCCGGCGCATCAGTGCTGAAGTCTCAGTAGCGCCCGCCTGGGGCGCCCTCACCGGGCTCTTCGTGCGGTGGGTCCTGCGGGACGACGCCGCTTCCTAAGTGCGATGCTAGCGGTGCGCCATGGGGAGTCCGGCGCGGTGTTGCGATGAGCGACTGGCTTACGGACTGGTGACTTCGCCCTACCCGATACGATCCGAAGACAAGAAGACAAACGGTGCAACCGACCGTCCCCCCGCCACCTTCCCGTCGTCAGGAGAACGCAATGTCCTCGTTCGGTGAGGTGCTCGCTCCGCGCCGGTTGGGTATCAGCTTCAGATGGTTGCTCGCGTCCACCTGGACGAGCAACATCGGTGACGGGATCGCCCTCTCGGCCGCTCCGTTGCTGATCGCGTCGGTGACGTCGTCGCCGCTCCTGGTCGCGTCCGGGGCGATGATGCAGATCCTGCCGTGGCTCCTATTCGGACTCCTGGCGGGTTCGATCGCCGACCATCATGACCGGCGCCGACTGGTCATGCTGGCGAACGGGGTCCGGGCCGTCATCGTCCTGGGTCTCGTGACCGTCCTCGTGACCGGTCACGTGAGCATCTGGGTGGTGCTCGTCTCGGCTTTCCTCTACGGAACGGCCGAAGTCTTCGCGGACACGGCCGGCAGCACGCTGCTTCCCATGACAGTGCCATCGGCCGATCTCGGAGTCGGCAATGCCCGCCTGCAGGCCGGATACC
Organism: Arthrobacter sp. MDT2-16; assembly: GCF_054510925.1. Taxonomy (NCBI): domain Bacteria; kingdom Bacillati; phylum Actinomycetota; class Actinomycetes; order Micrococcales; family Micrococcaceae; genus Arthrobacter; species Arthrobacter sp. MDT2-16. The sequence goes on from NZ_JBTNDP010000005.1 coordinate 2,907, forward strand.
TCGTGGCCAACCAACTCGTCGGACCGCCGCTGGGCGCTTTCCTTTTCGCTGTCGGCTCGTTCTGGCCATTCACCGTGCAAATCCTCTGCGTGAGCCTCGCCGTCGTCCTCGTCTCGAAGATGGCGAGGACGCCTCCTCCGCAGCGGGACGTGACTGCTCTCGACGACGGCATCAAGCCTCGGCCCATCCGGGAGGGTCTTTCCTGGCTACGTGGCAACGCGCCCGTCCGGACGCTGATCCTCATCATCCTGATCTTCAACGTGACGTGGGCGGCCCCCTGGTACGTCCTCGTGCTCTACGCCACGGAGTACCTCGGCCTCAGCGCCGTCGGCTACGGCCTGCTCGCGACCTCCGCGGCTCTGGGCGGACTCGTGGGGATCAGCTGTTTCGGCTGGCTCGAACGCAGGGTCCGCCTGGCAACCATGATGCGGGTCTGCCTCAGCCTTGAGGTGCTGATGCACCTTGGCTTCGCTCTCACGACGTCGGCCGTGCTCGCCTTCGTGATCATGTTCGGGTTCGGTGTCTATGCCTTTATTTGGGGCACCATCTCGACGACCGTCCGGCAGCGCCTCGTTCCCCTGTCCCTGCAGGGGCGCATCGCGTCCGTCAACATGGTGGGCGTATTCGGTGGGCTCGTGATCGGGCAGCTGCTCGGCGGGCTGATCGCCCAGGTGTGGGGGCTGACCGGGCCGTGGTGGTTCGCCTTCGCGGGCTCCGCCCTCACCCTCGCCCTCCTGTGGAAGGCCATCTCGAACATCTCCGCAGCCCCGCCTGCCCTGGAGTCAGAGGCACCGACCGGTTAGAGATCGGGCTGGGGATTTACCCTGTCGTTGTTGCGGATAGCACTCGAAGTCGCCTACACAGATCAGGGCGTCGCACTCTCAAAGAAATCTGGCAACGAGGTCCTGGTGAACCCGACGGGAATTCCATTCCGGACCATGAAAGCAAGGTTGCAGGGTCTCGCTCGCTGGCAAGTCACGTTCTTCCAGGAACTCGAAACGCTCGAGCAACGGACAAGCAGAGAAGGCTTTTCCATCGACGACAAACGTGCACGCTAAAGGATCGGCTATTGGACGCCGACGGTTCGCGATAAAACCGGGCCCAGCCGCGCCTCGTCTGCCTTCTTACATCCGATCTCCGACCGGCACTGATGAGGAGTTCGCGAGGCGGAGAACTATTCGTCGGGGAAGAAGTGTCACGATGCGGCTCGTCCATCGGTTCGCCTGGCCCGACACACTGCTAACCGGTGACCTCCGCTTGTCCAGCGCGCGGAACGCTGCTGCGACGACCTGCTGTGGCGTTTCGAAGCGCACTCCCTCTTCATCGCTCTGGGAGCTGCGATAGAAATCCGTCTTGGTCGGGCCGGGCGAGAACGCCATGACCGTGACCCCGGTGTCGCGGAGTTCATGCGCCAACGCCTCGGTGAAGCGCAAGACGAACGCCTTCGACGCGGCGTAGACCGCCATGCCCGGTGTGGGCATGTAAGCGGTGAGGCTCGCGATGTTAACGAGGGCGCCCTTCCCAGAACGCAATAGACCAGGCAGGAATGCGCGGCACACGTCCACCACCGCATCAATGTTCACAGCGAGCTGATCCTCGATGTCCGCCCGGGCCATGTCGACGAAGTCCCCCGTGCGCCCGATGCCGGCGCAGTTCACGACCGTGTCGACGTGCACGCCCCTCCTGCCGAGCTCATCGAGGAGACGCGTCCCACTGTCCGGCTGCGACAAGTCGAGGGCGATGGTCGTCACCTCTCTTCCGAACTCTTCCCTCAGTGCCCGGGCGAACCCGTCGAGGACCTCGATCCTCCGTGCGACGAGGACGAGATCCGCACCCCGCGCAGCGAAAGCGCGCGAAAACTCGCGACCTATCCCGGAGCTCGCACCGGTGACGAGGGCGGTTGTGCTCGAGTAGTCCATCTAGCTGCTCCTATAGGTTGACAGGTGTTAACCATAGCGCCGGGTGAACGCGTGTCAACGTGCTTGTGTCGTATCTCCCGCTATGTGCGAAGGTGAAGTCATGACGACGACCGCACGGGCGCGCTCCGGGGATCAGCTGCGCGGCGAGCTCCTCGCCGCGGCGACAGAGCTACTCTCCCAGCGGCTGTCGGTCACTCCACCATCCCTCCGCGAAACCGCACGCGCATGTGGCGTCTCGGCCACGGCTGTCTACCGCTACTTCCCATCGCAGCAGGCATTACTCCTGGCCGTCGCAGGTGAGAGCCTCGCCGACCTCGAGACCGCCGTCGACGAGCATGGGTCAGCTGGCGCGCTACCCATAGACCGCTTGCAAGCGCTACGGGCGATGGCCATCGCGTACGCGACGTGGGCCGTCGCCAATCCGGGGGCGTATCAGCTGCTCTTCGAAGGGCGCGACCTCCTCGAGAACCCGACGGTGATCGACGCCGGCGTCGACCGCTTGCAAGGGCGGCTCGAAGACCGGCTCCGCGGACTGCCTGCCGGCGGCAGGGACGAGACGGTGCAGGCGGAGTTGCTCTGGATTGCGCTGCACGGCTTGGTCGTCACTCGGATCCGCAAAGCGCATCACGCGTGGCGACGAGAGGTAACAGAGGACGCACTGCTCCTCGTTGACGCTTTCACCGCCTGAAACCGCTTCGAGGGTTCGCGGTGCAATGATGCGGAAATGCCCTTCCCATCAAGCCCGCTTGTTCGCTGGAGCAAGGATGAGCGGACATGACTACGGGGGCTGCTGAGAGCTTGAAGGTTGAGGCTCTGTGCTTCAGTAATTCCGTCTGCATAGGTCACAACCACAGGCAGGCCTGCGTCAGCTGGGGCGTCGAACTGGGGCGTTGAATTCGTCGCCAGGGTGACTGCATGACGATTGTGCTGCCTGTCCGCGCCCCTGCTGAGCGGAGCTCGACTTACGACAAGTCGGTGACCATCAGGGTCGACATGGCGATGTTCGGCGAGGTCACTCACTCGGTGCGGGACGCGCGTCCCCCGCGGTCACCGCTCGTCGCCGAGCCGAAGGCGTGCAGATCGAGCTCGATGCTCAGAAGGTCGGAGGCGACTCGCCCACGCACGCTCGTGCCCTGCTCGTCGAGAGGCGGGCTTATGACCGCGGCACCGAGCCGCCCGGGGGCGGAGAGCACGATCGCTCCGGAGACGCTGGACTTCGCGGGGATGCCGATTCCACGCATCCAACGGCCTGAGCCGTCATACACACCGCAGGTCGCCATGACCGAGACGACGTCGCGAGCCACGGCCGGCGGGACGACGCGCTCCTTGGACACCGGGTTGACTCCGCCGCAGGCGAGGGTCGCTCCCATCACCGCGAGTGCCTTCACGTCGACCAGGACGGCGCAGGCGCGAGCGTAGACGGCGACGGCATCGTCGGCGCCGACGTGCAGGGTTCCCTCCGCCCGCATGAGGTGTGCGAGGGCGTGGTTGCGGTCGCCGAGGAGGTGCTCGTTGTGGGCGACGCTTTCATCCACTTCGAGCCGACGCCCGGCGAAGGCGGAGAGGCCTCGGAGGATCCGCTCGTTACGCTCGTCGACATCGCTGCCGTCGATGAGCGATGCCGTGAGCAGCGCTCCGGCGTTGACCATCGGGTTGGGTGGGCGGCCGGTGCCGCTCTCGAGCTTGATCGCGTCGAAGGCTTCGCCGGTCGGTTCGATTCCGATGAGATTCAGGGCCTCGCCGTCCGTGTCCAGCAGGGCCAGGGCGAACAGGAATGGTTTGACCGCCGACTGCACGCTGAATGGTGATTCCGCCTGCGTAGTGCCGCGCACCGTCCCGTCGGGCAGGGCCAGGGCCAGGGCGCATTGGTCGGCGTCCGCGGCGGCGAGTTCGGGAATGCTGTCGTCCACCGATCCGCCGTTCTTTTGCATGACCCGCGCCCGCAGATCCTCGAGGTCATAGGTTCCTGCATCCGGCGTCATCCCTCTACAGTGACACAGGTCGTGCTCAATGAAGGCAGTAACGGGTGCGATCGGCTGCGTGCAGGGAAATGGCCTACAACGACCCATTCGGCTGACCATTCCCTAGCGTGTGCTGGTTGTTGTGAGGATGGCTCTCTCGCCACGGTGGAATGATGGGCCTGCGGGGCTGACTCCGCTGCAAGCATTGAATGGAACCCCGCAATGGCGGTTGCCTACCAGTGTGGCTGCTGAGGACATATAGGTGCGCGTCGCCGGCGCAACAACCACCCAGAGCATCGGCGTGCTGTTGCTGATGCATATCGGTGAATCCGGCGCCCCCGCCACCGACATGCGGCTTGGCCTGGCCTTCGGTGACCTTCACATAGCCGTCGGCGCTGCGGTCCTTGACTTCCGGCCGTCCGTCCCAGCCGTGGGCGTGTTCCTTCCCCCGGAAGCCTCCTTGCCCTCATCGCCGCACTCGGAGGAGGGTACTGGGCCGGCGCCTGGGCCTTCGGGCTCACCGCCTGGGCCTTCCTATCCAGCGAACTCACCACAAGCTCACGACGAAGCTGACCTCACCCCTGTTCCACAAAGGGATCGGCTCACGAGCGGTGTTGGGCGTGCTACGTAGTGAGATGGAGCTTTACCTGCTTGATTGCTGAGGTATTGGTACGCAGCGGTGCGATTGCTTTGCGTGCACAGAGGGCCGCCGCAATCCGCCGGCTTCAGCGGCCATGTGCGCTGTGGCACTCCGACCACACATGATCAGGCTCGGAAGCGGATCGTTGAACGGGACGGTTAGCGGTCCTTCAATCGCGTACAGCGGCCACAGCTTCGATCTCCACGAGTTGATGCTTGTATCCAAGGACTCTCACACCCAACTGAGAGCTCAGGACGTCATGTGCACCGAACGCTCGGCGGACAACCTCCCAGGCAGTGACGAGATCATCTCGATCGGTCGATGCCACGAGCACGCATGTACTGATGACGTCCTCGAGTGTGGCTCCAGCTGCCTTGAGAGCGGTCACTGCTGACGCCATCGAAACTCTGCTCTCCCTCGTGCCTGCGAAGCTCCAGCTTCTCACTTGTCACGACACGGAGAAGTACCGTTCACCGGACTGCCGAGCTTCCTGGCAGCAGGGGCTCCCACCTCAGCACGGCGTCGCGGAGTCCCGCTACAGACATTCCGCTGCTCAGACGCAGAACTGGTCGATCGAGTTGATCAAGCCATGCTTCATGACGTGCCCGGCTTCTGCCGTCGAACGCCGGATCGTCATATCCTTTCGCCCACTCCAGGAAGTCGGACCACGCCGCCTCATCAAAGGCTCCGCCGGCCCGCCGATGGACCTCGCGGGCTTCAAGGCGTCGCAATCTCTCACGCGGGTCCAGCGTCAAAAAGACCACGGCATCACATTCTTCGATGATGCTTTCTCCCCAGCCCATTACTGACCCGGACAGGACCCACCCCTCCCGCGGCACGAAAACGTCGCGCATCAGAGCCCGCCGAGCGTCCTCCGGACGCTTCACCACGTATGGAGGGACGGTGGGCACCCAGAAGTAGTCGTCGGCGTCCGCGTGAGGAACCGACCAATAGTCAGCTAATGCCCTACCGAGAGTCGTCGTACCACTTCCGCTTGCCCCCATCACATGAACCCTCGCGCGCTGCATGACTCAAGTATCGGACGCCTGCTCTGCGAGAAGACCCATGCTGCGCGTCCTCTTCCTCCGCAGCGATGCTGTCTCGACTGCCGCTCGTCAATCGGGCAGGTGCCGGCCTGAGGAGAAGTTGTTGGCTCAGCGAGCGGCGGAGGTCGAATTGCCCTTCACTCGCGTCTCTTCACTTGTTTCACGATGCCGAATGACCAGCGAGGCCGTGATGAGTATCGCCGAGAGCAACACGCAGGGAACCAGCAGGACAGCCGCTGCGATGCCCAACCTCAGGCCGAAGTGACCGCTTCATGACATCCATCGAACTGCACCGTGCCCGTCGAACTCCTGCCGGCAGCGGGAGCGGCTTGCAGGCAGCTGGGGTATCAGGCGCAGCCGAGTAGACCTTTACAGGCTAACTACTTAGAGACACAATCTAGTCATGGAAGTCTCCACCTCAACGCCCCGAGACGCAGCAAGCGTGGACTGGCCAAGCGACTGGCTCAGGGCCACCCTGGGGTTTCTCGCCCTCCGCGCCCTATCCCCTGGTCCCTCCTACGGCTACGCGATCATCAGCGAACTTGAGCGCTACGGCTTGGGCACGATCAAGGGCGGAACTCTGTATCCGCTTCTCACCCGATACGAAGCAGCGGGCTTGGTCACGACGGAATGGAGGGCCGGCGACGGCGGTCCGGGCCGCAAGTACTTCGCCTTGACCGATCAGGGCCGCGCTGAAGTGACACGCCTCAGCGCCGACTGGCTGCGTTTCACCGATGTCACTACCCGCTACCTCGACCAACCTGCCAGGGAGGGCTCCCCATGATCCAGCAGACCAGCGATAAGAAATGGTTCGACCAACTCGTCATGGAACTCCGGCTCCGCCAAGTCCACGGAAGCGCCATCGGTGACACCGTCGCAAGCGCGAAGGAACTCCTCAGCGATACCGGCCAGCAGGCCGAAGAAGCGTTCGGTCCCGCCCGCGACTACGCTGCTGCGCTCGAGCTTCCCGCCGCGCCGAAACACGACTGGGTGCGAAAAGCACTCTGGCCGTCACTGCTCGGGCTTTTGGCCTTCCTGCTCTTCAACCAGGCGGTCGTGTCCTCGACCCGGTCTGAACTACTCCTGGTTTCACCAGCACAACTGGCTCTCCTCGCCACACCCGTGGTGCTCGTAGCCTTCCTGCCGCTCTACCTCGACGCCATTGTCCGACGAATCTGGGCCTGCATAGCGATCACCGCTGTCTGCGCCCTCGCCGGCGTCATGTCCGGCGTCGCCACCCCGACCGACCAGGCCGAAGCATGGCTAGCGCTCGATCCGTTGCCCTGGCTCATCGGCAGCGCCCTGGTCATGGTGGCACTCTCGGTCAGCAACACCATTCGGTCATCCTCCACGACGGACGACGATGACATCACCGACCCGAGCTCGGGGGCAGTGAGTAGCACCGGAACCGGCGCGAGAGTCATCGTTCAGGTCACGAACTGGATGTTTCCCATACTCGCCCTCGCCATGCTCGGCCTTGCACTAGCACTCCGTTGAGTCGGGGGCTTCCTACTCGACGCTGCAATCCAAACAGGGCAGGAGCCAGCCCCCCTCATCACCGCTCGACGGGCTCGCGCCTCCCTCCCCCGGATCGATCGGGCGCTTGCCAGTCCCGTTTAGAGTTGGAGGGTGGTTGCCATGGGGGATGTGCTTGAAGCTGATGGTCTGCTGGTCGGGTACGTCGGCACTCCTGTCTGTGGGGAGGTAAGCCTCGGTCTGGCCTCCGGTGAGGTTCTTGCGGTGGTCGGTTTCAATGGTGCCGGTAAGTCCACTGTTGTCCGGACCCTGGCGGGGCGTCAGGACCCGTTGTCAGGGGACGTGCGGGTTCATGGTCTACCGGTGATGCCCGACGCCGTGGAGTTCCGCCGACAGGTCGCGGCCGTGTTCGATGAGGATGTGTTCTTTCCGTCACTGACGGTACGGGAGCACCTGCTCCTGGTGGCACGGGGTCACTCGGTGAGTTCTCCTGAGGAAGCCGTCGATGCTGAGCTGAAGTTCTTCGGCATCGCGGACAGAGCTCACGCGGTCCCTGACGCACTGTCTTCCGGGCAACGCCGGCGCCTGCTTCTGGCCGCGGGTTTCATCCGTCCGTCGTCACTGTTGTTCCTCGATGAGCCCGAGCACCGTCTGGATCCGGTGATGCGCGATGCGCTGTCCCGACGGATCCAGGGATGCGCTGATGCCGGGACCACAGTCGTCCTGGTCACCCATGATCCCCGGCTGCTGGTTCAGACGGCGACGGCGTGCCTGGTCATCGACGAGACCGTCAGACCCGTGAGTACAGAGCGGGGAGCGCAGATCATTGCAGGTGCCTGAACCCTGGAGGGCGACTGCAGGACTGGCGACGCCCGAGGCTGATTCGGTGCGCCTGGCCCGGAATGTTGTGAGCTTCACCAGGCGCGCGGCCGGGCAGTACAACAGGGCGCGTTCATCAACCCGCGATCTCTTCGTCGACCTGTACTCGAACGCGCTTGCAGGTGCCTGTGTGGTGATGATGGTGGCGTCCCTCGTCGTGGCACTCCGTGGCGAGATCGCGGCGAGAAACATCGGCGGGACCGCCCTGGTGGCCGCACACTGGCAGGTCGTGCCCGCCGGTATCGTATGGATGCTTCTGACCTATCTGGCATTGGTCGGGGTCGTTGTACTGGCCCGCCGGCTAGGACCTGTCACCGTCGGCCAGGCCGAAGGAGCCTGGTGGCTACCGCTACCGGTCGACCGGCGGCCCATGGTCCTCCCGTCGTTTCTCCGACGCCTGGTCGCCGTCGGCGCCGTCGCATCGGTCGCCTACGTGCCGTTCAGTCTCCTGACCGCGCTCGACCGGTCACCTTGGGATCATGCGAACTCGGCAGTGATCTTCGGTGGCGCCTCTATCGTGGCTGTTATCGGAGCCGCGGCCTTGCAACTGACATCTGCGGCCGGTGCACTCCGCGCTACGATCCTTCTCGGGCTCATTCCCGTGGCTGTCCTGCCGTTCCTGGGCTTTTCGATGTGGCCGCTCATCCTGGTCCTCAGCCTGGCTGCGGTGCTCCTCGCCTACGTGGTCCCCCGCGTCGGCGACGTGCGCGGTGTGGAGTTGCAGCGTGGGGGTGCCGTCTCGGGCCACGCCGCGGCATCCATCTTCTTCATCGACATGAACGAACTGCGCCGCTCATTGGTGGCCGCACCCTCCACGCGCGTCAGCCGCCGCGGCTCACGCTATTACGGACGACCCACCCGCCGGCCTCTCACAGCCGTGATTCGCGCCGACGTCGTGGCGTTCCTGCGCCTGCAACCCCCGCCCACCGCCGCCCTGGTATGGCTGGGATCATGCGTCAGCATCACCCTCATCACCCCAGCCCTTCCCGTGTTCCTTCAACTGACCGTGACCCTCATCGCCGGCTGTCTCGTGACGGCAGGGGCGGGAACTATCGCCCGACGGACAGCCGTCATCCCCGAGCTCGACGCGCTCCTACCCGTCAGCCCGGTCCTGGTGCGGTGCAGCCGGATGATCATGCCCGCATCAGCTATGGCAGCATGGATGGGCGCCCTGACCGGAACACTGGTAGTACTCGGTGCTGGCACTTCTTTTCTCGTGCTCCTAGGCGTCCTCGCCGGTCTCGGCATGGGAGCCGGGGCCGCTCGCGCGGCAACACGCCCCGCTACGGACTGGACCACACCACCGGTGGAAACACCCTTTGGCTCCGTACCGCGAGATCAGGTGTCCTCGCTTCTACGCGGGACAGACATGACCGTCCTCTCGATGGCCCCGCTCCTCCTCACGCTCTACCTGGATACCGTCCACCCCTGGCTGCTTCTCGCTCAGATCACCGCGAGCATCACCGCCATCACCGTCCAGGCCTCGACCCCATCCGCACGGTGAGGGATCCGCTTCCGCGCCGACCCCGGGGAGTAGGGTGACGCTGACGGAACGGCTGCAATGTGTTCTCCGCACCAGGAAATCGATGACGGCTAAGTATCAGACCGGGTCTTCTTCTGGTGCCCGAACGCCGACGTCCGGTAAGGGATTTACAGACGTACTGCGTCGGGGCGACACTGCGTGACCTCTGAACCCTCGAACGCTTCTATCGCACAAGCCGAAGAAGGACTCCAGACGAAGGCCACCTGAGCGGATCGGCGCTGAGGCGTTCGGGTGCACCCTTGCAGTACCCGCCTAGGGCTCGAAGTGTTCGAGGAGGGCATTGATGATGCGATGGGCTCGCTCCCGCGTCATGCGCTCGGCCTCGGTCGCCCGCGCAATCGCAATCCCGTCGAGCAGTGCCATGAGAGTAGCCGCGTCGTCGCTCCCGAGAACCGGGTCGACTTGCCGCAGCAACTCCGTGAGCCCGCCTTCCAGGAGACGCCATGATTCCTGATGTGCTCGGCCGATCAGCTCGCTGGTTGCCGCCTTGGATGCGAACGCCAACCAGACCACGGAAGCCGTCCTGGATTCGTCGTCGACTCCACCAAGGATGTGACACACAGCTGCGAGATTCGCGGTCGGCGTCGCGGTCGGTGTGGTCACGGACATCACTCGCTCCATGAATTGTCCGCTGACCCTGTCCATGGCCGCCATGAGCAGGTCATCCTTGGTCCGGTAGTGATGCTGAACCGCGCCGAGGGAGACGCCGGCAGCCTTCGCGACGTTGCGGATAGTCACGTCCTCGATCCCGTCCGACACGAGGATGTCCTGTACCGCCATCAGGATCCGCTCAGTGGCAGGACTAGTCATTCTCTGAGGCTACCGCCATCTGAACAATACAATCGTATTGTATGGTTGCGCCATGACGCGACTTCGATGGGGTGCCACGCTGTGGATCCTCGGCATGCTGACCCTTCCCGCGCAGGCCCTTGCAGCGATGCTCTGGCCTCAGGGTTACTCCTGGGGTTCGAACTTCATCAGCGACCTCGGTGTGACGGAATGCGGGACGTTCGACGCCGGTACGCGGGTGGAGCGCTACATCTGCTCACCGGGGCACGTCCTGGCCAACGGTTCGACGATCGTGAACGGCGCGTGCCTCGCACTCGGCGCTGTCCTGCTGTGGTCGGCTTGGCCGCGAGCGCGGACAGGCAAGGTTGCGATGGCCTTCCTCGCAAGCGGCGGCCTGCTGGTAATGCTGGTCGGGTTTCTGCCCTGGGACGTTCACCCGGAGGCTCATGACACGGCGGCCCTCGCTCAGGCGGCCATGCAATGGATTGGCATGATCCTCCTTGTCTTCGCGCTGCGCAGGAACACTGATGTTGGACGAGCAGCCCTGCTGACGGGCATGAGCGTTCTCGTTTCCATCATCGGATTCGCCCTGTTCGTCGACGCGATCAGCGGCGGCCCCGCACTGATGCTCGGCGTGGGATTCACGGAACGGATCGCCTTTGACACTCTCACCCTCTGGGGTGCGGCGGTTGGCTTCATCCTCCTTGCATCAACCAGGAGGAAGGCGTGATCCTAAGCCTCATCATCGCCTGCGAGGTCGGGTTCTGGATTGCCATCGTCGCCGGGCTGGTCGCCCGGTATGTCTTCCAGCTGAAGACCGTCAGCGCGCTGCTGCTCCTGTGCGCTCCACTGATCGACGTCGTGCTTCTGGTAACGGTCACGATGCATCTGGCCTCCGGGGCGACCGCGTCCTGGCACCACGGACTGGCGGCTATCTACATCGGATTCTCCCTGGCGTATGGGCACCGGATGATCAGCTGGGCGGACATCCGTTTCGCCCATCGATTCGCAGGCGGGCCGGCTCCGCAGAGACTGACCGGGTGGCAGTACACCCGGCGCTGCTGGAGTGACGTCGGGAGGACCCTGGGTGCAGCTCTCATCGCAGCGGGAATCATTGCGCTCATCACATGGTCCGTGGACGACTCCGACCGCACGGCCGCACTCTCCGGATGGATTCACCTACTCGGGATCGCCATCGCGATCGAGGTCATATGGGCGTTCAGCTACACCATTTGGCCGCGCAAAGCGGCCCTACGATCCGGTCGTACAACCACTTCAGGCTGACATGACCCGGCCATCGGGATACCTGCTCGTCGGATGGAGCCGCGCGATGGTTCACCCTCATCGGCACGCAGCTGTGAGCGAGAACCGAACGACGTGACGAAAGGGAGGACCACTAGCCGGTAGTAAGGTAGCGGAGCTTCACGAGCTCCGACCCCGGCAGAATGGTTGCGTCGACCAACCGTAGGCCGCCACGGGAGCCCGCATAAAGCTTGTTTCCCGTTCCGAGTAGAGCGGCGCCGACTAGAACGATCAGCTCGTCGACCAGCCCTAGCTCGAGCAGTGGATTCCACGTCGTTGCACTGCCGAACATCAGCACGTCGCCATCGCCTTTTTCCTTGAGTCGGGTGAGCTCTGCCGGCGCCGCGGTTCTGGGGACGATCCGGGTAGTCCGCGCCCATGGAGCGTCCGGATCCGGCACCATGGAGTCGCTGATGAGAATCGAGGGCAGCGTGGTGACGAAGCGCGCAATGCCGTGTTCGCGCTCGTCCGCAGACGAATCTGCCGCAACCTTCGACCAGAAATCCCAGTTCTCCAAGAACCACGTACGCCCGTACACGAGGGTGCCCGCAGTACTCAGCAGCTCGAGATTATGTGTGTTGAACGCGTCCTCGAAGGGCATCACTGTCAGATCACCGCCAGGGCCTTGGAAGTAGCCGTCGAGCGATGTGAGGACCGACACCACGAGTCTGCTCATGCCGTGAGCATACAACCCCTCCACGCGCGCCCTGCAGGTCCGCATCTGCTCCTCCCCCGTCAGCATCAGGTTGCTGATCACGATCGGCGAATCCGGCTTCTTTCTCGGTGAGCTCGATCTCCTGGCCGTTGTCACCCAGCCAATAGTAGGAACGCGGCCCAGTATCAGGCTCTGAACGCTTGACCATCGTGTACGTCGCACCACCGTGCACCTTCACCGTCGTGGGAAGACCAGAGTCTTCATGGCCTTGGGAAGAGGCTTTCGTGAGGCTGCCCGCGATTCTTCTCTCTTTTGCCGATGGTCTCGACTGCTGCAGCCATACCGAGCATGGCGGCTGAGCCGAAGGTCGCGCCGAAGGCGAGAAGTACTGCCCCTACCGCCCAGAGGCCGCTTGCATCCATTGCAGAAGCCGTGCTGATCCAGGCGAGCGTGAAAGAGGCCGAAAGTACCACCACGGCAACAACGAAGTGCAGAAGGCGATAGGCAAGTCCCACTACCACGATGCCGCACAGCAGGGCAGCCACGCCCTGCCATATCTCGTACGGGCCGGTCATCCTGCCGGTGTCCGGATCGGACTGGTACTCGGTATCCCAGCCGAACCACCCGAACCAGAGCCCTGCGGACAGGAGCGCAATCAGGACGACGGCGGCCCCTTGTTCAACGGGAGACCAGTCACGGCTGCGTGTCAGGCGCATCCTTCACTCCAGATCGTTGCCGGTTCACGTCTTCCGCCCAACCGGCGGATGATCACGTGCTATCACAAGCCGACTGACGCTGCATGGAACAGCGCAGGGTGGAGCTGCCGCCGACAACGAGAACGACGACCAGGCAGACGTAGGAAAGCAGGCCCATGCCCCGGAAGAGGAGGTTCACCAGGGCACCGGCGAACGCCGGCGCGACGATGATTCGTTCGGTTCTGGTCACTGAAGTGTCGTGGCGTCAGCTGGTCAACGGCATGCGCTGCGACACCCAGATCGGGCCGATCCCGGTCATGAACTCGTCGTCGCAGGCCTGCATGATCTGATCGGAAGGCGGTCCATCGCCACTGTAGGAGGACTGGAAGCCGAGCTGGTTGCCGTTCTGTTCAACAAGTGGTCCGACGCCGAAGCCTTTGTCCTGGAGGCAGCCGCGTGTCGCATCAACTGCGTCGCGATACTCGGCCTCGGTCACGACCAGGTCTTCCAGGACCGCCTGCTGGTATCCGCTGGCGCTGTCCCTCATCTGCTGCTTCTCATCCTCGGAGAAGGACGGAGCACTGGCGCAGCCGGCCAGCAGAAGAGCTGAACATCCGATGACACCAGCCGCAGCTGCGGTGTGCCTGGTGATCATGCTCGGGTAGTCGATCATCGGGACCCGGACTGCGGATCGGGGCCAGGAGTCCGCGAAGCGCCGGCGTAATAGGACCGCATGCCGTGCTTCACACCCAGCCGGATGATCAGGTACAGCACAAGACCCATAGCAGCTATTACGACAAGCCATACCAGCAGGATGATGAAAACTTCCGGTCCACCAAGAGCCATTGCAACCCCCATGTTCGCTGTCAGTCGCTCGCTGACCAGAGCCTAGTCCCGCTCTGATCACGGAGCACTCCGGACATGCCAGGGCAGCGCCAGCTGTAGCGGGCGCTCACCGAACCGGGTGATCACCCTCGTCGTCGTTCCATTTGCCGGTTGGCACCTGCGCGGCGAACAGCTGATCGTTCGACGACGCGTCTTGGCCGGAGAAGTCCATCTAGTTCACGCTGAACCCGTCTTGAAGGGTCGACTCGTGCTCCACTGCGGCGGGACAGGTCCAAAAGCGGGAGTAGTTGGCTTCAGCTATGCGGTAGGCCTTGACGCGATCGACCTCGCGGCCACAGGCCGAATCGGTAGTTCCCAGCACGGTGATCGCAGCGAAGAGCTTCGGCACCCAGGTTGTGAAGGGTCTGGCAGGCGGAGATCCCCATCGATAGGATCAACCGAGCTCTACACCTTGTGCCTTCGATACCTGTTCCGGACGGCATCGGATCGTCTGCTCTGCTGTAGCTGATGCGCTCGGTGACGATGTCTCTGCATCGCCTCGTAGGGTCGATGCACAAAGGCCTGCCAGCGCCTGTCCCATGGGGGTTCTCGTGACCGTTGCTTCGCTTCTCGTCGGCTGTGCGGTGGGGTTCTACACCGATGTCAGCAGACGAGATGATCAGGTAACGAGGCGCCGCCTGATCTGGCTCATCGCCGCCATGGCCTGGTGTGCGATCATGCTCACCGCAACCGATGGGCAGGGTGAGCTCGAGAACTCTCTTCTGGCCTACGCCAGCGGGACATTCGTCGGTCTACTCAGCCGGGAATACCACCGCGGTGGACCCCGATGAGCAGTGCGTCCGCTCGTGCTACGGTCCTTGGGTTCTTGCCGCGTCGGGCCCGCGCCGTGCGCTACACCGCTGCATGTCAGGGTTACGCCATGTCCTGCTTCGTGACTGGCACACTGGCCGCATGGCCTTCGAGCGATTCCCGATCCGGAGACTGACCGAGCATCCCTCCAACGCCCTTGATCGACGGATCTGGCCGGCGACCTTGGCACCCGTCGCTACAATCCTCGATAGCGGACTGGATCTCGGCCCGGCTACCGTCCTGGTGGGTGAGAACGGGTCCGGTAAGTCCACCATCATCGAGGCGATCGCGTTGGCCTACGGGCTGTCCCCCGAGGGAGGCTCGACCGGAGCGCAACACAGGACGCGGACAACAGAATCGGTACTCGCCGATCACCTCCAGCTGGTCCGAAACGCCGGCACCACCCGACGTGGGTACTTCCTGCGCGCCGAGACAATGCACGGCTTCTACACCTACCTCGAGTCGAACCCCAGCACGAGCGGGCCGGACGTTTCCTTCCACGAGATGTCTCACGGTGAATCGTTCCTCGAGCTCGTGGTCGATCGGTTTCGTGGATCGGGTCTTTGGATCCTCGACGAGCCGGAATCAGCGCTGTCCTTCTCGGGTTGCCTGGCGTTGCTCGGCGTACTGAAAGAACTCGTCGCGTCGGGGAAGTCTCAAGTGATCCTCTCGACGCACTCACCGCTCCTGGCTGCCCTGCCGAATGCGCAGATCCTCGAAGTCGGCAGCTGGGGCCTACGTGATCGACAGTGGGAAGATCTCGACCTCGTCACAAGCTGGCAGGCCTTCCTCACCTCGCCTGAGCGCTACCTCAAGCACCTCTAGCTGAACGCTACCCCGGGTACGCATACGCTGCACGGCAGTGCGCTGCCGCTGCAATCCTGCTTCCCGGCCCATGAAGGCTGTTGCCAACCGTCCGAGAACGCCCGTGACATCGTTGTCGCTGCAAGCACCGGTACCGGCACCGGCCGTGGCAGCGGAGGCGTCACGTGTCGTCCAAGGCGATCCCGGCGTCGGTCATCGTGCGGATCCACAGCAACCGGATCATCTCGTCAGAACCGCAGCGGCGGCGATCATCGCTGCCTCGCTCGGGCTCGGGAAGCAAGCCGATCTCGTGGTGGCGACGGATCGCGCGCGGTGTAATGCCGACGAGCGACGCCGCATCACCGATGCTGACCGACGCGGCGGAATGAAGGACGACGACATGAGCGGGCCTTCCTTCGGAGGGCGAATGCAAGTCCACCGGACCACGTAACGCTACGGAAGGTGCACCTCCGAGTACTGCGCCCGGCATCCGTGCCAGCAGACGCCTATCAGAACTGGAGCCTCACGAAGCACGTCCACGCGAGTGGGAGGGCCTCCGTCGACACTGGCGACGCTCGCAGTATCAGGAGTATCGGACCAGACCCTTCCTGTGATCGACCGGTCATTCTTGGGCCCGTCCCGCCGAAGGATCCTCTCCCGGGGCTCTTCAGTCTTCGGGGCGGTCTTACTCCAAATGGTGCTCAGGCCCTCCAGCCGAGGACTGCGCCGCCGATCACCATCGCACTGAACAACGTGGCGAGCGACACCGCGGGCACAAGAAGGAGCCAGTAGGAGCGATACAGCATCAACCTGACGCCGATGTAGGTCATGACCGCCCACCACCCAAGAAACAAAGCTACAGCCCAGGGCGGGGCGGCAAGGCCGCTGATCAGGGAGAGATATCCGACCCCAAGCTGCGCCACAGCAGCGCAGGCGGCCACCACTACGAAAAGCACAAGACTTCCGCCATGCCTGACAGCCGGCGAGGGATGGTGCATACCTCAAGTCTATTGAGCCTCAGAGCTGAAGGTGCTGCAGGCAGGACACCTCACAGGGAAGGGCCAGTTCGCTTTGTCAGTGCCCGCAACTCCACCCTGCAACGGACGGGCTCGAGGGTAGCGGCGCCGTCGTCGTGTGCCTGCCACGAGTCGGCCGAAGGGGCCGGGTTAGAGTCGTGGGAGCCCTTGGTGAAAGCAGGATCCGATCTTCCGCCGTATTCCACGTAGCAGTGTCCCCCTTGCTGTGGCGATAGTCCTTGTCATGACCGGTTGCACATCGGGTCAGTCACCCATGCCGACCGTCAGTGAATCGGCGGCGGACGCCGATCCCTCGGTGGTGCTTGCGGACCCCGCGGCCGGCACGCGCGAGGTTCTGGCGGGCACCGGCGGGCAGACCTCCCTCGAGATGAGCCGCGCGCTGTTCGACACCAGTCCTGCCGTCGTGGTGTTCGTCCGTCAGGCGGAGACTGTTCCTGATGTCGCGGACGCCGCTCTCATAACGGCTGTCAGTGCTGCGGTAGGTCTGCGCGTTCCCCTGCTGGTCGTAGGGCCGGGAGGGTCAGATGCCTCAGAGGCTATGGCTGAACTCGACCGCCTCAAGGCTGAGACGGTCGTCGGGTATGGTGATGCGACGGCGGACTGGACTGCCCTGGCCGGGCAGCGAGCCCTCGTCATCGGTCCGACCGGGGAGACCGATTTCGCTGCCGTCCTGAACCTGTCGGTCACCCCGGTTTCTGTTCCGGAGACGGACGTCGCCGCCGCAGTGAGTGAGCTTGATGCGAGCGAGCCACGCCTGATCACCCTGCAACCCCGTCACGGAGCAGCTCCCGCACCGCAGCAGGGCGGACCGGCTGCAACCGCCCGCCCCACGCCCACGGCCCCCGCCCACTCGGCACTGGTGGAATCCGCCACGACAGAGAAGGTCCCACGCTTCACACCTGCGGGCCGAGCAACGGACGCCCTGATTCTGGTGACTCATTCCTCTGCTGTAGCACCGCTGGCCACGGCACGGGCTGCAGGCGCTGATGTCGAGATGGTCGCCGACGCGGACCCACGATCGACCAGCAGGGCGATCGATGCCATCCGGTCCAACGCCGGCCATGCGGTATTCGCGATCGGTGATTCGTTCGGCTCCCGGGATACCTTCGCCCAGCGGGTTCGTGTTGCGGCAACAGCACCCCAATTAGCGGGCGGTGGCCAGACAGCATTTCCCGGCCGTCGGATGGTGGCCCTCTACGGGCACCCCAGCGGCCCTGCCCTCGGAGCGCTGGGTGAGCAGGGCATCGACGAGACGATCGCCCGCGTCAAGGATCTCGCCGCCCAGTACCAGCCGTTCAGCGACGAGCCCGTTGTTCCCGCCCTTGACCTGATTGCCACGGTCGCCAGCGCGGAGCCCGGCCTCGACGGCGACTATTCGAGCGCGACGTCCATCGAGGTCCTTCGGCCCTGGGTCGACGCCGCCGAGGAACAGGGCGTGTACGTCGTGCTGGACCTGCAGTCGGGGCGGTCCGATTTCCTGTCCCAGGCCAAGATGTACGAAGAGCTTCTTGCCCGACCGTCCGTCGGGCTCGCACTGGATCCGGAATGGCGGTTGCTCCCCGGCCAGCAGCCTCTTCAGCAGATCGGCACCGTCAGCACCACGGAGGTCAATGCAACCACCACTTGGCTTGCCGACCTAACGCGGGACCGGCACCTACCCCAGAAGCTCCTCATGATTCACCAGTTCCGCATCGATATGATCAGTGACCGCGCGGCCCTCGACCTCTCACGCACCGAAGTAGCTGTGACGCTGCACGCTGACGGGCATGGGACTCCGGAGCAGAAACTCGACACCTGGTCGGCGCTGCAAACCGTGTCCCCGGCAGGGGCTTGGCCCTCATGGAAGAACTTCTACGATGAGGACCAGCCGATGCTGACACCCGAACAGACGTACTCAGTCATCGACCCCAAGCCGTGGCTCATCACCTACCAGTAACGATCTTCGCGGGCCATCCAGAGCCCGGCCAGGGCTGACTACTCCAGCCCGTGATGCTAGGCCTCCTTGAGGGCCGCCATAGGATCTGCCGATGTCACCATTCCTTGGTGCTGGTGGCTCCGAAGTCAGGGTCGTCGCCTGAATCGTTTGTCCAACCAGGAGTGGATCCGGTAGCGGGATGAGGGTCGGGTGGCGCGTCCTGTAGCGCGTCCTGCCGTGAGGCAACAGGGGTCCGTTCTTCCAGTAGGGAGGAGTGGGCGTGGGCCTCGTCGTACTCCTTCACGTGATCTCCCGCGGGGCGCTGAGCATCCGCGCCGTCCACGTTGTCCGGGCTATCCGCTGTATCGCGAGGATCGGGGGTGTTGCTGGGTCCGTGGCCTTGCTCGTCCATGAGGGTGTGGGCTTCGGCTCGAATGATTTGGTGATCGGTGATGTCCTCGTCTCGCTCAGCGTTCCACGCTTTGATGCCTGCCCAGGCGACGGCGGTGAGGGGGACGGAGAGAACGGCGCCGATGATGCCGGCGAGGACGGTACCTGCGGTGAGCGCGACCAGGATGACCAGAGGGTGGACGTTGAGGGTGTGGCCCATGACGACGGGCTGCAGGAAGTTCCCCTCGAGCTGATTGACGAGGACGACGACACCCAGGACGATCAGGGCGGTCACGGGTCCGTTGGTGACCAGGGCGACGACGGTGGCGAGGGCTCCGGCCAGTGTCGCGCCGACCAGCGGGATGAACGCTCCGATGAATACGATCGCAGCCAGCGGCAGGGCTAGCGGTACTCCGAGGATGACCAGGGCGAGGCCGATGAAGAATGCGTCGACAGCTGCGACGATCGCTGTTCCGCGGACGTACCCGCCGAGCACCGC
Source organism: Arthrobacter sp. MDT2-16 (assembly GCF_054510925.1). Classification (NCBI taxonomy): domain Bacteria; kingdom Bacillati; phylum Actinomycetota; class Actinomycetes; order Micrococcales; family Micrococcaceae; genus Arthrobacter; species Arthrobacter sp. MDT2-16. Next base: position 22,152 of record NZ_JBTNDP010000005.1, read on the forward strand.
TACGCTCTGGTCTCCGACTTTCCGCGCCTTGACCAGGCGGGTTCCCTTGAAGGCCCGAAGGACGAACGCCCAGATCTTCTCGCCGTCCTTGAGGAAGAAGAACAGGATGACCACCAGCAGCAGCAACCCGGTGATGAAATTCGTGGCCGCACTGAGCCCGGCCAGCGCGGTGGTGCCGGCGGTGCTGCTGGTGACGAAATCTGCGGCAGCTTCCCGGAGGGCGTTCAGTTGCCCGTCATTCACGGGGATGGGCCCGTCCTGCACGAAATCGATGAGCTGGTTCACGCCCTGTCCGGCGCTGCTGACGAGGGTGTCGGTCTGTCCGATGACGGCGAACACGACCCCTGTCAGGAAGCCACCGATGAGCGAGAGCAGAAGGGCGAAGGACACCCCTGTCGCCAGGGAACTCGACCAACCCTTACGCCGCAGCCAGGACACGAAGGGTCCTATCGCCGACGCCAGGATCAGCGCCAGCAGCAGCGGGATGACGACCAGGCGGACCTGGACCAGGGCGTAGACCACCACGGTGAACAGGGCCAGCAGGACGAGCACCTGGATCGCCTTGTGAGCTGCGCGTCCCAGCGGACCTCCCCAGGGGTCCGCCATGGTGGGTGGACGGACGATCGCTTGTCGTGGAGCTGGTTGCGAAGTGGTAGAGCTCATGAGCAGTGGCCTTTCGGTCCGGTCCGGGTCGGTGCTGAGCTGCGTGAATGACGCTGCTCATTCAAGGCCAAAACGATACTGTCGGGGGCGAGAGTCAGAAGTGGCAATCGTCGTCAAGATGTGTCGCCGGCAGGAGTGCGTGCACCAACGACTCGCCGTTTCCGACAGCTTTGGCTCGAGCTTGACGGAGACCTCTAGTAGGCAGGCGACAGGATGAAGGTAGTGTTCACGAATCCCGATACCCTGATCTGTCGGAAAGCTAGCCGCTGGGGTCGGAAAGATCGAGGAGAAAGTATCTCGAGGACATCGACGTCAGCGCTTCAGCCGCGTATGTGCAACAGGAAGGCTTGCGGGTCGCGGTCGCCGGGTGCTTCTGGTGCTGGTGACAGGACGCGGGTCTCCTGGTAGTCAGGGGAGAACGAGGGCGAGGGCGAGGACTGTGGCACCGAGGCCGAGCAGGAAGTTCCCTGCCGCGAGCAGCAGGAGTGGCCATGCACCGAACGGGGTGTGAGGCCGCGATACATGATGGTGGTAGAACGCGCGGTAGCGCCATTCGGAGACGGCCCAGATCAGTGCCGCACACAGGACGCCGACGAAACCTGTAACCGACCAGGAGGGGTTGCCGAGTAGTTCTGGCAGCAACCTGAAGGCGACAAGAGATCCTAGAGCAACGGACAGCGCAGTGCGCCTCCAGGCCAACGCTGTTCGTTCGGGCTGCAGGCCGACGTCGAACAGCTCCCGGTCACCGCTCACGCAAGCACGATGCCGAGGATGACACAGATACCGGCGGCGCAGACGAGGACGGCGATGACCAGCCCCGAGATCGAGCTCGGGAGGGAACGCTGATGCCGCAGCGACCGCTCCGTACTGAGCCAGCCGAACCACGCCTGAACGGGCGCCAGGACCCCTGCCCCGATGAGCAGGAAGGACGCCGTCAGGCGGAACCCGGGATGCAGGCTCAGTCCGAAGACTTCAAGAGCCACACCTCCGGCGATCAACGCCAACGCGGTACGGATCCAGGCGAGGAATGTGCGCTCGTTGGCCAATGTGAATCGCGGATCCGGATCCTCACCGGCGCGGAACAGGTTCTTCGGGAACCGCTGATCGGTCATGCGCGTACCTCCAGACAGGCGATCATGACGCCCTTACCCTCGCAGCCATGGCAAGCACAGAAGCCGCACATAGCCCTCGACCAACTCTCAGGTGGCCCTCACGCGGACTTCTTCAAGGAGGACCAGCGGTGACGTTATCAGTGACCGAGGTCACCGGCGTTGCAGCGACAGGATCGTCTTTCACGTCGTGTCGCTCATTCGCCTCTCGTGTTCGCTCGTTAGCGTAGTGGTACGAGGTGCTGATTGTGCCTGCGCCGTGGTGGCCGTCTGGGGAGGTCGCCAACCGAGTTCATTGCCGAGGTTTCACCATGCACAATCCACCGAGCCCCTTCTCCGGCCCGGCATCGTCGTCGCTTCCGGTACCGACCCCGCGAGTGCTGATCGTGTCCACGGGACGTGATCGAGGGGCCCTCGCCGCGGCCCGAGCTTTCAAGAGGTCTGGCTGGTACGTGGGCGTAGGAACTCCTGATGGCGGCGGTATCCTTGGTTCCTCGAGCTCGTGCGATGTGACCTACCGTGTTCCACGGCCTCGCAATGACGGAATGCCTTTTGTTGAGGGGGTCCGTCGCGCTGCGGGCTCGGGCGGCTTCGACCTTGTGTTCGGTGGTGGAGATGACTGGATGGCGGCCCTGGCCGCGTACCGCTCGCAGATCCCCGTTCCTGTAGCCCATCCAGACTATGACGTCGTCGAAACAGTGTTGGACAAGGTCAGGCTTGCACAGTTCGCCGAGAAGGCCGGACTGGCGTCTCCGCACACGGAGCTGGCGACCGATCAAGCGTTGGCTGCATGGTCGGGGCCGCTGGTCATCAAGTGCAAGGAGCACTGGGCGCCGAATCAGACCCATCCCTTGCGCATCGAAGCCAAGCTCTTCACCAACGCTGCTACCGCCCGACCGCAGGTCCTCCGAATCCGGGCAGCCGGAGCAGAGCCGATCCTGCAGCGACCCGTCAATGGCAGCCTCGGGGCACTGATCGGGGTCTTCCACGACGGTCGGTTGCATGGGCGGACACAGCAGGTTTCGACCCGCCTATGGCCGACCCCGAACGGGGCATCGGCCCGCGCCTACACGGTGCCCGTGAACGAGGACCTGGTCACGAAGGTCGAATCGATGCTCCTGGAACTGGGGTGGCACGGCCTGGTGGAACTGCAGTTCCTCACCGGCGATGACGGTGTCCCCCACCTGATCGATTTCAACGGGCGTTTCTTCGGGTCTCTCGCCCTCGCCGAATCGGCACGTCCCGGACTCGTTGCAGCCTGGGCCGAGTCCGTTCTGGGATCGAAGAGCCCCGATCTGGGAGACGCGCGTATCGGCGCCCGGTACTCCTGGGTCGCCGGGGATCTGCGACGCGCACGGATAGAACGACGCGGCGGTCTCCTCCGGGACCTCGTCGACACCCTGCAATGGTCTGCCCGCGCCCGCCACAGTATCTGGGACCCGCAGGACATCCGCCCCTCGGTGGTGCTGACGCTGGGGCGCTTCCGCCGGTCCTAGCTCCTGGCTTCTGTGGTCCGATCTCATCGGAACCTGACACAGTCAGCGTGCACCCTGTTGCGGGGCGATCGCCCTTCCCGATCTGGTTGTGCGGAGGTTCGGAGAAGCGCGGATGGGTCGCTCTCAGGCTCGACGTCGCCGGGCGGCCTTGAGCATGTCCAACGGTACGCGGCGTTCCGGGGCCCGCATCAGCACCAGACCAGCGACGTAGGCAGCGAGGACGACGAGTCCGGTCAGTCCGCCCTGCAGCAGTGCTGGTGTACCTTCGCTGAGACGCAGGGCGGTGAGGCCGGCGACGACGGCGACGATACTGATCGCCGTGCTTCGTCCTATCAGCCTCATCCCCTCCCCCACAGCCAGTGCCTGATGCCGGCGCGCCAACAGCCATCCGTTGGCGATCGCTGCGAAGCCCAATGAGGCGCTGGTCGCCAGCGCGATGCCGGCCACTCCCATCACGGGCGCGAGGGAGATATCGCCGGCGACGTTGATGACCATCGCGATCAGGGACACGACCACCGGCGCTTTGGAATCCCCCAGCGCATAGGAGGTGCTGACCATGACTTGCCTCACGCCCATCGCCACCAGGGCAGGCGCGTACCAGAGGACCGCTACGGCGGTCGCCCGGGCGTCCTCGACGGTGAACTCTCCACGACCGTACGCGACGAAGGAGAGTGGGAACGCCGCCACCATCAGGACAAGCGTCAACGGCACCAGGATCGTGACCGTGACCGACAGGCCCCGGTTCACCAGCCGCCTGATCTCCGGGAGGTTGCCGGCCGCTGCCCCGAGCGCCGGGTACAGCGGAACAAGGAGGGATGCGATCAGCAAGGTCTCCGGCAGGTTCACCAGGCGCCACCCGTAGGACAGGGCAGTGATCGCGCCGTCGCCCAGTGTGGAGCCGACAGCCCGGTCGACGAGCGAGTTCACATTGCTGATCGCACTGCCGACGAGCAGCGGTGGCATGAGCCGAGCGATCTCACCGAAGCCTCGATCCCGGACGTCCCAGCGCGGTCGCACCCGCAGACCCAGCGACCGGAGGGGGGGAAGCTGCAGGAGCAACCGCGCCGCGGATCCGATGACGAAACCGACAGCGAGGGCCTCGATGCCGAAGCGGGGGCCGAACAGGCCTGCAGCACCGATCATGATGATGTTGAACGGGACACCCTGCAGGGAGGACCAGACAACTTTTCCATGAGCCTGCGCGACGGCGGCAAGGAGATCCGTGCCCGCGATCAGGACGGTGGCGAGCAGCACGATACGGGTCAACAGGACGGCGAGATCGGCCTGCTCGCCCTCGAACCCGGGCGCGAGGAGGGCTGTCACCGGACCCGCGCACACCCCCACCACGATGGCACCCAGACCGAGAACCACCATGGTGACGGTGATGGCCGTGTCGAAACTTCGATGACTCGCGCAGGTTGATCCTTCAGCCGCGACTTCGCGCGCGATCACGGGAGTGACCGAGCGTGCCATCGCATACGCCACCAGACCCAGAACCACGTTCATCAGGCCCTGCGCCACCAGATAGGCATCCAGTGATGGGCCGGCTCCGTATACGGCTGCTATCACCACGTCCCGGACGAAACCGAAGATCGTGGAGACCGCCGTCAGCGCCGTCACGACGACGGCAGCACGGGAGACACTCACCTGTTTGCCTCCCGACCCGATGCCTTACCCAAACCTCCCCATTCAAGCACGAGCCCGAAAGGGCCGCTAATCAACTCGACAGCAAGGGCACCGTTAGGTGCATGCCCCCAAGCTGTCGCTCCGCCCATCAGTGCTGGTGGTGCCAAGCTGGCAGACTCGGAGGATGGATCTGCCCGAGCTCACCGATCTGTGGCCTGCCGTCGACCCGGCCTTCGGGAACGTCACGCTGCGGGCGTTCCGCCCGGAGGACGCCCCCATGGCCATGGAACTCTCCAGGGATCCCTACGTCCCCGCGATGGGGACTCTTCCCCTCAATGCGGCAGATGACCAGGCACAGCAATGGATCCATCGTCAGCAGACCCGGCACACAGCCGGCACGGGATTCTCCTTCGCAATCGTCGACCACACCGAAGGACGCTGCGCAGGATTCACCGGCCTGTGGGTGCGCGAACTGCCGGCCGGCCGCGCGACGATCGGCTACGGAATCGCCCCGTCCTGCCGGGGCCGACATCTTGCAGCCGATGCGTTGCGCGCTGTCACCTCTTTCGCCTGGACGATCCCCGGACTGCATCGGGCAGAGCTCTACATAGAGCCCTGGAACACTGCCTCCATCAGGACAGCGGAGCGGGCCGGGTACCTCCGCGAGGGACTGCTCCGCTCCTACCAGGAGATCGCCGGCCGGCGACGTGACATGCTGTTGTACTCCGCCGTACGCAATTGAAACCGCCAGGTCAGCAGGCGCAAACCGTAGTCTGGCCCGATGACTGACCGATACGGCGCCGGCATCACCATCGAGGCGCTGTAAGACAACACCTGGCTGATGATCCCGGCATGGGCATACACCGGTACATCGCCGGCAGGTCCGCTGTGCTGCAGGACATCCTTGCCGTCTCAGACCTCACCGCGGAGGAGAAGCAACAGATTCAAGACCTGAACAGCCGCCAGTAATCATCGACGCCCCTCGATCACGTTCTGAAGTGCCTGCTACGAGAGGCGGAACCCGCCGACATCCCTCGAAAAGCCCGCCTGACTCGAAATAGCTCACAGTGTCGCCGACCGCTGACGGATGATCGGCCGCCTATGCCCCCCATATCAAGAACTTCATCGTTGGTTCAGGGGTCCCTATCAATACGGCTTCGGCGACGTACGGGTTTGTCGGCTGACGATCTTGAGTCGCACCATCCGCTGGATCATGACCGGATAGCCGTGCAGCACGAGTCCAGTGAGCAGTATCTGAGCAGATCCTTGGGCATGTCCCGTGGCCGCTGCAAGAACCGCCAGTAGTGCTGTTGCAACAGCACCGAGGAGATGAGCGGTCTCTGACTGCTCGGTTCCCCTGAGAAACCGGGACACCATGGAGGATCCGCTCTCCGAATGTCGCATCCGGCTGATGATTCGGTTCCAGCCCACGGAGTCTAGGAGGCGACGGACCGCCTCAGCGCCGACCAGCGCGTAAACCCGTGGTTCAGTATCCCTGACCCGATAGCGGGACCGTCCGACGTCGACCAGCGCGGGTCCCACCAGCAGAGCCATGAGGAGGAAGCCGGCCTGTGCGACGACGGCGAAGACAGGATGATCCGGACCTATCGCTGACCAGCCCGCAACGGCCAGGCCGACGCCTGTCCCTAGACCTGCAACCACTGAGCCGAAAGGCTTCCCGCGTTCGGCCATCGCCGGCTATCCGGTCGTCGTGCGCGCGACCCGATTGGCAGCTGCAGCAGACCGGGAAAGGATCACGGTTTGTATGACAAGCGCCACGAAGGCGGTAACGGGTCCGGCCGGGCCGCCGGCCAGGAAGTGAGCACTCACTGCTATCAGGATCCCGGCGACACCGGCCACCCACATCCTCCTCACGACAGGAAGAGCTGCGGTGTGCCCTGCGATCCATGCTTCATCGGAGGCTTGGGTGTACCTGGTCCTGATCCCGGCACTGGCGTTCCGGCTGATGAGGCCTTCGGCTGCTTGACGGGTCACGAAGACGCACACAGCAGGCAGAAGGATGAGGGTGAGAAGTAGGACGGCCAGGCCGATAGTCTCTTCAGACACGGTGCGCTACCAGCAGGACGCCCAGGGTCAGTGGCCGCTGGCAATCCGCATGGCCCGATCGTGATCGTGGTTGTCCGTTCCTTCCCAGGGTCATGCTTGTGAGTCTAGACCGAGGTGCTCGACGTATACCGCGGTCGCGCCCGAGCGGGCCGGGACTGTGCAGCGACGCAGGCCGAGGAGTGTGGTGCAGGTCAGGTCTTGTGGTCGAATGACGGGAAGGCCCCTGTCTCTGAAGCGTGTCTCGCCACTGGGAAGAGCAGATGCGGGCGGCGGGGCATCGGCCCCGCCGCCCGCACCTGCGATATTTCCGTTCAGTTCTCCTGATCGCGCTACTGAGGTTTGCCGTTGCCCGGTCGCACGGTGATCTCGGCCGTGGTGGTGGTTTCGATACCGGCGTGGTTGACCGCGGTGGCAGTCAGTTCGAAGCTGCCTTTGAGGCCTTCGATGGGCAGCTCGTAGCGGCCATCGATCCCGGCGAGCTCTTGTCCGTTGAAGGTGACGGTGAGTGAGCGGATACCCGACTCAGCATCTTCTCCTCTCACGTCGACCGTGAGGCCACGCTTGGCACCTACTTTGGTGTCCTTGAGCCCGGTGACCAGCGGTGCTGTCTTGTCGGGCGCCGGGGCGTTCACGTAGGCGATGCTCGGCGCGGGCGGCGTCGTCATTCCCTCGCCGAGGAAGAAGCTCGTGTGAGGGGGCTGGTTGTAGGCGGTGTTCTGCCACGCAACGCCCAGCCGGTACACCGGGTCGTGCATCAGGGTGCGGATCCGGTGCTCGGTGAGATCGGTGGTGGTGAAGATCTTCAAGGACGAATGGTCCGCGCTGCGATAGACGAGCTCCTCGCGCCAGTCACCGAACAGGTCGGCCTGAAGAGCCGGGTTGCCCTTGGTGCCGTTGCCGGTGAGGGTGCCGTCAAGTGTGAGCAGGCGGTCCTCGGTGCTCGACTCCCAGTTCCACTTCGAGATGGTGGGCGTCGCGCCGGTGGCAAGCTCAGCCGGGTCGGTGTAGTCGTGGTCGGTTATCTCGCGCAGCAGGTCCCCGTCCCACCAGGTGAGGAAGTTGGCTGCGGGGATGCTCGTGCCGAGGTCAGTGCCGTCTGCCGCGCGGAGCGATCCGACCTTCGAGTAGAACTTGTAGGTGCCTCCGATTGCCCACGCCTCATTGCCTTCATGGGTCGGGTCGATATCGCCCGCGGCGCCACGGCCGGTGTCACGGGTACCGGGTATCGACCAGAGGATCTCACCGGTCGCCGCGTCGCGCATCGTCGCTGCACGCTGTCCGCTGCTCGGCATGCTCTCGTGCACCGAGTAGACCTCGAGCCCTTCACGGGAGGGGATGTGGTCGGTGACGTGCATCGCGTCGCCGTGACCGAGGCCGGTGGTGTATAGCGGGGTGCCGTCACTGTCGATGGTCATCGATCCGAAGACGATCTCGTCAGCGCCGTCGGCGTCGACGTCCGCGATCGAGAGATTGTGGTTGCCCTGCCCGGCGAACTGGTTGCCAGACGTGGTGGAGTCGAATAGCCAGCGCTCTTCGATCTCACCATCGACGAAGTCGAATGCGGCGATAGTGGTCTTTGCGTAGTACCCGCGGCTGAAGATCATGCTGGGCTTCTCGCCGTCGAGATAGGCGGTGCCGGCGAGGAAGCGGTCCATCCGGTTGCCGCTGGTGTCACCCCATGATGCAAGCTCTCCGCGCCCCGGTACATAGTCGATAGTGTCCAGTGCCGCACCTGTCATGCCTTCGAAGACGGTCAGGTACTCGGGTCCGGTCAGGATACGGCCGCTCGTATTGCGGTAGTCCGCCGCCGCGTCGCCGATGACCGTGCCGGCACCATCGACCGTGGCATCCGCGGTCTTCATGGCGACTTCTGCTCGGCCGTCACTGTCGTAATCGAACACCTGGAACTGTGTGTAGTGCGCTCCAGCGCGGATGTTCCGGCCGAGGTCGATCTGCCACAGCCGGGTGCCGTCGAGCTTGTAGGCGTCGAGGTACACGTTGCCGGTATAGCCGGTACGTGAGTTGTCCTTCGCGTTCGTCGGGTTCCACTTGAGGACGACCTCGTACTCCCCGTCGCCATCGAGGTCACCTACGGATGCATCGTTGGCTTCGTATTCATAGGCCTCACCCGTGGGAGTCGTGCCGCCTGCTGGTCGCTGGAGCGGGATGTCCAGGGACTGATCACCCCACGGCGTGAACTCGTCACTTACAGTCACCTCATGCTGATCGATCAGCGCCGTCACGCGATAGACCGAATCACCGGTTCCTTCCGCGTCGAGCATGTTGGTACTGCCCGTAATCGGGGTCTCAGTGATACGGACGCCGTCGCGGTAGACATGGAAACCGATCGACTCCGCGTCGAGGCCGAGCATGCGCCAGCCCACGTAGACTCCGCCCTCGGTCGTGACGGCGACCGGGGCGCGGTCGAGGTATTCCACCTGGCGGCTCGGTGTGTTGTCCGGCGCCCCCGCGGCCGGCGTCACCACGAGCGTCGCGGCAGCGACGGCGGCAACTGCCGCGGCTCCCAGTGCCCGCCGTGGCATTCGTGGATGGATGAACGAAACCATACTCATCTCCCTTGATGTGTGCTGGTGGAGAAATCTTTGATCCCCCCACCATGGAAAGCGCTTTCCTTAACGGCTCCATGGTGCTTCCGCCTCCGATCTGTTGTCAAGAGCAACAGACGCATCGGCGGCATACCGACTTGGCCCGTCCGTGTGGCGGAAGCCCCAGAAGGACCGCGACACCGCGCAGATCGGGGGCTGGGTGCTGTTGCGGGGGGCGTACCCGTCCGTGCACCAACGGATAGATGACCGCTGGAAGCATCGGCCCTCGCGAGCAGGCAGTGATCCGAGATCTCGGCTCGGTTCCAGGAGGAACCCCAACTGCACGAGAGGCAGCGCCTCACTGCGTCGGTCCGATCGCTGCTATGGAAGACTGCTGGCGTGAAGACCTCATCGCGCGATCACGACCTCGTCCTCTTCGGCGCCACCGGCTTCGTGGGTGAACTGATAGCCGACTACCTCGCGGATCATGCTCCGGCGGACCTGCGTGTGGGACTCGCGGGCAGGTCGAGGGAGAAGCTCGAGGCGGTGCGGTCGAGACTGCCCGTCGCGGCACGTCACTGGTCCATCATCGAGGCCGACACGGAGCACCCCGATTCCCTCGCCGCGCTGGCCGCGGGCACGAAGGTGCTCTTCACAACGGTTGGTCCCTACGCACGGTTCGGACTGCCGGTCGTCGAGGCGTGCGCCCGGGCCGGTACGCATTATGGCGATCTCACAGGCGAGGTGTCCTTCGTCCGCGACGCCATCGACCGCTTCGACGCCTTGGCGAAGACCACCGGTGCGCGGATCGTCCACGCGTGCGGCTACGACTCCGTCCCCTCGGATCTGGCGGTGCTGCTCCTGCACAGGGCCGCGCAGGCCGATGGTGCCGGCGGGCTGACCGAGGTCCAGCTCGTGGCGACGGCCAAGGGCGGCATCAGCGGAGGCACGATCGAGTCGATGCGCGGACAGCTCGACGGCGTGCGATCGGACCCGGTGTTGCGATCGCTCGCAGCGGATCCCTACTCTCTCAGCCCGGACCGAGCGGCGGAGCCCTCGACACGGCAGCCGACCGACCTGGGCTGGATCGGCCGTTCGGAGGACGGCCTGTACACCGCGCCCTTCATCATGGCGTCGTCGAACACCCGAATCGTCCGTCGCAGCAACGCCCTGCAGGGCTGGGCCTACGGCAGGTCCCTGCGGTACGGCGAGGTGATGGGCCTGGGGCGCGGACCTGCGGGCGCCGTCGGCGCCGGGGCGACAGCCGCCGGCCTGCGTGCCTTCGGAGCCGTGATGGCCTTCCCTCCGACACGGCAGGTGCTGAACCGGGTGCTGCCTGCGCCGGGTACGGGCCCGAGCGAGGCCGCGCGGCGTGCGGGCTGGTTCCGCTCCCAGGTGGACGCATCGACGGGGACCGGCCGGCGGTACCGGGCCGTCGCAGCCGGACCGGGCGACCCCGGGTACGCCGCCACCGCCGTCATGGCCGGGGAGACAGCGCTCTCGCTGGCCCTCGACGGCGACAGCCTGCCGGCTGCCGCCGGATCACTCACCCCCGCGACCGCACTCGGCGACGTCCTGGTGGAGCGACTACGCGCCGCCGGCCACACCTACGAGGTCACTTCCCTCACCTGACGCAGGACCGGCGTGTCTACACCGACACTCTCGGTGCCGACACACCGGTCCGGGCCGACCACTCCTCGTGAAATCTCCGGCTCGGTCCCCGACCCGATCCAGGCCCACGACCTGTTGTGGGTGCTCGTGATGGGCGAGGCCGTGGTCCTCCGCGATGGGGTCGAGGAAAGGCGGTGAGCTCGATCGTCCGATGAGCGCGTGTGTCATCAGTCCAGTGGCAACGGCCATCGAGGAAGGTCCGACCTCCCTGTGATTCCGCAGTGTGACAGTAGGATGAAACGCTCGTGATGCGTTGACCGCGTTACCCGACCCGAACAGGAAAGTCGTCGTGCCGACACTGCGTGCTCCCCGATCCAGCATGGCCCGTGCCCTGTCCACCACTGCACTGCTGCTGGTCCTCACCGGTTGCTCCTTCGCCGGTCCACAACCGGATGCCGGGCAGCCTGCTGCAGAATCACCGATGAGTTCGGCACCCTCCGGTGAGTCGGCCACCGATGGGACCGTGACCACGGTCGACGACGCCTGCGCTCGCATCCTCAAGATGGTGCGCACAGCACCCGAACAGCTAGGCACAGACCCGCTGGGACTGCTGATCGAGATCGACGAGATTGCCCGAACAGCCCCGCCGGAGCTGGCCGGCCAACTCACCGAGCTCCGTGACGCCGTCGAGAGCTTCAGGCAGGGCGACGAGTCACTGATCAGTGTGGTGCGCAAGGCCCGACAGCTGCAGGAGCGCTGCTCGGCCTGACGGCAAGCAGTCTGTCCCGAGGCGGTGACCGCTGGCCCGACGTGGCTCGAACACCTCTGGAGCATCGGGGTCCTAGCGCGCGTCGGCTCCGTGCTGTGCCTCGATTGCCGCCCTGAGTTTCTTCATCCCGTCCCGTATCCGCGTCTTCACGGTAGGAGCGGGTATCCCGAGATGCTCGGCCACCTCGTTGTAGGTCAGGTGGGAGAAGTAGGCCAGGGAGATGGCCTGATGCTGCAGCGGTGACAGCACAGCCATGGCTGCCCGCACATCCGCGGCATCCTGACGTCCCAGGACTGCTTCCGTGACGTCGTCGACCCCGGCACACCAGTGCCGCCGTCCCCATCTGTCATCCCGTTCCCTTCGGGAAGTCTCCGCCCGTAGCCGGTCCACTGCACGCCGATGCGCAAGGGTCATCAGCCATGACACCGGGTGGCCCAGCTCCGGCCGGTACCGATCGCCCTGTTCCCACACCATGAGGAACACTTCCTGCGTCACCTCCGCGCAGCTCTCCGGGTTCTGAAGGGTCTTCCGCACCACGCCATAGACCCGGCGGGCGCACTGCTCGTACAGGAGTTGGAAAGCCTCCGGATTCTTCGACCCCACAGCAACAAGGACAGCGACAAGATCCGGCGGGACCCTGCCGGCATCGAAAGGGACACCCGGAGCAGCGCTTACGGGCAGGTTCGCATCAGGCGGCTCGACGGTCAGACCGCTGTCGGGAGAAGACACGGTGGAAGAGATTGTGGGGCTTCCTGAGAGAGACCGGAACCCAGGGCACTCCTCAGCCGTACCAGAACATGACGTACGCGTTCCAGCGACACGGCCATGTCGCAACCTGAGAACAAGAGGATTGAACCCCTTCGCCCTGAATGTAATCCGTCTCGCTGTTCCCCGTCCACTAGCCACACCGACCGCGGGGCAGGGCTTGCGCCGCTGGAAACAGCTGAATCAATCGGGCGACAACAGAGGTGCTGCTGTGTGCACGTGGTGGATTGAGGTGCTGGTTTAATGAGGAGGTTCGGTGTCACCGGCAGCGAATGCGGGTAACAGAAGGAAAGGCACAAGGAAGCAAGGTGGAGGCAGCGGCCATGCGCGGACGCCCTCAGTGGGCCCTGATGATCCAGGTCATGGCCACTGCAGCACTGGAGATGGACGACATCGCCGCCTCCTACCGCGCCCGCGGCGGGACTGCATCACTCGAAACCATTGATGGCTACCTGACGGGGCTGGTTGATCTGCCGTCTCGCGAAAGCGACCTCCTCGCCGACACCGTGAACGATCTGAGCCGCGATACATCATCGACCCCGCCGGTCCCCCACGCAGCGCACGACGCCGCCGACGGGTCTTCCGAAACATCACGACGCGCTCTCGGAGCTGCAGGGGCCTTCCTCCTGTCCGATGCCGAGAAGGAACAAGCACGCCTCGAGGCTGTCGACCGTACGAATCTTCTCGACACAGCGTCCGAAGAACGTTTCGACCGCATCACCCATAATGCCCAGCGGCGCTTTCACGTCAGCACGGCGATCATCACTCTCATCGACGACAAGCGACAATTCCTGAAGTCGGTCATCGGTCCGGTGGAGCAGAACATGCCCCGGACCCGTTCCTTCTGCAACACCACCATCAAGAACTCAAGCCCACTCATCGTTCGTGACACGTTCCGAGATGACCAGTTCAAGTGGAGTCCACTGGTCCTGGGCGAACCCTTCATCCGTTTCTACGCCGGATACCCGCTCCGAGGCCCCGATGGATGGATCGTCGGCACCCTCTGCATCATCGACCAGCACACACGGGCCTTCGCCCAATCCGACGAACGCTCCCTCCGCCGTCTCGCAACGCTCACCGAACTCGAACTCACCGCCTGACGGCCCGCGTAGGAGTATGAGCAGAAGCGCTCACCCACGACTCGTCAGCAGATCCGCATCGCGTCAGCACTTCGACCGCGGACGCGCCACCCCAGCCCGGCGCACTCATGATCGCGGGTACTCCCTCTCCGGCCGGACCAACCCGGCGGCCCTGACCAACCGGCTCGTACTCACTCTGTGCGCTACCCCGCTGGGTACGTACGTGGGTTCATCATCGAGCGGGTCATTGCTGGCACCCGTCGAGGAACAGCCGGTTCTCGTCAGCGGTCATCACCCACGGAGGGAGGACGTCGAGCAGGTAGCTTCTGGCCGTTCGCTGAGTAGTAGGTAGCTGTACAGCGAGTAGAAGAAGGCAGTCGTTGTGTAGTCGCCCAAGCAACCAACGCGTGGTTGCTGCTCGTGTTTCCTCCTGCCCGGCTTCATAGATTGAGTGGTGTACGACTGGATATCCCGCGCGAGGGGACCGCGCCTTCTGCATTCCTTCACGAAGTGTTCGCAGCATTCGCAGCTGCGCCAGAACTCAACCAACAGAAACAACAGGTAAAAATGAACAAGCGCACAGGGCTACTCGCCCTCGCCGTCACTGCCGGTCTCAGCACGTTCTCCGTCGCCCCGGCGTTCGCCACAGCCCACGGGGCCGAACCTGTCGAGCAGGTGTGCGGCGAAGGCACGAGCGGCAAGCAGGACCTCAACGAGCCAGGACTCTCGGAAGTCACTCTCATCGCGCCGCAGGGCCAGCTCATTGCGAGCTACTGCGTCAAAGCCGGTTCCTCCAAGCAGGGCAATGGTCCCGAGACCGTCGTCCTGCCTGTGCCTCAGTCACAGGTGACAATCAGCCACTCAAGCGGCAAGGACATCTCCCACTACTCCTACACGTCGGTTCCCACGCCTGTCGTCGGCACTCCCGTCCCGGAGGGCCCTGAGCTACCTGAGGTCCCCACCCCGGGAACCCCTGAGGTACCCGAGACGCCGGAAACTCCTGAGGTACCTTCCCCGGAGGCTCCCGCGACCCCCGCTGTGCCGGCTCCGGGGCTTCCCGAGACCCCCACGGTGCCGGCTCCCGAGCCTCCCCAAGACGAGACTCCTGTCGAACAGGAGACCCCGGCCGGGGAGCTCCCTGTCGACGGGACTCCTGTCGTCGTCGCTCCTGTCGAGGTGGAAGTCCCCGTGACAGTGGACATGCCCATCACACCCGTCATCGTGGACACCCCCGATAACGTCCTCCCGGTGCTCGACCATCAAGCGGTCGGTGTCTACTACGAGAACTGTGCGGAGGTTCGGGACGTGCTGGGCCGCGCCATCCTCCTGGGTGAGGAGGGCTTCCGTGCGGGGCTGGACCGGGACAGCGACGGTGTCGGCTGCGAGCTCGACACGGACGGCGACCGGACCGACGAGGGCGCCGACAACACCGTCGGCAACAGTGGACCTCTCATGACCGACGAGGACGAGGCCACCGTCGGCACACAGCAGCTGGCCTCCACGGGCACCGGCGAGAGCACGAGAATCGCCGGCGGTATCGGTGCCGGCCTCCTGGCCCTCGGTGCCGGTACGGTCCTCGCAGGTCGTGGCCGTCACCGTGCCATCAAGGCATAGCACGAGTCAGTAGCACGGGAAGGGGCCGGCTCCAACGAGCCGGCTCCTCCCCCGCCGACGTCGACAGAACGTCATCCTTCGCCGATAGCCCCAGTACCAGGCGCTCGTCGTCCCCGTGACGCGCCAACGGCCCCCGGAGTGCTCGCGCGACAATCCCAGCGGCCGGCGCCAGGGCCCGAGCCATGACCCGCTTCGACCGGTAGCATCCCCCTACGGTAGGCATCCACCAGTGCCCGATACGTAAGGGAGAAACAGATGGACATGAAGCTCGAGCTGGTACCGATCGCCGTCACCGACGTCGACCGTGCGAAGGCGTTCTACACGACTCAACTCGGATTCACTGAGGACGTGGATGTGCGACCGACCGACGGCCTGCGGGTGGTGCAGGTCACCCCGCCCGGGTCGGCGTGCTCGATAGGCTTCGGTTTCGGCGCGTCGATGTACGACGACATCGAACCTGGCGCGGTCAGGAACCTGCACCTGGTGGTCGACGACATCGACCGGGCATGTGCGGAACTGGCTGCCCGTGGGGTCGAGGTCTCCCCGGTGGTCGATGTCGGAGGAGGAGTCAAATACGCGTGGATCAGCGATCCGGACGGCAACACCCTGGCGCTCCAGGAGATGCCATGGCGGACGGGAGACCGCTTCTGACGGCCCCCGAATCACAGGGCAGGTGTCAGCGCGGGCTTCCACGGGATGCCGGCGAACGTCACGGGACCCCACTGTTCACGGTCGCTCGAGGTACCGCTCGCGGGTGGGCCGGTCCAGCTTCTCGATCGCGGCACGCACGGCCGTCCGCGACATCTTCTCCGCATATTCGTCGAGATGCACGAGCAGCCGGGCTCGATCGACGTCGCCGACATAGCGCAGCATCCAGCCGACTCCCTTCTGGACGAACTCCTCGCCATCATCGGCGAGGAGCGCGGCAATCCTCAGAGTGTCGTCGGTCTCGTCGCGCCTGAGATAGGCGGCGGTGGCGACTATCGCGCTGCGTCGCTCGGGCCAGAAGTCGGATCGCGCCAGGTCGTAGAGCGGTGTCCGCGGCTTGTCCAGAAGCCAGTGCCCGAGTACCTGATGAGCACCAAGATCGACCAGATCCCAGGTGTTGATCCGGTCGTGCCGCCGGAGATACAGCTCGTACAGTTCCTGGCGCCGATCAGAGGTGACCTTCTTCGCCGTTGCCGATTTACCCATGATGGAGCAGGCGCCTACCCGCACTTCGTGCGTCGGACTCTCGAGCAGCGCTTCGAGCTCCGCCACGGGCATGGACAGGGCAGTCCTGGCCAAGTTGAACACATCACCCATCCGAACGCCGATGAGCGAGTCGTCGCCGGGGAAGAACCGCTCGTACTTGATCCGCTGTTCCTCGGTGGCCATCGAACGCAGCGAGGCCTCGAAGTCAGTGGCAGTTCTCTCCGAAGTCATCGTTGCTCCCTACTGCCTTCAGCCGTTCCGTGCGTGTGCGGGACTGCTCATCATCGTTGATGGCGCGTCAGCCACCGCGGATGCCATGCAGAAACGTTCGCAGCAGACGATGACGGGACCGACCGACACAGTGGCCGGGCTCATCCTGACGCGTCGACGGGCGGCAGAACAATGGTTTCACCCTCGATGACGTGCAGGGCGCCGTGGGAGACGAGTACTGGGCAATGGGCTCGCTCCGCCAATGCGGAGCTGACGGACCCGAGGAGCAGTCCGGCGAACCCGCCGTGGCCGCGGGAGCCGACGACGACCATCGAGGCATGCCTGCTCTGCTGGATGAGGACCTCCACGGCAAGGCCACGCACAACCTGCTGTTCGATGGGGTAGGGAGCTCCATTGGGAAACGCGTCGGTCACGGCCTGGTCCAGGGCCTGGCGAGCGAGCGCTTCGTAATCGTGTTCCGGCGGGGGCGAGTACCGGCCGAAGGCGATGGGGTGCTGCCAAACCGCGAGAGCGCGTATGGTGTCGCCGGCAAGAGGCATGAGACTCACCGCGAGGTGCAGAGCGGCGATCGAGGATGGGGAACCATCGACACCGACGACGATGACGCGGGACTGTGAGGTGGAGGATGCATCCATGACGGCTCCTTCGCTGGTGAGATGCTGCTCCCTATAAGTGTCGCTGGGTACGGTTCGAACAGGTAGGGCCGGAGCCGGATGCGACTACTTCATGATTCCGAAGCCACTCCGGTAGTGTTTATTTCGCCTCATGAAGCGGGGCGCCATGGTTTCTACCGCGAAAATGAGGTCCCTTGTGAGTGATAGCAGCAGGTTGGATCCGGGACAGGCCTTCCCTGAGGATCTGACGTCGATCGACCGGGACGATCTGGACATCCTGAACAGTAGGAATCACCGCTCAAGAGATGACCAGTACATTCGCAACGGTGACGTGGATGCGGAGACCGAGGGTCAGCACCACGAGCTGCGAGAGGAACTGGACCGCAGGCAGGCGATCCGCGACACCCCCATCCCGGCCGATGATGTAGCCGCTGACGCCGGCAGCGAGGCCAAGGAAGCCTGACCTCTCCTCCAGGGTCTCGACCATCTGCTCACGGCGGCTGGGACGACGCCCAGGATCTGGCCATCGACCAGAGCGATGCCCGTCTCGAGCTGAACGCGCAGCGCACCGACTGCCGAGCAACACCGGCAGGCTTGCAGCAGGAAGCCCCGCATCCCCCCAAGGAGCTGCGGGGCTTCTCCGTGCCGCAGTGTTGTCCGGGAGAAAGGTCCTCCTCGACCTGGACGGAGCCCGGTGCGTCCCCTCAACCGGCCCGCTGAACGTCACCGCGCGACTACAGGGATCAGTAGGGATGTCCCGCCGATTCCTTCAGCGCCAGGCACAGATCCACCACACCCCTGGCGGTGTTCTTCAGGATCTCGGTCGATTCGGGTTCGATGGCGGTCTCATCATCGGTGAGAACTGTCCTGATGGTCACTTTGCCGTGCTCGAAGTAGCTGAACGCAGGGAGGCCGGCTGCGATCAGGGCCGCACCATCGGTCTCACTGACGGGGTAGACGACAGCGGGCCCCCCGATCTTCTCTACGACGGTCAAGCCGTCGGCCGAGATGTAGATATTGGCCGGTCCCGAGTTGTCGAGTTCGTCAAGGAAGCCGCCGTCCGGGAGGTCACCGCCGGGTGCGGCTATCACGTCCGTGGTCAGTTCACCCCGGACCCTGATCACCGTCGTCCCATCGCGCTTCACCCGGACTTTCTCGTACAGGTCCTGTACGTCTCCGGCCTTCAGGGTGATCGTGGTGCCGCACGCAGGAAACACGACATCCTCGTAGTACCAGGCAGGCGCTGGCTGGTAACCGTCGGTCTCGGCGGGCGGCCAGGGGGCGGGGGTTTCCTCCTCGTCGTGGGCTGTGGCCGCCGACGCCGACCCGGCGACGAGGGACAGCGTGGCGAGGAGGGAGAGGCACAGCTTCTTCTGACTGTTCATTTCAGGCTCCTGAGTTCGGCAGGAGCCCGGTTGCCGCGGATCCTGCCCCGATAAGCAATGGATGCCGTGAAGGCGACGGGTCCGACGACGGGACCGGCATTGCCGTGTCCGTCAGTCCGGGCGCACATCGCGAAAAACTACGCCCGCTCCATCAGGCAGTCAAGAGAATCCGGGGTCGGCCGACTACCCCATCTGATCCCGCTGTTGCACGAAGCGAAGTTGTCGGCGCAAGGAGAGCATGGCGGCTGCCGGGCTTCTCGATGCGAGATCGGTCGGTGGTCGTGCTCGACGCGACGACGAAGCCTCAGGCCGGTCTGGTGGCGGGCCCCGATCCTGGCATCCCGGCGTCCCATGCGGCGTCCGATCCGGTTCGACTCCCTGGGTGCCCGAAGTGGGACTCGAACCCACACACCTTTCGATACTGCATTTTGAGTGCAGCGCGTCTGCCAATTCCGCCATTCGGGCCGTCCGCGCCGCGGCCGCAGGTGAGAAAGCTGACTTCCGCCTCCGCCGGTGCGCGAATCCACTCTACATGCCGATAGTCTGTTTCCGGGAACGGGAGCACGCCGTCCACGGACCCGTCTGAACGCCATCGTGATCAAGGAGCAACTGTGTCTGAACCCACCGAATCCACGCCCGCCGGACCCGCTCGCCGGGTCATCGTGGCCGAGGACGAGACGCTCATCCGACTCGACATCATCGAGATCCTGCGGGGGGAAGGCTACGAGGTCGTGGCGGAGGCCGACAACGGGGAGAAGGCCGTGGCGCTCGCCGAAGAGCACAAGCCGGACCTCGTGCTCATGGACGTGAAGATGCCCGTCATGGACGGCATTACTGCCGCAGAGCAGATTGTCAAGGCCCGGATCGCTCCCGTGGTGCTGCTCACGGCCTTCAGCCAGAAGGAACTCATCGAGCGCGCACGCGACGCCGGTGCCATGGCGTACGTCGTCAAGCCCTTCACGCCCGCAGACCTCATCCCGGCGATCGAGATCGCGATGTCGCGCTACGAGGAGATCAAGGCTCTGGAGGCCGAGGTGTCCGACCTGCAGGAGCAGTTCGCGACGCGCAAGCTGGTGGAGCGCGCGAAGAGCCTCCTGACCACGAAGATGGGCCTCACCGAGCCCGAGGCCTTCCGCTGGATCCAGAAGACCTCCATGGACCGCCGCCTGAGCATGCGCGAGGTCGCCGAGACCATCATCAACCAGGTCAACTGAGAAGCGCATCCACCGGCGCGCAAACGCCGGGAACGAACAGGAAGACCCCCACCCTGCCGGGTGGGGGTCTTCCTGTCGACCAGGGAGAAACTACTTCTTCTTGACCGGCCAGGGACCGACGCCCTCCTTGATGTAGGAGGTGTGTCCATCCGGAAGCTGCCCGGCGTCGGTGATGTCACCGACCCGGTGCACCTTGATGGAATTGGTCGAGCCGGCCTGTCCGGGAGGGGACCCGGCGGCGATGACCACGAGGTCGTCCACCTCGACGAGGCCCTGCTCGAACAGTACCTTGTCCACCTGGGCCGTCATCTCGTCGGTGTGCGCGACGAACTCGACGAGCTTCGGCTGGATACCCCAGATGAGGGACATGGCGTTCAGCGTCGACTGCACCGGGGTGAAGGCGAAGACGGGCTTCTTGGGGCGCAGGCGGGACAGGCGGCGCGCGGAGTCACCGGACTGGGTGAACGTGCAGATGTACTTGGCGTCCAACTGGTCGGAGATCTCGACGGCGGCACGCGTGATGGCTCCACCGCGGGTCTTCGGCTTGCTGCCCAGGGGCGGCACTCGCTCGAGGCCGTGACGCTCGGTGGACTCGATGATGTCAGCCATGGTGCGTACGGTCTCGATCGGGTACTTCCCGACGCTCGTCTCGCCCGAGAGCATGACGGCGTCCGCGCCGTCGAGTACTGCGTTGGCGCAGTCGGAGGCCTCCGCGCGCGTGGGGCGGGGGTTGTCGATCATGGACTCGAGCACCTGCGTGGCCACGATGACAGGCTTGGCCCAGCGCCGCGCGAGCTCGACGGCGCGCTTCTGCACGATCGGGACGTCCTGCAGCGGCAGTTCGACACCGAGGTCGCCACGCGCCACCATGATGGCGTCGAACGCATCGATGATCTCCTCGAGGGCGTCCACGGCCTGCGGCTTCTCGATCTTGGCGATCACCGGGACGCGGCGGCCCTCCTCGTCCATGATCTCGTGGACGCGCTTGACGTCACCGGCGTCGCGCACGAAGGACAGGGCGACCATGTCGACGCCGATGCGGATGGCCCAGCGGAGGTCCTCCTCGTCCTTGTCGCTGAGGGCGGGGACATTCACGGCGACACCCGGCAGGTTGATGCCCTTGTTGTTGGACACCATGCCGCCGACAACGACCTCGGTGGTGACACTCGTGTCGTCGACCGCCGTGGCTCGCAGGGACACCTTCCCGTCGTCGATGAGGAGCAGGTCGCCGACGTTGACGTCCTGGGGCAGTCCCTTGAACGTGGTGGAGGAGATCTCCTGCGTGCCCTCGATGTCATCGACGGTGATGGTGAAGACGTCGCCCGGGGCGAGGGCGTGCGGGCCGTCGCTGAACCGTCCCAGGCGGATCTTCGGGCCCTGGAGGTCGGCGAAGATGCCGACGGGCTTGCCGAGCTCCTGCGCGGCCCGGCGGACGTTCTCATAGGTGTTGCTGTGCACGGTGTAGTCGCCGTGGCTCATGTTCATCCGGGCCACGTCGACGCCCGCCTTGAGCACGGCCAGGGTGTTCTCGTAGCTCGCGATTGCGGGACCGAATGTTGCAACGATTTTTGCGCGTCTCATAAACCTAGCCTAGTCGTGTTGGGGTAGAAGGTGTGGTGGGAGGGGCCGGTCAGAGCACGGCGATGGAGCGGTCCGTGGGTGCGACGGGCGCGGGCAGCTTGGTGGAGCCCATCAGCCACTTGTCCACCGCGGCCGCGCAGGCGCGGCCCTCGGCGATGGCCCAGACGATGAGCGACTGCCCGCGTCCGGCGTCTCCCGCCGAGAACACCCCCGGCGTGTTGGTCATGTAGTAGCCGTCGCGGGCCACGTTCCCGCGCTCGTCGAACTCGGCGTGGACCTGCTCGGTGATGCCCGCGGGCTCCGCCCCGGTGAAGCCCAGCGAGAGGAAGACCAGGTCCGCGGGGATCTCGCGCTCGGTGCCCGCCTTCGGTATGCGGCGCCCGTCCACGAACTCCGTCTCCGCGACCTTGATACCGCGCAGCACGCCGTCGTCGCCGACGAACTCGACGGTGGAGGCAAGGTAGCGTCGCTCCCCGCCTTCCTCGTGGGCGCTCGCGATGTCGAAGAGGGTCGGGAAGGTGGGCCAGGGCTGGTCGGGGCGGCGCTCGGCCGGCGGCTGCTGCCCGATGGCGAGCGTGGTGACGCTGGCGGCTTTTTGCCGGTGCGCCGTGCCGAGGCAGTCGGCGCCGGTGTCGCCGCCGCCGAGGATGACCACGTGCTTGCCCTCGGCGTGGATCTGGTCCTCGACCGCCTCGCCGGCGACCACGCGATTGGCCTGGACGAGGTAGTCCATGGCGAAGTGCACGCCCTCGAACTCGCGCCCCGGGATGGGGAGGTCGCGCGGTACGGTGGCACCCGTGGCGACGACGACGGCGTCGTACCGCCGCCGAAGCTGCCCCCAGCTGATGTCCTTGCCGACGTCGACGCCGGTACGGAAGCGCGTCCCCTCGGCCTTCATCTGGTCGAGGCGGCGCTCGAGGTGGATCTTCTCCATCTTGAAGTCGGGGATGCCGTAGCGCAGCAGGCCGCCGATGCGGTCGTCGCGCTCGTACACGGCCACGGTGTGGCCGGCGCGCGTCAGCTGCTGCGCGGCGGCGAGGCCGGCGGGGCCGGAGCCGACGACGGCGATCGTGCGGTCGGTGAGCCGCTCCGGTGGGTGCGGTTCCACCCAGCCCTCCTCGAACGCCAGATCGGCGATGGAGACCTCGACCTGCTTGATGGTCACGGGCGGCTGGTTGATGCCGAGCACGCACGAGGACTCACACGGCGCCGGGCAGAGCCGGCCCGTGAACTCCGGGAAGTTGTTCGTGGCGTGCAGCCGCTCGATCGCCTCGCGGCCCTTCTCCCGGAACATGAGGTCGTTCCACTCCGGGATGAGGTTGCCGAGCGGGCAGCCCTGGTGGCAGAAGGGAATGCCGCAGTCCATGCAGCGTCCGGCCTGCGCCTTCAGGACGCCGTTCTCCTGCGCCTCGTACACCTCCTTCCAGTCCATGATGCGCACCGGTACGGGGCGGCGTGGCTGGGTCTGGCGCTCGCGCACCTTCAGAAATCCGCGTGGGTCAGCCACCGGTTACCTCCAGGATCTTGGTCCACGCCTCGGCACCGTCGGGATCGAGTCCCTGCTCGACGGCGGTGGCGCGGGCGCCCAGGACCGCGGCGTAGTCGCGCGGCAGGACCTTCGTGAATCGCTCGACGGTGTCCTCGAAGGACTCGAGCAGGCTTTCGGCGAGAGTGGACTCGGTCTCCTCGACGTGCTGGATCAGCAGGCGTCGCACGATCTCGACGTCCTCGGCGTCGAGCCCCACGAGCAGGAGCTCGCCGTTCTCGAGGCTTTGCTTGTTGACGCGGGCGCGGTCGAGGTCCAGCACGAACGCGGTGCCACCGGACATGCCCGCGCCGAAGTTCCGGCCCGTGCGGCCGAGGATCAGCGCCTGGCCGCCGGTCATGTACTCGCAGCCGTGGTCGCCGATGCCCTCGGCGACGGCCGTGGCACCGGAGTTGCGCACGAGGAACCGCTCCCCCACCTGGCCGCGCAGGAACATCTCGCCGCTCGTGGCGCCGTAGCCGATGACGTTGCCGGCGATCACGTTGCGCTCCGCGCGGAACACGTTGGTGCGGTCCGGGCGGACGATGATACGCCCGCCGGACAGTCCCTTGCCCACGTAGTCATTGGAGTCGCCGAGCAGCCGCAGCGTGATGCCCGCGGGCAGGAAGGCCCCGAGCGACTGCCCCGCCTGGCCCGTCAGCGTGACGTCGATGGTGTCCGTCGCGAGCGTGTCGAGCCCGAAGGTCCGCGTGACCTCGTGGCCCAGCATGGTGCCGACCGAGCGGTCCGTGTTGACGACGTCGACCGAGATCCGGACGGGCGAGCGGTGGTGCAGCGCGTCGGCGCTCATCTCGATGAGCTTGTTGTCGAAGTGCTGGTCCAGCTCGTGGTTCTGCGGGAGCATGTTGCGCATCGGCTCGCCGGAATCGAACTCATTACCGCGCAGGATCGGGTCGAGGTCCAGGCCGTCGGCCTTCCAGTGCTCGATCGCCTCGCGTGCATCGAGCAGCTCGCTGTGGCCGATGGCCTCCTCGAGCGTCCTGAAGCCGAGCTCGGCGAGGATCTCGCGGACCTCCTCGGCGATGAACTCGAAAAAATTCACCACGAACTCCGGCTTGCCCGTGAAGCGGCTGCGGAGCTCGGGGTTCTGCGTGGCGACGCCGACCGGGCAGGTGTCGAGGTGGCAGACACGCATCATGATGCAGCCGGACACCACGAGCGGTGCCGTCGCGAAGCCGAACTCCTCGCCACCGAGGAGAGCGGCGATCACGACGTCGCGCCCGGTCTTCAGCTGACCGTCCACCTGGACGACCACGCGGTCCCGGAGGCCGTTGAGCATGAGCGTCTGCTGGGTCTCGGCGAGCCCCAGCTCCCAGGGGATGCCCGCGTGCTTGAGGGAGTTCAGCGGGCTCGCGCCCGTGCCGCCGTCGTGGCCGGAGACGAGCACGACGTCGGCCTTGGCCTTCGTGACGCCCGCGGCGACCGTGCCGATACCCACCTCGGACACGAGCTTCACGTGGACGCGCGCCCTCGGGTTGGACCGCTTGAGGTCGTAGATGAGCTGCGCGAGGTCCTCGATGGAATAGATGTCGTGGTGCGGCGGCGGGGAGATGAGGGCGACACCGGGCGTGGAGTGCCTTGTCCGGGCGATCCACGGGTAGACCTTCTGGCTCATGAGCTGGCCGCCCTCGCCTGGCTTGGCTCCCTGCGCCATCTTGATCTGGATGTCGTCGGCGTTGGTCAGGTAGAGGCTCGTGACGCCGAACCGACCGGAGGCCACCTGCTTGATGGCGGACCTCCGCTCAGGATCCATCAGGCGCTCCACGTCCTCGCCGCCCTCGCCCGTGTTGGACTTCCCGCCGAGGCGGTTCATCGCGATCGCGAGGGTCTCGTGGGCTTCCTGGGAGATGGAGCCGTAGCTCATCGCCCCGGTGGAGAACCGCTTGACGATGGACGAGACGGGCTCCACCTCGTCGATGGAGATCGGCTCGCGTGCGTCACCGCGGAGCTTCAGCAGCCCGCGGAGCGTCATGAGGTCCTTCGACTGGTCGTCCACGCCCTGGGTGTACGCCTTGAAGATGTCGTACCGGCGCTCACGCGTGGCGTGCTGCAGGCGGAAGACCGTCTCGGGGTTGAACAGGTGCGGCGGGCCCTCACGGCGCCACTGGTACTCCCCGCCGTTGTCGAGGCCGCGGTGCGGATCCTCGATGCCGTCCTGCGGGTACGCGCTCTCGTGACGCGCCGCGGTCTCGGCCGCGACGACGTCGAGCCCCACACCGCCGAGCTGCGTCTGCGTGCCGTGGAAGTACTCGTCCACGAGCTCCTGCGACAGGCCGAGCGCCTCGAAGGTCTGGGCGCCGCAGTAGGAGCTGACCGTGGAGATGCCCATCTTGGACATGATCTTCAGGACGCCCTTGCCGAGGCCCTTGATGAGGTGCGCCACGGCCTTCTCGGCGGTGACGCCGGTGATGTCCCCGTTGCGGACCAGTTCCTCGCAGCTCTCCATGGCCAGGTAGGGGTTGACCGCGGAGGCGCCGTAGCCGATCAGAACGGCGACATGGTGGACCTCGCGCACGTCGCCGGCCTCGACCACCAGGGAGGTCTTGGTGCGGTTGGCACTGCGCAGCAGGTGGTGGTGCACGGCACTCGTCAGGAGCAGCGACGGGATGGGCGCCCACTGGGCATTGGAGTCGCGGTCGGAGAGCACCACGTACTCGACCCCGCGGTTGAGCGCGCTGGAGACCTGCTCGCAGATCTCCGCGAGCCGGGCGCGCAGGGCAGCCTCGCCGCCGTCGTGCCGGTACAGGCCGCGCACTCGGACGGTGAGGCGGTCACCGTCGTCGGTCTCGAGGTTGGCGATCTTGGCCAGCTCGTCGTTGGTGATGACGGGGAACCTCAGCGCGATCTGCTTGGAGCGCACCTGCCCGGTGGAGAGCAGGTTGCCGTCGGGGCCGATCGTGACGCCCATGGAGGTTACGAGCTCCTCGCGGATCGAGTCCAGCGGCGGGTTGGTGACCTGGGCGAAGGACTGCACGAAGTAGTCGAACAGCAGGCGGGGGCGCTTGGAGAGCACGGCGATGGGCGTGTCCGATCCCATCGCACCGAGGGGCTCGGCACCGTTCTTCGCCATCGGGCCGAGGAGGATACGCAACTCCTCCTGCGTGTACCCGAAGGTGCGCTGGCGGCGGTTGATGGACGCCTTCGTGTGGATGACGTGCTCGCGCTCCGGGAGGTCCTCGAGCTGGATGAGATTCTCGCTGACCCACTCGCCCCACGGGTTCGCGGCCGCGACCTCGGCCTTGATCTCCTGGTCCTCGATCAGCCGGCCTTCCTCGGTGTCGACGAGGAACATCTTGCCCGGCGAGACGCGGCCCTTACGGACAACGCGGGAGGGCTCGACGTCCAGCACGCCCACCTCGGAGGCGAGGATCACGAGGCCGTCCTCGGTGACCCAGTAGCGGGCCGGACGCAGTCCGTTGCGGTCCAGGACGGCGCCGACGAGCCGCCCGTCGGTGAAGGACACCGCGGCCGGTCCGTCCCACGGCTCCATGAGCATCGAGTGGTACTGGTAGAAGGCGCGGCGGGCGGGATCCATGGTGGCGTGGTTCTCCCACGCCTCGGGGATCATCATCATGATCGCGTGCGTGATCGGGCGCCCGGAGAGCGTCAGCAGTTCGGCGACCTCGTCGAAGGACGCCGAGTCCGAGGCCCCCGGCGTGCAGATGGGGTAGAGCTCCTCCGGGGCGTCCCCGAGCAGCGGGTGGGACAGCTGCGACTGCCGCGCCCGCATCCAGTTTCGGTTGCCCTTGACGGTGTTGATCTCGCCGTTGTGCGCGATGGTCCGGAACGGCTGCGCGAGGGGCCAGGACGGGAACGTGTTGGTCGAGAAACGCGAGTGCACGATCCCGAGCTTGGTCTTGAAGCGCTCGTCGGAGAGGTCCGGGTAGAACGGCTCGAGCTGCGCCGTGGTGACCATGCCCTTGTAGACGATCGTCTTCGACGACAGCGACGGGAAGTAGACCCCGAACTTGTTCTGCGCGCGCTTGCGGACCCGGAAAGCCTTGGCGTCGAGGTCGGAGGCATCGCCGTCGGCGGGCGCGAGGAAGAGCTGCACGAAGTGCGGCATGCAGGCACGGGCCATGGCGCCGACGAGGTCGGCCTCGACGGGGACCACGCGCCAGCCGAGCACGTCCAGGCCCTCCGCCTCGGCGATGGACTCGAGGCCGGCGCGGGCCGTCTCCTCCCCCTTCGCCTCGGCCGGGAGGAACGCCGTTCCCACGACGTAGGAGCCGGCGGCCGGCAGCGGGAAGTCGACGACGGCGCGGAAGAACTCGTCGGGGACCTGTGTCAGGAGGCCGGCACCGTCTCCGGTGCCTTCGTCCGCGCCCACGGCACCACGGTGCTCGAGGTTCCGGAGCGCCGTCAGCGCGGCGTCGACGATATCGTGCCCGGGTTCACCGCGGAGGGTCGCGATGACGGCGAGACCGCACGCGTCCTTCTCGTTCTCCGGGTCGTACAGGCCGGTGGCGTCAGGGACGGCGGCGAAGCGCCGGAAGGGAGACTCCACGGACTCGTCCGTGGACGGCGTCGTTCCCGGGTTCTCCCCGGTCGGCATTTCTGGGGTCACAGCAGTCATCAGATAAGGATCCTTCCCCCATGATGGAGCGTCGGGAGGGGACAGCCTTTGGCCCCGCGGTCACCGCTGCTCGAAGAGCGGCACCGTCTGTCGGTCTTGTGCGTTCCACCGGCGCCGGCGCTGCCGGCACTTCTGGCGGTTCGCCACTGCACTTGTGCCGCGCCGGGTCAGGGGCGGTCGCGGTGCGGGCTCAGAAGGTGATCCGGCCGTCGCACCGATGGTCCACGCCGGTGTGGTGTTGCGTCCTTCAAGGGCGGTGGCCCAGGGACAGACTACGGGAACCGGTTCCTGAGGGCGCCGCGTCAGCGGAACCCTCAGCAGCACGGAGGGTTACTCAGGAGCCGTTGTTTCGGAAAGATTACCACGGTCGTTCCGCGCCCTCTGCGCCGTGTCCGCGGCGTGGCTACCTGTGGCTGAAGCGTTATGGGTGGCGCTCCGCGGGCCCGTCCCGTCGGCCATCCCCGGAGCGGCGTCGTCGTCCGTCCCCATACCTGTGGCGGTGCCCGCGGACGTCTCTTCCGCCGCACCGCTCTCGGTGTCCTGCTCGCCCGCGGCCGGGGTGTCGCTCGAGCCAGCTGTGACGGTGCCTGCATCCGCTGCGCCCTTCGGTTCGCGCCCGGGGAGGTAGACGGACGTCTCCTCGACACGGTCACGCCGGAGGGACAGGTGGACGAGGATCGCCAGGGAGACGAGGAAGACGGCGATGCTCGTCCAGACGTTGAGCCGCTGCGTGACACCGAAGAGGGTGACCATCTCCGCGTCGTCGATGCGGAGCGTCTCGATCCAGACGCGCCCGAGCGTGTAGTAGGCCGCGTACAGCCAGAACATGCGTCCGCCACGGAGCCTGAACTTCCGGGCGAGCAGCAGCAGCAGCGCCACGCCGGCGAGGTTCCACAGCAGCTCGTAGAGGAAGGTCGGGTGGAACAGGGTGCCGGGCGCCTGGTCGGCGGGGAAGTTGACGTTGTCGGCGTCGATCTGGAGGCCCCAGGGCAGGGTGGTGGGCGCGCCGAAGAGCTCCTGGTTGAACCAGTTGCCGAGCCGGCCGACGGCCTGTGCGAGGAGCACGCCCGGTGCTGCGGCGTCGGCGAAGGCGGACAGCTTCACACCGGCGCGTCGGGCTCCGATCCATGCGCCGACGGCACCCAGGGCGATGGCACCCCAGATGCCGAGTCCGCCCTGCCAGATCTGCGGGATCCGGGCGAGATCCCCCTCGGGACCGAAGTAGGCGTCGGGCGAGGAGAACACATGGTAGAGCCGCCCGCCGATGATGCCGAACGGGATGGCCCAGATCGCGATGTCCCACACGGCGTCCGCATGGCCGCCGAAGCCGACGAAGCGCTTCTGCGTCAGGACGAGGGCCAGGAGGATGCCGGCCAGGATGCAGAGCGCATAGGCGTGGATGGTGACCGGACCGAGGGCGAAGCTCGCCCACTCCGCGGGGGGACTCGGGATCGACGCCGCGACGCCCACGGCGCTCGTTCCCGCGATCACGCCGACCCTCCCGCCGGTGTCTTCGCCGCGCCGGTGCTCAGCTCGCGTGCGAGCTCCGCGACGGCGTCCACGCCGCCGTCCCGCAGGGCCGCCACGAGGGCCGTCCCCACGATCACGCCGTCGGCATAGGCACCGATCTCCCGGACCTGGGCGGACGAGGAGACTCCCAGTCCCACGCAGACACGCTCGGCGCCGGCTCCATGTGCGGCGTCGACCACGGCGCGCGCGGCGGCACCGACGGAGGTCCGGGCACCGGTCACGCCCATGACCGAGACGGCATAGACGAAGCCCCTGCTCGCGTCGACCGTGTTCTGCATGCGCTGCGGTGACGTGGAGGGAGCCACGAGGAACACACGGTCCAGGCCCAGCTCCTCGGAGATCTCGAGCCACTCCGCGGCTTCGTCGGGGATGAGGTCCGGTGTGATGAGCCCGGCACCGCCGGCGGCGACGAGGCGCTCGGCGAAGGCGCGGACGCCCATCCGCATCACGGGGTTCCAGTAGGTCATCACCAGGACGGCGGCGTCGGTCTCACGCGTGATGCCCTCGACGACGTCGAAGATGCGGGGCACCGTGAAGCCGTTGGCCAGCGCCTCGACGGTGGCCTCCTGGATGACCTGCCCGTCCATGACGGGATCCGAGTAGGGGATGCCGATCTCGATGAGGTCCATGCCGTTGCTCGCCATGGCGATGCCGGCGTCGATGCTGGTCTGTACATCGGGGAAGCCCCCTGGAAGATAGCCGATGAGGGCCGCGCGGCCCTCGCTGCGGGCTTTCTCGATAGCAGCCGCGGCCCGCGACCCGCCGAGAACCCGGCCCGGTCGGTCTGCTGGATGCGTGGTCACAACTGCTCACCCTCCTCGGCGATCTCCTGCTCGGCGCTGTCGTCCGGCAGGAGGTCGAAGTAGCCCGCGGCGGTCGCCACGTCCTTGTCGCCGCGGCCCGAGAGGTTCACGATGATGATCCGGTCCGACGGCCGCTCCTCCGGGCCGAGGCCCGCAGCGAGGCGCCGGCCGACCTTCATCGCACCGGCGAGCGCGTGCGCGGTCTCGATGGCGGGGATGATGCCCTCGGTCCGACTCAGGAGCTGGAAGGCCTCCATCGCCTCGGCGTCGGTGATCGGCTCGTAGTTCGCCCGGCCGATGTCGGCCAGGTGGGCGTGTTCGGGGCCCACCCCGGGGTAGTCCAGGCCCGCGGAGATGGAGTGCGACTCCATCGTCTGACCGTCCTCGTCCTGCATGAGGTAGGACCGGGCACCGTGCAGCACACCGGGACGCCCCAGCGTGATGGTGGCGGCGTGCCGCCCGCTTTCGACGCCGTCGCCGCCGGCCTCGAAGCCGTGGAGGGCCACGCCGCGGTCGTCGAGGAAGCCGTGGAAGAGGCCGATGGCGTTGGAGCCCCCACCCACACAGGCGCAGACGGCGTCGGGAAGCCGGCCGGTCTGCTCGAGGATCTGCTCGCGTGCCTCCTCGCCGATGACCTCGTGGAAGTACCGCACCATCGCAGGGAAGGGATGGGCTCCCGCCGCCGTGCCGAGGAGGTAGTGCGTGGTCTCCACGTTCGCCACCCAGTCGCGCAGGGCGTCGTTGATCGCGTCCTTGAGGGTCTGCGAGCCGTTGGTGACGGGGACCACCGTGGCACCGAGCAGCTGCATGCGCGCGACGTTGAGGGCCTGGCGGCGCGTGTCCTCGGCGCCCATGTACACCACGCACTCGAGGCCGAGAAGGGCCGCGGCCGTCGCACTCGCCACGCCGTGCTGGCCGGCGCCGGTCTCGGCGATGACACGGGTCTTGCCCATGCGCTTGGCGAGCAGGGCCTGGCCCAGCACGTTGTTGATCTTGTGGGAGCCTGTGTGGTTGAGGTCCTCGCGCTTGAGGAACACGCGGACGCCGCCGCAGTGCTCGGCGAACCGCTGCGCCTCGGTGAGCAGGGATGGCCGGCCGGCATAGTTCCGGTTCAGGTCCGTGACCTGCGCGGTGAACTCGGGGTCGGCCTTCGCCTTGTCGAAGGTGTCCTGCAGTTCGTCGAGGGCCGCGATCAGGGATTCAGGCATCCATCGGCCGCCATACGCGCCGAAGTAGGGACCCGGGGCGTGGCGGAGGCTCTCGTCGTGGCTGAGGAAGGCCTCGGCCGTCCCGGCGTCGATGCCTTGCGCCGTTCCGGCGTCGGCTCCGTCTGCTACTCCGGCGTCCGTGCCGGGGAGGCCCGTGCCCTGGTGCATGTCGGTCATGGCTTCAGCGTTCCTGTCCTGTTGGTCCTGGCCCGGACGGGGGTGCCGTCCGGTGTCCTCTCGAACCGGTGGCTGCCGGTCCTTGCTGCTGTTCGCTGCGCTCGTGGCGCCTGTCCGCCCCGGTTCTGCGCCGCGGCGCCGAGGGAGGTCCGTCTCAGCCTCGCGCCCCCGCGCCGGCGGTCCGGGCCGCACGGCCTGCCTGCCGGAAGGCGTCGATCGTCGCCGCGGGGTCGTTGTGGCGCACGAGCGCCTCCCCCACGAGGACGGCGTGAGCACCGCTGCCGGCGTAGTCACCGACATCACCGGCGTCACGCACTCCCGACTCGGCGATGACGACCGTCCCGGACGGGACGAGGTGCGCCAGCCGGGCGAACACTCCGCGGTCGATCTCCAGCGTCTTCAGGTTACGGACGTTCACGCCGATGATGGAGGCCCCGGCGGCGACAGCGCGGCGCACCTCGTCCTCCGTGTGCGTCTCGACGATCGCGTTCATCCCGAGTTGGTGTGTCAGCGCGAGGAACGCGGCGAGTTGCTCGTCCGTGAGCGCGGCGACGATCAGGAGGACGACGTCGGCGCCGTGGGCGCGTGCCTCCCAGATCTGGTACTCGTCCACCGTGAAATCCTTGCGCAGCACGGGGATGTCCACCGCGTCCCGCACGGCGTCGAGGTCGGCGAGCGAACCACCGAAGCGCCGCTCCTCGGTCAGCACGGAGATGACCGCCGCGCCACCCCGCTCGTAGGACGCGGCAAGAGCTGCGGGATCGGGGATGTCCGCCAGTGCGCCCTTGGACGGGCTGCTGCGCTTCACCTCCGCGATGACGGCCAGCGAGCCCCCCTGGCCCGCACCGAGCGCCTCGAAGGCATCGATGGGCGGGCGGGACCCGAGGGCCGCCGCGCGCACGTCCTCGAGCGGCCGGACACGGCGGCGCTCCGCGAGATCCTCGCGGACGCCTTCGATGATCTCGTCGAGGACGGTCATCTAGTGCGCGTTCTTCTTGAGCTTGGATCCACCCACGCCGTAGCCGATCTTGCGCAGGATGAATCCGACGATCAGTCCCACGAACATGACGCCGATCCCGGCCCAGAACAGTACGGTCCCGAAGTCCTTGTTGCCCTCCGTGCTGGCCAGGATGAACGCGAACGAGGCCACGGCCGCACCGGCCAGCATGATCAGCACGCAGGTCCAGGCTGCAGGGCTGTTGCCGTGACCGATCGTCTCGTCGCCCATCTGGGCGTGGTTGGCGGGGGTGTTGCGGGTCTCGGATGCCATGGGAAATCTCCTTCGAACGGGTCTCGTTCCATTCTGCCATCTACAGGTCGGCGCGGCGGAATGCGGGACGCCGGGCCGGGACCGGTGCTCGCGCGGTCGGGCGGCAGCACCGATGGTCCCCTGTCCCCTTCCGGCTGCACGTCGCGTACCATCCAGCGTCAGGGCATCCGCTTCCGACGGAGTGAGGACGATCATGGGCAAGGTCGCTTGGGGATTCACGTGTTCCATCGACGGGTTCATCGCCGCACCCGGCCATGACATGAGCTGGCTTGCCGCCGGGGAACCGGTGGCGGACGGGCTGACCGAACGCCTGGCGGGTGAGGTCTCGGTCATCATCGCCGGCAGGGCCGGGTACGACGCCGCTCGCGCCCAGCGGGACGAGCGGGACGAGATGACCGCGGAGGCATACGGCGGCGCCTGGTCGGGAACCGAGTTCATCCTCACGCACCGCCCGCAGGAGATCGCCGACGATCCGTCGATCATCGCGCTGGACTGCGGCATCGTGGAGGCGGTGGAGCGCGCCCGCGCCATCGCCGGCGGCGGGGACATCCAGATCATCAGTGCCGACATCGCACGGCAGGCCCTCGAGCACGACCTCATCGACGAGCTGCAGGTCTTCGTCGCCCCGGTCTTCCTCGGGGACGGTACCCGCATCTTCGACGTACCCGGCGGGCGCCGCTACGACTGGGAGCTCGTGCAGACCTATGAGGGCGCGGAACGCAGCTTCGGGCGGACCTATCGTCCGAAGCGCGACCGGCCGAGCTGACGGCCGGCACGTCAGCAGGCCGGGTCACTTCTTCCCGGGGGCAACCGCTCCCCGGTAGAGTGCGGGCGACCGCTTGCCCGTCACGGGCACCGTCGAAGGGATTGCGCATGCCGGACACCACCTGCCACATGTCGATCTCGCTCGACGGTTTCGTGGCCGGGCCGGATCAGAGCCGCGACCACCCGCTCGGCCGGCGGGGCATGGAGCTGCACTTGTGGCACCTCGGCGACGGGCGCGCCAACGAGGCCGACGCGATCGCGGGCAGCTGGCTGATGCGGCCGCGCGGCGCGTACGTCATGGGCCGCAACATGTTCGGACCGATCCGCGGCGAGTGGGACGACCACTGGCTCGGCTGGTGGGGGCCCGAACCGCCGTACCATGCGCCCGTATTCGTGCTCACCCACCACGCGCGGCAGCCGGTCGAGATGGCGGGCGGAACGACCTTCCACTTCGTCACCGACGGTTTCGACGCCGCCTTCGCACAGGCCCGGGCAGCGGCCGGCGGGAACGGCGTGGACATCGCCGGCGGCGCCTCCACCGTTCGGCAGGCCCTCGCGGCCGGGGTCGTCGACGAACTCACGCTCGACATCGCGCCCGTTCTGCTCGGCTCCGGCGAGCGGATATTCGACGGCACGGGAGAGTTCGGATTCCAGCCGGTCGAGGTGCTGCACTCGTCACTGGCCACCCACGTCCGCTACCGCCGGGTGGGCTGACGTCCGATCGTCGAGGCGTCCACCGCGTTGCTCCTCCGGATCTCCCCTGCGGATGCCGGAAGTCCCCTGCGGATGCCGACGAGGGATGCCCGGCCGTCCCATCGAGCGCGACACTGCGGGTGTCGATCGACGACGGCCTGCGCGTCAGCGCGTGGGGTCGTTGCCGCGCGAGAGCTCGTCCCAGCTGTCGATCTCATCGGCGTGACTGCTCGCCCTGGCTCCGCGCTTCGAGGGCTGTCCGGGATCCCAGGGCCCCGCACCATCCGCTCCACTGCGGTCCTGCTCAGCAGCATCGGAGGTCCCGGCATCGCCCGTCGGCGCATCCGTGGTTGCTGCATCGGGTCCGTCGATGCCTTCAGGCCCGTCCGGCACGACGCCGGGGGCCACGTCTCCGGTCGACGGCAGCGGGGCGCCGGGTTGGCCGCTGCCCGGGGGCGGGTGGACCGCGCGTGACGCCCCGGCGTCGTACCGCCTGTTGACGCCCCACGTCCGGCCGGCGAGGATCACCCACGCCGCGGCCAGGACCAGCAGGACGCCGGAGGCGACGGCGAGCCACGGCATCGCGCTGCCGGTCACCTCGGCTCCCGCGTCGCCGCTGACCCCGATGGCCGCGCCGATGGCAGGCTCCGCGGCGGCGGACGGATCGAGGGCGACCGTCAGGCTGGACAACGTGATCCCGATGCCGGACAGCACGAGGATCACCGCGACGACCCAGCGGGCCACGCGCCCCGCGATCGAGACGGCGAGGGCCGCGGCCAGTGCGACGAGCGCGAACGCCGTGACGGGGGTCGCCGCGTCGCTGCCGGGGATGGTGAGGTCGGGTGTCTGGACGGCGTCCTGGGGCAGGCGCACCGTGAGCCAGGTCTGCGTCGTCGAGCCGAACGCCAGGAGCGCTATGACCACGATGCCGAGGACCACGATGCCGCGCCGGGTGGAGCGGCCGCGGTCCGGGTGCCCCGCGGTGCCGACCGTGCTCACGGCACGTCCGCCGTGGCGGGCTGGGTGCCCTGCGCCGTCGGTGTGGCTCCGTCCAGCGGGGCGTCCGCCGCCGTGGCGTCGACGCCGTCCGCCGTCGCCGGCCGCAGCCCGGCCGCCGTCAGCGCGGCGCGCAGGGGCGCTGCGGCCTTGTTGACCGTCTCGATGGCCTCCGCTTCCAGCACGGAGTCGGCGACGATACCACCGCCGGACTGCACGTAGGCCTTGCCGTCCCGCAGCAGGGCCGAGCGGATGGCGATGGCCATGTCCATGTCGCCGGCGAAGTCGAGGTAGCCGACCACGCCGCCGTAGATCCCGCGCCGGTGCGGTTCCACCTCGTCGATGAGGCGCAGGGCCCGGGGCTTGGGGGCACCGGAGAGGGTCCCCGCGGGGAAGGTCGCGGCGAGGACGTCGTACGCGCTCTTCGCCGGCGAGAGCCGCCCGACCACGGTCGACACCAGGTGCATGATGTGGCTGAACTTCTCCACCTCCATGAACTGGGTGACGTCCACGCTGCCGGGCAGGCAGACCTTGGAGAGGTCGTTGCGGGCCAGGTCGACGAGCATCAGGTGCTCCGCCTTCTCCTTCGTGTCCGCGCGGAGCTCGACGGCGAGGTCGCGGTCCTCCTCGGTGGTCCTCCCCCGGGGCCGCGAACCGGCGATGGGATGCGTGATGACCTCGTCGCCCGTGACCGTCACAAGGGCTTCCGGCGAGCTGCCCACGATCGAGTAGCCCCGACCGTCGGCGTCCTCGAGGCTGAAGAGATACATGTAGGGGCTCGGGTTGGTGGTGCGCAGGATCCGGTACACGTCCAGGGCGGAGGCATCGCACTCGATCTCGAAGCGTCGGCTGATCACCACCTGGAAGACGTCGCCGTCGACGATCGCACGCTTGCCGCGCTCGATGGCCCTCAGGTAGTCGGGCTCGAACCAGGACTCGCGGACGCGGTCCATGGACTGGTCGGCCGTCGGGGCGTCCCCGGCCATCACCGACACCGCGAGCTCGGCGGGCGCCACGAGCTTGGCGAGCATCGCACGGACACGCGCGACGGCGTCGTGCCACGCCTCGTCGACGCGCTCGTCGGTGCCGTCGAAGTTGATGGCGTTGGCGACCAGCGTGAGCGAACCCTCCGAGTTGTCGT
This sequence comes from Arthrobacter sp. MDT2-16, assembly GCF_054510925.1. NCBI lineage: Bacteria > Bacillati > Actinomycetota > Actinomycetes > Micrococcales > Micrococcaceae > Arthrobacter > Arthrobacter sp. MDT2-16. The sequence continues at coordinate 58,421 of NZ_JBTNDP010000005.1, forward strand.
GGATGGCGAGGTCCGAGACGAGGCACATCGCGAGCTCGGGCAACAGGAGGTCGTCCTCGGGCGGGCTCGTGAGCCGCTCCCAGTGCCGGACGGCCTCCCAGCCGACGAAACCGACCATGCCGGAGGTGAAGGGAGGGAGGTCCCGGAACCGTTCGGTGCGCAGCGCCTCCACCGTGAGGCGCAGGGCCTCCACCGGGTCGCCGCCCACGGGCACGCCGGCGGGCGGTTCGCCCAGCCAGTGCGCCTGGCCGTCGCGCGTGGTGAGGGTGGCGCGGGACTGCGACCCGATGAAGGAGTAACGCGACCAGACGCCGCCGACCGCCGCCGATTCCATGAGGAACGTGCCCGGCTGCCCGGCTGCGAGCTTGCGATAGATGCCGATCGGCGTGTGAGCGTCCGCCAGGACCTTCAGGTGCACGGGCACCACGCGGCGCGCCTCGGCCAACGCGCGGAACTCCTCGAGGGTGGGGCTGATGGTACCCAGCTGCTGCATCGGGTCAGGATCCTTCCGGGGCGGGACGGTCGGCGGTCACGGCGGGCAGGGCGCGCCCGTCGAAGCAGGTCCTGGTGCCGGTGTGGCACGCCGCGCCTTCCTGGTCGACGGTGACCAGCAGGGCGTCGCCGTCGCAGTCCAGGGCCACGCTCCGGACCCACTGCCGGTGACCGGAGGTGTCTCCCTTGCGCCAGTACTCCGCGCGGGACCGCGAATAGAAGGTGACACGGCCGCTGGTGAGGGTGCGCCGGAGGGCCTCCTCGTCCATCCAGCCGAGCATGAGCACCTCCAGCGTGTCGTACTGCTGGACGACGGCGGCGACGAGGCCGGCGTCGTCCTTCTTGAGGGCTTCGGCGATCGCCGGATCGAGAGCGGCACGCTCCTCGCCGGGCAGCCGGGCAGCGGTTTCGGACTCGTGCGGGGACGTTGTGGAGGAAGGCATCACCTCGATTCTAGTGCGGTCGCGCCGACTCGCGTCCTGACCTGCCGCCGCCTGCGCGCAGCATGCTATTTTCAGCAGTGATGCACTACGTGACCCCGTCCCGCGAAGTCCTGGCCGAGACGCTCCTGGCGGCCGGCCCAGACGCCCCTACGCTGTGCGAGGGGTGGCAGACCCGCGATCTCGCCGCGCACCTCTACCTGCGGGAGCACAAGCCGACGCTCGGCGTGGGGATGGTCGTGCGGAGGTTCGCGTCCGTGACCGAACGTGCCATCCGGGAGACCGCCGAGCGTGCGGCATCTCCCGCCGGGTACGAGGCGCTGGTGAACCGCTTCCTGGCCGGACCGTCCGCGCTCTCGCCGATGCGCATCAACTCGATCGACAGGAGCGCCAACCTCATCGAGTACTTCGTGCACACCGAGGACGTCCGCCGCGCCACCACCCGATGGGCGCCCCGGGCACTCGACGAGGACTACGCCGACGCCCTGTGGGAGGAACTCGTCAAGCGCGCAGCCATCCTCTACCGCGGGGTGGATCTCGGCGTCGTGCTGGTGCGGCCGGAGGGGCCGCGGCACGTCGCCAAGCGCGCACCGGTCTCCGTGGCGATCGTCGGCGATCCCGGCGAGCTGCTGATGCACGCCCACGGTCGGCGCCGGCAGGCCCTGGTCACCTTCGAGGGCCAGCCCGACGCCGTCGCCCTGCTCGAGAGCGCCGACATCGGCCTCTGAGGTCCTTCTCGATCCGCACGGAATGACCGGTGGGAACGCCGCAGCGGCTCTGAGCTGCTGCGCCGGGCGCCCCAGCCGGCCGGAGGGACCTACCGGACGGGGAACCCTGCGTCGCGGATGGCGGCCTTGACCTGGGCGATGGCGTCCGTAGGACCGAAGTGGAACACCGACGCGGCGAGCACGGCATCGGCGCCGGCCTGCACCGCGGGAGGGAAGTGCTCCGGCTTGCCCGCTCCCCCGGAGGCGATCAGCGGCACACCCACGGCAGCACGGACGGCCCGGATGAGCTCGAGGTCGAAGCCCTCCTTGGTGCCGTCTGCGTCGATCGAGTTGAGCAGGATCTCCCCCACGCCCCGGTCCGCGGCCTCCTTCGCCCAGGCCACCGCGTCGATCCCCGTCCCCTTGCGTCCCCCGTACGTGGTGACCTCGAACCCCGACGGCGTGCTGTCATCGCGCGTACGGCGCGCGTCGAGGGAGAGCACGAGCACCTGGGCCCCGAAGTGCCCGGTGATCTCGTCGATGACGGACGGCCGCGCCACGGCGGCGGTGTTGATGGACGCCTTGTCCGCGCCGTAGCGCAGGAGACGGTCGACGTCGGAGACCTCGCGCACTCCCCCGCCCACCGTCAGCGGGATGAAGACCTCCTCAGCGGTGCGAGCGACGACGTCGAAGGTGGTCTCGCGGTTGCCGGAGGACGCGGTGACGTCGAGGAAGGTCAGTTCGTCGGCGCCGGCACGGTCGTAGCGGTGCGCGAGCTCCACCGGATCGCCGGCGTCGCGCAGGTCGGCGAAGTTGACGCCCTTGACGACGCGCCCGGCGTCGACGTCCAGGCACGGGATGACGCGGATCGCGACGGTCATGGCCGGTCCTAGATCCTGCAGGCGTGGATGGTGCTGACGAGGATGGCGCGCGCGCCGAGCTCGTACAGCTCGTCCATGATGCGATTGGTCTTGGTGCGCTTGACCATCACGCGGACCGCGACCCACTCGGAGTCGCGCAGCGGGGAGATCGTCGGCGACTCGAGCCCCGGCGTCAGGGCCGCGGCCTCGTCGACGAGGTTCGTGCGGATGTCGTAGTCCATCATCACGTACTGGCGTGCCACGAGGACGCCCTGCAGGCGGCGCAGCAGCACGTCGAGGCCTGCGGGCGCCTCGACGCCGGCCCGGCCGATCAGCACGGCCTCGCTCTGGAGGATCGGCTCACCGAAGATCTCCATGCCCGCGGCGCGCAGGGTGCTGCCGGTCTCGACGACGTCGGCGATCGCGTCGGCGACGCCCAGTCGCACCGAGGACTCTACAGCGCCGTCGAGCCGGACGACGTCGGCGCTGATGCCACGCTCGGCGAGGTAGTCCCTGAGGAGTCCCTCGTAGCTGGTCGCAAGGCGCCTGCCCTCGAGCTGCTCGACGGCGGTGAAGTCGCCCACGGGTCCGGCGAAGCGGAACGTGGAGGCGCCGAACCCGAGCTGCAGGAGCTCCTCGGCCTTCACCTGCGCATCGAGGAAGAGGTCACGGCCGGTGATGCCGACGTCGAGCGTGCCCGACCCGACGTACACCGCGATGTCGCGGGGACGGAGGAAGAAGAACTCGATCTCGTTCTCGGGATCGACGAGCACGAGTTCGCGGGAGTCGCGGCGCTGGCGGTAGCCGGCTTCGGCGAGCATGGACGAGGCGGCCTCGGAGAGGGCGCCCTTGTTGGGGACTGCTACACGGAGCATGGGAGTCTTTCGGTGGAGGAGGAGGTGGCGGGCTGGAGCCGCGGGCGGGATGCGCCGGCGCGGCTACAGATGCTTGTAGACGTCCTCCAGCGTGAGACCCTTCGCGAGCATGAGCACCTGCAGGTGGTAGAGCAGCTGGGAGATCTCCTCCGCGGCGTCCTCGGTGGATTCGTACTCGGCGGCCATCCAGACCTCGGCGGCCTCCTCGACGACCTTCTTGCCGATGCCGTGCACGCCGGAGTCGAGCTCGGCGACGGTCCGCGAGCCGGCAGGGCGTTCGGCGGCCTTCGCGCTGAGTTCCTCGAACAGGGATTCAAAGGTTTTCACGCTCCCTAGGCTATCGGCTCGGCGGAGCCGTACGGTCACGCGGATCGGACGGTGTGACGGACGCCTCCGGCTGCCGCCGTCCTCGGGCGCTGAGGGGTGCTGCGTCCGCGGCCCCCCGGGGTCCGGGCGCCGGGCAGTGGACGACGGCGGCTGCCGATCGGACGGTCAGCGCAGCGTCGGATCCGGCAGCAGCGTCTCGATGCTGGGCTTCGCGGTGCGCTGGGCGCGCGCCCAGATGAAGAAGCCGACGAGCGTGAACCCACCGTAGAACACGTACATGAAGGCGCTGGCGTAGTAACCGGCGCTGAAGAGCAGCGGCACGCCCACGACGTCGACGGCTACCCAGACGAGCCAGAACTCCACCCAGCCCTTCGCCATGCCGTAGGTTGCGAGCAGCGACCCGACGAAGGTCCAGGCATCGGCCCACACCGGCTCGTAGGAGCCGAGCACGCGGAACAGCGGGGTCAGGGCCAGGGTGCCGATGACCATGAACCCGACCATGCCGATCCGCGCCCGCCTGCCGGCCCACTGCGGCGTCACGGCCTGTCCGCCCTGCCGGCGGCTCGCCCGCCACTGCTGCCACCCGTAGACGGAGACGGCGATGAACATGACCTGGCGCCCGGCCTGCCCCAGCAGGTTGGCGGCGCTCGCGGCGCCGAACAGGGACCCGAGGAACACGGTCAGGAGCAGGAGGTTGCCGATGATGCCGACCGGCCAGGCCCAGACGCGGCGGCGCATGCCGCCCAGGGCGCTGAGCAGGCCGAAGACGTTGCCCACCACTTCGCGGAGCAGGAGGGAGCCGTTGCCAACGGGGATGCGGGCCTCGAAGAGCCACTGCAGAAAGTCCATGCCGTTCCTTTGCCGATACGACGGCTCCGGGAAATGGCAGGAGGAGGGATGCCCTGCCGCTGTGGTACCACGACGGGACCGCAGCCCGACGGAGGGCAGCGGCGGACCCCTGCTGTTCGTGCTTCTCCCATCCAGACTTTGACTGTCGGTCCCGGAATTCCACCGGCTCAACCGCCCCTGCTCCGCGGGTGCGGAACATCAGGCGGGTCGCGGACTATCACCGCCGGTTCGGACTTACACCGACCCCGGAGCACGTACTGGGCCGATTATTTCACAGGGCACAGGCACACGCCGCCCGGAGGTCACAATTCGTCCGAGAGCGATACGCGCCGGACGACGCCCGAAGGGCGGGACACCCTGGGGTGTCCCGCCCTTCGAGGGCGGGCGCGGTTGCTCCGCGCCCGCCGTCCCTGCGTACTGCCGGGTGGAAGGGCCGGTCAGCCCTCGGTCCTCGGGGCGCCGTCGGCCTTCGGCTTCGCGTCGACGCCGGCCTCCTTGCGCTGCTGGGGTGTGATGGGCGCGGGCGCGGCCGTCAGCGGGTCGTAGCCGCCGCCGGACTTCGGGAAGGCGATGACGTCGCGGATCGAGTCCGTCCCCGCGAGCAGGGAGACCACGCGGTCCCAGCCGAGCGCGATCCCGCCGTGGGGAGGCGCCCCGTACTTGAAGCCCTCGAGCAGGAAGCCGAACTTCTCCTGGGCCTCCTCGGCGCCGAGGCCCATGACGGCGAAGACGCGCTCCTGGACGTCCCGCTGATGGATGCGGATGGATCCACCACCGAGCTCGTTGCCGTTGCAGACGATGTCGTAGGCGTAAGCCAGGGCGTTCTCGGGGTCGGTGTCGAAGCTGTCGAGGAACTCGGGCTTCGGGGACGTGAAGGCGTGGTGCACGGCCGTCCACGCGCCACCGCCGACCGCGACGTCGCCGGCCGCCACCGCGGCGGACGCCGGCTCGAACATGGGAGCATCGACCACCCATACGAAGGCCCAGTCGCCCTCCTTGACGAGGCCCGTGCGCCGTCCGATCTCGACGCGGGCCGCGCCGAGGATGGCGCGTGAGGACGCGTGGTCACCTGCCGCGAAGAAGATGCAGTCGCCCGGGTTCGCACCGGTCGCGGCGGCCAGGCCCTCCCGCTCGGTGTCCGTCAGGTTCTTGGCCACGGGTCCGCGCAGGCTGCCGTCGTCGTCGATCAGGACGTAGGCGAGGCCCTTGGCTCCGCGCTGCTTGGCCCATTCCTGCCAGGCGTCGAGCTGGCGGCGCGGCTGCGAGGCGCCGCCCGGCATGACGACGGCGCCGACGTAGGGCGCCTTGAAGACGCCGAACCCGGTGTCCTTGAAGAACTCGGTGAGCTCGGTGAGCTCGAGCCCGAAGCGGAGGTCGGGCTTGTCCGAGCCGTACTTCGCCATGGCGTCCGCGTAGGTCATGCGGCGGATGGGCAGGGGGATCTCGACGTCGATGAGCTTCCACAGCGCGGAGACCAGCTGCTCGCCGAGGGCGATGATGTCGTCCTCCTCCACGAAGCTCGCCTCGATGTCGAGCTGCGTGAACTCGGGCTGCCGGTCGGCGCGGAAGTCCTCGTCGCGGTAGCAGCGGGCGAGCTGGTAGTACTTCTCGAAGCCGCCCACCTGCAGGAGCTGCTTGAAGAGCTGCGGCGACTGCGGCAGGGCGTACCAGGAGCCCGGGGCGAGCCGCGCCGGGACCAGGAAGTCGCGGGCACCCTCGGGTGTGGAGCGCGTCAGGGTGGGCGTCTCGATCTCCACGAAGCCGTCCTTGTGGAGCAGCTCGCGTGCCACCCGGCTCGCCTCGGAGCGCAGGCGCAGGTTGGCCTGGGGGCCGGGACGGCGGAGGTCGAGGTAGCGGTGGCGCAGGCGCGCCTCCTCGCCGACCTCGACGTGCTCGTCGATCTGGAACGGCAGCGGGTCCGAGGTGTTGAGGATCGTGACGGTATCGGCGATGACCTCGATGGCACCCGTGGCGAGGGCGGGGTTCTCGTTGCCCTCGGGGCGCTGGTGCACGGCGCCGACGATCTGCAGGACGTACTCGTTGCGCAGGCTGGAGAACACGTCCTCCTCCCGCACCACGACCTGGGCGACGCCGGACGCGTCACGGAGGTCGAGGAACGCAACCCCGCCGTGGTCTCGGCGGCGGGCCACCCACCCTGCCAGCGTGACCGTTTGTCCTACGTGCTCGGGCCGAAGGGAGCCGAGTTCATGCGTGCGGAGCACAGCATTCCTTCCCACAGATGTGTCAGATGAGTCGCAGGCTCCGGAAGCACCTGCCTAGAGTTGGCTTGAACGCCATCAACATTACCGGTCCCGGTTCGACCGCCCGGACAGGCGACCAGCGGCCTGCCGCGCTCGCCCGGTCCTGTCCCGATTCCGACCTCAGCCCCATCCGGGCCCTACCTCGAGGAGCGCCATGGCGCAGCAACCGGCACTGCGGCGAGCGATGGGCGGCTTCGACGCCACGACCGTCGGGGTCGGCGCCATGATCGGCGCGGGCGCGTTCGTGGTCTTCGCCCCGGCCGCCGCCGCCGCCGGTGGGCTGCTGCCCCTCGCCGTCGTGATCGCCGGTTTCGTCGCCTACTGCAACGCGGCGGCGACGGCGTCCCTCGCCGTCCGGTATCCCTCCAGCGGCGGCACCTACGTGTACGGGCGCGAGCAGCTCGGTCACTGGCCCGGGTTCCTCGCCGGCTGGGGGTTCGTCACCGGCAAGCTGGCGTCCTGCGCAGCCATGGCCCTCACGTTCGGGGTCTACGCCGCGCCCGGTGCCGCGAAGGCCGCCGCGGTGGCCGCCGTCGTCGGGTTGACGGTCGTCAACCTCTTCGGGGTGACCCGCACCGCTCTCGCGACGCGCGTGATCGTCTCGATCGTGGTGCCCGTCCTCGCGTTCGTGATCGTCGTGGCGTTCGACTCCCCCGCGGTCGCGGACCAGGGTGCGTCCGGGCCCGCGGGCGTCGGGGGCGTCCTGCAGGCCGCAGCCCTGCTGTTCTTCGCGTTCGCCGGGTACGCGCGCATCGCCACCATGGGCGAGGAGGTCCGGAACCCGGGCCGGAACATCCCTGCGGCGATCTTCGGCGCCCTCGGGTTCACGCTCGTGCTCTACGTGCTGCTGGCGCTGTCCCTCCTGCATGCGTTGGGGCCCGCCGGTCTGGCCGGGACCACGGCACCGCTACGCGAGGTCATCGATGCTGCCGTGCCGGGAGAGGGCTCGACCGGTCGCGCCGGTGCCGTCGTCACCATCGCCGCGGCGCTGGCCAGCCTCGGTGCGCTGCTCGCCCTCATCGCGGGCGTGGGCCGCACGAGCCTGGCCATGGCCCGCGGCGGCGACCTTCCCCGGGTGCTGGCGAGGATCTCCACACGGCATGCCGTCCCCTGGGTCGCGGACATCGCGACGGCCGGTGTCGTGGTGGTCCTGCTGCTCGCGACCGACGTCTTGATCGTCGTCGGGTTCTCCAGCTTCGGCGTGCTGGTGTACTACGCCGTCGCGAACATCGCGGCATTCACGCTGACCGACCGGCAGTGGTACGCACCGCGCTGGCTCAACCTGGTGGGCGCGGCCGCGTGCCTCCTGCTCGCCTTCACCCTCCCTGGGATGTCGGTCCTCACGATGCTGGCCGTGCTGGCGGTCGGACTCGTCGCCCGCGCCGTCGTGCTGAGGCGTCGCCGACGGGCCTGACGGCCGCTGCCGGGTCAGGCCGTGGCGACCACCGGGCGGAGGTCTGTCTCGGGCGGCGCCCAGGAGGCCGGATCGGCGGCGGTCTGCTCACCGGACCGGATGTCCTTGACCTCGTGCGCGCCCTCCGACGACGTGAACCACACGAAGGGGATGCCGCGGCGGTCGGCGAACTTGATCTGCTTGCCGAACTTCTCGGCGCTCGCCGCCACCTCCGCGGGGATGCCGCGGCTCCGCAGCGCCGCGGCGACGTCCTGCGCCTCGGACCAGGCGTCGTCGTCGGCGAGCGTCACGAGCACGGCAGTGGGGACGGACCGGGAGACCGTCGCGAACCCCTGGCTGAGGATGCGCGAGACGATCCTCGTGACCCCGATGGACAGCCCGACGCCGGGGAAGGTGCGGCTTCCCTTGCGGGCGAGGGCGTCGTAGCGGCCGCCGGAGCAGATGGACCCGAGTGCCTCGTGGCCGTTGAGGACCGTCTCGTAGACGGTCCCGGTGTAGTAGTCGAGCCCGCGGGCGATGCTGAGGTCCGCGACCACGCGGCCCGGTGCCCGCCGTGACGCCTCTCCGACCACCTGGCGCAGCTCCTCCAGTCCCTCCTCGAGGAGCTCGTTCGTCACTCCCAGCGCGCGGACCTGCTCCACGAAGGACGTGTCGGCGGTGCGGATGCCGGCGAGGTCGAGGGCGAGGCGCACCTGCTCGTCGTCCGCTCCTACCTCGTCACGGAGCAGCGCTCCCACCTTCTCGGGACCGATCTTCTCGAGCTTGTCGATGCTCCGCAGGACCGCCGCGGTGTCCTCGAGACCGATCGCCCGGTAGAAGCCCTCTGCGAGCTTCCGGTTGTTGACGCGCAGCGTGAAGTCCGGGATCGGCAGGGCGCCGAGGGCTTCCACGACGGCGAGGGCCAGTTCGACGTCGTACCGGAACGGCAGGACGCCGTCGCCCACGACGTCGATGTCCGCCTGCGTGAACTCGCGGGCGCGGCCCTCCTGCGGGCGCTCCCCGCGCCAGCACTTCTGGATCTGGAACCTGCGGAACGGGAAGGCGAGGTGCCCGGCGTTCTCCACGACGTAGCGCGCGAACGGGACGGTGAGGTCGTAGTGGAGTGCGAGCCCGCTCTCGGAGGCGGTGGCCTCATCGGCCTGCAAACGGGAGACCGCGTAGACCTCCTTGTCGATCTCGCCCTTGCGCAGCAGGTGCTCCACGGTCTCGACCGCGCGGGTCTCGATGCTGGAGAAGCCGTGCAGTTCGAACGTCCGCTGCAGCACGCCGAGCACGTGGAGCTCGATCAGGCGCTCCTCCGGGAGCCATTCGGGAAAGCCGGACAGTGAAGCCTTGCGGGCCATGGGATGGGTCTCCTCCTGCTGGGGGCCGGTCTCCGCCGTCACGGGCGGCGCGGCGGACCGGTTCTGCGGCCTCAATCCTAGGTCCCGCCGGGGGTCCGCGGAAAAAGCGGGTCCATGGGGTGCGGGTACGGCCGCTCGACGGAATGCGGCGTTCCGCGCCATGACGCGGATCGGGACCCAGTGGGTAAAGTAACCTCAGGGCAGGTTCCGCGTTGCTCCGGCGATCGGTGGATGCAGAGGAAACTCGTTGGACGGGCTTCCCCGTCCCCCGACCGGCCGGGCCGATGGGCTCCCCCCTGAATGAAATGGCCCCGGCGTTGCTCACGGCCATCCGACGAGCGAAAGACTTCTAGCGGTGACAGACAGTCAGCAATCCGACGAAACGACCATCGGCCAGGACACGCAGCAGGACGCCGAGGCCGGCGATGGCACCTTCACGCCCGCAGCCGGCGCCCCTGGTGTGACCGGAGCCCAGCACACGGAACTGCCCCCTGCGGAGGTCGATGCAGCCCAGGCGGACGCCGCCGGAACCGCGGAGGCGGAAGCATCGGCCGTGCCGGACACGTCGGAACCCATGGGCGGAGCATCGGAGGCACCGGCAGACGCCGACTCCCCCGACCAGGACGAACCCGACGAGCGGTCGGACGGTACCACCCCGACGACATCCCCGGCCTCCTCACCGGCCGACGCGCCGGCTGCCGCCGCCGCACCAGCAGGCACTGACGCCGACGAGCGCTCGACGGACACCCCCGCAGCCGAGCCGTCGGTTCCGCTCGCGCCCGAGCCAGCTCCGCTGAGCACGCCCTCGCCCCGCCTTGCCGCATCCCGTGCGCCGCTGCCCACGGCCATGGCGCCCCGACCGTTGAAGAAGGCCGCCCAGCCCCTGGCGGCACCCCCCGCCCACAGCACCTCCCTCGAGGAGGCCGGGAAGTTCGCGCGTGTCGAGGAGGACGGCCACGTCTTCCTCGTGGTCGACGGCGTCGAGCACCCCGTGGGCCAGTACCCCGATGCGACCCGCGAGGAAGCACTGTCCTACTTCGTGCGCAAGTACGACGACGTCGTGAGCCAGGTGGCGCTGCTGGAGCAGCGCGTCCAGGTCAAGGCGCCGTCGTCGGACATGGCGAAGACCGCCAAGCACCTGCGCGCGCAGGTCGGTGAACGGAAGATGGTCGGCGACGTGGTCGCGCTGGAGGCGCGGATCGACGCCCTGCTCGAAGCCGTCGGCGGCCTGGAGAAGGCGGAGCGGGCAGCGCAGGACGCCCTGAAGGCGAAGGAGCTCGCCGCCCGCGAGTCGATCGTCGCCGAGGCGGAGGAGCTCGCCGGCCGCGACCCCTCCACGGTGCAGTGGAAAGCCAGCAGCACGCGCATGAACGAGCTCTTCGAGCTGTGGAAGGCCGCGCAGAAGAACGGACCCAGGCTCGGACGCGGCACGGAGGACGCGCTCTGGAAGCGGTTCCGATCCGCACGGACGGTCTTCGACCGCCACCGCCGCGCCTACTTCTCCCAGCTCGACAGCGACAACGCGGAGGCGAAGCAGGCGAAGGAAGCGCTCATCACCCGCGCCGAGCAGCTCTCGACCTCCACGGAGTGGGGCCAGACCGCCGCCGAGTACCGCCACCTGATGGACGAGTGGAAGGCGTCGAAGCGCGCCAGCCGCAAGGACGACGACGCCCTGTGGGCCCGGTTCCGTGCAGCCCAGGACCGCTTCTTCGAGGCCCGCAAGTCCGCGAACGAAGCCGTGGATGAGGAGTACGCCGGCAACCTCACGATCAAGGAGGCCCTGCTCAAGGAGGCCCAGCAGATCCTGCCGATCAGGGATGTCGCCGCGGCCAAGAAGGCGCTGCAGTCCGTCCGTGACCGCTGGGACGAGGCCGGCAAGGTGCCGCGTGCCGACATGGGCCGGATGGATGCCGGACTCCGGCAGGTCGAGGATGCCGTGAAGGCGGCCGACGATGAGCACTGGACGAGGACGAATCCCGAGACGAAGGCACGCACCAACAGCGCGCTCAGCCAGCTCGAGGCGACCATCGCACAGCTCAGGGACGACCTCGCGGACGCGGAACGGGCGGGGAACGCGAAGAAGATCGCCTCCGCCCGGGAGGCGCTGGCCGCACGGGAACAGTGGCTCGAGATGCTGCAGAGGTCTGCGCGCGACTTCTCCTAGCCTTCGGCGTAGCGGAGCGGACCCCTCAGGGGGTCCGCTCTTGCGTTCGCAGGGGCTCCCTACCCTCGGGGACGGAACCGAGGTGGGCGCGGGGACGACGCGCCACAGGACAGAAATGCGCTCGACCGTGCCGCACTCCTGAGACCACCTGCGGGTGCACCGGCGACGCACGACGGACCGGTTCGCGCCGAGCCTCTTCGCCGAACAACGGTAGCCGGGGGCTCGGATACAACACACCCGAGCCGCCCGGCAATCGTGGAAGGATCCCGCGAATCAGCCGAGGACAGCGTTGGCGATGAACAGCAGCGGGATCGAACCGGCCCATACCGCCGTCGTGATGCCCGACCAGCCCTTGAGAGCTGCGACGCCGTCAAGACCGGCGAAGCGGGTCACGACCCAGAAGTAGGAGTCGTTGAAGTAGCTGAAGACCATCGAACCGGCTGTGCAGGCGAGTGCCGCGACGATGGGGTCGATACCCAGGGAGCCCACCAGCGGCGCCGTCACGGATGCGGCGGTGATCATCGCGACTGTGCCCGAGCCCTGGGCGATACGAACCAGTGTCGCGATGAGGAACGGCACCAGGAACGCCGGCAACGGAGTGCCGGCAATAGCCTCGGCGAGGGCATCGCCAACACCCGAGCTTCGCAGCACCTGTCCCAGTGCTCCACCGGCACCGGTGATGAGAAGGATCAAGCCGGCCGAGGCCGCGGCCTCACCGAACCAGCCCTGAACCTTGGAACGCGGGGTCCAGCGGGGCAGCAGCACGTAGACCGCGAGGATGACGCCGATGACCAGTGCAACAACGGGATTGCCGATGAACGCCAACGGCACGGCCCACGATGACGGCGTGTACTCCCCGGTGCCGACGACGCCCTGGTTGTTCTGGTCGATCGCGCCACTGACGGTGTTGAGGATGATCAGGAGCAGCGGCACCAGCAGTGGCAGCGACGCAACGAAGGCGCCGACCCGGTGAGGCTTGGCGCCTGCAGGAGGTGTGCCGAGACCGGTGTCGTCGATCTCCATCGACGGGGTATCGTCACCTTCTCCGGCGCCGCCGTCGTGCTCCGCGACAGCAGTACTGCCGCGACGTCCGCTCACGGCGTGTGCCGTGCCGTAGACGGCCTCCCGGACGGACGCGTTCATGGAAGGCTCGATCTTCGGGCCCATCCACTGGGCGTAGAGGACGACGATCGGCAGCAGCAGGATGGTGAACACGAGCCCCGCAAGGATCAGCGCCCCGAGATCGGCGCCGAGGATGCCGGCGACAGCCAGCGGACCGGGCGTCGGAGGCACCAGATGGTGCGTCAGCGTCATACCGCAACCGAGGGCCAGTGCAAGGGTGATGTACCCGGCGCGCTTGACCCGGGCAATCGAACGGGCCAACGGGTTCATGATGACGTAACCGGAGTCGCAGAACACCGGAATGGAGACCAGTGCGCCCACACTGCCCAGGGCCCACGGCTCACGGCCCTTGCCGAAGAGCTTGAGGAAGGCCATGGCCAAGGAATTGGCGGCGCCCGAGACCTCGAGGATCTTGCCGATCCCGACACCCAGACCGATCACGATGCCGATCGACGCCAGGGTGTTGCCGAAGCCCGTCGTGATCGACGAGACGATGTCGAGCGGCGCCTGGCCGGCAACGATACCGGTCACCAGCGCAGCGATCAGGAGTGCTACGAACGCATCGAGCCGTGTCCTCAGCACCAGGACGATGATGGTGGCGATACCCAGGACGAGCGCTAGAAGAAGTTGTATGTCCACGTACTGCTCCTCGGTCACTGAGCAGGCCTCGTTGCCGTCTCAGGTGGTCACACCGGCCGGGTCGATTCTTTTGACGGGCACTGTGCTGCCTGTCACACTAACACCGGACATAAGACATCTGACAAGTGCCTTTAGACACCGAGTTACGAAAGCGCGGATCAGTGATACTCGAAGAAGAGTTGCTCAGAGGTTACCCACCCGTCCAGGCCATCGACCCGGAGGTCATCGCCGCCGCCGTCGAGGCCTCCGGACGGATCTTGGTAGTCCTCGATGACGATCCGACCGGCACCCAGTCAGTTGCCGACCTTCCGGTCCTCACCTCCTGGGAATCGGACGATTTCGCATGGGCGTTCGCCCAGCGCATCGATGGTACACCGGCACCGGCGGTCTACGTCCTGACCAACACCCGCAGCCTCGACCCGGAGACCACAGCGTCGCGCAACCGGGAGATCGTCACCAATTCGCTTCATGCCGCCGAGACTGCGGGGATCACCGTCGGCTTCGTCAGCCGCAGCGACTCGACCCTCCGCGGTCACTTCCCGCTCGAGACCGACGTCATCGGCGCAACCCTGCTGTCACGCACGGGCATCGGGACCGACGGCGTCCTCCTGGTGCCGGCCTTTCCCGACGCCGGCCGCATCACAATCGGTGGCACTCACTACTTGCGTGGCGATGACGGCGCGGTCACTCCGGTCGCCGACACCGAATTCGCCCTGGACGCCACCTTCGGATTCACGTCATCGGACCTCGGTGACTATGTGGCTGAGAAGACTGGCGGGGCGGCCGGTGCCGTCATCCGGCTCGACCTCTCGACCATCCGCTCCGGCGCGGAGGGCATTGCCGACGCTCTGGAGGCGGCGGCCGATGCCATCCCTATCGTGGTCGACGCCGTCACCGAGGACGATCTCCGGGCACTCGCCCTGGGCCTCGAGGAATCCGAACGACGCGGCAAGAAGCTGCTGTACCGGGTGGGTCCACCGTTCGTCCGTGCCCGGATAGGCCAGGGCGAGCGCACGCCGCTGACGGCAGAAGACGTGTTCATGGGCCTGGACGCTCCCGCCTCGGGTGGGCTGGTCGTGGTGGGCTCCCATGTGGGGCTGACCACCCGGCAGCTGGACGCCCTAATCGCACGGCGGCCCGAGGCCCGGCTCGTCGAGCTCGACGTCGAAGCCGTCCTCGATCCGGAACGGCGGCATACCGGTGTGGCGGAAGCCGTCCGGGCCGTCGTCGACGGCCTCCCATCCGGCGAGGTCATCCTGCATACCAGCCGCCGCCTGATCCGGTCCGACGATCCGGAGCAGAGCCTGGAGTTCGCCCGTACCGTCTCGCGGGCAGTGGTCGACGTCGTCCGGTCCACGATCGCCGAGACCCCGGTGCGCTTCGTCATCGCCAAGGGTGGCATCACGTCCTCCGACGTCGCCGCACACGGGCTCTCGATCCGCCGTGCGCTGGTGCGCGGACCGATGCTGCCGGGCATTGTGTCCCTCTGGCAGCCGGCCGACGGCCCGGCCGGTTCCATCCCGTTCGTGGTGTTCGCCGGCAACGTCGGAACCGACACATCCCTTGCTGACGTGGTCGATGTCCTCCGCGTCCCCGCGACGGGTTCCGCCGCTACCACGGGCGCCACTCATGAAGTATGACCCTGAGCGCGCGACGGTCGCCGTCCTCGGTCTCGGTGCCATGGGCCTGCCGATGGCAACCCGGCTGGCCGGCAGGTTCGCGGTGACCGGGTACGACTCCATGGGGGCCTCACGGGAGAGGGCCGAGAAGGCAGGACTCCCGTGTGCAGCGACGGCCACCGACGCGGTGACCGATGCCGGGATCGTGCTGCTCGCAGTCCGAGACGCCGCTCAGGTGGAGGATGTCCTCTTCGGCGACGACGGGGTTGCGGCTGCTCTCATGACAGGCGCCACCGTCGTGATGACCAGCACCGTGGGGATGGACGCAGTCGCTTCCTGGGCCGAGCGGCTCGGCGACCTGGGTGTAGCGCTGGTCGACGCACCGTTGTCCGGCGGGCCGGTGCGAGCCGGCGAGGGTGATCTGCTGATCGTGGTGGGCGCTGATCCATCGGCCCTGGACACCGCTCGGCCCGTCCTGGAGCGGCTCGCGTCGACGCTGACCGTCATCGGGAACAAGGCCGGTGACGGCCAGGCGATGAAGACGGTGAACCAGCTGCTCTGCGGCGTACACATCGCTGCGGCTGCGGAGGCTCTCGCGCTCGCCGATGCGCTCGGGCTGGACCAGCCGCTGGCTCTTGCTGCGCTCGAGACCGGGGCGGCGTCGTCGTTCATGCTGTCCAACCGGGGGCCCCGCATGGTGCAGGGGTACGACGACCCTGCCGACGTGCTCAGCAGGCTGGACATCTTCGTCAAGGACCTCGGCATTGTGGGAAAGGCAGCGCGGACGGCAGGACTTGCGGCGCCGGTCGCTGCGGCCGCCGAGCAGCTGTTCCTGCTGGGCCAGACCCAAGGCCTGGGCAGTGCCGACGATTCCTCGGTGATCAAGGTGGTCGCACCGCAGCGGCGCGCCGCTGCGGTGGACGCCACCGCTATGAACACCGCGGGAGGGGAGGCCGATGGCACGGAGACCGCTTGCTGAATCGGTGTTCGACGACATCCTCGAACGGATCATCGACGGCACGTACCAACCCGGAGCGGCACTTCCCCCGGAGAACGACCTGGCGGCTTCCCTGGACGTCAGCCGGTTGACGGTCCGCGAGGCGCTCAAGCAGCTCCAGGCGCAGCACGTGGTGCAGATCAAGCGTGGCTTGGGGACCTACGTCAATCCGGCCGCCCAGTGGACCGATCTGCAGGCCATCCTCAGGCACGCATCGACCACCGCCGACTCTCCCGACGTGTCGTTGCGCCTGCTGGAGGTCCGGCGGATGGTGGAAACCGGTGCCGCTGAGCTGGCCGCGCTTCATGCCACCGACGAGGACCTGGTCAGGATGGCGACGGCCAATGCCGCGTTGCGGACGGCCCACGAGGCGCGCGACCTCGACGCTGTCACTGCGGCGGACATCGCGTTCCATGACGCGATCTTCAGGGCCTCGGCCAACCCGTTCCTGCCGGTCGTTCTCGGACCGCTCAGCAAGTTGCTGTACACGATGCGGCGGGAGACGTCGTCTTTCCACGAGGTACAGCAGCACGCCATCGCGCACCACACGTCGGTGCTGGAGGCCATCCGTACCCGGAACCCGGAGATGGCGCGCCAGGCGATGCAAGCACACATCAACCAGACGTACGACGACTACGAACGTTTCATTCGCCCGCAAAGACAACACCAGGAGATCACGTGACTTTTCCGATCGAACGCACCGCAGTTCTCACCGGAGCAGCGTCGGCCCGCGGCATCGGCCGCGCGACCGCCGACAGGCTGGCCCGCGACGGCTGGTCGGTGGCAATCCTCGACATCGACGGCAGCGCAGCGGAAGAGGCCGCAGCGGACATCGCGCAGCGGCACGGTGTGCAGACAGTCGGCGTCGCCGCCGATGTCTCCGACGAGGCGTCCGTCGATGCCGCCCTGACCACCGTCGAAGCATCGGTGCCGCCGATCGTCGCACTGGTGAATCTCGCCGGAATCAGTTCCCCCACCGAGTTCATGCAGGAGACCAAGGAAGCCTGGGAGCGGGTGTTCGCGGTCAACATGACCGGCACGTTCCTGGTCACGCAGCGCGCCCTGCACGGGATGATCGAGCGCGGACTCGGCCGCGTGGTCAGCATCTCCTCCATCTCGGCACAGCGCGGCGGCGGCACCTACTCGAAGGTGGCCTATAGTGCGTCCAAGGCCGGCATCATCGGCTTCACCCGCGCCCTGGCACGTGAGATGGGCGAACACGGCATCACCGTCAACGCCGTCGCTCCCGGACCGGTGGACACCGACATCATGGGCGGCACCCTCACCGAGGAACGCAAGCAGGACATGTCCAGGGACATCCTGATGGGGCGGGTCGGAACCGTCGACGATATCGCCGCCCTGATCTGCTTCCTGGTGGGACCTGACGCCGGTTACATCACCGCCGCCACCTACGACATCAATGGTGGTCTGCAGATCTCCTAGCCACCGGGAATGGGGCGGGTCCCTGTCGGGATCCGCCCCCATCAGCTCTCCCATGGTCTTCCGGCACAGGTTGTCCACATCGGCACCGGAGGGCTTCTTCGTGCCCTCGGCGGTGGGGATGCTGGAGCAATGCCACCCCTGGACAGTTCCGACGCCGCAGCACCGCCCGAGAGGATCCTCGGTGCGGACGGGCGGCCCCTGACCTCCACCGGGGGCGCACTGTTCCAGGCCGGGGAGGTCTTCACATCGGCGGAGCTGCAGGCCATGCGGCTCGACGGACTCGTGCGCCTCGTCATCGGAGACACCTATCTCCGCAGCGACTTCAGGGAGGATCCCGCGTCGAGGGCGCAGGCCGCGGTCCGCTGCGTCCCCGCGCCGCTCCGGGCACGCGTGGCCCTGGGCCGTACCTGTGCCGCCTGGATCTACGGGTGCGCTCCCCCGCCCGCACTGATCAGCCTCGTCACGGACCATCGGCGTCGCACCACGGCTCTGCCGCCGTTCTCGCCCGCCGTGATGCATCAGGTGGCGCTCGGGCCCTTCGACGTCAACCTGGTGGGCGGGGTGTCCGTGACCACGCCCCTGCGGACCGCGCTGGACATCGCGGTGCACGGGGAGGACACCGACGCGGTGCCCATCCTCCGGGCCATCGGCAGCGCCGGGAACCTGGGCTGTCCCCTCCGGCTCGTCGAGGCGGCACTCGTCACCACTCCGCGCGTGCCGGGCAAGACCAGGGCGCTCACGCGGCTGCGCCTCGCGCGCCAGCATCGGTGCCGGGTATGACCGCGAACCGTCAGGGGCGGCGCTGGGAGCCCGTAGTCCGGTACACGTCGAACACGCCGTCGATCCGGCGTACGGCGCTGAGGATGTGGCTCAAGTACTTCGGATCGCCCATCTCGAACGCGAAGCGCGACATCGCCACCCGGTCCGACGACGTGTTGACGTTCGCGGCAAGGATGTTGACGTGGTTCTCGGCGAGTACGCTCGTCACGTCGGACAGCAGGCTCTTGCGGTCCAGCGCCTCCACCTGGATCTCCACGAGGAACACGCTCGACTGCGTGGGCGCCCACTCCACGGGCACGATCCGGTCCGGCTGGTCGCGCAACTCCTGCACGTTGCGGCAGTCGCTGCGGTGCACGGAGACACCCGAACCGCGGGTAACGAACCCGATGATCGGATCCGGCGGCACAGGCGTGCAGCAGCGCGCGAGCTTGACCCACACATCGCCCACACCCCGGACCGTCACGCCCGAGTCGGAGAACTTGGGACGCCGCGGCTGCGTGGCGACCGCCGTCTCCGCGATCTTGTCCTCGGCGCCCTCGTGGCCGCCCATGAGTGCCACGAGATGCTCGATGACGTTCTGCGCGGAGGTGTGGCCGTCCCCGACCGCGGCATAGAGGGCCGAGATGTCCTGGTGCTTGAGTTCCCCCGCGACCGTCATCAGGGCGCTGTGCGTCATCATGCGCTGCAGCGGGAGGTTCTGCTTGCGCATCGCGCGCGTCAGCAGCTCCTTGCCCTTGTCGATGGCCTCCTCGCGGCGCTCCTTGGTGAACCACTGCCGGATCTTGTTCCGGGCGCGCGGGCTCTTGACGAAGCCCTGCCAGTCCTGGCTGGGACCCGCCCCCTCGGCCTTGGAGGTGAAGATCTCCACCCAGTCACCGTGGTTCAGCTCGCTGTTGAGGGGCACGAGCTTACCGTTGACCCGGGCGCCGATGGTCCGGTGCCCCACCTCGGTATGCACGGCGTACGCGAAGTCGACCGGCGTCGACCCCGCCGGCAGCGCCATGACCTCGCCCTTGGGCGTGAAGACGAAGACCTCGCGGGCGTTGATCTCGAACCGCAGTGAGTCGAGGAACTCGTCCGGGTCCGAGGTCTCCTGCTGCCAGTCCACGAGACTCCGCAGCCAGCCCATGTCGCCGTTGTCCGACGCCTCGAGCTGCCGGCCGCCGCTCTTGTACTTCCAGTGCGCGGCCACGCCGTACTCGGCGCGCCGGTGCATGTCGTGGGTACGGATCTGGATCTCCACGGGCTTCCCGCCTGGTCCGATCACCGTGGTGTGCAGCGACTGGTACATGTTGAACTTGGGCATCGCGATGTAGTCCTTGAACCGCCCGGGCAGGGGGTTCCAGCGGGAGTGCAGCGAGCCGAGGGTCGCATAGCAGTCGCGCACGCTGTCCACCAGCACGCGCACGCCCATGAGGTCATGGATGTCGTCGAAGTCCTTGCCCCGGACGATCATCTTCTGGTAGATCGAGTAGTAGTGCTTGGGGCGGCCCGTGATCGTCGCCTTGATCTTCACCGCCCGGAGATCCTCATCGATCTGGTTGCGGACGAGGCTGAGGTGCTTCTCCCGCTCGGGTGTCCGGTCCCCCACCATCCGGACGATCTCCTCGTACACCTTCGGGTGCAAGGCGGCGAACGATAGATCCTCGAGCTCCCACTTGATGGTGTTCATGCCGAGGCGGTGCGCGAGCGGCGCGAAGATCTCGAGGGTCTCCCTCGCCTTCTTCGCCGACGACGCCGGCGAGACGAAACGCCAGGTACGGGCGTTGTGCAGCCGGTCGGCGAGCTTGATGACGAGGACCCGGATGTCCTTCGCCATGGCCACGACCATCTTGCGGACGGTCTCGGCCTGCGCGGCGTCGCCGAAGGACACCTTGTCGAGCTTGGTGACGCCGTCCACGAGCATCGCGACCTCGGGCCCGAAGTCGCGTTTGAGCTC
Organism: Arthrobacter sp. MDT2-16; assembly: GCF_054510925.1. NCBI lineage: Bacteria > Bacillati > Actinomycetota > Actinomycetes > Micrococcales > Micrococcaceae > Arthrobacter > Arthrobacter sp. MDT2-16. Next base: position 78,692 of record NZ_JBTNDP010000005.1, read on the forward strand.
CTCGAGGGTGTACGAGGTGTCCTCCACGGTGTCGTGCAGGAGTGCCGCCGCGAGGGTGGTGCCGGTCATGCCGAGTTCGGCGAGGATCGTGGCGACGGCCACGGGATGCGTGATGTAGGGATCGCCGCTCTTGCGCGTCTGGCCTTCGTGGCTCCGCTCGGCCACGAGGTAGGCCCGCTGGATGAGGTCCAGGTCCTCGCGCGGGTTGTTCGCCCGGACGGTGCGCAGCAGCGGCTCGAGCACCGGTGAGTAGCCGGAGGACCCGCGCCCGGTCAGCCGGGCGATGCGCGCCCGGGTCCGGCCGCGACGGCCCGGAGCCGCCTGGTCGGCGCTCGTCGCCGACGGCGCCGAGGTGGGCGAGGCCGGCTGCACGAGCCCCCGGCCGAGACCGGAGCGCGTGGCATCGGTGGCGACCGGTCCGGGGACGCCCGGCGCCACAGCACCCTGATCGCCTCCGGGGTTCACCGCTTCAGCCATGTCCAGTCCCTCGATCTCGATCCGGGATCCCGTGAGGATCGCCTGCGCCGCACGTCAGGCGGCATCTCCAAGTCTAGCCGGGCCGGAAGCGCCTAAGCCGCAGGGGCCCGTACGGGCCCCTGCGGCTGAGGACGGCTGGTTCGGGCCGGGTGCCGTCAGACGGCCGACGCCTCGAGCGTGCGCCGCGCGAGGACCTTCTTCTCCTGCTTCCTCAGCTCCGGCTCGTTGAGCCGCAGCGCCGCGTACAGGGGGGCGGCGATGAAGATGGTGCCCAGCGTGCCCAGGATGATCCCGATGAACAGGGCCAGCGAGAGATCCTGGAGGGTGCCGGCACCCAGCAGGAACGCGCCGATGAACAGGATCGACGCGACGGGCAGGATGGCCACCACCGAGGTGTTGATCGACCGCACGAGCGTCTGGTTCACCGCGAGGTTCACCTGCTCGGCGAAGGTCCGCTTCGTCGAGATGGTGATGTCCGCGGTGTTCTCGCGGATCTTGTCGAACACCACCACGGTGTCGTACAGCGCGTAACTGAGGATGGTCAGGAAGCCGATGATCGCCGACGGCGTGACCTCGAAGTCGCTGAGCGAGTACAGGCCGGCCGTGACCACCATGACGACGACGAGCGCGGCCATCGCGGCCAAGGCCATCTTCCACGTACGGAAGTAGATGGCCATCAGGACGGCGGCCAGGAAGACGAAGACCCCGAAGCCGATCAGGGCCTGACGGCTGACGTCCTCGCCCCAGGTCGGGCCGACGAAGCTCGAGGTCACCTGGTCCTCGTCGACGCCGTACCCGCTGACGAGGTTGTCCCGGACACTGAGCGTCTCGTCGTCGGACAGGCGCTCGGTCTGGATGCGCATGGTGTCCGCGGCGATGTTGGTCACGCGCGGGACGGCGTCGGTGACGACGTCGGTGACGGCGCGCTCACCGATGGCGACGTCCGTGTTCTCCGTCGCGGAGACGGTGAACTCCGAGCCGCCGCGGAAGTCGATGCCGAGGTTGAAGCCGCCCTTGACCACCGGGATGAGGATCGAGATCAGGAGCGCGATGCCTGCGATGAGGAACCAGAGGTTCCGCTTGGCGACGAAGGGGTAGGAGCGCTTTCCCGAGTATAGCTCGTTGCCGAACGTGGCGAAGCTTGTGCGGCTCATTCGTTGGTCTCTTTCTGGGAGGAACCGGTGCGCCCGGCGACGGAGGAGCCGGTACGAGCGGCACGGGAGCCGGTGCGCCCGGCGACGGCGGGTTCCGCGCGGTCGATGGCGAGTTCCGCGTCCTGGGCGACGGAGGATCCGACGGCCGAGGACCCGGTGCGCCCGGCGAGGGCTTTCTGCTGCTCCGCGCGACGGCGCTCGGCGATGGTCATGCGCCGCTCGGCCTCGGCCGTGGCTCCCTTGTTCTTGGCGCGGGCGACGACGACGGGCTTCTCGCCCGGCTCGCGCAGTCGGCCGGCGCCGCGGTAGAGCGGGATGCCACCGAGGCGGCTGGGGTCCAGCCCGGACCACGGGTGGCCCTCGCCGAAGAACTTCGTCCTGGCCAGCAGACGCAGGACCGGGTGCGTGAACAGGAAGACGACCACGAGGTCGGCGATCGCCGTGAGGCCGAGCGTGAAGGCGAACCCGCGCACGTTGCCGACGGCCACGAAGTACAGCACGAGGGCTGCGAGGAGGTTCACGGCCTTGGACGCGAGCACGGTCCGCTTCGCGCGGCGCCAGCCGTTCTCCACGGCGGAGACGAGGCCGCGGCCGTCGCGCAGTTCGTCACGGATGCGCTCGAAGTAGACGATGAAGGAGTCCGCGGTCTGCCCGATGGCGACGATGAGCCCGGCGACGCCGGCGAGGGACAGCCGGTAGTTCTCGGTCCAGCCGAGGATGCAGATGGCCAGGTAGGTGAGGATGCCCGCGACCACCAGCGAGGCGATGGTCACCAAACCCAGCAGCCGGTACTGGAACATCGAGTAGACGGCGACGAGCAGGAGGCCGATGAGGCCGGCGATCAGGCCGAGGCGCAGCTGGTCGGCGCCGAGGGTCGCGGAGATCTGCTGTTCGCTCTGGATCTCGAAGCTGATGGGGAGCGCGCCGTACTTGAGCTGCTCCGCCAGGGCCGCGGCGGACTCCTCGGTGAAGTTGCCCGAGATCTGGGGGTTGCCGTCGGGGATGACGGCGTTGGTGGTGGGCGCGGAGACGATCCGACCGTCGAGCACGATGGCGAACTGGTTGCGGGGGTCGCCCTGGCCGATCGCGTACAGGCGCTCGGTGACGGTCCGGAAGGTGTCGGTTCCCTCGTCGTTGAAGTCGATGGTGACGGCCCAGGTGTTCAGGGACTGGCCCTGCGCGCCGCGCTGCAGGCCGTAGCTCGCGGTGGAGATGTCCGTGCCGGGGACCTCGACGGGTCCGAGGATGTACTTGCCCTGCGAGTCGGGCTCGCACGCGACCATGGGCTGGTCGGCGGGCGCGGGCTCCTCGGCGGGTTCCAGGGCTGCCGGATCGAGGCAGTCGAGCGCCTCGAACTCCTTGTACAGCTCCGGTGTGATCCAGTTCGGATCGCTCGCGTTCTGCGGCTCGGCGGCCGGCTTGGGCAGCTGATCGTCCGGCGTCGGCGTCTCTGCAGCCGCGGCCTGACCCGGCCCTCCGGCGAGGACGGGGCGGAACTCCATCTGCGCCGAGGCCTGAATGAGGTCGCGCGTCTGCGCGTCCGGCGTGCCGGGAAGGGACACGATGACGTTCTGGCCCGACTGCGTGTTGATCTCGGCCTCCGCGACGCCGGAGCCGTCCACACGCTGGCGGATGATCTCCACGGCCTGGTCGAGCTGTTCGGGCGTGATCTCGCTGCCGTCCTGGACCCGGGGCGCGAGGATCATCTGCGTTCCACCCTCGAGGTCGAGGGCGAGGCGGGGGCTCCAGCTCGCGGTGCTCCAGTAGGAACCCGCTCCCAGCAGGATCGCGAGCAGTGCTGTCAATGCGCCCAGCCAGACAAGTGTCCGCTTGGCTGCCGTCCCGGGACCGGTACGAGGCATGATGGATGTCCTTATTCAGTGGCGCGGCTGCTGCGCCGGATTGATTCTGACGGGCGCGGCGTGATGACCGGCCCTACGGAATGCTAGTTGTCGGGGGTCGCTTTGGGGTCGCGGGGGTCCCGCGCGTCGCGGTTCTCCTGGACGGCCTCACGGTCGAGGCGCCCGAGGGTCTCCTCCGGGGTCTCCGTGCCGCCCGCCGTGGGTGCCGACGCCGCGGTGGACCCAGTGGACGGCGTGCGGTCGATGCGGTCGTCGCTGATCGAGGACGCGTCGTCGGGCACGGAGGCACCGTCGACGGCGGGCTCGACGGCCGGGTCGACGACGGCCGCGGTGTCCTGCTGGACCACCTTGGACAGGGCCTGCGTGTGGACCGTCGCCAGGTTGCCCGGAGAGAGCTCGAGGACGGCCTTGTTGTTCTCCTGGTCGATCGAGACGATCGTGCCGTAGAGCCCGAACTGCGTCATGACCTCCGTGCCGGGCTCCATCTGCGTGCGCATCTCCTTCACCTGCTGCTGCGTCTTGCGCTGCCTGCGGAACATGGTGAAGATCAGGAACGCCAGTGCCAGCGGCAGCAGGAGGGAGAAGATGTCGAAGGGAGGGGCATCTCCGGTGGCTGTCTGGGCGACTACGTGTGCAAGCACTGGGAATCCGTTCCTGGGACTGGGTGTGGTGGGGGGCACGCCTGTGCCCTGGCCCACTTCTGTCCACACCAGTGTAGGGGGGAATGCTGGACGTTCCGCGCGTCAGGAGTCGGTCTGCGCCCAGCTGTCAAGGCCTGATTCGGCGTCGAGCAGCGGTTCCGGCGCCACCGAGAACAGGTCCTCCGGCATCGCCGCGGCGGCGTTCTGGGGCATCTCGAGGCCGAGGTGCTTCCAGGCGGCAGCCGTCGCGATCCTGCCGCGCGGCGTCCGTCCGAGCAGTCCCTCGCGGACCAGATAGGGCTCGGCGACGGTCTCGACGGTCTCCGGCTCCTCGCCGACGGCGATCGCCAGCGTCGAGAGTCCCACCGGCCCGCCGTTGAACTTCGTGATGAGCGCGGTGAGCACGGAACGGTCCAGGCGGTCGAGTCCGCGGGCGTCCACCTCGTACATGTCCAGCGCAGCACTCGCCGAGCGGGCATCGATGAGGTCCACTCCGTGCACGAGCGCCCAGTCCCGGACGCGGCGCAGCAGGCGGTTGGCGATACGCGGCGTCCCCCGGGACCGGCTCGCGATCTCGGCGAACGCCGCGGAGTTCACCTTCATGTCCATGAGCATCGCCGAGCGGCGGAGCACCAGTTCGAGTTCCTCCGTGGAGTAGAACTCGAGGTGCCCGGTGAAGCCGAAGCGGTCCCGGAGGGGACCGGGCAGCAGCCCGGCGCGGGTGGTCGCGCCCACGAGGGTGAAAGGCGGCAGCTCGAGCGGGATCGCCGTGGCGCCGGGACCCTTGCCGACGATGATGTCGACGCGGAAGTCCTCCATGGCCATGTAGAGCATCTCCTCGGCCGGCCGGGACATGCGGTGGATCTCGTCGAGGAAGAGCACCTCGCCGTCGGTCAGGGAGGAGAGGATGGCGGCGAGGTCGCCCGCGTGCTGGATCGCGGGTCCCGAGGAGATGCGCAGCGGAGCGTTCATCTCGGCTGCGATGATCATGGCGAGGGTGGTCTTGCCGAGGCCGGGAGGCCCGGAGAGCAGGACGTGGTCGGCGCTGCGGCCGCGGAGGCGCGAGGCCTCCAGGACGAGCGAGAGCTGCCTCCGGACCCTCTTCTGTCCCACGAAGTCGTCGAGGTTCTTCGGCCGGAGGGCGGCCTCGATGGCGCGGTCCTCGGGGTCGGCGGCCGGCGCGACGAGCGGTGCCTCCTGGGGTTGCTTGTCCGTCATGAGCCGACCCTCGTGCGTGCCGAGCTGCGGGCGCCGTCCTGACCGAGCCGGCGCAGCGTCAGCTTCAGGATCTGCCCGACGTCACCCGTCGCGGCCACGTCGGGCGCGTCGGCGACGGCGGCGTCGATCGCGGCGCCGGCATCCTTCTCGGACCAGCCGAGGCCCATCATGGCGGTGAGGACCTGCCCCTGCCAGGTCTGCGCGGGAACGCCGGGCTTCGACTCGAGCGGGACGAGCTTCCCGGCGAGCTCGAGCACGATCCGGCGGGCACCCTTCGGGCCGATGCCGGGCACCTTGCTGAAGGCCTTGTCATCGCCGGACGACGCCGCGATGCGGATGGCCTCCGGCGTGTGGACGGCGAGGACGGCGAGGGCCAGGCGGGGGCCGACGCCGCTGACGGCCAGGAGCGTCTCGAAGACCTCCCGCTGGTCCGCGTCCTCGAAGCCGAAGAGCGTCATGGAGTCCTCGCGGACGATCATCGCGGTGGCGATCGAGGCCTGCTCGCCGACGCGCAGAGCCGCGAGGGTCTGCGGTGTCGCCTGGACCTGCATACCGAAGCCGTTGACGTCGAGGACGGCGGAGTGCAGGCCCACGTGGGTCACTGTTCCGCGCAGGGAACTGATCATGAAGGGCTCCAGTGCAGGTGCTGACGGGGACGTCCGGGCGGTCACCGGCGTCGAACATACGTTCTAATCGTCAAAGATACCGGTGATCCGCCGATCGATCGAGTCGCCACACCGCCGGGTGCGCAGCGCGAGGCGGCAGCCGGGTGTCGGACGGAGCGGCATCACCGGGCGTCAGGACGTCGGCCGACGGGCCCCGCTCAGCGGCGTCGCGCCCGCGCCTCGGCCTCGGCCCAGATGCGCTGCGCCGGGGTGACGGATCCCCCCGATGCCGCCGCGCCCTGCACTGCCACTCCCCTGCGCCACGCGTGCGTGATCGCGAGGGCCAGGGCGTCGGCGGCGTCGGCCGGCCGCGGGGCCGTCTCGAGCCGGAGGATCTTCGTGACCATCTTTGTGACGGCGACCTTGTCCGCCTGTCCGTTGCCGGTGACGGCGGCCTTCACCTCGGTGGGGGTGTGGAGGGCCACCGGGATGCCACGCCGCGCGGCGGAGACGATCACGACGCCGGAGGCCTGGGCGGTTCCCATGACGGTGCTGACGTTGAGCTGGCTGAAGACGCGTTCCACGGCGAGGACCTGCGGCTGGTGCAGGTCCAGCCACGAGTCCACGGCCTCGGAGATCACCAGGAGCCGTTCGTCGAGGCTCCTGCCCGCCTCCGTACCGACCACCCCGACCGCGACGAGCGTGGAGCGCCGGTTGGGTTCGATGTCGACGACGGCGAGCCCGCAGCGGGTCAGGCCGGGGTCCACCCCCATCACGCGGTAGGTCACGGCGTCACCGGGCGGGCGGGGTGGGTAGGGAGGTGGGCGATGTCAGTCGTCGTTCTCGAGCTCGGCCAGGACCTCGTCCGGCAGGTGCGCGTTCGAGTAGACGTTCTGGACGTCGTCGAGCTCCTCGAGGGCGTCCACGAGCTTGAGGAACTTCCGGGCACCCTCGGCATCCAGGTCCACCTGCATGGACGGCACGAACTCGACGTCGTCGGTCTCGTACTCGATACTGCTCTCGTCGAGCGCGGCGACCACGGCCCGGAGGTCCTGCGGCTCGGAGACGATCTCGAACGTGTCCGACGATTCCTTGACCTCGTCCGCGCCGGCGTCGAGGACGGACATGAGCAGTTCGTCCTCGGTGAGGCCGTTCTTCGGGAGCGTCACGACGCCCTTGCGGGCGAACAGGTACGACACCGAGCCGGGATCGGCGATCGTGCCGCCGTTGCGGGAGATCCCGAGGCGCACCTCCGAGGCGGCACGGTTCTTGTTGTCCGTCAGGCACTCGATCAGCAGGGCCGAACCCTGGGGGCCCCGCGCCTCGTACATGATGGTCTGGTAGTCCACGGCCTCGCCGAGCAGGCCGGCGCCGCGCTTGACGGCGCGGTTGATGTTGTCGATGGGCACGGAGGTCTTCTTGGCCTTGGAGACGGCCAGCTCGAGTCCCGGGTTACCCGCGACGTCGGCGCCGCCGGCCCGTGCCGCGACCTCGATGTTCTTGATCAGCTTCGCGAAGGACTTCGCGCGCTTGGCGTCGATCGCAGCCTTCTTGTGCTTGGTTGTTGCCCACTTGGAGTGCCCCGACATGCTTACGCTTCTCCTCTGATCATCCGGATAAAGAGTTCGTGGACCCGCCGCTCCCCCGTCACTTCCGGGTGGAAACTCGTGGCCAGCAGGTTCCCTGAACGCACTGCGACAATTCTAGCGACCGGCTCCAAGTCGGCTCCCGGTGCGGCATCGGACGGGCCGGCCTGCGGCGTCTCGGCGGCGGGCACCTGCGCGAGCACCTCGACGTCGGCCCCCACCTTCTCCACCCATGGCGCGCGGATGAAGACGGCCCGCACGGGATCATCTCCTGCAGCGGGGCCGGTTGCCGCGAGGCCGGCGAACGCGAGATCCGCCTCGAAGGACTCGCGCTGGCGGCCGAAGGCGTTGCGCCGCACCACGATGTCGAGGCCGCCGAGCGTCTGCTGCGGATTGCCGTGCCGGTCGGTCGAGGGATCGGCGATCACGTCGGAGAGCAAGATCATGCCCGCGCAGGATCCGTAGACCGGCAGCCCCCCGTCGATCAAGCCGCGCAGCGGTTCCGCCAGCCCGAAGGTCCGCGTCAGCTTGTCCATCGTGGTCGATTCTCCGCCCGGGAGGATCAGGCCGTCGATCGCTGCGAGCTCCGAGGCGCGCCGGACGGGCACGGCGCGCGCGCCGAGAGACTCGACGGTCGCGATGTGCTCCCGCACGTCGCCCTGCACCGCGAGTACGCCGACGACGACGTCGCGGCCTGTGCGGGGCGTGCGACCGGCGGATCCGGCGGTCTCCGGGGCGACGGTCGGAGCGGCGTCGGACAGGGCGACGGACAGGGCGCCGGGCACGGGGAACGGCGCCGAGGACGGGGAGGTCATGCCTCGATTCTAGGCCGTGGCAGCGCCGGAGCCGGCGTCGAACGGTCTCGCGTGAGCAGCGCCTCGCCGCCGCGTCCCGGGAACCCCGACGCGCCTGCGATAATTTGTTGGCATGAATCCCCTTCCAGTTCTCGTGGGCAAGGCCGTGCGCGTCGCCTCCCGCCTGCGCGGCGGCGGCTCCGCATTCCCGGGCCTCGTGGTCGAGCGCCTCGACCCCGGCTTCATGGGCCGCGCGCTGTCCACTCTCCCCCGCGGCGTCGTCGTCGTCAGCGGAACGAACGGCAAGACCACCACCACCAAGATGGTGGTGGAACTGCTCGAGGGCCAGGGCCTGACGGTGTTCACGAACCGCACCGGCAGCAACTTCACGCGCGGTGTCGCGGCAGCCCTCCTGGGCGAGGTCGACTGGCGCGGGCGGCTCGAAGCCGACGTCGCCGTCCTCGAGCTCGACGAGGCGCACGCCGTGCACTTCGTGAAGCTCGTGCCGCCGCGGTACTCCCTGCTCCTCAATGTCCTCCGCGACCAGCTCGACCGCTTCGGCGAGATCGACGCCACCACGCGCCTGCTCGAGCGCATCGCACTCGCCACCACGGGGACGGTCGTCCTGAACCGGGAGGACCCCCGCGTCGCGGGCCTGGCCGCGTCCATCACGACCGCAGACGTCGTCTACTTCGGCCTCGACGCCTCGCTGCGGAGCACGTTCCCGAACGACGACGAGCTGCGCGGCGCCGAGGGGATCGCCCCCGCGTCGGCGCTGCCAGCCGACGTCGTCCTCCGTTCCGTCGACGGCAACGCGGCCTCCTTCGAGGCGGACGGCACGACGACGCACACCGAGCTGCGCCTGCGCGGGGTCTACAACATCTTCAACGCCGCCGCCGCCCTCGCGGCCGCCCGCGCCGTCCTCGGCGGTACTGCCGACGACGCCCGGCTCTTCTCCTCGCTCGCCGCGGTGGAGCCCGCGTTCGGGCGCGGGGAGAGCCTCGTGGTCGACGGCCAGGCCCTCGAACTGGTGCTCGTCAAGAACCCCAGTGGATTCCGCCTCGGCCTGAAGTCCTTCGACCCCGCAGGCTGCGCGACCATGATCGCGATCAACGACAACTACGCGGACGGGCGCGACATGTCCTGGCTGTGGGACGTGGACTTCGATTCGCTCGGCCTCGGCGGCGTCGAGATGGTCAGCGGCGTACGCGCCTACGACATGGCGCTGCGGCTCAAGTACGACGACGTGCGGGTCGGCGCCGTCGACCCCGACATCACGGAGGCGCTGAAGCAGTTCGTCCGGGGGTCGGAGGGCCGCCCGAAGCGGATCTTCTGTACGTACACGGCCATGCTCGCGGTCCGCCGCGAGCTCTCCAAGATCACGAAGGTCGAGGTTGTCTCCTGATGAGCGACGCACCATCCGCCAGCGCCCTCACGGAGGCACCCGCCGATCCCTCGAAGGGCAGCCTGCGGATCCTGCAGCTGTACCCGCGCGAGATGAACATCTACGGCGACTACGGGAACGTCCTGGTCCTCAAGCAACGCCTCGCGTGGCGCGGCTACGGGGCGGAGATCCTCGAGCACAATGCCGGCGACGCTTTCCCCGACGACGTCGACATCATCATCGGCGGCGGCGGCCAGGACAGCGGGCAGGTGGTGATCCAGGACGACCTGCAGGCCATCGCCCCGACGCTCCGCGCCCTGGCGGAGGACGGCACGCCCATGCTGCTGATCTGCGGGCTGTACCAGCTCTTCGGCAAGGTCTTCCGCACGCACGACGGCACCGTGATCCCCGGCATCGGTGTGCTGGACCTCGAGACGCGGGGCGGGACGGAACGCCTGATCGGCAACGTCGTGGCCACCAGCGAGGAATTCGGCGAGATCCACGGCTACGAGAACCACAGCGGCCAGACCTTTCTGGGTGCAGGGCTGAAGCCCCTCGCGACCGTGGTCAAGGGCGCGGGCAACAACGCCGAGGACAAACACGAGGGGGCGCGCTACCGCAACATCGTGGCGAGCTACCTGCACGGTTCACTACTGCCGAAGAACCCCGCGATCGCCGACTTCCTGCTGCGCACCGCGGCCGAACGGAAGTTCGGTGCGTTCGACGACGGCGGCGTGGACGACTCGCTCGCAGACCTCGCCCGGCAGCACGCGGGAGCAAGGCCGCGGTAGGTCCGCCCGGGGCGCCGTGTCCTTGCGGGCGCCCTGCGAGGGACAGCACCCCGGCTTCCGCGTCAAGGGGCGTGGACGCCGCGCCCTGCGGGCGAGCCCTGCCGGTAGCGTTCGTGGGGACGGGCCCGACTGGGCCTGCACCCCACTGGACCCCGATGCGGGTCCGCGGAAGGAGCGTCATGGCCAAGGGAGTAGCAACCGTCTGGGTACCCGTCGAGGACATGGGCAGGGCCCTCGCGTTCTACCGGGACACCCTCGGACTGGACGTCACGATGGAGCAGGAGGACTGGTCCACGGTCGACGCCGGCGGGCTGACCATCGGACTGAACGCCCGCGAGAACACGCACGGTGGGCGGGGCGGCGGTGCCGTCATCAGTCTCCAGCCCGAAGGATCCATCGAGGACGAACTGGAGCGCATCTCGTCCCGCGGAGGTGCAGACGTCCGGGGCGAGATCAGCGAGTACCCCTGGGGCCGGATCCTGCCGTTCAAGGACAGCGAGGGCAACGACCTCCAGCTCTACTCTCCCCCGACCGAGGGCTGAGCGCCGCTCGATCGTGACTCCCGCCGGCGACAGGACGATTGCGGACGCGTAACAGTCGGCCGGCTTCCCTGTCGCCCGGCACCGCGGAGTGGGAGGGTCGGCGGATCCGAGGCGTGTGGCGGACCGATGGCCACCGGGCCCGTGACCCTCATCGTGGGCGGCTAGCCGGACTGCTCGTCCGCATCCGTCCCGGCGGCCCGTGCCGCGCCGGTGCGGAGATCTCGGGGACGTGATCCGGTCACGGAAGGCGGAGACCGACGTCGTCCCGATGACGGCGTGCACGCCGGAAGCTGAGCATGCCTCCGACGATCGCCGCGAGTCCGCCGATGATGCCGCCCACGACGGCGCCCTGCGCCATCCCGCCGAGGAACCCCTCGCCCGGAGTGACGTCGAGTCGGGGTGCGGGAACCAGCGGAGCACCGGTGAGGACGGTGTACGTCACGGCCGCGAAGGTCAGCGCCATCACGGCGCCGAAGACCACGATGCCCACCATGGTGGACCGGGCACCGGCGTTCTCGGCGAGTTTCCGGGGATGGACGTCCCGTCGCTTGGCGTACCAGGTGGCAGCCGCGGACGGCAGGATCGTCACCGCCAGCAGGACCACGGGCAGCAGCACCGCCCCGAAGATGGACGCGACCAGGGCGCCGACGAGACCTGCATAGAGTCCCGTCGTCAACCCGAAGGAACTCGACTCCATGAAGACGGCCCGCTCACGTTCATCCCCGTAGGCCGGACTGTCCAGGTCCATGATGCGTTCCGCGACCCGATCCAGCAGGGTGGGCTTGTGCGTCATCGTTTTTCTCCCGGATCGTTGGTGAACAGTTCCTCGACGGTCCCGCCCAGGGCGCGGGCGATGCGGAGGGCGAGATAGACCGAGGGGGCATAGTCGCCCTGCTCGACGGCGATGATCGTCTGGCGGCTCACACTCACGAGGTCCGCCAGCTCCGCCTGCGTCATTCGCTGCTCCTTACGGCGATCCCGGATCGGATTCACCGTGCCAGTCTCCCTGGGAACCATGGGGAGATGTTAAGGATCATTGACATCAGAAGTCAAGGATCATAGACATCGTGGAGTCATCGACGGGACCGGGCAGCTCATGTCGGGGCTGGAAGAACCCAGGATGTCTCCTGAGTGCGACGTGGGAGCCTCGTTGCGGTCATGCATCGGAGGTTCCCCTGCCGCTCCCGCCCTGCCTACGGTCGAAGGACGGAAAACCACGACCAGCAGGAGGAACCGCGATGACCGGATACGCAGGAACCGGGCACGACGCCCGGACGCCCAAGGGATATCGAGTCGCCCGGAAGGGTGCGCTTCTCCTCCTGGGACTGGGCATGATCACCGGATGTGCGACCAGTGAGGAGGACTGGAATTCGACCGCGGTAGGAGATGACAAGAGCGTGGGCGATGTGGACCTGCGCAGTGTCCTGCTGGTCACGCATGAGGAGAATGAACCGGCCCGCCTCCTGGGTACGCTCGAGAACAACGGGGACGAGGCAGTGGATGTGAGCATCAGTGATGCCGACGAGACCACGACCCTCACGATCCCGGCGGAGGGAAGCATCCCGCTGGACACCGTCGCAACCCTGCTGCGCACAGCGGGGGACGCACCCGGCGCCCGCACGACGCTCACCGCTACGACCGAAGCCGGCCAGGTGGAGCTTCTCGTCCCCGTCGTCGATGGGACCCTCGATCCGTACAAGCCCTACCTGCCCGACTGAAGCGCCACCGTCGCCATCATGCGGGTGCAAGCTCGGACGGCGGGGCAGGGATCGGCCGTGCAGGGAAGCCCGAGCAGCAGAATGCCCGCACTTCCCTGCACGCCGGGTCATCGGCCAGGGCGACGGCGGAGTCCGACGGCCGACACCCTTGTCAGGGGATATCGCTCCTCAGCGCGTCCTTCCGCAGTTCGCGGGAGTCGTAGTCGGTGAGGAAGCCCTGGCGCTCCAGCGTCCGCGCGCTCTCCCGGACCGCCTGGACGTAGGCCCCGTGGTTGCGATAGAGGCCGTCGATCACGTCCTGGGGCAGCGGCCGCTCGTATCCGGCGATGAAGCAGAACGACGCCCCGGTCGCCGCGCCGTACCAGGTGCTCGTCGGCACATCGAGGAACGGCGAGCGCAGGCCCCCCTGCACATTGCCGAACTCGTCCAGCACGGGAACGCCGTCGCGCACGAGGATCGGCTCCGCGCGCGGCGGTGCGACACCCTCGCGGACCCAGAGGTCCATATTGCGGAGCGCCGCGTTGAAGAAGATGGAGCTCGGGAACCTGCTGCGTGGACCCTCGTTGCACGATGCCGGCGGGACGCTGCGCCCGGCCGCGATGATGTCGGCGGAGGACGCCGAGAACGTCAGTTCGTCGGGCGTCGCGTGCCCGGCCCCGGCCATCTCGTAGTGGCGGTACTGGTCGCCGGGGGCGTCGCTGTCGGCCCGGCGGGAGCCGATGCCGAGCAGGTAGTCGGACTGCGACATGATCCGCATGATCGGTACGCCCACGTCCGTGAACTGGCGTCGCACGTCCGTGGCCGGGGGCGCAGGCTCGCACTGGTTCATGGGGTACGCCCCGGCGAACCCACCGCCGGCGACGGCGACGATGTACGCGTCGTAGATCGGTGCGCCGTCGGACTCGACCACGAGCGGATGCACGCCGTTGATGTAGTTGACCAGGTAACCGCCCGTCTGGGAGTAGCCGAACCCGTACGCGTATTCCACCTGCGTGCTCCGGGATCCGTAACGCAGCGGGTTCGCCGCGTCGTCGCTCTTCAGCCACGCCCCGACCTGGGAGTAGATGTCCCAGATGAGCCCGTTCTCGGTGGACCTCGAGGAGTCGGTCGCCACCGTGGCGCAGTTGGCCGGATCGCTCAGCGGGAGCGGATTGGCGAAGGAGAGGGACGCATAGCGCTCGGGGTCGAAGTTCTTGAGCGCCTCGACGGCGATGGGCTTGGCGGTGATGCCCACCCAGGCGTCACCGTTGGCCACGATCTGCTCCTGGGCGACGGCCCAGCCGATGTTGAGGTCGAACAGGTTGCTCGGGTTCAACATCTCCACCACCACGTTGCCGCTGAAGTCCCTGCCCTTGGCCGGCTTCCGGACGAGGACGCGGGTCGTGTAGGGCGCATCGGGGGTGCGGATCTGCGCGGGTCCGGTGGTCGGCCAGGTGTAGACATTGGAGGCACCACTGACCAGGTACTCCTCCTCCACGTAGCCGATACTCCCGAGATCCTGCGGGACCTCCTGGTGGTCGGCCGCTCCGAACGGATAGGACTCGGCCGTCGTCGCAAGGGGACCCTGGACGGCGGGGATGGGGGTCGCGCGCTCGTCCGCGGCACCCGGCGTCGTGCGGGGCGGAGACGCCGTGGCCGGGACGGCCGAGAGGCCGACTCCGGTGAGGGCGAGGGACAGGGACAGCAGGATCGATAATCGGGAACGCGTTGACATGGGTGCTCCTTCTCGGGACCGGGCAGCGCTGCCCGGCATGCTCCGCGGCACACCGGCGTCGGTGCCGGGTACCCCTGCCACGCGTCGATGCCCCTGTCGGGCCCCCGGATCATCAGGTAGCGAAGCATTCCGACAGTAGGGAGCCCGTGCCCGCAGGGTCAAGGGTGATGCGGAGAAGTGCAACAACGTGCAAAAGTTGGTTCCCATGAGCAACCCTTTTCTCGAACAGAGCACCCTCGACTACCAGCTGCCGCCGTTCGCCGCCATCCGGGACGAGCACTACCTGCCCGCCTTCGACGCCGGTTTCGCCGAGCACCTCGCCGAAATCGGGAGGATCACGGGCTCCGATGAGGCGCCTACCTTCGAGAACACGGTCGTCGCCCTCGAACGTGCGGGCAGCACGTTGGACCGCGTGGCACGCGTCTTCTTCAGCAACTCGGTCAGCCACGCCACCGCAGCCATCCAGGAGCTCGAGCAGCAGGTCGCTCCGCGCCTTGCCGAGCACGAGGACAACATCAGGCTCGACCGGGCCCTGTTCGAACGGATCCGCCAGGTACCCGTCAACGGGCTCGACGACGAGTCCGCGCGGCTCGTCGAGGAACACCTCCGCAGCTTCGTCCGGGCCGGCGCCGAGCTCGACGACGACGCGCAGGCCACGCTCCGCCGCCTCAACGCGGAGCTCTCCGCGCTCAGCACCGAGTTCTCCCAGAAACTCATGAAGGACACGAACGAGTCCGCGCTCCTGCTCCAGACCGCCGAGGAACTCGACGGGCTCTCCGCCGATGCGATCTCGGCCGCAGCGACAGCGGCCACGGACGCCGGCCATGAGGGCAAGTACCTCCTGACGCTCATCCTCCCCACCGCGCAGCCCGCCCTGGAGTCGCTCACGAACCGGGACGTCCGCCGTCGCCTGCACGAGGCATCGGTGAGCCGCGGTGCACGCGGCAACGACGCCGACACGCTCTCGATCACCACCCGCATGGTGACCCTCCGTGCCGAGCGCGCTGCGCTGCTCGGCTTCGACTCGCATGCCGCCGCCGCGACCGACAGCCAGACAGCGCCCTCACTCGAGGCGATCCTGGACCGGATGCGGGAGCTCGCCGCTCCGGCCGTCCGCAACGCCCGCAGTGAGGCGGAGGAGCTGGAGGCCGAGGCGGGGCACGCCATCGAGCCCTGGGACTGGGCCTTCTACGCGTCGAAGGTCCGGAAGGCGAAGTTCGACGTCGACCTGGACGCCCTGCGCCCCTACTTCGAGCTCGAACGCGTCCTCCACGACGGCGTCTTCTACGCCGCCAACCGCCTCTACGGCCTGACCTTCACGGAACGCCCGGACCTCGTGGGCTACCACCCCGACGTCCGCGTGTGGGAGGTCTTCAACGAGGACGGCTCCGGACTCGGCCTGTTCCTCGGCGACTTCTACACCCGCGACACGAAGAGCGGCGGCGCGTGGATGAACTCCTTCGTGGACCAGTCCTCGCTCGAGGGCACGCACGCCGTCGTCATCAACAACCTGAACATCTCCAGGCCGGGAGCAGGTGAACCGACGCTGCTGTCCTACGACCAGGTGGTCACCACCTTCCACGAGTTCGGCCACGCCCTGCACGGACTCTTCTCGGACGTCACCTATCCGCTGTTCGCCGGCACGTCCGTGCCGCGCGACTTCGTCGAGTACCCGTCGCAGGTCAACGAGATGTGGATCCTCTGGCCCGAGATCGTCGCCAACTACGCCCGCCACCACGAGACCGGCGAGGCGCTCCCCCAGGACGTCATCGACCGCATCCATGCGGCAGGCGCGTGGGGCGAGGGCTTCGAGACGACGGCATACCTCGGCGCCACGCTGCTCGATCTCGCCTGGCACTCCATCCCCGCCGGCACCGTGATCGAGGACCCGCTGGCCTTCGAGGCCGCGGCGCTCGCCGACGCAGGGGTCGATTTCGCCCCCGTCCCGCCGCGGTACCGCACCTCCTACTTCAAGCACATCTTCGCGGGCGGCTACGCGGCCTCCTACTACGCCTACATCTGGAGCGAGATGCTGGACGCCGATACCGTCGAGTGGTTCAAGTCCTCGGGCGGACTCACGCGCGAGAACGGCGACCACTTCCGGCGAGAGCTGCTCTCCCGGGGTAACAGCATCGACCCGCTGGAGGCCTTCCGCCGATTCCGTGGACGCGACGCCGACCTCCATCCGCTGCTGGTACGCCGCGGCCTGGCGTGACGGGGATCCCTGGCGGGGTCGACGCATGGTGACGATCGCCCAGTGCCAGCGCCTCCAGGCCTCCTGGTTCGCCGCACTCGCCTCGGCCACCGGCGGGAAGACCTTCTCCACGCATGGCTGCACCTGGGTGTGGCTGCCCGCGCGTCGGGAGCTGATGATGATGTTCCCTGAGAGCGTCACGGCCTACGCGGTGCGGCCGGCACTGGCCGAGGGCAGCCGGCTCGGTGCCACATCCGCCCGGGTCTGGCTCAACGGCGCAGTGGACCCCGCCGAGCTCGGAGCGCTCGGATTCGCGCCGGGCTGGCAGCCGTGGTGGATGGCGGCTCCGGTGTCCGCCGTCGTGCGGTCGGGCGACGACGACGCCGTCCTCACCACCGAGGTGTTCGACTACTCGGGCCCCCTGGCGGAGGAGTTGCGGGTGGTCCGGACGCAGCCGCGGCAGGCATGGCACGCGGTGACACGGGACACCGACGGCGGCAACATCTCGGGTGCTGCGTACTCCTTCCGGCCGTCCGGCGTCGCAGGCCTCACCGGACTCGGCGGCATCCACCACCTCGAGGTCCTGCCCGCCTACCAGCGCCGGGGCCTGGCGACGGCCCTGCTGAGCACCACGGCACGGGCGGCGGGCGCGGCCGGGGCGATGGATCTCGCGGTGAACGCCACACCTGAGGGCTACCGGTTCCTCTCACGGCGCGGGTTCACCCTGCTCGGCCGCGGCCGGACCTACGCCCTCGATCTCTGAGGGCGGACGCGTCGCTACTGTGGTGGCATGACGACCGACCCACGCACATCCCCTCCTCCGGCCGCCGAGAAGACGGCGCGGCACTGCGGCCACCTCGACATCCTCCGGGAACTGCTCGACGGCACGACGGGCCAGTGACCCGGCGTCTCTTGACCCTGCCCCCGGGGCCGGGTTGACGCTCGGGGTGTGGCAGGACAGCCACGACGACATCACAGGGAGGTACCGGTGCCGCTCATGAGCAGTGGGGCCTTCAGCCGCCGGACGCGACTGAGCAGCAAGGCGCTGCGCCTGTACGCCGAGAGCGGCCTGCTCCCACCCGCACGGGTCGATCCGCGCAACGGCTACAGGTACTACGGAGACCACCAGGTAGCCGACGCGCGCCTGATCATCCTGCTGCGCGGGCTCGACATGCCGCTGGGCACGATCGCCGCCGTCCTGGCGCAGGACGCGAGCCGGCGCGCCGACCTGCTCGCCGCGTACTGGACCAGCGTCGAGGCGACCCGGTTCGCGCAGCGGCATCTGGCCGCGTACGTGATGTCGCAATTCATCGAGGGGAAGGAGAAGCAGATGGATGTGAGGACGAGGGAATGCGATTCCATGACCTACGTGACGGAGAGGAGGCGGGTGCGGCCGGACGAGATCCCGGACTTCATCCGCCTGTCGTGCAACCGGCTCGCACCGGTGGCCGAGGGACTCGGTGGCTGGGCAGGACCGCTGACGACCATCTACCGGAGCCCCGTCAACGACGACACGGACGGTGTCGTGGAGAACGCGATCCCGGTACGCGGCGGGGTGCTGCCGACCGACGTCTCCGGCGAGACGAACGTGCTCGTCGAGCCGGCCGGAGAACTGGCCTACGTCCGTATCACGCAGGCCGAAGTGGTGTATCCGCAGATCCTCACGGCCTATGACGAGGTGTACGCATGGCTGTCCCGCGAGGGCCTCACGCCCTCGCTCCCCCCGCGTGAGATCTATTTCGCCCCGTTCGACGACGCCCACCCCGAGGCCGAGGTGTGCGACGTCGCTGTCCCCTTCCGAAGGTAGCGCGGGAGGGCCCCGATGCGGAGAGGACCGCAGCCGATACGGCTACGGTCCTCGCCGCTCCCGATGGGAGATCCTGCTCCGGTACGACCCGCCGAGCTCGCGCCGGGCTCTACTACCAGCCGCGCTCTGCCAGGCGGTGGGGCTGGGGGATCTCCTCGACGTTGATACCGACCATGGCCTCGCCCAGACCGCGCGACACCTTGGCGATCGTGTCCGGGTCGTCGTGGAACGTGGTCGCCTGGACGATCGCGTTCGCACGCTCCGCGGGGTTGCCGGACTTGAAAATGCCCGAGCCCACGAACACGCCGTCCGCGCCGAGCTGCATCATCATGGCGGCGTCCGCCGGAGTGGCGATGCCGCCCGCGGTGAAGAGGACCACGGGCAGGCGGCCCGCGGAGGCCACCTCCTTGACGAGCTCGTACGGCGCCTGGAGTTCCTTGGCGGCCACGTAGAGTTCGTCCTCGGCCATCGAGGACAGCCGGTTGATCTCCGAGCGGATCTTGCGCATGTGCATCGTGGCGTTCGACACGTCGCCGGTGCCCGCTTCACCCTTCGAGCGGATCATCGCGGCGCCCTCGTTGATGCGGCGCAGGGCCTCTCCGAGGTTGGTGGCGCCGCAGACGAAGGGGATGGTGAACTTCCACTTGTCGATGTGGTTGGTGAAGTCCGCGGGCGTGAGCACCTCGGACTCGTCGATGTAGTCGACGCCGAGGGACTGCAGGACCTGCGCCTCCACGAAGTGGCCGATGCGCGCCTTCGCCATGACCGGGATGGACACGGCCTCGATGATGCTGTCGATCATGTCGGGGTCGCTCATGCGCGAGACGCCGCCCTGGGCGCGGATGTCGGCAGGAACCCGTTCGAGCGCCATCACGGCTACCGCACCGGCGTCCT
The DNA here is from genome assembly GCF_054510925.1 of Arthrobacter sp. MDT2-16. Lineage (NCBI taxonomy): Bacteria > Bacillati > Actinomycetota > Actinomycetes > Micrococcales > Micrococcaceae > Arthrobacter > Arthrobacter sp. MDT2-16. Next base: position 98,073 of record NZ_JBTNDP010000005.1, read on the forward strand.
CGGCGATGCGTGCCTGCTCGGCGGTGACGACATCCATGATGACGCCGCCCTTGAGCATCTCGGCCATCCCGCGCTTGACCCGGTTGCCGCCGGTCTGAGCTGTGGTTGCCGAACGGTCTTCAACGGTGGACACGATTTGCCCCTAAAGGTAGATAAAAGCTGACCCTTCATGATACGGCCCTGGGCATCACTCCCCCGATCGCCGGCCGGGTACCGTCACCGGCCGTCACGCTTCGCGGTCGCTCACCCCCGATCCGACCGTGCGCAGCGCCCTGCGACGGCGACAGGGCCCTCACCGGCGCGTGGTCACGTCCCGGGGCGGGACCACGTCCCGTCGGTCGAGCTCGTCCAGCACCCTGTCCAGGCCCCCCGACCAGGGTGAAGGCCGCACCCGTCCCACAGGTCCGGCAGGTCCGGCACGTCCGGCCGGCATGCAGGGCGGCACCGCAGCACGCTGCAGCAGACTCAGGTCCCACTCGGAGACTATGTGCAGATCGGCGGGCAGCCATTCATTCCCGTGTGTCATCAGTGTCCTTCCCGCAGTCGTCGTTCGCTGCTGGTTAGACGGACCGGGCCGGTCCGGTTCATCGGTCCGCCGTGCGGGACGGGGTTCGGGCTGCAGGCGAGCACCGTCGGCCCCGGAACCGTCCGGGCCGACCTCCTCCCATGGCTCGGTCCCGGACGGGAGATCATCGTCCCGCGGCTTCCCTCACCCCGGACCCGTGACGTCCACCCGTAAGCTCCTCAACCTCAGCCTTTGAGCAGGATTGACTCAGCGCCGTCAACCGGCCGATGGCCGCTGATAGCTTCACGAATGACATCAGCCTCTCGTGCGGACCTACTCGGGGTCTGCGCGAGGGCGTATTGGCATCAAGCAGCTGGGGAGCTTGCTCATGCACTCACGCAACCGCGAAGAACTCATCGTCGACAACCTGCCACTCGTCGGGTATCTCGTCTCGAGCCTCTGCGCCCGCGCCACGCATCTCTCACGGGACGATCTCGCATCGGTGGGAGCCATCGCCCTCATCACCTCGGCGGACTCGTTCGATCCCACGCTCGGGGTGCCCTTCGGCGCCTACGCGCGCCGTCGGATCACGGGAGCGTTCGCCGACGAGATGCGGTCCAACGACTGGGCCCCGCGATCGGTCCGACGGCGGATCGGCGACACCCTCGCGGCGCAGGACACCCTGGCGGCCTCGCTAGGCCGGACGCCGACCGTCGAGGAGCTGGCCATGACCCTCGGCGTGAGCCGGCAGGAGGTCCACGCGGCGCTCGACGACGCCGCGCGCTCCGTGCAGACCCTCGACGAGACCGTGCTCGACATCGTTCCCGCGCTCGATCAGCTTCCCGAAGCATCCCTGCTCGCCGGCGAGCAGGTACGACACCTGCGCGCTGCTGTAACGCACCTGCCGGAGCGGATGCGCCACATCATCGAGCAGGTCTTCTTCGAGGGCAGGTCCGTCACCGAGGTCGCCGCAGAACTCGGCACCACCCACTCCGCGGTTTCGCAGCAGAAGTCCGAGGCACTGCGCCTGCTGCAGGACGGACTCGCGACCCACTACTCCGATGCCTCCGCAACCCCGTCGGCGCCCGTCTCCCGGATCTCACCCAAGCGACGTGCCGAGTACCTCTCGGCGCTCGGCACCGCACTGTCTCCCCTGCGTGATGGTGCGACAGCGCTCGCAGGCGCCCGCTCCCCGGCTTTCGCCTCCGCCTCCTGACCTGAGCCCTCGACGGCCGGTGTGGCCTGCCGGCATCCCCTCCGGCGTGAGCGCCTTCCGCATCGGACGCGGCAGGCCGGATGTCGGCACGCCCGACCGGCGGAAGACCTTCCCGGCGGCTCTTCGGCAGCTATTCGGCGGATGCGTCGGTGGACGCGCCGCGCGCCCCCGGCCCCGACGCTCCCAGGGGGTTCGACGACGTCGGCCCGGTGTCCAGCGACTGACGGCGGACGGCCCTCACCCTCTGGAACACCGTGACCAGGCTCGCTGCGGCGAGGATGACAAGGACTGCCAGCAGGACACCCTCGGGCAGGCCCAGGCCCGTCAGTCCCGTGACCACGAGGACGGAGACGAGACGCTCGGCCCGCTCGGCGAGGCCGACGTTCGCCGTGAAGCCCAGCGATTCGGCCTTGGCACGCACGTAGGAGACGATCATTCCGAGCACGAGGCAGGCCAGGGCGGCGATCGCGATGGCCGGATTCCGTCCGCCGGTAAAGAACCAGATCGCGACGCCGGCGAAGAGCGCACCGTCGGCGAAGCGGTCCAGCGTCGAGTCGAGGAAGTTGCCCCAGGGGCCGCTGTGACCCCTCGTGCGCGCCATGATGCCGTCGAGCACGTCGGAGAACACGAAGAGCGTGATGAAGACCGTGCCCCAGAACAGCTGGCCGAGCGGGTAGAAGACGAGCGCGCCGCCGGCCACGCCGACGGTGCCCACGATCGTGACGGCGTCGGGTGTCACGCCCCATCGCAGCAGCAAGCGGGCCAGTGGCGTGAACAGTCGGGTGAAGAAGCCCCGTGCGTACCTGTTGAGCATCAGGCCACCGATTCCGGGACGTCCCCGGCCGAGGGCCAGGCCGCCGCTACCTGCTCACGGACCTCACCGAGCGTCTGCGTGATGGCCTTGGTCTGGGCGATGATCGGCAGGAAGTTGCCGTCCCCGCCCCAGCGGGGCACCACGTGCTGGTGGAGGTGGGCGGCGATGCCGGCACCACCCGTGACGCCCTGGTTCATGCCGAGGTTGAAGCCCGACGGATTGGACACGCGCCGCAGCACGCGCATCGCGGTCTGGGTGAGGGCCGCGACCTCGGCCGTCTCCGCCTCGTCGATATCCGTGTAGTCGGGGACGTGCCGGTAGGGGCAGACGAGGAGGTGACCGGCGTTGTACGGGAACAGGTTGAGCAGCACGAAGGCGTACGTGCCGCGGTGGACGATCAGGGACTCCTCGTCGCTCAGCTGCGGCGCGTGGCAGAACGGGCAGGACGCCTCGGACGTCACCTGCTCCTGCCCTCCCTTGATGTACGCGAGGCGGTGGGGGGTCCACAGGCGCTGGAAGGCGTCGGGCACGCCCGCGAGCTCGAATCCGTCCGTCACCGTCGCGTCTCCCGGATATGCCGCCGTCGTGCCCTCCTCCAGGCTCCCCCCGCCTTCCATCAGAGTGTGGCCTCCCTGGTCCGGACCGCCTCCACGATCCGGCGGACGGCCTCGTCCACGGGCACCTGATTGTCCTGACTGCCGTCACGGAAGCGGAAGGAGACGGCACCGGCCTCCTGGTCCTCGCCGCCGGCGATGAGCACGAACGGGACCTTCTCCTTGCTCGCCGTCCGGATCTTCTTGGGGAAGCGGTCGGACCCGGCGTCGACCTGCGCCCGGATGCCCTCGGCTTTCAGCCTGTCGACGACGTCGAACATGTAGTCGTTGAACGCCTCCGCGACGGGGATCGCGAGCACCTGCACCGGCGCGAGCCAGGCCGGGAATGCCCCGGCGTAGTGCTCGGTCAGCACGCCCATGAAGCGCTCGATCGACCCGAAGAGCGCCCGGTGGATCATCACAGGACGCTGGCGCGACCCGTCGGCCGCCTGGTATTCGAGCTCGAAACGCTCGGGCAGGTTGAAGTCCAGCTGGATGGTCGACATCTGCCAGGTGCGCCCGATGGCGTCACGGGCCTGCACGGAGATCTTCGGTCCGTAGAACGCGGCTCCCCCGGGATCCGGGACGAGCTCCAGGCCGGAGGCCTCGGCGACCTCGGCGAGGGTGCGCGTGGCCTCCTCCCAGATGTCGTCCGAGCCGACGGACTTCTCCGGGTTGCGGGTGGAGAGTTCCAGGTAGAAGTCCTCGAGGCCGTAGTCCTTGAGGAGCCCGAGGACGAAGTTCAGCGTCCCCGTGAGCTCGTCCTTCATCTGCTCGCGGGTGCAGTAGATGTGGGCGTCGTCCTGGGTCATCCCCCGGACGCGCGTGAGGCCATGGACCACACCGGACTTCTCGTACCGGTACACGGACCCGAATTCGAACAGGCGCAGCGGCAGCTCGCGGTAGGAGCGCCCGCGGGACCGGAAGATCAGGTTGTGCATGGGGCAGTTCATGGGCTTGAGGTAGTAGTCCTGCCCGGGCTTGCGCACCGAGCCGTCCTCGTTGAGCTCCTCGTCGACGTGCATCGCCGGGAACATGCCGTCGCGGTACCAGTCGAGGTGGCCGGAGACCTCGTAGAGGTGCCCCTTGGTGATGTGCGGCGTGTAGACGAACTCGTAGCCGGCGTCGGTGTGGCGCTGCCGGGAGTAGTCCTCCATCGCCTTGCGGATGATCCCGCCCTTGGGATGGAACACCGGCAGGCCGGAGCCCAGCTCGTCGGGGAACGAGAACAGGTCCAGCTCCGTGCCGAGGCGGCGGTGGTCACGGCGCTCGGCCTCGGCCAGGCGCTCCTGGTACGCCTTCAGGGCGTCCTTGGTGGGCCAGGCGGTGCCATAGATGCGCTGCAGCTGCTTGTTCTTCTCGCTGCCGCGCCAGTAGGCCGCCGCTGAGCGCGTCAGCGCGTAGGCGTTGGAGATGAGCTTGGTGTTCGGCAGGTGCGGACCACGGCAGAGGTCCTTCCACACGACGTCGCCTGACTTCCGGTCCACGTTGTCGTAGATGGTCAGCTCGCCGGCGCCGACCTCCACGGACGCACCGTCGTCGTCCGTCGCCCCGCCCTTGAGGCCGATCAGCTCGAGCTTGTACGGCTCGTCCTGCATCGCCTCGCGCGCCTCGTCCTCGGAGACGACGCGGCGTACGAAGCGCTGGTTGGCGTTGACGATCTTCAGCATCATCTTCTCGAGCTGCTTGAGCTCGTCCGGCGTGAAGGGCTCCTCGACGTCGAAGTCGAAGTAGAAACCGTCGGTGATGTACGGGCCGATACCGAGCTTCGCGCCCGGGCGCAGCTGCTGCACGGCCTGCGCCATGACGTGCGCGGCGGAATGGCGCAGCACCTCGAGACCTGCAGGATCCTCCAGCGTGACGCCCTCCACGGACGCGCCGTCGGGCAGTTGCTGGTCGAGGTCCTTCAACTCGCCGTCCACGCGCATGACGACGACGTCGCGCCGCTCGCCGAACAGCTCCGTGCCGGTGGTGCCCGTGCTCGCCTGCTTCTCTTCGCCGTCGACGATGAGTTTGATAGGCTGCGGCGCTGACACGGGGAGTCTCCTTGATGCTGGGAAATAGATGCCCGAACGGGCGCGGCGGGCGCCGGTGAGGTCCGGGACCGCCGTGCTGATCGTATCGGGTGGTCGAAGAGCCGACCAACAAGCACGCCGCTGAGGACGCCGTCGGTATGACGCCGGACGGGCAGCGCGGGCGTGGCATGACGGGATGCAGCGCGAGGAATGGCGCGACGCCGATCCGCGTTGACGAGGATGCGGGCGCAGTGAGCGCCCCGCCTACCGACACAGGGCGCAGCAGACCCGCGCCCGGACCGAAGGAGCACCGTGGAGTACACGCCAGAAGCCGGATCCATCACCATGTTCTCCACCTCGTGGTGCGGATACTGCCGTCGCCTCAAGTCCCAGCTCGACGCCCAGGGCATCGGCTACAACGAGGTGAACATCGAGGAGGTCGAGGGGACGGCCGAACTCGTGGCCTCCCTCAACGGCGGCAACCAGACGGTGCCCACCGTGATCTTCCCGGACGGCACCACGGCGACGAACCCCTCCCTCGCGGACGTGAGGACCAGGCTCGCCGCCTAGCACCCACCCGCCCAGCACCCACCCCGCGCGAACACCTTCCCCGCACCCGGCGCGTCCCCCATATGCTGGAAGCGGTGCGCCCCTGAGCTGGGGCCACCGCTCCCAGCGGAAGGACAGCGAGAACATGGTGCACAGAGTTCAGGGCGTCGTGGTGCGGGCGAAGGATGCCCCCGCCGCCATCGAGACCATCCTGGTGCCGGATCCGGGACCCGGGGAGGCGCTGGTCGACATCCTCACCTGCGGCGTCTGCCACACCGACCTGCACTACAAGCAGGGCGGCATCAATGACGAGTTCCCGTTCCTCCTCGGTCACGAGGCCACCGGCGTGGTCAGCGCGGTGGGCGATGACGTCACCACCGTCGCACCGGGTGACCGCGTGATCCTCAACTGGCGGGCCGTCTGCGGCGAGTGCCGCGCGTGCCGCCGCGGCGAGCCCCAGTACTGCTTCGACACGCACAACGCCACCCAGAAGATGACGCTCGAGGACGGCACCGTCCTGTCCCCCGCGCTCGGCATCGGTGCCTTCGCCGAGAAGACCCTCGTGGCTGCCGGGCAGTGCACGAAGGTGGACCCCGCAGCGGACGCAGCGGCCGTAGGCCTGCTCGGCTGCGGCGTCATGGCCGGTATCGGTGCAGCCATCAACACGGGCAACGTCTCCCGGGGCGACTCGGTGGCCGTGATCGGGTGCGGCGGTGTCGGGATCGCCGCCGTCGCCGGTGCGAAGCTCGCCGGAGCCACCACGATCATCGCGGTCGACATCGACGACCGGAAGCTCGAGCTCGCGAAGGGCCTCGGCGCCACCCATGTCCTCAACTCGAAGGAGGAGGACCCGGTGGAGGCCGTTCGCGCCCTGACCGGCGGTAACGGCGCCGACGTGGTGATCGACGCCGTCGGCCGCCCCGAGACCTACAAGCAGGCCTTCTACGCACGCGACCTCGCCGGGACCGTGGTGCTCGTCGGTGTCCCCACGCCGGACATGACCATCGAGCTGCCGCTGCTCGACGTCTTCGGGCGCGGCGGCTCGCTGAAGTCCTCCTGGTACGGCGACTGTCTGCCCAGCCGCGACTTCCCCATGCTCGTGAGCCACTACCTGCAGGGCAACCTCGACCTCGACGCCTTCGTCACCGAGCGGATCCGGCTCGACCAGGTCGAGGAGGCCTTCGAGAAGATGCACGGCGGAGCCGTCCTCCGCTCTGTGGTGGAGCTCTGATGGTGGCGCGCGTGGAGCACCTCGTCACCTCCGGCACCTTCTCCCTCGACGGCGGCACCTGGGACGTGGACAACAACGTGTGGATCGTGGGCGACGACGACGAGTGCGTGGTCATCGACGCCCCGCACGACGCCGGCGCCATCCTCGAGCAGATCAACGGACGCACCGTTCGCGCGATCCTCCTGACGCACGCGCACGACGACCACATCCGCGCCGTCGGAGACCTCTTCGACGCCGTCCACGCACCGATCCACCTGCACGACGGCGACCGCGAACTCTGGGACATGGTCTTCCCCGCGCTGAGCCCGGACCAGTCGATCAGCGACGGCGACACGATCGACGTCGCCGGCGTGACGATCACGGCCCTGCACACCCCAGGCCATTCCCCCGGCTCGGTCTGCTACTACCTCGAGGAGGCCGGCACGGTCTTCACCGGCGACACGCTCTTCCAGGGCGGCCCGGGAGCGACGGGGCGCTCCTACAGCGACTTCCCGACGATCATCGAGTCGATCCGCACGCGTCTGCTGACCCTGCCTCCGGAGACCATCGCCCGCACCGGCCATGGCGACAGCACCACGATCGGAGACGAGGCCCCGCACCTCGAGGAATGGATCCAGCGCGGGCACTGACGCCGACAGGCGGAGGAGGTAGCAGGGCCGGGCGCTTCGGGGCCGCGCGCAGGTGTGCGGCCCTGAAGCGCCCGGCGTGGTGGGCAGGGCGGGCCGGACTCCGCCCGGTGATGGCCGACATCGGCCACTGCAGTCGGTGATCGCCCGGCAGACGCGCAGCCCGCCGACGCCGTCGACGTCCTCACACCGGACGCGGCGCATCCTGCACGTCGAGGTGGACGACGTCGGCGTAGGCGGCCAGCAGCGCGGTCTCGACGTCGTCGACCGTGACCCCGGGTGCCAGGTCCTGGGCCGCTCCGGCCGTGGCGGGGCGCCACACGAGGCCCAGGGCCGCGTAGACGTCGGTGAGCACGGCTCGCAGGGGCTCCGCGTCCTCCACCACGATCACGGACGAGAACAGCCACGCCCCGGCGACGACGCGCTGGGCGGTCCCGACGAGCTTGACTGCCGGCACGCCGCCGCGCCGGCCGTGCACCGTGAACTCGCCGGGGCAGTACTCCCCCGGTACCTCGCCCACGTGCGCATCCAGACCCACGTCGGTGAGCACCCGCGCGAACAAGTCGCCGAACGCGCCGAAGCGGGCACGCGTGCCCACGACGGCGTCGGCGGCCGGTTCGACATGGTCGACGATCAGGCACCCCCGGTGATACGCGGCGGCGCGGCCACCGGCCCGGCGGACGAGGGGCGCGAATCCGTGCGCGGACGAGGCGTCGGCGGCGTCGGGGAAGCCGGGCAGCCGGGCATCCCGCTGCCCGAAGGCGACGGTGGGGCTCGGCCGATAGAGGCGCACCGTAGCGGGCCGGGTGCCGGCACCGACCTCGCGTAGGAGCTCGATGCCCCGGTCGAGATCGTGGGCCGCGTCATCCGTCGCAGGGTCGACGACGAGTGCCAGCCCGGCTGCGCCCGTCCACGGAGTGCTCATCCCTCCATCGTAGGCAGTGGTGAGCACCCAAGGCGCCGCGGCGATGCGCGGAGCGGTACGGCGGACGGAGGACGGCGCCCGAGGGCCGGGACCCGCGCGCCTGCTCGTGGCGTGGACGGGCAGCACGGCGTCCTGCGTGCCGTGCGCGATGAACACCGCCGGCTGCCGCTAGCGTCCGCCGTCGATCCGGCGGCTGCGCTGCTCGATGCCGGGCGTGCCGTAGGGGTAGTCGCCGAAGGTGGGGGTGCTCACCTCGTCGAGACGGCCGAGCTCCTCCGGTGTCAGCTCCAGTCCCGCCGATGCGAGGTTGTCGGCGAGCTGGTCCTGTGTCCGCGCGCCGAGGATCACGGACGTGACGGCGGGTTGCGCCGCGACCCAGGCCAGGGCCACATGGGAGGCGCTCGCTCCGCGCTCGTCGGCGATGCCTGTCACGGTGTCGATGATCCGCCAGGTCCGCTCCTGCGCATTGCGCTTCTCCCAGGCCTCCATGCCGCGCTTCGGGTTCTCGCCGAGGCGCGTGGCGCCGGTCGGTTCGGTGTCCCGGGTGTACTTGCCGGTCAGCCAGCCGCCGCCCAGCGGGGACCACGGGAGCATGCCCATGCCGGCGTCGAGCACCGCCGGGACGATCTCCGCCTCGATCTCCCGCACGAGCAGGGAGTACTGCGGCTGCAGCGTCACCGGCAGCGAGTAGCCGCGCTGGCGGGCGATCTGGTACGCCTTCGTGAGCTGCCAGCCCGTGTAGTTGGAGAACCCGTAGTAGCCGATCTTGCCCTGGACCACGGCTTCGTCCAGGAAGCCGAGCGTCTCCTCGAGCGGCGTCAGCGGATCCCACGCGTGCACCTGGTACAGGTCCACGTGGTCGACGCCGAGCCGCGTCAGCGATGCCTCGAGCGCTCGCCGGAGGTGGCGACGGGACAGACCCAGATCGTTGACGTCGTCGCCCATCGGGAACCGGCCCTTGGTCGCCAGGACCATCCGGTCCCGCTCCGCCGGGTTCTTCGCCAGCCACCGGCCGATGATCTGCTCGGAGGTGCCGGCGGTGTACACGTCCGCGGTGTCGATCAGATTGCCGCCGGCCGCTGCATAGTCGGAGAGGATGGCGTGCGACGCCGCCTCGTCGGACTCCGCGCCGAACGTCATGGTGCCGAGGGCGAGGTGTGACACCGAGGTGCCGCTGTTGCCGAGTTTCCGGTAGTCCATCGGGTACTCCTTCGTTCGGGCGCCGTGCGACGCCGTCGTCGGTGGATGGTGCTCGTGCCGGCGGCACGGAGAGGGGCGCCGTCGAAGGACGGCGCCCCTCGACGCAGCGATCAGTCGCTGACCGTGACGCCCTTCCAGAAAGCGTAGTGATCGCGGATGTTCTCCGCCGCTTCCTTCGGTTCGGGGTAGGTCCAAGCTGCATCGGCATTCCGATGGCCGTCGACCTCGAGACTGTAGTAGCTCGCCGTGCCCTTCCAATGGCAGACGGTGCGCGTCTCCGACGGGACGAAGTACTCCTGGGAGATCGACCCCGCCGGGAAGTAATGGTTCCCCTCGACCATCACGGTGTCGGTCGACTCCGCGATGACCCTGTCCATCCAGATCGCTTTCGGCATGCTTCCTCCTCCTCGGACCCCACGGACGTCCGGGCGCGGTGCGCCCCATCCTGGGGATAGCTGTCGCACGGCGCAACGACCGAGCGGCCCGGAGCATTCCGGTCAGAGCTTGCGGACCGTGAGGATCTGCTCGAGGCGGCCGAAAGGTCCGTCGACGTCGTGCACCACGCTGGAGGTGAGGCCCACACCGTGCCCGCCGAAGGTGACGCGAGTGTCCAGGCCCAGCCACTCGCCCCGCGGGATGCGGTGCAGGTGGATCTGGAGGTCCACGTTGGGGAACATCCAGCTGTCACCCCCGGGCGCCACACGGGAGGCGATGCCGTTGGCGGCATCCATCATGCCCACCAGCCGCACGACGTCGGGGGCCGTTGCGCCCTCCACCATCGCGTAGGGGTTGCGCAGCCACACCCGGCCCCGCCCCGGGCGGTGTCCCGGGACGACGCGCACCTCGAGCGACCGGATGAAACCGCCGGGCCACGCCGTCATGCCGTCGTAGGGCCCTGCCTCCTCCGGTCCGGGGATCCGCGGGTCCTCGACGGCGGCGACGGCGCCGGTGTCCTGCGTGCTCAGACGCCATGCTCTCGCCACGATGGCCGTGCGGCCCTCGGCCTCCATACGGGCCTCCAGCAGCTCGATGGTGCGCCCCGGCCGGACGACCGCGGTGGCCACCTCGAACTTGCCGCCCGGGATCATGCCGAGGATGTCGAAGCTGAGGCGGCTCAGCTGCATGCCCTCGCGCGGCTCGCACTCCAGCAGGCACTGCGTGAGCAGGCCGGAGATGGGGGCCATGTGCTGTTCCTCGGGGTTCCACGCACCCTGCGCGTGGACCGTCGACTCGAAGGTCCCGCCGCCGAGGTCGCGGTAGAAAGAATCGGACACTGGAAAACTCCTTCGTCGGGGAAAGCCGCGGTCCTGCTCGTACGGATGGGCCGCTCGGACCGGCGTCCGGGCGGCGCACCCGCCCCATGCTAGTGGAGGAGCCCGGCGGCGGCGCTCCGCGGGACCCGACCGCCACGCTGCGGCTGTGACGGCTGATCCCGCGGCGGGAGATCGGCGCGGGATGTCAGGGTGGAATAGAGTTCCGGCACCCGGGGTTCAGTTGATTGACCGGACCCGCGTTCCAGGGGCCCGGTCGTATCGACCACACAACCCCGGCCTGCAAGGAACTCCTTCATGCGCGGCCGGAGCAGATCGAACCGAGCGGATCATCATGACCCAGAGTCCCCCGTCCCGCGTCTCCGACGCGACACCGAACCCGGGTGCCGGTGTGCCTCCGGGCGCCATGGCCGGCCCCTCGCCGGAGGCTGCGCTCAGCCCGGCCGACGACGCAGTCCGCTCCACGGCCACGCAGGACACCCTTCCGGCCCGCGACAAGCTGGTCATCACGCTGCTGCTCATCTCGGCGTTCGTGGTCATCCTCAACGAGACGATCATGGGCGTGGCCATCCCGCGCCTCGTCGAGGATCTGGGCATCACCGTGGGCGCGGGCCAGTGGCTGAGCACCGCGTTCATGCTCACCATGGCCGTCGTCATCCCCGTGACCGGGTTCCTGCTCCAGCGCTTCAACACGCGCCCGGTCTTCATGGCCGCCATGAGCCTGTTCAGCCTCGGCACGCTCATCGCGGCGCTGGCACCAGGCTTCGAGGTGCTGGTGGTCGGACGGGTGGTCCAGGCCAGCGGCACCGCGATCATGATGCCCCTGCTCATGACCACGGTGATGACGCTCGTACCGCCCGCCTCCCGCGGCAAGATCATGGGCAACATCTCGATCGTCATCTCCGTGGCACCTGCTCTCGGCCCCAGCATCTCCGGTGCCATCCTCAGCGTGCTCGACTGGCGCTGGATGTTCTGGCTCGTCCTGCCGATCTCGCTCGCAGCCCTCGGTTTCGGGACGGCCAAGATGCAGAACGTGACGACGCCCCGGAGATCCGCGATCGATGTCCTGTCCGTCGTCCTCTCCGCCGTCGCCTTCGGCGGGATCATCTACGGCCTCAGCCAGCTGGGTGAGGCCTCGACCGGCAGCCCGGTGCCGGCATGGGCGCCCCTGGTCGTCGGCCTCGTGGGCCTGGGCGCCTTCGTGGCCCGGCAGCTGCAGCTGCAGCGGAGGGATGCCGCCCTCCTGGACCTCCGGGTCTTCACCTCGCGGAACTTCACCATCTCCATCGTGGCGATCGCGGTGAGCATGATGGCGCTCTTCGGGACGATCATCCTCATCCCCATCTACGTGCAGACCGTCCTCGGCATGGACCCGCTGGTCTCCGGACTACTGCTCCTGCCGGGAGGACTCGCCATGGGCCTGCTCGGCCCCGTGGTCGGCCGGATCTACGACCGGCGCGGGCCGCGCGTACTCCTCGTCCCCGGTGCGTTCCTGGTCGCCGCCGTCTTCTGGTCGATGACGCAGGTCACGGAGACCACCCCGGTCTGGCTGGTCCTCGTGGCGCACGTGCTGCTGAGTGTGGGCCTCGCGCTCATGTTCACGCCGCTCCTGACATCGGCCCTCGGGTCCGTCAAGCCCCGCCTGTACTCGCACGGCAGTGCCGTGTTCGGCACCGCGCAGCAGCTGGCCGGCGCCGCCGGCACGGCCCTGTTCATCTCGGTGATGACGCTGCGGAGCACGGCCCTCGCCTCCGAGGGCATCGGCGAGGCGGCTGCGCTGGCCGGCGGGATCCGGTCCGCGTTCCTCTACGGCGCGCTGATCTTCCTGCTCGCCGTCATCGCCTCGTTCTTCGTCCGTGCTCCGAAGGAGACCGGGGACTCCCCCGCTCCCCTGCACTAGGAGGGATCAGCCGGGGCGGTGACCCGCGCCGGGCGGGAAGCGTCAGGAGGAAGGCTGGCGCAGCTCGATGTAGCCGTCGCTGGTCACCCTGGTCTCGTAGACGGGCTGGGGCACGGCCGCGGGTCCGCGGTAGTTCTTGCCGTCGTCGAGCCTGAACATGCTCTCGTGCCACGGGCACGTGATGCAGCCGTCCTGGATGGTGCCGTCCTCCAGCGGCCCGCCGAGGTGGTTGCAGACGCTGTCCATCGCGGTCAGCTTCCCCTCGTGCCGCAGCAGCAGGATGGGCACGCCGTTCGTGCGCACGGTGTGCCTGCCGCCTTCGACGACGTCGGCCTCACTCGCCACGCGCGTCCACTCCGTGGGCGCCTCGTGCCATGCCGTCCGATTGACGTTGACGCCGTTGGCGTAGCTCAGGTGACCGCCGAGGTACGCACTGAACAGCATGGAGCCGAGGCCGCCCAGCCCGAGCAGGACGCCGAGGGCACGCCTGTCCTTGGCCCGGGCGACGGCGGAGGCGGTGTACAGGCTGAGGGCGAGGGAGTTGCCGGCGGCGTGGACGATCCCGACGCGGCGCTCCTTCTCCTGCGTGTCCGACCAGTCGTGCAGGCCCGTGATGGCGGTCGGCACGGCCGAGAGGATCCCGACGGTCACGAGCAGATCGGCGGCTTTCTGCGTGTCCTTGCCCCCGGTGAGGTCGAGGAACGAGGCCATGCTCCAGGCGCCCGAGGGAATGACGATCATCATGGGGTGGAGGTGGTGGCCGATGGCCGTGCCGCTGAGGATGTTCCGGATGGTCCGGGGCTGGACGGCCTTGCCGACCACGGCGGCGACGGGATCGGCGATCCTGTCCAGGGCCTTGGCGTTCTCGAGTCCGTCCAGCATCACCTTGAGGATGTTCATCCGTTGCTCCTTCTGATCCGGGACGGCGGCTCGCCGGTCCAGCGGGTAGGCGCGGTGCCGCCCGAACCTACCGTCCCAGCAGGCAGCGGAGGGGACAACCCCGCGACGCCCGGGGAGGTTCCGCTTGGCGAGAACCAGAAACGGTGCGAGAATCCCGAAGGACCGCCGGACCGTGTCCCGCTGCGCCGGTCGGGACGCCGGCAGGCCGCGTGCATACCCTGCTTCCGCCACCCTCCTTCAGCCCCCACCGAGAGGACCTGCCGTGCCCGCCGTCCCGCTGCGCCTGTCCGGTCATCCGGAGGTCGCCCTGACGGCCGACTGCGGGAGCTGCTTCGCCCTGTGCTGCTCGGCGCTGGGCTTCGAACGGTCCACGGACTTCGGGCACCACAAGCCGGCCGGAACCGCTTGCCACAACCTCGCCGCCGACTTCTCCTGCACCATCCACGCGCGGCTCCGCGGCGAGGGGTACAGGGGCTGCACCGTGTTCGACTGCTTCGGCGCCGGCCAGCACGTGGCGCAGGACCTGTTCGGCGGGAAGAGCTGGACGGCGCACCCGGAGGTACGCGCACCGATGTTCGCGGTGTTCCCGATCGTCCGGCAGCTTCATGAGGTGCTGTGGTACCTCGACGAGGCCCAGCGCCTCGCAGCCCGGTCGACCGCCGTACCCCGGGCGGTAGCCGCCGCCGTCGACGCGCTGGTCGAGGAGACCATCGGCCTGACACGCCTGCAGCCGGAGGATCTTCCCGCCGTCGACCTCGCCGAGCTCCGCCGACGGGTCGGTGACGCCCTCGGGGACGTCAGCACCGGTGTCCGGGCGGCTGCAGGGGCGCAGCGCGTCGCCCGGCGCCCGATGGGCGCGGACCTCCTCGGCGCGGACCTGGCAGGGCGATCACTGCAGGGAACGAACCTCAGGGGCGCCTACCTCATCGCAGCGGACCTCACGGGTGCCGATCTCCGCTGGGTGGACCTGCTGGGAGCGGACCTCCGCGACGCCAGGCTGCACGGCGCCGACCTCTCGCGCGCCCTGTTTCTCACGCCCATGCAGGTCGCTGCTGCCGCGGGTGACCGGAGGACGCGCCTTCCCGAGCGGATCGAGCGCCCGTCGCACTGGGCGGACTGAGCGCGATCCGGCGCTTCCGCCGGAGTGTCGCGGCGGCGCGCACGCGCGCGTCCACCCGCCACTTGTAGCCTGAGGGAACGACGCCGGGCGGGGGCACCGAAGGCGGGAACGGATGGGGATGCACCACGGCACGGCAGATCGGTCCTCCGCGTCTCCGACGTACCTCCGGAAGAATCTCCTGGGAGTCCTGGTGGCCCTCACCTCCGTCGGGGTGACCGTCGGGATCCTCGCCGGCGTGGTCCCGCCCGACACTTCAGGCAGCGACACGGCCGGGGCGGCCAGCACGTCCGACGAGCCGTCGAGCACCGCGTCCGAGGAAACGCCGACTGCCCCGCCCCCGGAACGCCCCGCGCCCACGAGGCCCGATCCGCCTGCGGACCCGCCTCAGCCCGCCGTCGGCAGCATCGCCCGGAACCCGGCCACGGGCAGGCCGGAGGTCGTGGTGCCCGACATCCGGGATACCGCAGTCCTCATCGGTGATTCGCAGTCCGCCGGGCCGGACACCTGGCCGCAGGCCGCGCTACGCACCCTCGGCTATTCCGTGAGCTTCGCCGGCGCGGGCGGCACCGGCTTCGTCGCGGCGAACAGGGTGGGCAATGCCAACTACTACGATTCCCTGATGCGCGGCGACTGGGTGCTGCCCCACGGCAGGCCCGGCCTCGTCGTCATCGAGGGTGGAGGCAACGACGCCGCACTGGGTGCCTCGGACGCGCAGATCCTCGCCGGTGCCGATGCCCTCGTGGCGGCACTGAGGAGTACATACCCGTCGTCGCCCCTGGTCATGATCGGTACCCTCAGTCGGGGGGCCGGTGACGGCGGGGGCCGCCGTGCACAGGTCGACGCCGTCCTCGGCGGCTTCGCCGCCCAGCGGGGCATCCCTTTCGTATCAGCCGGCGACTGGCTGACGCGCCACAGGCTGGCGGGCTTCCTCGCCGACGGCGTCCACCTCACCCCTCAGGGCCATCTGCTGGCGGCGCAGGTACTCGAGCAGCACCTCACCGCACTGCAGCTCACCGCCGAGGAAACCTCCCCGGAACCCGTGCGGCGTCGGCCCCACGACCATCGACCGACGGAGTAGCAGCGGACCCCGCGAGCCGTTTCCGCCGGCAACGCTAAGTCGGCTTATTGTTATGCCATGAGCTTCAACGACAACGCCCGGTTCGATCCCTCCCGCGTCAGTGACCGGCGGGGCCGCGGACGCGGTGCCGCCGTCGGAGGCGGAGTGGGCGGCGGGCTCCTGCTGATCCTCTCCCTGATCTTCGGACCCGGCGTGGTGGACGACCTCGGACTCGGCGACGGCAGCACCATCACGCAGGAGCAGGATCCCGCCGGCGAGCCGGCCATCAACGAGTGCCTCACCGGCGCCGATGCGAACGAGCAGCTCGACTGTCGCATCCTCGGCACCGCCGAGAGCCTCGACAGCTTCTGGTCCCCCTACCTCGACCAGTTCGGCGTCACCTACACCCAGCCCGGAGTCGTCCTCTTCACCGACCGGACGAACACGGGCTGCGGCACGGCCACCAGCGCCGTGGGCCCCTTCTACTGCCCGGTCGATGAGCAGACCTACTACGACACCGCGTTCTTCGACGAGCTCGTCACGCAGTTCGGCTCCTCCAGCGGCCCGCTCGCACAGGAATACGTCGTCGCGCACGAGTTCGGCCACCATATCCAGAACCTGATCGGCACCCTCGGCGCCGCGCAGCAGGATCCGCAGGGCGAGGAGTCCGGAGGTGTGCGCGTCGAGCTGCAGGCGGACTGCCTCGCCGGGATGTGGGCGGCCCACGCCACCTCCGTCCCCGATCCGGAGTCCGGCGAGCCCTTCCTCCGCTCCTTCTCGACCACCGACCTCGGGGATGCGCTGTCAGCTGCCGCGTCGGTGGGCGACGACCGCATCCAGGCGGCCGCGACCGGCCAGGTCAACCCCGAGGGCTGGACCCACGGCTCCAGCGCCCAGCGCCAGGCCTGGTTCTCACAGGGCTTCGAGACCGGCGACCTACGGTCCTGCGACACGTTCGCCGCACGCGATCTCGACAACCCCTGAAGGATCACCCCGTGACCGACCGACTCGCCGTCGTCGTCCCCGTCCTCAACGAACCCGGGATCGCTGACACCCTCGAGGCGCTCCGGCGGCAGCGGGACTGCCCGGACCTCCACGTGTACGTCGTGGACAACGGCTCCACCGACGGCACCGTGCAGCGCGTGCGGCGCTTCGCCGCCGAACATCCGACACCCCGCATCACGATCCTCCACGAGCCGCAGAAGGGCACCGGCGCAGCCTGCGACACCGGGTTCCGCAGGGCGATCGCGGACGGCTACGCGCTCGTCGCCCGCACCGACGGCGACAGCGCACCGACCGAGGACTGGGCCGCCCGGCTCCGCACGCTGTTCACCCTCCATCCGGACGTCGCGCTCGTCGGCGGCACGAGCGTCCCGCTGCGCGACAGGTACTACCGCTGGGGCGATGCCCAGCTCATGCCGGGCGCACTGTGGCTCCTGCGGATGATGATGGCCGTGGGACATCTCGATGCCGCCTACCTGCGCTTCGTCGTGGGTCACAACATGGCGGTGCGTGCGACGGCGTACCTCGAGGTCGGCGGTCTCGGACGGACATCGATCGACACCTCCGACGAGGACATCGACTTCTCCGTCCGGCTCTCGCACCGGCTCGGCCACCGCGCCGTCCTGATCGACCCCCGCCTGCGCGTGGCGACGTCGATGCGCCGCGTGCGGCGCTACGGGCTCGGCCTGATGGGTCTCCACCATCTTGTGCCGGCACTGCGCGGGAAGCTCATCCGCACCATCGACGTCCGGTAGGCAGCACCCGCCCGACCGGCGCGACGGCGTCCGGCCCGTCGGGTGCGGGTCGGACCGTCAGCCTGCCCCGCTCGCCCGGACGAGGGCGACGGCGTCCTCCACCGTGCTCACCCGACCCTGGTGCGCCCCCGAGACGAGACGGACGATCCTGCGGAACGAGGCGTCGTCGCCTTCGCCCGTCCGGAACGCCGGGAGGTGGGCCAGGACCGCCGCGCGTCGCAGCCAGGGGTCGTCCGCTGCTGCCCACCGCTCGAGCACGGCGTGGGCGCGCACGGCGTCCTGTCCGCGCAGCCGGAGGAGCAGGGGCCCGACGACGTCGACGGCGAGGGGATCGACGAGGTCGGGCAGGTGGGCCGAGCGCAGGAAACCCTCGATCCGGGTGAGGTCGGAGGATCGCAGGAGTCGTACGGAGGACTGCAGCAGCACGGCGGCCGCCAGGCGCCGCTCGAAGACCGGGCGACTCCACAGCTCGGAGGCCAGGGCTGTGACGTCGTCGTGCCCGAGGCCCGGGTATCGGCGCTGCGCGTTGCGGAGGGTTCCACGTACCGCACCCACGGATGCGCCGTAGTACTCGAGGTGGTCGCCGTGACGCCGCTCGTAGTCCTCGGCCCGCTCCCAGGAGCTCTCGTACTGGAGCGCCTCGTCGATGAAACCGGCCGGGCCATCCGCGTCGGGCATCAGGCGGGCATCCGGCGCAGCGTGAGGTAGGACCCGGCGGTGAGCACCACGGACACCAGGATGGCCCACAGGGTCAGCCCGAGCGCTCCGGTGTCGAGGATCCACTGCCCCACCTCCGGCCAGGCCTGCTGCCACGTCACGAGGGCTACGAGACCCACGAGCGCGAGGCCGATACCGATCAGGACGGTCGTGAGCACCGCCGTGCCGTACCGCTTGTAGATGGTGGCGGACCAGAAACCGACGATGAAGAACAGCATGGTCAGCACGAAGTACGTCAGGCCCGCCGCGACCGGTCCTCCCTGCCACAGCCAGTCCAGGTAGGCGAAGTAGCCGTTCATGCCGTAGCCCCCCGTCGCACGTTCGACCAGGCCGAGCAGCACGAACACCAGCGACATCCCGAGACCGCTCACCGCCGCCGCCGCGAGGGAGCCGACGTAGAACTCCCGCCGGGTCAGGCTCATCGCCTGCGAGAAGGGGAAGGTCATGGTCATGGCCTGGATGCCGACCACGAGGAAGTACCACAGCGGGGCCTGCGAACCCCCGCCGGTCTTGACCCCGGTCACTCCCGCGTTCTGCAGGATCCAGTAGATGAGCATCGTCAGGACCCAGGCACCACCCAGGACGAGGGCAGGCACCCAGATGAACGTCTGCGTGTTGACGAACTGCAGGCGCACCACGTTGCGCGTGCGGTTGCGCACGACGGCAGGGCGCGTCGCGCTGCCGGACTCGATGGTGGTCATCGGAGGCTTCCTTCCTGCGCTTCGGCGGCGAATGCGTCGCGGCCCGGGGTTCTCTGCTGGGTGAGGCGGACGATGAGTTGCTGCAGCGAGACGGGCGCGAGGTCGAGCCCCGCTGCGGCGAGCGCGTCGCGCTCCGCTGCGTCGAGCCGTCCCAGGAACGTCACGGAGGCCACGCGGCCGAGGCTCTCGCGGTGGATGACCTCGCGGCCGCGGAGGGCCCTCTCGACGGCGGCGGTGTCGCCGACGACATTCGTGGCCTGTGCGCGGGCGTCCTCCGTGGACTCGTCCATGATGATGCGCCCCGCGTCGATCACGAGCACCCGTTCGATGAGGTTCGAGACCTCGTCGATGAGGTGGCTCGACAGGAGCACCGTCCGCGGATGCTCGGCGTAGTCGGTGAGCAGGCGGTCGTAGAAGATCTGGCGGGCGACGGCGTCGAGACCGAGGTACGGCTCGTCGAAGAAGGTGATCTCGGCGCGGGACGCCAGCCCGATGATGACACCGACGGCGGAGAGCTGCCCCCGCGAGAGCTTCTTGATGGTGCGTTTGAGCGGCAGCTGGAACTCCTCCACCAGGTCGTCGGCGAGCTCCTGGTCCCACTGCGGGAAGAACAGGCGCGCGGAGGCGAGGGCGTGGCGGGGTGTCGCGTCGTCCGGGTACTTCTGGCTCTCACGCACGAAGCACATGCGACTGAGCACCCGGGCGTTCTCGTAGGGATCCTCACCGAAGACGCGGACCTGTCCGCTCGTCGGGAGGTTCTGCGCCGTGAGGATCGACATCGCGGTGGTCTTGCCGGCACCGTTGCGACCCAGGAAGCCGTAGATGGTGTCCCTCCGGATGTCGAAGCCGACGTCGTCGAGGGCGAGGACGTCCTTGTAGCGTTTGGTGAGGTTCCGGACCTCGATGACAGAGTCCATGATGTCCTTCGATTCGATTGCCCTTACGGGGTCACCGGCTCCACGCCGGCTCGGATGAGGCTCGCGACGTCATCGAGTTCGAGCCCGATCCTGCGCGCCTCGGCAAGGAGGGGTTGCACGTACCGCACGGCGAAGTCGTTGCGGCGCTCCTCGAGCAGCAGGTCGCGGGCACCGGCGGCGACGAACATGCCGATCCCCCGGCGCTTGTAGAGCACTCCCTTGTCCACGAGCATGTTCACCCCCTTCGCGGCGGTGGCCGGATTGATGCGGTAGAAGGCGGCGAGTTCGTTGGTCGACGGCGCCTGGGTCTCCTCGGCGACACTTCCGTCGACGATCGAGTCCTCGACCTGCTCGGCGATCTGCACGAACAGGGGCTTGCCTTCCTCGATCACCGCATCCTCCCTGTTCGCTGGTTAGTTACTTGACTAGTGAACCCCTTCGGTGGTGCGGAGTCAAGCATCAGTAGAGGAAGATGTCGATCCAGGCCCGGTTGTGCGCGTGGATCAGGACGAGGAACAGGACGAGATCGAACAGGAGGTGGACGCAGATGATGTAGGACAGGGACCGCGTCCGGGTGAAGATGAACGCCTGCAACAGCGCGAAGGGGAAGATGAACAGCGGCGCCCAGGCGTGGAACCCCAACTCCCACAGGAAGGACGTGAACAGGACCGCCTGCAGCACGTTCGCCTGTGCCATCGGCAGATGTCGGCGGAGCAGGGCGAACACCGTGCAGATGAAGAACAGCTCGTCCCAGATCCCGAGCCCGTTGGTGCCGACGAACAGCCTGACGATGTCCGCGGGCTCCGACGCCGCAGGCCAGTTGGTGTACACGCCCGTGCGGAGCATGTAGACGGGCAGCAGGGCATAACCGAGGACGACGACGACGGGCAGGTACCACTTCTCCGTGCGCGTCCACCGCTCGCCCGTCCGCACGGGGAAGGTGATCGCGTGGTCCCGGTAGACGAAGCGTGAGACGGCGTAGGGCACGCCGACCGCGAGGATCATGGCGGTCCCCATGACGGCCATGTGCTCGGGGCTGATGTCCGTGGTGATCGGCACGAGCGTCATCACGGACAGGCCGAAGGCGATCAGCAGCAGGTCCCGGAAGAACGCCCTGCCGACGAACGCCGCCGTTCCGAGCGCCACCGCCAGCACGGCATACCCGATCACCGCCTGGTGCAGCACCAACACGAGGAAGCCCGCGAGGGACACCAGCGCGGACGGGATCAGCTCGGGTGACGGCGTGGTCCACGGGCCCTGCTTCCAGGCCTGCTGGCGGGCCGCCTCCGGTAACGCCGGGGCTCGCTGTTCCACCCGATCACGCTCCTTCGTGAGGTGCTCCCCAAGTCACGCCGTCCTGCGCCGGCGCGGGACGCTACCATTCTTTCCCCTGGTGCCCGGCCGGTCCACTGGGGTTCCCCCGCTCGCGGGATGGAAGACTGAGGGCCATGCGTGAGCTCGTCATCCTCGGCACGGCGTCGCAGGTGCCCACCCGGACCCGCAACCACAACGGCTACTTCCTGCGCTGGGAACGCGAGGGCATCCTGTTCGATCCCGGCGAGGGCACGCAGCGCCAGATGCTCCTGGCCGGCGTCCCGGCGTCGAGGATCACGAGGATCTGCCTCACCCACGTCCACGGCGACCATTGCTTCGGGCTGCCCGGCGCACTCTCGCGTATGGTGCTCGACGGCGTCGCCCACCCCGTGCACCTCCACTACCCGGCCTCCGGCGAGGACGTGGTGCGCGCGCTGGTGTCGCTCGCGACGCCGGGACTGGACCTCCACCTGCACCCCCACGGCGCGGCCGGCGGCATCGCGCCCGGAATCAAGGTCGAACCGCTGCGCCACCGGATCGAGGCCTACGGCTACCGGTTGACCGAACCGGACGGACGGACGTTCCTGCCCGGACTGCTCACTGCCGCAGGGATCACCGGACCCGACGTCGGACGCCTGCAACGCGAGGGCGCACTCGGCGCCGTCCGGCTCCACGACGTCAGCGTGCACCGGCCCGGGCGCCGCTTCGCGTTCGTGATGGACACGGCGGAGTGCGACGGCGCGGCGGCGCTCGCGGACGGCGCCGACCTGCTGGTCGCCGAGAGCACCTTCAGCGACGACGACGCGACCCTCGCCGAGCGCTACCTGCACCTGACGGCGGGACAGGCGGGCGCGATCGCCGGCAGCGCCGGGGTGGGGACGCTCGTCCTCACGCACTTCTCGTCGCGGTACGACGACGTCGGCGTGCTTGCCGCGCAGGCCCGGGTGAGGGCAGGCTCCGCGGGGGTGGTCGCGGCGTCCGACCTCGACCGCATACCGTTCCCCCCGCGTCCGGAGGCGGGGGTTCCCGGTGACCGCCGAGGCCCTCCCGCATCGGACGGCTGACGGGCCACGGGATGCCGTCCGTCCCGCATGTCCCCATCCCGTTCGAGGGCGGACTGCTGACCGGACCTGCAAACGAGCGGGAATCCGGGCCCTTCACGCGCCCGATCGATGTCACTAGACTGTGCCGCATGACCGGGCAGGAACCGTCCCCGCCGTCCCCCGCTGCGCCCCGAGGCAGCGGCTCACACCCCTCCGACGACGCCGCCTCCCTCCAGAGCGCTGAACACTCCGTCGACGACGCGGACTCCTCCGCCCAGGGCGGGGACGACGACGGCATCGACCGGTCGGTCCGCGACCCGAAGCAGCGCTCGCGCACCTTCGCCGGCATCCTCGTCAATACCGCGCTCGCGAACATCACCACGAGCTACCTGTGGTTCGCCCTGACGTTCTGGGTGTACCTCGAGACCCGCAACGTCATCGCCACGGGGGTGGTCGGTGGGGCGTACATGCTCCTGATCGCCCTCTCCAGCATCAGCTTCGGCACCTTCGTGGACCGCTTCCGCAAACTGGCGGTGATGCGCTTCGCCGCCGGTTTCACCCTGGTGATGTTCCTGCTGGCCGGGGGCATGTTCCTGGTGACGCCCACCGCGTGGCTGCTGGACCTGGGGCAGCCGTGGTTCTGGGTGTTCATGCTCGTCATCCTCGTCGGTGCGGTGGTGGAGAACATGCGCAACATCGCGTTGTCCACCACCGTCACCATCCTGATCGAACCGGACCGGCGGGCCAACGCCAACGGGCTCGTAGGCATTGTGCAGGGGCTCATGTTCATCGTCACCTCGGTGCTCTCCGGGCTGTCGGTCGGGCTGCTGGGCATGGGCTGGACCATCGCCGTCGCCGTCGTCCTCACGGCCCTGACCGCCCTGCACCTGCTGACCCTGAGCATGCCCGAGGAGGTGCGGGTCGCCAGGACCGACGCCCACGGCGGCTTCGATCTGCGCGGTTCGTTCGCCGCCGTGCTGGCCATCCCCGGGCTGTTCGCGTTGATCCTGTTCTCGACGTTCAACAACTTCGTGGGCGGCGTCTACATGGCGCTCATGGACCCCTACGGCCTCGAACTGTTCTCCGTGGAGATGTGGGGCACGCTGTTCGCCGTCGGTGCGACGGGGTTCATCGTGGGTGGCGCGCTGATCGGCAAGTTCGGCCTCGGGTCCAACCCGCTGCGCACCATGCTCCTCGCGGTGATCGCCATGGGCGTGCTCGGTGCGGTGTTCACCCTCAGGGAGTGGAGATGGCTGTACATCGCGGGGATCTGGGCGTACCTGGTGCTGATCCCGTTCATCGAGGCCGCCGAGCAGACGGTCATCCAGCAGACGGTGCCGCTCGAGCGCCAGGGCCGCGTGTTCGGCTTCGCCATGGCCTTCGAGTCCGCGGCGGCGCCGGTCACCGCGTTCGTCATCGCGCCGATCGCCCAGTTCTGGATCATCCCTTATGCACGCTCGACCGAGGGCGCAGCCCGACTGGCTCCACTGCTGGGAGAGGGTACGTCCCGCGGGATCGCCCTGGTGTTCCTGATCGCCGGGATCATCATGGTCCTGGCCGCCGTCGCGGCGTTCTTCACGCCCGTATACCGCCGGGTGTCGGCGTCGTACGCCGCGTCGACGGCGGGGACTCCCGAGAGTGCGTCGGCGCCGGTCGGGCGGTAGGCGTCGTCCGCCGTCGCACGCGTGTCGTCCGTCTAGGCGGTGTCCGTCTCGGCGGTGTCCCTCTAGGCGGTGTTCGGGAGAAGGGCGTCGAGTGCATCGAGGACGGCGAGGGACGGCATGTCCGCGACAGCCGCGACGACGGCCAGCGGTTCTCCATGGCTCACAGCGGATGCGACCGCCTGCTGGAGCTCGGCGGGCGGTTCGGCATCCACGGTGAAGCCCGTGGAGTGTGCAATTGCAGCAACCTGTTCGAGGTGGTCCGAGCGCATTGGGTGTCCTGTCGAGTGGGTGTTTCGAGTGTGACCTGCACGCACTGCAGACAGGAAGCACCGGAGCGGATGGACCCGCGCTTGCCAATGCCTGAACCATCAGGATGCCGGCGCTGAGACAGAGGAAGAAGGTGGACAGGATGACGCATCGGGTGAGGACGGCAGTACAGCGGGACGCTGCCACGGTGGGACAACTCCTGTACGACTTCAATACGGAGTTCGACGCTGTGACGCCGACGGCACGGGTGCTCGGTACCCGCTTCGATCGACTCCTCGCCTCCGCTGATGTCGTCGTGATCCTCGCGGAGGACGGCAGCGGCGAGGCGATCGGTTTCGCCTTCCTCACGCTGCGTCCCACCCCCTACTACGACGGTCCCGTCGCCCAGCTCGAGGAGCTCTATGTCCGCCCGACCCTCCGCGATGGAGGCATCGGCACCGCACTGCTCGGCGGGGCGATAAGCCTCGTGCGCGCCCGCAGTGCCGGGGAGATGCAGATCAATGTGGACGAGGTCGACGTCGACACCCGACGCTTCTACGAGCGCCACGGGTTCGTCAATACCGAGCCCGGTTCCGACTACCGGATGCTGTGCTACATCCGTGATCTCTGATGTGGGGATGAAGCGGTCGCACGATGCCGCCCCCTAGCCGGCCCTCCCGCGTCACGTCGGAGGGTCGAACGGCAATCGACTACAGCGGAAGCCCCACACCCCGCGGGCGCTCCCCTGCGAGGTGTGGGGCGTCGTGGCTACTGGACGAGGAAGTCGTCGATCCTCACCTGCAGCGGCGCGATGGTCGCCGACCCTGAGAGGTAGGCAGTCACGGCCACGGAACCGGCCTTCTGAAGTACGGGGTCGGAGTCGGTCGACGTGACCTGCCAGCCGGCAGGCTCCGCCGCGCCGACCTTCCACACCTTCACCTGCACCGTCGCCGGAGCAGTACCCGAGACCCTGACGCGCACGTTGTACGTATCCGCCACATTGAAGGTCAGCGGAGACAGCGAGGCACTCCCGAGGGTGGTCACCGTCCCGTTCACGGCCTTCTCGGTGATCAGCGTCATCCCGCCAGTTCCCGAGATCAGGAGCTTCGCCCTGTAGTCCCCGGCCCCTGCGACACTGCGGCCGATCACCGTGAGGTGGAACCCGCCCCCGTTGGGCGCCTTGTCGAGCTTCGTCGTGAACCGGGTGTCGGTGGTCAGCGAGGAGACGGAGTTGAGCTGTACGGTACCGCTCGATGCTGCTGCCGCCAGGTTGATGAGACCCGCGCCACCGTTGACGGAGTACTTACCGGTGGAACCACCGACTGCCCACGGCCCGCCGACGTCCGCGCTGCCCCAGCCGCCAGTGACGGACCGGCCGAACGCATCCCGTGCCAGTTCCGTCACAGGCTCCCCTGCGGCCGTGACCGTCACGGCACGGGAGACGACGTTGGTCGCTCCCGCGTTGTCCATCACCGTCAGCTTCACCGTGTAGGTCCCGGCCGCGGCGTAGGTCCTCGACGCCCTCACGCCTGTTGCTGTCCCCCCGTCACCGAAGTCCCATGCGTAGGAGGCGATGGTGCCGTCCGCGTCGCTGGAGGCCGACCCGTCGAAGGATGCCGCGAGCCCGGCGGCGGTATGGGTGAACGCCGCGGTCGGTGGCGTATTCGCGGGAGTGGGCGCCGCGACGGTGATCGCCCTGGACACCGAATGGGTGGCGCCCGCGTTGTCCGTGACGGTCAGTTTCACGGTGTAGGTCCCGGCCGCGGCGTAGGTCCTGGACGCCTTCGCGCCGGTCGCTGTCCCCCCGTCACCGAATTCCCACGCGTGGGAGGCGATGGTGCCGTCAGGATCGGTCGACGTCGACCCGTCGAAGGATGCTGTCAGGCCGCTGACCGTCTCCGTGAACCGTGCCACCGGTGCAGTGTTCGCCGCGCCCGCCATGACGGTGACGCTCACCGTCCCTGAGCGGACCTCGTTACCGAAGGGATCGGTGGCGATGATCTGGTAGGTGTGAGTCGACGAGGGGGCGAGGCCCGAGTCCTCGAACGTCAGCACGGGACGCTCCCAGAACCTCGACAACTGGGAGACCTGGTGGACCGGGGTGGCGATCTGGCCATCGCGGATCACCTTGTAGGTGAGCTTCTCGTTGTCGTAGTCCCAGTTGGCCGTCCACTTGACGGTGACCCGCCCGGCAGCCGTGGAGGTGAGGGTCGGGTTGGTCGCGGTGCCGGTGACGTTCGGCCCGACCTTGTTCGGCGCGATGCTGCGGACAGCGAACCGCACGAGTCCCTGCTGCCCCTTGCCGTTCACCCGCGGGAATTCCCCGCCCAGCACCACATAGTTGGCGTTGCCGGTCACCGACCAGGCCGCCTGGCCCTGGCCCGTGAACGTGCCGGCGGTCAGCCGGGGGAACCAGGTGAGGAGCGACGGGGCCGGATTGCCCTCGAAGTTGAAGTAGTTGCCCTCGCTGTTCCGCTTGACGGTCCCCGTCGCACTCTTGCTGAACGATATGGCCCGTTGCCAGTCCCGAGGGTTCGACTCGGGGAACCCGCCGATATTTCCGCAGTAGTGGGCATGGCCCACGCTGTAGATCACTTCCCCGAGGGGAGCGACGCTGTAGGAATCGCCATGGCAGTCCTCGATCCACTTCAGGGTTCCCCCAGCCCAGTTCGCGGAGAAGGTGCCCTCGAAGTTGCCGCCGCCGCCGAAGACATAGCCGGTCCCGTAGACATTGGTGCCGTCGGTGGAAAGGCCGGTGATGGCGGCATCCACTCCCCCGTTGCGGACCAGTCCGTTGACGGCCCACGGTCTCAGCGCGCCTGTTGCCGTATCGATGGCGGCGAGCCCGTACCCGGGGTTCGAGGACCCGTTGAGGGTTGTGAAGCTGCCCCCGACGACGACCTGGCTGCGGTCGGGAGAGATCACCATCGCGGAGACGTCCCCTCCTGCAGCCCTCGGATTCCAGCTGCGCAGGGCGCCCGTGCTCGCGTCGACTGCCGCGAGCCTGGCCCGCGAGGTCGACCCGACGGCGGAGAACCAGCCGCCCAGGTATACGGCGTCGGCGGTTGCCACGATCGCATCCACCCGGGAGTTGGGCGTGGGTTTGAACGAGGTGATCAGTGCGCCGGTTGTCGGATCGAGCGCGGCGATCCGGGAGGCGGGTGTCCCGTTCACCGCTGTGAACGCGCCTCCCACGTAGATCCGCGACCCGTCCGGTGATGCAGTGATCGACCGGGCCTGCGCGTTGAGGCTCGGGGCGAAGGACTGGATGAGGGCCCCTGTCGTGATGTCGTACGCGAGGATATGGTTGCGGGTCACGGTGCTGGTTCCGGGTGCCGCCCCGGCCGGCCTGGCCGTCGTGAAGTTGCCCGCGACGTAGACGGTGTTGCCGACGATCACCTGCTGCCAGACGACACCGTCGACCTGCACTGTCGGCAGCGGGTCGGCCGACACGGTGGGCGGATTCGCCGCGGTGACCGGGTCCGGCGCGGTATCCGCCGAGGCGATGGGGCCCGCAGTGAGCGTGGCTCCGACAGCGAAGGCACAGGAAGCGGCCATCGCAAGGATGCTCCGGAATGCCCCGCCGTATCGCCTCTGCCCTGGTGCGTGCGTTCCCGGCGTGGAAGGAGAGGTCGTAGCGCTTCTCATGGTGCCTCTCCTTGGACTGGCGCGGCGCCCTCGAAGGCTGCGACCGGCAGAACTGCCTGATAGTGGAACAGGACGCGGACGGTCTTGCGCTCCTCCGGTGGGACCTGGAAGACGAAGACCCCCGAGACCTTCTGTCCGGGAGCGACCTCGGCGGGGAAGGGCACGGCCCCAGGGCCGCTGAGCTCTTCTGCCGGGATCCGATCGGCTCCCCTCTCGACGTTCACGACTGCTTCGGCCAGGGAGATGGGAGCCGCTGTGGTGTTGGTGACCTCCAGGGTGAACTGGACGGCCGGCCCACCCACCTCTCCGACCCCCCGGGCTTCGCCCTGGACGGACTTCAGCGCCTTCACCTTCGTCTTCACGCCCGTAGCGACGTCCGCTTCACTCCCGAACCCCTTGGCTGCCGCAACAGGCGGTGGTTCGTTGATGATCTTCCCGCCGGCAGCGGGTGGTGCGGCTCGTCCCGCGTCAGGG
The DNA here is from genome assembly GCF_054510925.1 of Arthrobacter sp. MDT2-16. Taxonomy (NCBI): domain Bacteria; kingdom Bacillati; phylum Actinomycetota; class Actinomycetes; order Micrococcales; family Micrococcaceae; genus Arthrobacter; species Arthrobacter sp. MDT2-16. The sequence continues at coordinate 126,476 of NZ_JBTNDP010000005.1, forward strand.
GCGGCAGGAGCGGGTGCGGCTTCTGCCTGCCCGGGAGCGGCAGGACTCCCCGGGGCCTGCGCCTCACCGTCGGGCGTCCCCGGTTCGGGGGCGGGAGGTGCCAGCAAGAATTCGAGCTCTGACTCGGATTCCGGGGAGGTGACGGCAGGCGTCTCCGGTGACGCTCCGGAGTCGACCGACGGCGGATCCGAGGGAACCTCGGCCTGCACCGATCTGGACATCGGTTCGGGAGGGGGCGCGAGCGGGCCGGCGGCCACGGCCCACCCTGTCAGGCCGACGACGGCACTCAAGGCTGCAGCACCTGCGGCCAGTCGTCCGCTGGATTTCTTCTTTTCCGGCTGTCCGGGCTGGGTCGGGGTCATGGCGCTAGTCCGTTCGAGGAGGTACCCATAGGAGGACGCAGGCCAGGAATCTCAGTCCCTGGGCGAGGGTCAGGAGGGCGGCGATCGCCGCTACGACGAGCATGTGCACGGTCTTGGAGGCCGGGGTGGGCAGGAACCGTGGAGGGAGGGCGAGTCCGGCGGTGGCCGCGCGGGTGGGGCGCAGTGGGATCGCCAGCTGTCCGGAGGTACGGCGAAAATCGCTCATACCATCACCACCCAATGCATGACGTGCTTGTCGGAATCGATCCCAGAGTGTTCATTCCGTGCAAGGACAAGCCTATGCACCGGCGGGTGCGACCACACGAGTAGGGCTACGCGACACCGCCCCGCGCAATACGCAGCTCCATCACTCTGCTCACATCGAGTAATAGCCCCCTTACCTGTCTCGTGGTCCGGTTGGTGTCGGCGGGTGGGGTGTGGTTGGCTGTACGCGCATCGCCTTCAGCACAACAGGCGGGACGCGCCCGACGGGAGCCCACCCCGACAGCTACCCTGAAGCAACCACTGCGAATCCTTTCCTCGCGGTCGAACCACCTCAGGAGAAATTCATGGCTGCCAGCCGTAACCCGCTCGACGAGCTGCGCGAGACGCTCGGTCATCTGGCCGATCAGCTCAAGCTCCCGAGTTCGGAGCGGATCGACGACCGCGTGAGCGAGCTCTTCAGTGCGCGCCCCGGGCCGGCGCGGCCGCTCTTCGAGGTGCAGGCCGAGCTCGACGCGCTGGTGGGGCTGGAGACCGTGAAGGAACAGGTGCGGGCGCTCGTCGCGCTGCTCCAGGTCCAGGCCCGCCGCAAGGCGCACGGCCTGCCGGAGGTGGCCACGTCGCAGCACCTCGTGTTCCTCGGTAATCCGGGCACCGGCAAGACCACCGTGGCCCGCCTCCTGGCCGAGATGTATCGCGCGGTCGGGTTGCTGCAGAAGGGCCATCTCGTCGAGGTGGACCGGTCGGGTCTGGTCGGCCAGTACGTCGGTGAGACCGCGGTCAAGACGGACCGGGTCATCCGGCGGGCCCTGGACGGGGTCCTGTTCATCGACGAGGCCTACGCGTTGACCCCGGAGGAGGGCCGGGTCGACTTCGGCCCGGAGGCGATCGAGGTCCTGCTCAAGCGGATGGAGGACCACCGCCACCGGCTGGTGGTGATCGTGGCAGGCTATCCCCGGCTGATGGAGTCGTTCCTGCTCTCCAACCCCGGCCTCCGGTCCCGGTTCGCGCGCGAGATCACCTTCCCCGACTACTCGGTCGACGCGCTCGAGACGATCTTCAACCAGATGCTCGTCCAGCACGAGTACGTGCTCGAATCCGGCGCGGACCAGATGCTGCGCCGCATCCTCGCCAACCTCCACGCCGGAGAGGACTCGGGCAACGCGCGCTTCGCTCGTACGCTGTTCGAGCAGGCGCTCAACCGCCAGGCGCTGAGGCTGTCGCTCGACGCCGATCGTGATCTCGACGCTCTCGATCGGGACGAGGTGATGACGCTCACCACCGACGACCTCATCCGGGCCGCCCAGGCCCTCGGCGAGGAACCGGAGCCGGCGCCCCAGCCGGAGCCCGAGCGGTCGTCATGGTGGCGCTGGCTGACCTCGCCGACCGGTTGAGCGGACCGGCTCGGTGGCTGCGGTTATCCAGCAGGGTTACTGACCGGGGCCGCACCGGAGTCCGGCGGATGGCGGCCGCAGAGCGAGCCCTTCATTCGGCCGGCGGTCGCCGGACGAACGCCGGAGCGCGGGGCGCTCGACGGCTGGGAGTCATGCGGCGCGATCGAACCAACCGAGTGCGAGGTCGGCGACCTCGGCGGGGGCGTCGTCTGTGATGAAGTGCGCCGCGTCCTCGACGTAGGCGAACTCCACGTGATCGGCGTATCGCTCCGGGTTGCGGCAGATGCGCTCCAGGACCGGTTCGGTCCACGGGTGGTCGCGGCGGCCGTAGACGATGAGCGTCGGCACCGTGAGCCGCCGACGGCGGTAGACACCCACCATCATGCGCACGGCTTCGGGCAGAATCATGCCGCGGGTGAGCGGACGTACCGCCTGATCGATATGGGGCCGGCGCAGCGGGGCAAGGTTGGCGTCGACGGTCGCCTCCGACATCGGGCGGGCCACATAGGCCTCGGAGAAGATCCCTCGTAGTGAGGCGTCCGGGCGGTGCCAGATGAACCGCGGCAGATGCCGGAAACCGGGAACGATCTTCGGGCTGAAGGCGAAGAAGGCCGGCGGCACGGCGAGTTGAACTGCCGTCCGAACCCGCTCGGGGTGGTCGTAGCACAGCTGCATGGCGGTGATGACACCCATGTCGTGCGAGACGACGTCGGCACGCGAGATGCCGAGGATGTCGAGGAGAGCGAGCAGATCGCGAAGCCGGCTCTCACGATCGATCCGCGGATCGTCGGCCTCCGTCCAGCCTGCACCGCGCAGATCGGGACAGATGACGCGGTAGCCGCGTGCGGCGATGATCGGAGCTATGGCGCGCCACTGCCACCAGTGCTCGGGAAATCCGTGCAGGAGCACCACCGGATCACCTTCCCCGATGGTGGCGATGTGCGTCCGCAGGCCGGGCGTCTCGACCACGAGGTGGTCGAAGCCTGCTGCATCCGGCAAAGGCGGGGACCAGATCGAGGTGGGCGTGGACATGGCGACCTCCTTCGTGAGGTGGAGATACTATGTTCATAGTAAACCTCGCGGAAGGGGGTGTCCATGCCAGCGTCCACGCGCGAGCGGGGCCTGGAGGCGGCCGTGGAGTTGCTCGGTGCGGAGGGCGTGCGCGCGTTGAGTCATGCGCGGGTCGATGAACGGGCCGGCCTACCGCAAGGGTCCACCTCGAACTGGTTCCGCACGCGCCGGGCGCTGCTGGGCGGGGTGGTCGACTGGATCGCGGAGCGCGAGCGGGCCGATTTCGACCCAGCCGCGATGCCGGCTATCACCGGCGCCGACGGACTGATCGAGGGTTTGTGTGCCATGGTCGAGCTGCAGGCCGGGCCGTTCGCTGTGCGGACCCGCGCGCGCTATGCCCTCTTCCTCGAACTCGCCGCCGATCCTGAGCTCGGCGAGCCGTTGCGGCAGCAGCGCCGTGAATTCGAAAAGTGGACCGAGTCAATCGTGACGGCCGTCGGAATCGCCGATCCCGAGCCAGCTACGCGGGCCCTCATGGCGCTCGCCGACGGACTACTCCTGCACCGGCTGACCGTCGATCCCGAACTCGACATGCGGCCCGCCATCGATCGCGCGGTGCACGCCCTCGCAGAATCATGACCGCTCCGACGCCGGATCCCGCCGCCACTGGCCGAACAGGGGTTTCGAGGGTCCTCGGACCTAGGTTGCCATGGCGCCATCCCGGCTTCGATAGCGTAGTCAAGGATTGCAGTGGGTAGCCACCGCTCATGATCGGGTTCAGAATCCCAGGGATTGTGGCCACTGTAGGGCGCTTTGCCCGGCTCGCAGCCTTGCCTTGGAGAACCAGCGCTACGCACGAGGCAGAGAGGTGCGTTCCCCTGCCGAGCTCACCCGAGTGCCGGACTCCTGCACGGGACTTCGACGAAAGGGTCCCGTCAGACTTCGGGGACCATCTTTACAAGCGTCAGACCGCTCTCATTCGACACGCGCAGAGGACTCGCGGGCAATGGAGCGTTGCGGTGGTTCACCGACGAGTGGACGCGCGGAATGGGAGCAGTGCTCGAACTGGTCCAACATGCCCCCACGTCAGCATGAAGGAGTTTCCCGTTCACCTACTCGGCGACCCGGAAACCATCGAACTGAAGTCCGCAGAACTCGATGTCCTTCTCACGAAGGACGATGGTTTGAGTATGGAGAGCACCGGTGCGAAGGAGCTTCCGGGAACGAAAGGGCGAGAGGAACTTGAGCAGTATCATGATGGTCACCACATTGCTTCAGCCCTTGCTTGGGTTCTCTCTGGAGCACTCAGTTCAAGTGAACTTCGCGGCGACGCCGTCGAAAATGACGCGGGAACTACAATACGATCGAGAAAATTAGTGAACTTTCCGTCGTCGCTCGGTTCCATGAATGGGCGCTCTCTCTCGGATCCTGTATCGGGCCACCACAATATTGTGGATTAGGTGCTGCTTAGTGAATCGTCACGGCTTATGAGGAGCGATCTCGCACTGTAGGTATCGACGGCGAAAGCCCTGCGCGACGACGCGCAGGGCTTTCGGCGAAGATGCGCGTATCGCGCATCAGTGACTAGACGGGCTTAGAAATCCCAGTCCTCGTCCTCGGTGTTCACGGCCTTGCCGATCACGTACGAGGAACCCGAGCCCGAGAAGAAGTCGTGGTTCTCGTCGGCATTCGGGGACAGCGCCGAGAGGATCGCCGGGTTCACATCGGTCACCGAGGACGGGAACATCGCCTCATAGCCCAGGTTCATCAGCGCCTTGTTGGCGTTGTAGTGCAGGAACTTCTTGACGTCCTCGGCCAGACCCACGGAGTCGTAGAGGTCGTGCGTGTACTGGACCTCGTTCTCGTACAGCTCGAAGAGCAGCTCGAACGTGTAGTCCTTGAGCTCCTGGCGGCGCTCCGGCGTCGCGCTCTCCAGCCCGCGCTGGAACTTGTACCCGATGTAGTACCCGTGCACGGCCTCGTCACGGATGATCAGGCGCACCAGGTCCGCCGTGTTCGTGAGCTTGGCCCGCGAGGACCAGTACATCGGCAGGTAGAAGCCGGAGTAGAACAGGAACGATTCGAGCAGCGTTGAGGCGATCTTGCGCTTCAGGGGATCGTCGCCTCGGTAGTAGTCCGTGACGATGTTCGCCTTCTTCTGCAGGTTGACGTTCTCCGTGGACCAGCGGAACGCCTCGTCGATCTCCTTGGTGGAGGCCAGCGTGGAGAAGATCGACGAGTAGCTCTTGGCGTGCACCGACTCCATGAATGCGATGTTCGTGAGCACGGCCTCCTCGTGCGGGGTGAGCGCATCAGGGATGAGGCTCACGGCGCCAACCGTGGCCTGCACCGTGTCGAGCAGCGTGAGCCCCGTGAAGACACGCATGGTGAGCTGCTGCTCCTCCGGCGTCAGCGTGGCCCACGACTGCACGTCATTGGACAGCGGCACCTTCTCGGGCAGCCAGAAGTTGTTCACCAGGCGGTTCCAGACATCCACGTCCTTGTCGTCCTGGATGCGGTTCCAGTTGATGGCCTGGACCCGGTCGACGAGCTTCAGTTTCTCGCTCATGAGATGTTCCTTGCTTGGGGTGGGAATGGCGATGGGAAGAACTGCGGGACGGTCTGATTCAGTTGCCTACAGCATGCAGCTGACGCAACCCTCCACCTCGGTGCCTTCCAGCGCGAGCTGGCGGAGACGGATGTAGTAGACGGTCTTGATGCCCTTGCGCCAGGCGTAGATCTGCGACTTGTTGATCTCACGCGTGGTGGCGGTGTCCTTGAAGAACAGCGTCAGGGACAAGCCCTGGTCCACGTGCTGCGTGGCAGCGGCGTAGGTGTCGATGATCTTCTCGTAGCCGATCTCGTACGCGTCCTGGTAGTACTCCAGGTTGTCGTTGGTGAGGTACGGCGCCGGGTAGTACACGCGGCCCAGCTTGCCTTCCTTGCGGATCTCGATCTTCGACGCCACCGGGTGGATGGAGGACGTCGAGTTGTTGATGTACGAGATCGACCCGGTCGGCGGGACGGCCTGCAGGTTCTGGTTGTAGATGCCATGCTCCATGACCGACGCCTTCAGCACACGCCAGTCCTCCTGCGTGGGGATGTGCACGTCCGCGAACAGCTCACGCACGCGCGGAGTCGCCGGCTCCCAGACCTGATCGGTGTACTTGTCGAAGAACTCGCCCGTGGCGTACTTGGACTTCTCAAAACCGGCGAACCGTCGACCGGTCTCGATGGACATCAGGTTCGACGCCCGGATGCAGTGGTACACCACGGAGTAGAAGTAGATGTTCGTGAAGTCCAGGCCCTCTTCGGAGCCGTAGTGGACCCGCTCACGGGCGAGGTAACCGTGCAGGTTCATCTGGCCGAGGCCGATGGCGTGCGAGGCGTCGTTGCCCTTGGCGATCGAGGGCACCGAGCTGATGTGGCTCATGTCGGAGACGGCCGAGAGGGTGCGGATCGCGGTCTCGATGGTCCGGCCGAAGTCGGGCGAGTCCATGGTCTTCGCGATGTTCAGCGAGCCGAGGTTGCAGGAGATGTCCTTGCCCACGGAGTCGTAGGACAGGTCCTCGTTGTACGTGGTGGGCTCGGAGACCTGGAGGATCTCGGAGCACAGGTTGGACATGATGATCTTGCCGTCGATCGGGTTGGCCCGGTTCACGGTGTCCTCGAACATGATGTACGGGTAGCCGGACTCGAACTGGATCTCCGCGAGGGTCTGGAAGAACTCGCGGGCCTTGATCTTGGTCTTCTTGATGCGGGCGTCGTCCACCATCTCGTAGTACTTCTCGGTGACCGAGATGTCGGAGAACGGCATGCCGTAGACGCGCTCGACGTCGTACGGCGAGAACAGGTACATGTCCTCGTCGCGCTTGGCGAGCTCGAAGGTGATGTCGGGGACGACGACGCCGAGGGACAGCGTCTTGATCCGAATCTTCTCGTCCGCGTTCTCGCGCTTGGTGTCGAGGAAGCGGTTGATGTCCGGGTGGTGCGCGTGCAGGTACACGGCTCCCGCACCCTGGCGGGCACCGAGCTGGTTCGCGTAGGAGAAGCTGTCCTCGAGGAGCTTCATCACCGGGATGACGCCGGAGGACTGGTTCTCGATCTGCTTGATCGGCGCGCCGACCTCGCGGATGTTGGTGAGGGCGAAGGCCACGCCGCCGCCGCGCTTGGAGAGCTGCAGGGCGGAGTTGATGGACCGCCCGATCGACTCCATGTTGTCCTCGATGCGGAGCAGGAAGCAGGAGACGAGCTCACCGCGCTGGCGCTTGCCGGCGTTGAGGAAGGTGGGGGTGGCGGGCTGGAACCGGCCGTCGATGATCTCGTCGACCATCTGCTCGGCGAGCTGCTCGTTGCCGCGGGCCAGGTGCAGGGCGACCATGCAGACGCGGTCCTCGTAGCGCTCGAGGTAGCGCTTGCCGTCGAACGTCTTCAGCGTGTACGAGGTGTAGTACTTGAAGGCGCCCAGGAAGGTCTCGAAGCGGAACTTCTTGGCGTACGCGCGCTTGTAGAGGTCGCGGATGAAGTTCATCGTGTACTGGTCGAGCGTCTCGCGCTCGTAGTACTCGTTCTTCACGAGGTACTCGAGCTTCTCCTCGAGGTCGTGGAAGAACACGGTGTTGTTGTTGACGTGCTGCAGGAAGTACTGGTGCGCGGCCTCGCGGTCGGCGTCGAACTGGATCTGCCCGTCGGGACCGTACAGGTTGAGCATGGCGTTCAGCTCGTGATATCCCATGTCCTTGAAGCGGTCCACCGCGGCTGCGGGTGCGCCCGTCTCCGTCTCTGCAACACTCATGTCCAAAACTCTTCCAATCCTGTGGTTACTCGGTCCACGTCCTCGGACGTGCCCATGACTTCGAATCTGTACAGCACGGGGACCCCGCACTTGGCCGCGACGATGTCGGCCGCAAGGCAGTAGGTCTCACCGAAATTTGTGTTGCCGGCTCCGATGACCCCCCGGAGGAGGCCGCGGTTCTGCTCGTCGTTCAGGAACTTGACGACCTGGCGGGGCACCGCACCCTTTCCGGTGATGCCCCCGTAGGTCGGCAGGACCAGCACGTACGGCCGGGTGGCCCGCAGCGTCGGCTCCCTGGTGAGGAGCGGCATCCGGGCAGCCGGAACCCCCAGCTTCTGGACGAAGCGGTGGGTGTTGTCAGACACCGACGAGAAGTAGATCAGTGGAGCATCGGTGACCGGCCCCTCCGCGTCCCCGACCGGGGAGGCGGAGGTCGCCTGGTCATCCACGATGAGGGTGCTCATCCCGATGCCGCGCCGAGCGGACCCCGAAGGGTTCCGTTCAGGCTACCGAGCTGACGGCGGAGTCCGCGAGGGCGCTGATCTTGTCGGGGCGGAAGCCGGACCAGTGGTCGTTGTCGGTGATGACGACGGGTGCCTGCATGTAGCCCATGGAGCGGACGCGCTCGAGCGCCGTCGGGTCCTGCGAGATGTCGACGCTCTGGTAGGCGATGCCCTTCTTGTCCAGAGCGCGGTAGGTGGCGTTGCACTGTACGCAAGCCGGCTTCGTGTAAACCGTGACGGTCATGTCCTAGTCCCCTTTTCCTCATACGGCTGCTGAATATCCATCAGCAGCGTGCTGTCGTGTCATGAGCGGCGCGGCCCCGGAAATGGGGAAGAAATCTGGGGTTTCTCGCACCTTGCGGCTCATGCTGTGCAGCGGCTGTTTCTGTCCCTCGATACTACATCTAGTGCGGGCCCTCGGGACAGACCCCAACATGATGTATTACAAGTATGTCATTCCGGCAGCGAGTAGTCCACACGATGTCCACAGATCAGCGCCCGGCGGAAGCCCGGAAACGCGCCGAATCCGGCCCTTTTCGAGGCTCCGGTCCACATGCTGTGGAGGACTTCCACACAGGCGCAAGAATTTTCGTGTCGCGCATTTTCTGGCGTGTCGCGCTGCGTGCCCGGCAGCCGCGAGGTGAGGATCCGGCGCCCCGGTAAGCTCGACGGACAGCCGCCGGACGAGAGGAAGGGTGGTCGATGGTCAACCCGATCCACCTGAGGACACTGCTCGAGGTGATCCGCCACGGGTCCTTCAGCGGGGCGGCGACCAGCCTGGGCTACACGGCGTCGGCCGTCTCCCAGCAGATGTCGGCGCTGGAACGCGACACGGGCGCCACCCTCTTCACCCGCTCCGCCCGCAGTGCGGTGCCCACGGACGCGGCTGTCGCGATGTCCCGCCATGCCGCGAAGGTGCTGACGGACATCGACGCCCTGCTCGCCTCGACGGCACGTGCCGGCTCGGGCCCGGCGCACGAACTCCGCATCGGGATCTTTCCCAGCCTCGCGACCTTCGCCCTGCCTCGTCTGCTCCGCATGCCCGAGTGGCAGCGGCTCGGCGTGTCGCTGCGCCTGTTCGTCGGGGAACCGGCGCACGCCATCCAGGGACTCCGCACCGGCGGCGACCTCGACCTCGCGCTCGTCTACCAGGTGGGACAGGCCGGCCTCGCCTGGCCCTCCACGCTCAGCCGCCAGTGGATCGGCGACGACGACTTCCGGGTCATCCTGCCTGCGAGCTGGGGCATCCGCAGCGGCTCGCGCGTCACGGCCGACCAGCTGGCGGACATGCCCTGGATCATGCACCACCCGGGCACGGCCGACGCCACGGTGATCGAGCGGCTCTTCGCGAGCTGCAACCTCCACCCCCGGATCGCGGCCTACTGCGACGACTTCAACGCCAGCCTGGAACTGACGGCCGCCGGCCTCGGCGCGGCACTGGTGCCCGAACTCGCCATGGTCAACCGGCCCGAGGGCATCGTGACGCTCGACGTCCCCGAGATCCGGCTCGCCCGCAGCATCTTCGCGCTGCGCACGGGCGACGCCGACGACGCCCGGGTGCGGCTCTTCATGGACCAGCTCGCCGAGATCCTCAGGAGTCAGAGCATCGGGCCGAAGCACACGGCCCGGGGCTATGCACCCACGGCCGCTCGCTGATCCCCCGTTGCACGCGCGGCGACCGGACCGTACGTTCGGGGACAGGGCGGGCGCGGGTCCGCCGGCCATCGGACTCTCGTCAGGAGGAACCCCCATGCGCATCAGGAACAGCGTGGTCGTCATCACCGGTGCAGGAAGCGGGATCGGCCGAGCCACGGCCCTGCACTTCGCCCGCCGCCGCACCTGCCTGGTCCTCGCGAGCAGGCGGGAGGAAGCACTCGAGTCCCTCGTCGCGGAATGCATGGCCCTGGGCTCCCGGGCCATCGCCGTCCCCACCGACGTCTCGGAGCACGACGCCGTGCAGGAACTCGCCAGCCGGGCCGTGGAGGAGTTCGGCCGCGTCGATGTGTGGGTCAACAACGCCTCCGTGGCCGTCTTCGCACCCTTCCTCGACATCCCTCTGCGCGATTTCGAGACCGTGATCGACGTCAACGTGATGGGGTACGTCTACGGCTCCCGCGCCGCGCTCGAACGCATGCAGGAGCAGGGCTCCGGCGTCCTCGTCAACGTGGCCTCCATCCTCGGAGCGGTTCCGCAGCCGTACAATTCCGCCTACTCCATGTCCAAGGCCGCCGTGCGGGCCCTCGGGGTGAGCCTCAGGTCCGAGCTGATGCTGGAGAAGAAGAAGCGCATCCACGTGTGCACCGTCCTTCCGCCCACCATCGACACGCCGTTCTTCCACCACGCCGCGAACTACACGGGCCGGCGCGTGGTGGCCATGCCGCCGGTCTACCCCGCCGACCTCGTCGCCAGGGCGATTCTGGCCGTCGTCGAGAAGCCGGTGCGCGAGGTGGCCGTCGGTCGTCTCGGGCGTTCCGTGGTGCGCCAGCACCGCCTCATGCCGGGCCAGGTGGAGAAGGGTATGGCGGTGCAGGCGAAGCACGGTCAGCTCTCGACCGAGGAGCCGGCGCAGGACTCCACCGGCAACCTGTACGGCCCGTCCCTCGATCCCACCGACGCCGCAGTGAGCGGCGGCTGGAGCGGCAAGCGCCGCACCGCCCAGCGCGTGGTCATCGGCTCCGTTCTTGCGGGAGTCGGGGCCGTGGTCTTCAAGGACAAGCTCGTGGCTGCCACTCCGACGGCGGTCACGGCGATCGCCGCCGCGGGAAGGGCCGTCACGAAGAGTTCCTAGCCCGGCACGACCCCCGACGCCCGGACGGCCCACGCCGGGTACGCCGCCTGCTCGTCCTGCCGCAGGGGCAGCAGGGAGCTGCCGGCCCCCGCTAGAGGGAGGCTGCGAGTCCCGCCTGCGGGGGCCGCGCGAGGTCCAGGGCGTCGAGGACGTCCAGGGCTGCGGCGTGCTGGTTGAAGGTGTAGAGGTGCAGGCCCGGGGCGCCGTCGTCGAGTGCCGCCCGGGCGAGGTCCACCGTGGCGGCGACACCCACGCGGCGGCGCTCGTCGTCGGTACGCGCGCCCTCGAGTCGGGCCCACAGGGCGTCGTCGACGTCGATCCCCGCGAGGCTGCTCAGCTTCCGCAGCCGCCGGGTGCTCGTCAGGGGCATGACGCCGGGGATGATGGGCATCGTCACACCGGCGCGCCGGGCCCGCGCGACCAGGCGCGTGTAGTCGGAGGACCGGAAGAACACCTGGGTGATGGCGAAATCGGCGCCGGCCTCCTCCTTGGCCAGGAGCACGTCGATGTCCTGGTCGAGGTTCGCCGAGTCGGGGTGGCGTGTCGCGTACGCCGCCACACCGACCGACACCCTGCCGGCGGCCAGCTGGGCGGTCCGCTGCGCCTCGACCTCCCGGATCAGGCGGACGAGCTCGTCCGCGTGCTCGACGTCGCCCGCCCGCGTCCTGCCCTCCGGCGTGTCGCCCCGCAGCGCGAGGATGCCGCGCACTCCCCCGCCGATGAGACGGTCGATGATCCCCGTCAGCTCCGTCCGGCTGCTGCCGACACAGGTGAGATGTGCCAGCGGCTTCAGCGTGGTCTCCGTCAGGAGCCGCCGCAGCAGGCCGATGGCGGCTTCCCGATTGCTGCCGGCCGCGCCGTAGGTCACGGAGACGAAATCCGGGCGCGTCTCCTCCAGCCGGCGGATGGTGGTCCACAGGGACTGCTCGGACTCGGCGCTCCGCGGCGGATACAGCTCGTAGGAGAGAGCGGGGTAGGACGGTTGCGACATCGCGGGCCTCTTCGTACGTGCCGTGCACCGCTGGGCGCGGGGCCGGCTGGAGATTGTGCGGGCGACCGCGAACGATCCCCGCCGGGCATTTGTACGAATGTCAGGCCCGCATGGAGGCACTCGCCCTTCCCTGCGGAGGTCGCTGACCCGCTACCGGAGTAGCTAGGACCACACGCTACGACACACCTGCGCGTGCATCAAGGACCATGGAAGGATGACGCACCGCGTGCAGGCGGGGATCAGCCGTTCTCCTCCGGCTCATCGGCCGAACGCACATCGTTGCGGATGATGCCCAGCTCCGCGAGCTGATCGGACATGCCCGCGCCGTCGGGTGCGTAGATCCAGGGGATGCCCGGCGTCGGGCGTACCCCGCTCTTCGAGCGCCCGCCGGCGAGGACGGCCTCCCCGGTGGACAGCTGGCGGATCGCGATGGCCCGGACGTTCTGCGGGTGGCGCTGCGCGAACTCGGAGTAGATCGCCTCGTCGTGCTGGCCGTCGTCGCCGACCAGCAGCCACTTCACGTCCGGGAACTCCTCTGCGAGGCGCTCCAGGGAGGTCCGCTTGTGGTCCTGGCCGCTGCGGAACCAGCGGTCGCGGGTGGGCCCCCAGTCGGTGAGCAGCTTCGGGCCCGCGGGGTAGAGGTTGCGGGAGAGGAAGCGGGACAGGGTCGGCGCCACGTTCCAGGCGCCGGTGGAGAGGTACAGCACGGGTGCGGAGGGGAGGGTCCGCACGATCCGCTCGTAGAGCACGGCCATCCCGGGCGTGGGGGTCCGCGCGTGCTCGTCGAGCACGAAGGTGTTCCAGGCCGCGAGGAACGGCCGCGGCAGGGCGGTCACCACCACGGTGTCGTCGATGTCGGAGACGACGCCGAACCCCGTGCCGTCCGCGACGATCCGCACGGGGGCTTCCACGGTCTTCGACTCACCCGACTGCAGGGCGATGGTGTGCCACCCCGCGTCGAGGGTCACGGGGATGCGGGCGTCCACCACGCCACCGCGGTCCGCCTCGACGTCGTGCACGGTGTCCCCGATGGTGACGTGGACGACGGCGTGTGCCACCGGGGCGCTCGTGAAGTTGCGCCAACCGCGCATGCCCTCCTGCAGGGGCTTCAGCGGGCCGTCCGCCGACCCCTTCCCCGTATCACGCGGGTCGCTGAGGACCACCCGCGCGAGTACCCGCACCCACGACGTCGTGCCGTAGCCGGTGTACGGGATGACGGTCTCGACGCGGCCGCGGCGAACCGCGAGGCGCGTCTGGAACCGGAGCCAGGCGTCGTCGAGGCGCATGCCGAGGTGCCGGTCCCCCACCCCCGGCGCGACCGCGGGATTGCTGCTCGAGCTGGTGGTGCGTGCGTGCGACTTCGCGAAACGTGGACACATGCGTCCCAGTCTGGCACGGCGCGCCCCGGTGGACGACCCATCAACGCGGCCGTGCGCAGGTAACGGGCGGCTAACAACTTCCGCTTTCACCTCGCGGCGTCTTGTTGGCGGGAACCGGCGGCTGCGACGCTGGAGCCTCTATCCAGCGAGGGAGCATCGGGGGAAGCCATGGCATTCGACTCGGAAGTGGTCGGCGTACGCGTGAAGCAGGACGTGGTTCTGCGCACCTGGAACCGGGCGGCCGAGCAGGATCCGGCCACTGCGGCGGCCGACCTGGCACACGCCGTGCTCTTCGGCAGGGCGCAATCGGCCCTCGAAGCGGTGGCCGCGGGCGGCGTGGGCCTCACCGTCGACCACGCCCGTGCACTCCACTTCGCGAACGAGATGGCGGAGCTGCGGCACTACGCTCCGCTGATCGCCGTCGAGGACGGCCTGCCCACGCTCGCCCCGGGAGTCCGGGAGCTCATCGACACCATCAACGAGTGCGGCCTGTGGGACGGCCAGCCGGCCTGGCACCTCTGACGATCAGCTGCTGTCGACCCATCCGCCCGCCTCCCCTGCTCCGAATGGATTCCGGTTCGCGCCCCTCCGCGCGGTCCGCCGCCGCAGGGCGGTTCATCGGATGTCCCGGCGGCACTGCGAAGCGCGGCCGGGACGCGTGGAAGGCGCTCGCTGGAAGTGGATACGGACGTACTGGATGCTCGCCCTGATCACGCGACGTCCGAGGACAAGGCCCGGTTCTCCCTGAGGGTCCTGCCCTTCGCGCTCCACTTGTGCTGGCAACCGCGCCTCGTCATCGACCGGGCGGATATCGCGCAGGTCGGCTCCGCTCTCGCCTCCTCCGGCCGGCGGGGGTTGCCGCTCCTGGTGGAGGTCACCGCCCTCGAGGACATGACCCGTGAGGCGCGTGAGGCGATCCACGCGTACGAGCACCCCGCGCGCATCGCGATCCTCGGGTACGACGCCGTGGACCGCATGCTGGCCGCGTTCACCGTGAGGACCGCGACCGACGTCCGGTTCTTCACGGGCCGGGACCACGCCGTGCGCTGGCTGCTGCAGTGACCATCACCGGCGCGGGAGAAGCTCGGAATCACAAGGCGCTGGAAGAACCGGGCCGGACCTCAACTGTGACCCAACCGAGACGTGTCGACAGTAGCCCTGCCACCTCGAAGCCGGACACTTGGAGCATGGCGCTCATGGGACTCGAATCGGCACGACCGACGCAGTGGTTGAAGGACAACGGAGGGGCCTTGCCGTCGATCGCGGCTCTGGTCGGCGTGGCCCTGTTCTGGGTCGTGGGAGCGGTCGGAGGGATCGGGTTCCTGCGGGACGCGAGTTCCCCCATGGCGATGCTGGCGGGGCTCTACGTGATGCTTGCCGCCGTCGCCGTCTCGATCATCATCGCCATCCTGGCACTGACCGACCTGACCCGCCGCTATTCCCGGCCGCGCACCCGCCGCTGAAGGCCGGCTCACCTGCAGGACGGCGCATCCCGGTCTGCACCGCGGCGACGCCCCGTGCGCGGAGCCCTGCGGCCGACGTGGTGGACCAGCCTGCGACGACGGAGGAACCAGGACTGACGGCCCTGCCCTCGGGTCGGTTCTTCGGCCGGGTCATCGGTGGCGCGTCGCCCGCGCTGGCGGCGGACCGGCTGGGCCGTCGACATCTTTCTCGCCTGCACGACAAAAAACCGCCGGATCAGGGCTCTCACCCTGTGGTCCGGCGGTTCGTCGTGGAGCTAAGGGGATTCGAACCCCTGACCCCCTGCATGCCATGCAGGTGCGCTACCAGCTGCGCCATAGCCCCGTGCTTCGCTGCTCCCGGAGGTCTTCACCCCGCCGAAGCAACTTGTTCAGTGTAGTAAATTCTGGCTGCTTCGCCAAATCGACCACCCTGGCGGTCTCACCCTTCGAGCGGCTCCACCGGCAGCGAGCCGAGTCCCACATTGTGCTCCGTCAGCTGCCACGAGAAAAGCGCATCGGCCCTGCCCACGACTTCGTGGACCTCGGACCAGTGACAGTTGGACAGGCCGGCAAGGGAACCCCAGCGCCTCGGCGGCAGCCCCATGAGTGCCGCCAGCGCAGCCCTGATCGCTCCACCGTGGCTGACCACCACGAGGGTCTCCGCGGGCTCGATGCGAGCGACGGCATCCGTGACCGCCGCCAGCATGCGGTCGCCGACATCGATCCGGTTCTCCGCACCGCCGGCGCGCACCTCGGGGTCTCCCCCACGCCAGGCGGCGTTGTCCTCGGCGAACCTCTCGTCGATCTCGGCGAAGGACAGACCCTGCCACTGGCCGGCGTCCGTCTCGCGCAGACGTTCGTCGAAGGACACCGGCACGCCGCTGAGCCCGGCGAGGGCGGCCGCCGTGTCGGCGGCCCGCCGGAGGTCGGACGAGACGATCATCGCCGGCTGCCGGGTCACGAGCACCTCGGCAGCACGAGCCGCCTGCTCACGGCCCGTCTCGTCCAGGTCGATGTCCTCCTGGCCCTGGAACAGGCCGGAGCGGTTCCACTCCGTACGGCCGTGGCGCCAGAAGATGACGCGGCGGGCTGCTGGATCCGCGTGGGGATATCGCGTCACTCGGCGGCGTCGGAGGCTGCGGTCTGAGGTGAGCTCTGCAACGCACCCTCGAGCTGGAGGTCGACGGACGGGCAGTCCTTCCAGAGGCGGTCGAGGGCGTAGAACACGCGGTCCTCCTCGTGTTGCACGTGGACGACCACCTGGGCGTAGTCGAGCAGGACCCAGCGGCCCTCACTGCGCCCTTCACGCCGTACGGGCTTGAGGCCCTGCTTCGAGAGTTCCTCCTCGATGCCGTCGACGATCGCGTTCACCTGGCGCTCGCTGGGTGCGGACGCGATCAGGAAGATATCCGTGATGGCGAGCCGGTCGCTGACGTCGATGGCGATGATGTCCTGGGCAATCTTGTCCACGGCGGCGTGCGCCGCGGTGCGGGCGATGCTGATGGACTCTTCGGTAGCGCTCACTGATCTCCTTGTGTGGTGCCAGCGGTTTCACCCATTGAGGGAGCTGACTGTCAATACTATTCCGGTTGAGAGTGCCGCCGCGCCCGCACCGAGCAGCGAATACTGGATGATGCGGATACGGCGCAGCCTGCCGAGGCCTGCGGTCATCGCGTCGAGGGGATCCAGGCCGAAGGCGCTTCGCGCCCCGACCGGTTCGGTCTCGTCGGGATCCACCCGGGCGGGTGTGCCGACGCCCCCTCCCTCGGCGCCCTCCGCGGACGGGGTGGGAGAAGACGGCGCGGGATGCAGGAACACCACCGGCACGGAGGAGGTGGCCGGCGCCCGCAGCACGGCCTGGGACCCGCCCGGGACCTGGACGAACTCGGGCGGTGCGACGATCGACAGGTTGTGTGCCGTCGTCGGGTCGTTCACCGGCACCGTGGGCTGCTCATTCGGCCGCGAGGGCCGCTCCTCCGTCGCACGAGCCCGACTGTTCAGGAGCGCGGCCCGCTCGGCGAGTGCCTTCTGCTGCGCCAGCAGCCCGGCGTCCACGATGAAGGGATCGTCGGTGCCGGCGGTCCGGAGCCCGGCGACGAGCTCCCTCGCCTCCTCGGCGATCGCGTGACGCGCGGCGAGGGCCTCCTCGACGCTCAACTCCTCGGTGCGTCTCCCATCGACCGCATCGTCGACCGCCCTGTCGGATGCGCCGCCGGAGACACCCGCGGGCGTGTCCGGCGTCCCATCTGCTGGGCGACCGCCCCGCCGACGTCGATCCCGGCGCCCGCCGGGGACCGGCGTCGGTGCTGCCCCGGCAGCGGTCGCACACGGTCGGTCAGCCATGGAGGCGGAATCCGTCGGGGTCACGGCCACCAGCCCTTCGGTCAGGGGCCGGGGCAACACTGCCCGACCCTGCGCCTGCTGCAGCCTCAACTGCCGCCGGGTCGGCATCTCGACGCGTACGCCGCTCTGCTGGGGGTCCTGCGCCTCGGCAAGGGTGTGGGACGCCCTCGGCGCCTCCCCGTCGCGGGCTCGTGTCCGCGACGCGCGCTCCACCGCAGCCTCCGGTACGGAGTCGGCCGGCGCCTCCGCTGCCATCCTGCTGCGACGCGCGGCGCTGTCCACGGTCGTCCGGTCCGCTCCGTCACCGACGGAGGCGGGGCCGGTGCTGCCTGTCATCCCGAGTCCCCCTGACTCGGGGCGGTCCGCTCGGTCCCCGGTGACAGGTGCGTCGTCGCTCGCCTTGCCCATCGCCTCTTCACCCGGTCGGTTGGTGTACGGTGCTGGGGCTGCCCCCGTGCTTCCCCTCCGCCGGGAAGACTTCCTCGCCCTCGGGGCGCCGGGGCAGCCGGCCTCCGGACGGTGCCGCGCGCCGGTACAGGCGGTGCTTGGCGATGTACTGGACGACGCCGTCGGGCACCAGGTACCAGACGGGCTTGCCCTCGCCCACGCGACGTCGGCAGTCGGTGCTCGAGATGGCCATGGCCGGGACCTCCAGCAGGCTGACGTCGCGTCCCCGCCCGTTCAGCTCGTGGCCGGGCCGCGTGACGCCGATGAAGTGCGCGAGGGACCACAGTTCCTCCGCGTCCTTCCACGTGAGGATCTGCGCCATCGCGTCGGCACCGGTGATGAAGAACAGCTGCGCGTCCGGCCGCTCCGCCTTCAGGTCGCGCAGCGTGTCGATCGTGAAGGTGGGACCCGGCCGGTCGATGTCCACGCGACTCACCGTGAAGCTGGGATTCGAGGCCGTGGCGATGACCGTCATCAGGTAGCGGTGCTCCGCCGCCTCGACGTCCTTGTCGGCCTTCTGCCACGGCTGCCCCGTGGGCACGAACACCACCTCGTCGAGGTCGAAGACCGTGGCGACCTCGCTGGCCGCGACGAGGTGGCCGTGGTGGATCGGGTCGAAGGTCCCGCCCATGACGCCGAGTCGCCAGCGCGATCCGTCCCGGTGCCGCTGCTGAGGGCCGCCCATGGCGTCCCGCTGGATGCTGTCCGTTACCACCTGGACCGCTAGAGCCGGTTCGCTTCGCCGTGGTCGTGGTTGTTGGCGTGCTGCTTGTGCGGGTCGATGTGCTCCTCGACGGCCTCGTGGCGATTCCGGACGTTGGAGAAGGACAGCGTGACGACCATCAGGGTGAGCAGGATGCCCATGGCGATCAGACCGTACGCGATGGCGGGCATCGGCAGTTCGGTGTGGTGTTCCATGGCTTCGGTCGCCAGCAGTGCGCTGCCGAGGGAGTAGAGCATCGTGATTCCCCTGTCGGGTCAGGTTCCGCCGGTCCGTCCGGCCCGGCGCGGGCATTTGCTTCAATGGTACGCGCAACCGGACCGCGTCCTCCCCGCGGACGGGGGCGTCAGCGACGGACCTGCCCCTCCCCCTGCACGATCCACTTGGTCGTGGTCAGCTCCGCCAGGCCCATGGGACCGCGGGCGTGCATCTTCTGCGTGGAGATCCCCACCTCGGCGCCGAGACCGAGCTCACCGCCGTCGACGAAGCGGGTCGAGGCGTTGACCAGCACGGCGGCCGAGTCGACGCCGGCGATGAACTCCTCGGCCGACGCCAGGCTGTCGGTGATGATGGCCTCGCTGTGTCCTGTGCTCCACCGCCGGATGTGCTGCAGCGCCTCGTCGACGCTGTCGACCGTCCGCACGGCGAGATCGAGCTGCATGTACTCGCGCCCCCAGTCGTCCTCCGTCGCGGGCGGCGCGTCGGCCCCGGCGGGCAGCAGCGCGCGTGAGCGCTCGTCCACGTGCAGGACCACCCCGGCGCGCACGAGGGCGGCGAGGACGGCGGCCGCGGCACGCGACCGGCTGTGGACGAGGAGCGTCTCCACGGTGTTGCAGACACTGGGACGCTGGGTCTTGGCGTTGAGCAGGATGTCGACCGCCATCTCCTCGTCCGCGCTCTCGTCGAGCAGGATGTGCACGTTGCCCTCCCCCGTCTCGATGACGGGGACGCGCGCGGTGGTCACGACCGACTGGATCAGCTCGCGCCCGCCCCGCGGGATCAGGACGTCGATCCGCCCGCGGGCCTGCATCAGCACCTGGGCGCCCTCCCTGCCGAACTCGTCGACGGTGAGGACGGCGTCGTCGGGCAGGCCGTGGTCCTCGAGGGTGTCGCGGATGATCCCGACCAGCGCGGCATTCGTGGCCGCGGCCGCACTGCCTCCGCGCAGGATCACGGCGTTGCCGCTCTTGAGGGCGAGGCCCGCGATGTCCACCGTGACATTGGGGCGCGCCTCGTAGATGGCGGCGACGACGCCGAGCGGCACGCGGACCTGCCGCATCCTCAGCCCGTTGGGGAGTGTCTCGGCACGGACCGCGGTGCCGACGGGGTCCGGGAGCGCGGCGAGCTCCGTCAGGGCGTCGGCGAGCTTGTCGATCCGCGCCGGATCGAGGCTGAGCCGGTCCAGCAGGTAGGCGGAGGTACCGGAGGCCCGGCCGCGCTCGACGTCGGTGCGGTTCGCGGCCAGGACGACGTCGCGTCGCGCGACGAGGGCGGCGGCGACGGCGAGGAGGACCCGGTCCTTGCGGGCCCGGTTGGCGCGCCCGAGGACACGGGAGGCGACGCGCGCCCGGTCCGCGATGGCGTGGACGGCCGTCGTGAGCTGTTCCGGGGACAGGGCCTCGGCGTCGTCGGTCCGGGGGGTGGTCTCGGCCTGCAGGTCGGTCATGCCAGCAGTCTAGCGAGGACCCTGTCCGCCGACCTCCCAGGGGTGCTTCATGACGCGGCAGCGGCCTGCAGCACCACGAGGTCGTTGACGTGCACGATCGAGCGCTCGTACTCGGCCCCGAGCTCGTCGGCGAGCTCGTGCGTGGACCGTCCCAGCATCCGCGGGAGCTCGGCGGAGCTGTAGTTCACGAGGCCGCGCGCCACCACCGTCCCGTCGCCGCTGACGAGCTGCACCGGATCCCCGGCCTCGAAGACGCCCGAGACGTCCACCACACCGGCCGGCAGCAGCGACCGGCGCCGCTCGCCCACGGCGCGCACGGCGCCGTCGTCGAGCACCAGGGTGCCGAGGACGCGGGCGAGGTGGGCCAGCCACAGCAGGCGGATGGGCTGGCGCTTGCCGGTCGGCGTGAACCACGTCCCGACGTCGTCGCCGCGCAGGGCCGCCGCGGCGTTCGCCGTGGACGTGACGAGGGCGGGGATGCCGGAGGACGCGGCGATGGTGGCGGCCTCGACCTTCGTGACCATGCCGCCCGTGCCCACACCGGCCCTGCCGGCCCGCCCGATCGTGACGCCGTCGAGGTCCGACGGTGAGGCGACGAGCGGGATGCGGCGCGCGCCGGCAGCGGGCGGCCCGTCGTACAGCGCGTCGACGTCGGACAGCAGCACGAGCGCCTCCGCCTTCACCAGGTGCGCGACCAGCGCAGCGAGGCGGTCGTTGTCGCCGAAGCGGATCTCGTGGCTGGCGACGGTGTCGTTCTCGTTGACGATGGGCACGACGCCGAAGTTCAGGAGCCGCTCCATCGCACGGTGCGCATTGGCGTAGTGGGAGCGCCGGATGAGGTCGTCGGCGGTGAGCAGGATCTGGCTCACCGTGACGCCGTGGGCAGCGAAGGCCTGCGAGTACTGCGCCATCAGCAGGCCCTGCCCCACGCTCGCGGCAGCCTGCTGGGTGTCCAGCTGGGACGGGCGGCGGGCGAGGCCGAGAGGCGCGAGGCCCGCGGCGATCGCCCCGGAGGACACCAGGATGACCTCCGTGCCGGCGACGCGCCGCTCCGCGAGGACGTCCGCGAGGCCCACGAGGGCCTGACCGGAGATGCCTCCCGAGACGGACGTCAGCGACGACGACCCGACCTTGACGACGATCCTGCCCGCGGCCGCCAGCCCCGCGCGGGACGGCAGGGGCCGGCGCGACTGCTCCGGTCCCACCGCGTCAGTCCCCCTCGCCGTCCGCTTCCTGCGGGGCAGGGGCGGTCTTCGAACGGTTCTGCACGGACTCGGTCCAGATCCCCGCCCTGCGGTCCGCCTCGAGGTCCGCGCGCGCGGCGGCCTTCGCCTCCTTGCGCTCCTGGTACTCCTCGCGCTTCTGCTCCCGCGTGGGCCGGACGTACTCGGCCAGGCGGAGGTCGGAGCCACGCGGGCCGGCGAGCAGCTCGGCGCCGCCCATCATGGTGGGCTCCCAGTCGAAGACGACGCCGTCGCCCTCGCCGATCACCACGGTGTCGCCGGGCTTGGCCCCGGTCTTGAACAGCTGCTCCTCCACGCCGAGCTTGGCGAGGCGGTCCGCGAGGAAGCCGACGGCCTCGTCGTTGGTGAAGTCGGTCTGCTTCACCCAGCGCTCGGGCTTCTCCCCGAGCACGCGGAACAGCGGCAGCGCGTCCTTCTCCTCGTGCCGGATCCGGAACGAGGCCGCATTGACGCCGCGGGGGCGCAGGACGGGCGCTGCCACCTTCGGGGGCGCGGTCGCCACGGCCTTGCGGGCGTTCTCGACGATCTCCGCCATGGCGAAGCCGAGCCCGCGCAGCCCCTCGTGGCTGGAGGCGGACACCTCGAAGACGCGGTAGCCGCGGGCCTCGAGGTCGGCACGGACGAAGTCCGCCATGTCGCGTCCGTCGGGGACGTCGACCTTGTTGAGCGCGATGAGCCGCGGGCGCTCGTTCAGGGGTACGACGTCGCCGTCGGGTCCCGCGAAGCTCATGTCCACCGAGTACTTGTCCAGTTCGCGTTCGATGATCGCGAGGTCGGCCAGCGGATCGCGGTCGGTCTCGAGTGCGGCGCAGTCCAGGACGTGCACGAGGGCCGCGCAGCGCTCCACGTGGCGCAGGAAGTGGTGGCCGAGGCCCTTGCCCTCGCTCGCACCCTCGATGAGGCCCGGGACGTCGGCGATGGTGAACCGCGTGGAGCCGGCCTCGACGACACCGAGATTGGGCACGAGGGTGGTGAACGGGTAGTCGGCGATCTTCGGCCGTGCGGCCGACATGGCGGCGATCAGGCTCGACTTGCCGGCCGACGGGAAACCGACCAGCGCGATGTCCGCGATGGACTTCAGTTCGAGGACGACGTCCCGCTCGTCGCCCGGGATGCCGAGGAGGGCGAATCCGGGTGCCTTGCGCTTCTGGGAGGACAGGGCTGCGTTGCCGAGGCCGCCCTGTCCGCCGGCGGCGGCCACGAACTCCGTGCCCTCGCCGACGAGGTCGGCGAGGACCTGACCGTCCTTCGTCTTGACGACCGTGCCGTCCGGGACGGGCAGGATCAGCGTCTCCCCGCTCTTGCCTCCGCGCCAGTCGCCCATGCCGTTGCCGCCGTTGGTGGCGTGGCGGTGCGGGGCGTGGTGGTAGTCGAGCAGGGTGGTGGTCTGATGGTCGACGCGGAGGATCACGTTGCCGCCGTCGCCGCCGTTGCCGCCGTCGGGCCCGCCCAGGGGCTTGAACTTCTCTCGGTGGACGGAGACGCAGCCATGGCCACCGGTGCCTCCGGATACGTGCAGGACTACGCGGTCAACGAAGCTCGCCACGGTGGTCTCCTTCTACAAATGTCTCGCTGTGCCGAGTCTAATCGGCTTAAAAGAAGGTGGGGCGAGCCGTAGAGGCTCACCCCACCCGAATGCTTCTAGCACCGTGTACAGGCAGAATTACTCTGCTGCTGCTCCGACGATGTTGACGACCTTGCGTCCGCGACGCGTGCCGAACTCGACGGCACCGGCCTCGAGGGCGAACAGGGTGTCGTCCCCGCCGCGGCCCACGTTGGCGCCCGGGTGGAAGTGGGTGCCGCGCTGGCGGACGATGATCTCGCCGGCCTTGACGACCTGACCGCCGAAGCGCTTCACGCCGAGGAACTGCGCGTTCGAGTCGCGGCCGTTGCGAGTGGAGCTTGCGCCCTTCTTATGTGCCATGAGTTATGCCTGCCTTCGCTGAAGTGTCTGCTTGACCGAACGATAGCCCGAAGGGACTACGCGATGCCTGTGATTTTGACGCGGGTCAGTTCCGAACGGTGACCCTGGCGCTTCTTGTAGCCGGTCTTGTTCTTGAACTTCTGGATGACGATCTTCGGTCCACGAAGATTCTCGATGATCTCGGCAGTGACGGTGACCTTCTCGAGGTCCTCCGCTGCGGAGGTGATCTTGGCGCCGTCTACCAGAAGGAGGGCGGGAAGCTTGAACGTGCTTCCTGCCTGACCGGCGACGCGGTCAAGGGTAACGAGGTCTCCTACAGAAACCTTTTCTTGGCGGCCGCCTGCGCGGACAATCGCGTACACCACTTGGGAACTCACTTCTCTCGACATTCTTGACTTCTGATGAAAAAACCTGGGTGCGCTTCGGCAGCGATCCTGGAGCTTGCTCCCCGTGCGGGATTCGCTGTGCGCGTCCCGGACACCGCAGCCTGGGCTGCCGAGATCCGAAGGACATCTGCGTGCGTGCATCCCTCACCGTTGCCGCCGGACATGCCGGTTGACAGGCAAGTGCACCGAGGGTCCAGATTACGGCAGTACGGCACCTTCCCGCAAATCAGCGGGCGGGACGGCGCTCGCGCCGGCCGATTCCCGGACACAGGAACGCCGGAGTCCCCGTGGACCCCGGCGTTCCCTCTCCCTGGCCTCTACGGCCCCGTTCAGCCCCTACAGCTCCGAGGCGGGCACGCCGACACCGAAGATCAGCGGCTCGGCTGCCGATGCCTCGGGCTTCCGTGCCGCCACGGGCGCCTTGGCGACGTGCCGGGTGCCGGCGGGGTCACCGGCGGGCCCCGCGACCTGCGTCTCGATGGTGGTGTCCGCAGCGCCCTGGGCGCTGCGGGCGACCCTGCGGGGGCGCGTACGGCGGGCAGGCGCTTCCGCCACCTCCGTGGGCGCTCCGGGCCGCGACGCAGCGGGAACCCGCGCCTCGTCGGCCACCGCTGCGGCCGGCGGGCCGGACACCGCCCGGACCGGGGCCACGGGATCCTCCTGCACGTCGTCCCCCGCGCTTTCCCCGGGCTCTGCTGCGGGTGCCGCTGCTGCGTCGTCGGCCGGCTTCCTGTTGAAGGCCTCGCTCAGGCTGTCCAGTGTCAGGCGGGTCGACGGCGGGACCTCCCGGTCCCGGCCGTCCTGGTTCCGGCCCTCCGCACGGGGCAGGGTCACCGTCTCGCCGTTGAAGGTGAGCACGGCCTCCGTCACCTGGACGGCGGCCTCGACAGCAGCCTCCGTGCCCTGTTCCTCCTGAGCGTGGTGCGTCGCGGCGGCGATGCTCGCCAGGGCGGCGCGCGCCGCCTCCGCCTTCGCAGCGCGATCGGGGCTCTCGGCCACGGGTGCGACGGCGGCGGGCAGCACCAGGCCCTCGTCCTGCTGGCCTCCGCGTCCGCGGTTCCGCTTGCGCTCGCTCCGGGACACCCGGTCCTGGCGCACCTGCGGCGTGCTCTCGGGCGCGGGCGCGGTCCGGCGGTGCTCCACGGGCTCCATGTGGGTCACGACGCCTCGGCCCGCACAGTGCTCGCAGTCCTCACCGAAGACCTCGAGCAGGCCCGTGCCCATGCGCTTGCGCGTCATCTGGACGAGCCCGAGGGAGGTCACCTCGGCCACCTGGTGCTTGGTCCGGTCGCGGCCGAGGCACTCCACCAGCCGGCGCAGCACGAGGTCGCGGTTCGCCTCGAGCACCATGTCGATGAAGTCGATCACGATGATGCCGCCGATGTCGCGGAGGCGGAGCTGCCGGACCACTTCCTCCGCGGCCTCCAGGTTGTTCTTGGTGACGGTCTCCTCGAGGTTCCCGCCGCTGCCGGTGAACTTGCCGGTGTTGACGTCCACCACCGTCATGGCCTCGGTGCGGTCGATCACGAGGGATCCGCCCGAGGGCAGGAAGACCTTACGCTCGAGTGCCTTGGAGATCTGCTCGTCGATGCGCGACGCGGCGAAGATGTCCTCGTCGCCCGTCCACTTCTCGAGCCTGCCCACGAGGTCCGGGGCCACGTACATGACGTAGGCCTCGATGGTGTCCCAGGCCTCCTCGCCGGACACGACCAGCTTGGAGAAGTCCTCGTTGAAGACGTCGCGCACCACCTTGATGGTGAGGTCGGGCTCACCGTACAGCAGCTCGGGTGCCAGGGTCTTGGTGGAGCCGGCCTTGCGCTCGATCTCCTCCCACTGGGCGCGCAGGCGGTTGACGTCGTGCGTCAGCTCCTCCTCGCTCGCGCCCTCGGCCGCGGTGCGGACGATCACGCCGGCGTTCTCGGGCAGGCGGTCCTTCAGGATCCGCTTCAGGCGGTTGCGCTCGACGTCGGGCAGCTTGCGGGAGATACCCGTCATCGACCCGCCGGGCACGTACACGAGGTAGCGGCCCGGGAGCGAGATCTGGCTCGTGAGCCGGGCGCCCTTATGACCCACCGGGTCCTTGGTGACCTGCACCAGCACGGGGTCGCCCGACTTCAGCGCGAGCTCGATGCGGCGCGGCTGGCCCTCGAGGCCCGCGGCGTCCCAGTTGACCTCACCGGCGTACAGGACGGCGTTGCGACCCCGTCCGATGTCCACGAACGCCGCTTCCATACTCGGCAGGACGTTCTGCACCTTGCCGACGTAGACGTTGCCGATCAGCGAGTCCTGCTGCGTCCGGGAGACGAAGTGCTCGGCGAGGATGCCGTCCTCGAGGACGCCGATCTGGATCCTGTCGTCGCGCTGGCGAACGATCATCTGCCGGTCCACGGACTCGCGGCGGGCGAGGAACTCCGCCTCGGTGATGACCTGTCGGCGGCGGCCCGTGTCCCGGGACTCGCGGCGCCGCTGCTTCTTCGCCTCGAGCCGCGTGGAGCCGCGGACGCTGGTCACGCGATCGGACACGGGCTCGCTGGACTGGCGGGGGGCGCGGACACGCGTGACGGTGTTGGGCGGGTCGTCGTCGTCGCCGCCGGAGAGTTCGAGGTCCTGGTCACCACGACGACGACGGCGGCGGCGGCGTGACGTGACGCCCGCGCCGTTCTCCGGGCCGTTCGATCCGGCCTGCTCGTCCGGTCCGTCCGCCTCGGCGTCCTCCGCGCCGGGCTCGGTCTGGCCGGCGTCGCCGCGGCCGCGGGTCCTGCTGCGGCGGCTCCTCCGCGACCGGCGTCCGGGGTCCTCGGCGTCCTCGTCGGCGTCCTCCTCGGCGGGAGGGGTGACCTTGACGGCCGGCACGGTGACAGTGCTGAGATCCGGTGCGTGGAACAGGAGCGAGAGCGGCGATTCCGGGACGGCGAAGGGGTCGGCTGCGGTCACCGGGGCCGGCTGGTCCACGGTGCTCCGGGAGTCCTGCGCGTCGTCGGGGTCCTGCGCGTCGTCCGCGGCGGGCGCTTCCGGGGCGGACGCCGTCGGGGCAGCGGCCGCGTCGGCGGCGGGCGAGGGGACGTGGTCCTGCTGGACCGGTTCGGACGCGCGGCGGCTGCGGCTTCTGGTGGAGGTACGGCGCGCGCGTGCCGGCTTCTCCTCGGTGCCCTCGGCGTCCTCCACGGCGGTCCCGGGCTCGACGGCCGGTGCAGCCTCGACGACGGGCTCGACGACGGGCTCGGTGGGGGCCGCGGCGACGGGAGGCTGCTCGACGGGGCGGGCGGGGCCCGCCTCAGCCGTGGCGGCGCGACGACGCGTGCGGGTCGCGCGGGCCGGGGCCGCAGGTGCCTCGGGTGCTGCATCGGCGTCGGTGGTGCCTGCGGCCTCGACGACGGCGGCCTGCGCCGGTGCTGCGTCCGTGACCGTCTCGTCCGTCACGACGACGGGCTTGCGCGTCCGGGTGGCCCGCTTGCGGACCGGAGCGGCGGCTTCGACCTCGGCATCGGGCCCGGCGTCGGGCAGGGATCCCGTGAGGGCGGGTGGCGCCCCGGCCGGGGCGCTGGCGGTGCGTCGCTTCCGCGGGGCCTTCGCCGGCGCGGCCTGCTCGGGCGCTTCTGCCGTTGCGGCCGCGTTCTGTTCGTTCCCCAGCTGTTCTGACTGATCCATGGGTGCTCGCTCCAAGCCCCTGCGGCACCGGCCACATTCCGGCACCCTCCAGGGCGGTATGTCGGCCCGCCGCGGGCCCTTCGCCCGGCGGCTGACCGGAAGTCGTTGTCATGTCGCCCGAGGTCACACCGTCATGGGGGTGCGGAATCACTCGGAGACCAGTGGCGCTTTTCCACCTCAGCCGTCCGGGTGGACGGTGGGTCCCGACAGCGGATTCGGCCTACTTCCGCCGACGGGGCGGACTCGGTAGGACGGAAGCATCGCCGGCGGAACGGAAGCCTGTCACTGGACCGGCGCGGGAATGTGGTTCCCTCGTCGGCCTTCGCCATTATCTCACACCACCTCCCGCCTGCGGCTCCCGCGCACCGGCGAGCCCGCCCGGCCGGTCCGGCGGAGCGACGGTGGGGAACCGCGGCCGGGCACGGGTGTCCCGGCCGGGAGCACCGTGCCGGGCACCGCCGGATCCCTCGGTCAGTGCTTGGGGAGCTGCCCGGTCACGGGTGGGGAATCCCCCGCGAGCGGACGCGCGACGGGCACCTTGGTGCCGAGGACCTGCGCGACGACGTCGTGCGTGATCTGCTGCGCCGTGAGGCCCACGCGCTCCAGGACCTGGTTGCGGGAGCCGTGGTCGAGGAACTCGACCGGCAGGCCCACCTCGTTGAGCGCGGTGTCCACGCCCGCCGAGCGCATCTCCTGGCGGATCCTCGAGCCGACACCGCCGGCACGGACGCCGTCCTCGATGACGATCACGATGCGGTGCTCGGCCGCGAGGTCGATCACGGACCGGCGGACGGGCAGGAGCCAGCGCGGATCGATGACGGTGGAGCTGATGCCCTGGGCGCCGAGCCGGTTCGACACGTCGAGGGCCAGCTCGCTCATGGCGCCGACGCTGACGATCAGGACGTCGTTGGTCCGGGAACCGGCGGGCCGGCGGGAGAGGACGTCCACGCCGTCGTCCAGGCGCTCGATCGCCTCGACCTCGGCCCCGACCGACCCCTTGGAGTAGCGCACCACGCTCGGGGCGTCGCCGATGGCGACGGCCTCGCGCAGCTCCTCCCGGAGCCGGGTGGCGTCGCGCGGGGCGGCGAGGTGCAGGCCGGGGACGGCCTGCAGCAGCGCGAGGTCCCACATGCCGTGGTGGCTCGCGCCGTCCGGCCCCGTGACACCGGAACGGTCCAGGACCACCGTGACGCCCGCCTTGTGCAGGGCCACGTCCATGAGCAGCTGGTCGAAGGCGCGGTTGAGGAAGGTCGCGTACAGGGCGATCACCGGGTGCAGCCCGCCGAACGCCATGCCGGCGGCGCTCGTGAGCGCGTGCTGCTCGGCGATGCCGACGTCGAACACGCGGTCCGGATGACGGGCCGCGAAGCGGTGGAGCCCCACGGGGATGAGCATGGCGCCGGTGATCCCGACGATGTCGGGGCGCTCGTCGGCGATGTCGGCGATCTCGTTCGCGAAGACGGAGGTCCAGGACTGCTGGCCCGCGACGTCCACGGGTTCGCCGGTCTCGGGGTCGATCACACCGACGGCGTGGAACTGGTCCGCCTCATGGGCGCGGGCCGGCGCGTAGCCGTGGCCCTTCTCGGTGATCGCGTGGACGATCACCGGCCCCTCGTAATTCTTGGCGAGCTGCAGGGCCTGCTCGACGGCCGACTGGTCGTGGCCGTCCACCGGACCCACGTACTTCATCCCGAGGTCCTCGAACAGGCCCTGGGGCGCCCACCAGTCCTTGATGCCCTTCTTCATGGCGTGCAGGCTTTTGTAGCTGAACTCGCCCACCGTCCCGCCGTCGTGCATGCGCTGCTTGACCCAGTCGAGGGTGCGCTCGTAGACGCGGTGCGTGCGCACGGAGTCGAGGGTGGGGCGCAGGGACGCGAGGTAGTCGGCCACACCGCCGATGGTCGGTGCGTAGGAGCGGCCGTTGTCGTTGACCACGATCACCACGCGGCGTCGCTTGTCCGCGGCGATGTTGTTGAGGGCTTCCCAGGCCATGCCGCCCGTCAGGGCGCCGTCCCCCACGAGCACCACGGTGTAGCGGTCGCCCTCGCCGTTCAGGACGCGGGCGCGGGAGATGCCGTCGGCCCACGAGAGGGAGGACGAGGCGTGCGAGCTCTCGACGACGTCGTGCACCGACTCGGCGCGTGACGGGTAGCCGGACAGTCCGCCCTGCTGGCGCAGCGAACTGAAGTCGTGGCGGCCCGTGACGAGCTTGTGCACGTAGGACTGGTGCCCGGTGTCGAAGATGACGCTGTCGCGGGGCGAGTCGAAGATGCGGTGGATGCCGAGGGTCAGTTCGACCACGCCCAGGTTGGGGCCCAGGTGCCCGCCCGTCCGCGAGACATTGCTGACCAGGAAGGCGCGGATCTCTTTGGCGAGTGACGTCAGTTGCGCGTCGCTGAGCTTGCTCAGGTCCTGCGGGCCGTGGATAGTCTCCAGAAGTCCCATCGGCGCCTCCTCGGTTCGTTCGGCGTGGCGAAGGAATCGCCGTTGACTGTTCTTAACTCTAACGTTCGGGCTTCGGACGAGGTGCCATTGCCATCGTGTGGCGATACCTCAGACGGACGGTGGCAGGAGCCGTGCGAAGGACTCCATGTGGTGGGTGTGGGGGTAGAGGTCGAAGACGCGCAGGGTGTCGAGCGACCAGCCGGCGGCGAGGAAGTAGCCGAGGTCGCGGGCGAACGACGCCGGGTCGCAGGACACGTAGCCGACGGCCCGCGGGTTTGCTGCGAGGATCTGCCGGACCACCTTCTTCCCCGCCCCGGCACGCGGCGGGTCGAGCAGGACGGCGTCCAGCGGCTCGGACCACCGGCCCAGGACGGCATCCACGCGGCCCTGCACGATCGCCACGTGGTCCTGTCCGTGCAGGTTGCGCTTGGCGTCCCGGCTCGTCCCGGGCGATCCCTCGACCGACAGCACCGCACCCCCGGGCCCTACCGCGCGCGCCAGCGGGACGGTGAACAGTCCCGCACCGGCGTAGAGGTCGGCGACCCGCTCCCCCGTGGCGGGCCCGAGTCCGTCGAGCACAACGGAGGCGAGGGCCTCCGGCGCGCCGCGGTGGATCTGCCAGAAGCCGGCCCCCGTGACGCGGTAGTCGAGGCCCAGCACGCTCTCCTGCAGCCAGGTCCGTCCCTTCAGGCGCTGCACCTGGCCGGACTCGGGATCCAGGACACCCACCGAGGCGCCGTCGATCGAGGCCGCCACGGCGGCGACGCGGCGCGGGGACGTACCGGCTGCGGGCACGAGGAGGACCAGCGGCTCTCCCCCGCCCGAGGGCGCGGCGACGTCGACGCGTCCGATGCCGGAGAAGTCGAGGGTCCAGAGCCGCAGCGCGTTGATCGCGGGGACGGCCAGGGGCATCTCCCGGATCGGGGCGACGGCGTGGGAGCGGTGCAGGTGCATCGCCAGACGGCCGGCGGTGTCCACGGCGAAGGCCGCGCGGGTGCGCCAGGCGAGCCCGTCCGCCGTCTCGCCGGGGGCGGGTTCCACGGTCACCGTGCGCTCGGTCCGCGCGAGCCGGGTGAGTTGCTCCTCGAAGATGGCGGCCTTCAGGCGCCGCTGCTCGTCGAGGGCGATGTGCCCGAACTCGGCGCCGCCCACGGCCGCGCGTCCGCGGGCGGCGGTGAAGAGGGCATCAGCGAGGGGCCAGTGATGCGCCACCCGGTGCGGGGAGGCCTCGAGTACCTCGACGACGTCGGCACGCCAGAAGCTGGCGCCGTCGTCCGTCTCGGTGAAGCGCACCCGCACCCGCTCACCCGGCAGCGCGTGGCGGACGAAGACCACACGGCCCTCGTGCCGGGCGACGAAGTGCCCGCCGTGTGCGGGCCGCTCGACGGTGAGCTCCGCCGTCGCCGCCTGGGCGGTCCCGGGAGCGGCTGGTGCTGCGGGTGGTACGGCGTCTGTCATCGTGTGTTCCTACTTCAGGTCCTGGTAGATCCGACTCGCGTCGGAGGACGCGAGCTGCCACGGCACGCTGGCCACCATCACGCCGGGCACGAAGTGCAGGCGCGCCTTGATACGGAGGGCGGTCTGGTTGTGGACCAGCTGCTCCCACCACTTTCCCACCACGTACTCGGGGATGTAGACCACGACCAGATCGCGCGGGGAGTCCCTGCGCATGGTGGTGATGTAGTCGAGGATCGGGGTGATGGTGTCGCGGTACGGCGAGGCGAGGACCGTGATGGGCACGGGGATCTCGTATCGCTCCCAGTCGGCGAGGGTGCGGCGGGTCTGGGCGGGGTCGACGTCCACCGTGATGGCATCGAGCCGGGACGGCCGTGAGGCCCGTGCGAAGGCGAGCGCCCGCAGCACCGGCTTCCGGACGTGGGAGACGAGGATCACGGCGTGGACCCGGGAGGGAAGGGCCCGCAGGTGCACGGCGTCGTCGATCGCGAGTTCGGCGGCCACCACGTCGTAGTGCTTCTTGATGCTGCGCATGACGGCGAAGAGCATCGCCATGGCGAGCACCGCGATCCACGCCCCGTACTCGAACTTGGTGATGAGGACGACGACGAGCACGGCCGCGGTGAGGCCGAAGCCGAGCGCGTTGATGGCCAGCGACCGGCGGATGGACCAGCGCTCCTGAGCGCCGACGGTGCTGCGCAGGGTCCGGCTCCAGTGCCGGACCAGACCCAGCTGTCCCCCCGTGAAGGAGACGAACACGCCGACGATGTACAGCTGGACCAGCGCTGTCACGTCCGCCCGGAAGACGAGGATCAGCACCACGGCGCCCAGCCCGAGCAGGAGGATGCCGTTGCTGAAGGTCAGCCGGTCCCCCCGGGTGCGCAGCTGCCGGGGCAGGTAGCCGTCCTTGGCGAGGATGGAGGCCAGCACGGGGAACGCGTTGAAGGCCGCGTGGCCGGCGAGCAGGAGGATCAGCGCCGTCGCCGCGACGACACCGTAGAAGGCCGGGGATCCGGTTCCGAAGACGGTCCGGGCCAGCTGGCTGATGACCGGCGCCTGGATGTAGTCGGCGGGGACGGGCTGTCCGTCGAGGAGCAGCTGCGCCGCGGGGTTCTGCACCACGTGCACGCGTGTGGCGTTGGCGAGGTAGATGACGCCCGCGAGCATCGCGGAGGAGACGACGCCCACGAGCAGGAGGGTGGTCGCCGCGTTGCGGCTCTGCGGCGCCTGGAAGCGCTGCACGTTCGACGCCGGCCCTTCGAGTCCGGTCAGCGCCGCGGCGCCGGCCGAGAACGCCCGCAGGATCAGCAGGCCGCCGGCCAGGCCCACGAGGCCGGCGTCGAGGGCCGCCTCGGGCACGATCTCGAACCGGGCGCTCGGCGCCTGCCCGAGCGAGCCCGTGAGCGCCCGGACGATGCCCGTGGCGCACAGGGCGAGGATCCCGGCGAGGAAGGCATAGGTGACGACCGCGCGGGCACGGACGCCCCGCGTGACGCCGCGCAGGTTCAGCAGCACCAGCACCGCGACGCCCGCGACGGCGAGGGTCACGCGGGCGCCCTCGAGCGCCGGGGCGAGCGAGACGACGTACTGAGCAGCCGCCGACACCGAGACGGCCACGGTGAGCAGGTAGTCGATCATGAGGGCCGACGCGACGGTGGTGCCGGCCCGGGGGCCGATGTTCCGCTTGGCGATCTCGTAGTCGCCGCCGCCGGACGGGTAGGCGTGGACGGCCTGGCGGTAGGAGGCGACGACCACGAGCAGCACCGCGATGACGGCCAGGCCCACCCAGGGCGAGATGGCGACCGAGGCCACTCCGGCGAGGGCGAGGGTCAGCAGGATCTCGTCGGGGGCGTACGCGACGGACGAGAGGGCGCTTGCGGAGTACACGGGCAGGGCGAGGCGTTTCGGCAGGCTCCTGGTCCTCAGCCTGTCGCTGGCGAAGGGCTTGCCCACCAGCACCCTCTTGACAGCCTCGAGAAAAGTCAGCACAGCCCAGACTAGCGCGTCCGCGCCTGCGCCCAGCCACTAGGCTTGGTGCTGGTACGGCACGGGACGGCATGGTCGGCAGCAGGATCTACAGCAGGAATCAGGGGTGCCCTCGGTGGCTCATTTCGTGATCATGGGGTGCGGCAGGGTGGGCGTCAGCCTGGCGCACACGCTCGACGAGTCCGGGCACTCCGTGGCGATCATCGACCAGGACGACCGTGCGTTCCGCCGGCTGC
Source organism: Arthrobacter sp. MDT2-16 (assembly GCF_054510925.1). Classification (NCBI taxonomy): domain Bacteria; kingdom Bacillati; phylum Actinomycetota; class Actinomycetes; order Micrococcales; family Micrococcaceae; genus Arthrobacter; species Arthrobacter sp. MDT2-16. Next base: position 159,885 of record NZ_JBTNDP010000005.1, read on the forward strand.
GCTCCTCGTTCGGCGGGCGGAAGGTCACGGGTGTCGGCTTCGACCGGGAGACGCTCAAGCACGCCGAGATCGAGACCGCCTACGCCTTCGCCGCCGTCTCCAGCGGTGACAACTCGAACATCCTCGCCACGCGCGTGGCGAGGGAGACGTTCCACGTACCGCACGTCGTCGCCCGTATCTACGATCCGGGGCGCGCCGAGATCTACCAGCGCCTCGGCATCCCCACGGTGGCCGCGGTCCGCTGGAGCGCCGACCAGGTGCTGCGGCGGATCCTGCCCGAGCAGACCATCAACGGCGACTTCCGGGAGACCTCGGGCCGGCTGATCCTCGCCGAGCTCGCACTCGCCGACGCCTGGCTCGGCAGGTCCCTGAGGAGCATCGAGGCCGCGAGCGGCGTGCGGATCGCCTACGTCACGCGCTTCGGCGAGGGCATCCTGCCCACGGCCGGGACGAGCTACCAGCAGGGTGACACCCTGCACGCCATGATGAGGACGACGGCGACGGACGAGATCACGCGCATCCTCGCCGCGGCGCCGAAGGAGGAGGACTGATGAGGGTCGTCATCGCCGGGGCAGGGAGCGTGGGATCCTCGATCGCGCGGGAACTGCTCGGCAACAAGCACGAGATCCTGCTGATCGACGAGAAGCCGGAGGCCATCGGCCGCAGCGGCCTCAAGGGCGCCAAGTGGCTGATCGGCGACGCCTGCGAGTTGACCACGCTCAAAGACGCCCGCCTCGACGAGGCCGACGTCGTGGTCTCGGCGACGGGCGACGACAAGGTGAACCTGGTGGTGTCGCTGCTCGCCAAGAGCGAGTTCGGGGTGGGGCGCACGGTGGGCCGGGTGAACAACCCGAAGAACGACTGGATGTTCGACGACTCCTGGGGCGTGGACGTGGCCGTCAACACCCCGCGCCTGATGACCGCCCTCGTCGAGGAAGCCGTGGAGGTGGGCGACCTCGTCCGCCTGCTGACGCTGCAGACCGGGGTGTCCTCGATCGTCGAGTTCACCGTCCCCGCGGACTCCCCCCTGGTCGGCAGCACGATCGGCTCCATCGCCCTTCCCCAGGACTGCGCCGTCGTGGCCGTGCTGCGCGACGACTCCCCCGTCACGCCGAGCCCTGACGACGTCGTCGAGGGCGGCGACGAGATGTTCTTCCTCGCGGCGATCGCCGCGGAGGACGACCTCCGGATCGCCCTCTCCGCCCGCAGCGACGGGCCCGAGGACTAGCCGCCGGGTCACCGGTCGGAGGCTTCGCGACGCCGACCCGACGCTCAGCGGCTCCCTAGTCCGCCGTCCCGGAACCGGAGGCTGCGCCTGCCGGCACGGCGGGCCGGGACACGACCCACGCGAGCCAGAGACCGAGCGCGTAGAGCGGCAGGCCCATCGCCACACGCGTGGAGCCGAGGGCCGCGACGTTCTCCGCGAGGTACAGCGGCACCTGCACCACGAGGCGCAGCGCGAGGACCGTGACGATGATCCAGGTCGCCACGCCGTAGGCGCGGACGCGTGCAGCATCCTTGCGCCACTCGATGCCCTCGTTGCGGATGAAACCGAACAGGAGTCCGGCGAAGGGCCACCGGAACACCACCGAGGCCACCATCGCCACGATGTAGCCGGCGTTGATGAAGAACCCGGGGAGGAAGAAGTCCTCGGCGTTGCCGGTACGCAGCGCCACGAACGCGCAGACCGCGACCCCGATCAGCCCGGCCACGGCCTGGGTGACGGGTGTCCGCGAGACGAGCCGCACCACGGTGAAGACCGCCGAGACGGCCAGCGCCGCGATCAGCGAGACCTGGAGGTCCGTGGTGAAGGTGAAGAGCACCGTGAACACGAGCCCCGGGCCGATGCTCTCCGCCAGCCCCTGCACGCCGCCGATCGAGGACAGCACGTCGATCTGGCCGGAGTCGCCGCGACGCACCCCGGACTTCGCCGCGTACTGCGTCGCGAGGTCCGCCGCCGACGGGCCCGCCTGCTCGCCGGCCGGTGCAGCGGCCGTGGGACGGGCACCCGGGCCGGCGCCGCCCGCGGCGGGCACGGGCTGCCCGGCCTCCGGCTCGTCGATGGGATGGCTCATGTCTGGTTGCTCATTCAGTACTCCTCGGGACGTCCGATGATCTCGTAGCGCGGGTTGTACACGGTGGGGGTGCCCCCGACGCGGCTCAGCATCCCCTCGAACCGCAGCGCGACACCGGCCTCGATGCCGGGGACGCGCCGCTGACCCATCCACATGAGCCGCACGTCCTCCTGCGTGCCGTTCCACTCGATCCTCGCGAGGACGGCGAACGACGGCGGGGCCGTGACGGGGGCGATGGTGATCCTGGCGACGACACCACGTGCCTTGATCCTGCCGCGCTGCGGCAGGGGTGCAGGAGCGCCGGACGCCGCCGGGCCCGCGGCCACGTCCGGCCCGGACGAGGCCGCGCGGCGGGGGTTCGCCTGCGATGCGGGTACGGAGCGGCCCGCCGGGCCCTGGGGATCGGCGGGACCGGGGGCGTACTGCCGCGCGGTCATGGGCTCTAGCGGGTCTCGGTGATCTCGGGACCGCGCTCGAGAGGGTTCAGGTCCGGGCGCGCGGGGGCGGGGGCTGCGGGAGGGCCGGCTGCGGCGTCCTTCGGCAGCTTGAGCGGCAGCAGCTCGCGTGGCGGGAGGGGGTGCTCGCCGCGCACCACCACGACGCTGCGGAAGAGCGCCTCGATGGGCGCTGCGGCGTTCTGGTCGAGCGCTGCGGGACCGCCGAACACACCGCGGAGGAACCAGCGCGGACCGTTGACACCGACGAAGCGGGCCACGCGGTAGCCCGCCTGGCCGTCCGGGGTCTGCGCGGGAAGTTTCGCCAGCAGCTCGGTCCCGAGGCGTCCGGGCCGCTCCTCCACGGTGCCGCCCTGCGCGCCCACCGAGGCGCCGATCTGCTCCCGGATCTCGTCCCAGAGTCCTTCGGTCTTCGGGGCGGCGAAGGCCTGCAGCTGCAGCGTCGAGCCGCCGAGGTCCAGTGTCACGGCGATGACACGCTTGCTGCGCTCCTCGACTTCGAGGCGGAGCTGCAGGCCCTCGGCCGCGTTGATCCGCAGGGCGCCCAGGTCGATGTATCCGCTCGCCGTGTCCTGCTCTGCGGCGTCGAACGGTCCGAGCGTGCCCCGGGCGTAGTCGGCGCTGGAGACGTGGCCGGCGGGCACGCGGGGGACATCGGCGCCGGGCCGGCCCTCCGTGCTCCCGGTGGCGTCCCCGGCGCCCGCGGTCGCCGTCGTGTCTCCGGCGTTCGGAGCCTCCGCGGCGTCGGCCGGCGCGTCCTGCATCGGGGACGCGTCGGCGTCGTCCTGCTTCTTCTTCCTGAGGCGCCCAAAAGCCATGTCCGGGGTCCTTTCCTGATTACGTGGTCGGGGAGGTGTGTCGTGGGGCGTGCTGCGTGGCCCGCAGGGCGGGTTCAGCCGCCCTCGGGGATGCCGACGGCCGTCAGCGTGGCGTCGGGTGTCGTGAATCCGCCGGTCGAGCCGAATCCACCCGTGCCGCGGACGCTCGCCGGCAGCTCGTGCACCACGGAGAAGCGGGCGTGTTCGACGCGCTGGATGACCAGCTGCGCGATGCGGTCGCCGCGCGTGAGGCGGACGGTCTCGTTGGGGTCGGTGTTGAGGAGGCAGACCTTGATCTCTCCGCGGTAGCCGGCGTCGATGGTGCCGGGGGCGTTGACGATGGTCACTCCGTGTCGCGCGGCGAGACCGGAGCGCGGGTGGACGAGGCCCACGTAGCCGGTGGGCAGCGCCATCGCCACACCCGTGGGGACCAGCTCACGCGCGCCCGGCGCCAGCACGACGTCGACGGCGGTCCGGAGGTCCGCGCCCGCGTCGCCGTCCGTGGCATAGGCGGGGGGCTCCAGGCCGTCGTCGAGCATCAAGATCTGGACCGGGAGGTCCTGCTGTGTACCCATTGACCGCATCTCCCACGCAAGCTATCCGGTTACCAGCCCCCCACTTTAGCGCCTTTGCCTCGGCGTCGGCGGCGGCCCGGGATGAGTCAGCGGACAAATGGTGGAATGCTGGTGTCATGTCCAGCGCGCCAGGGGAAGCCCCCCGGAACACCCCCGACCAGGCCGTCCTCTACGAGGAGCGCCTGTGGCCGTCCCCGTGGATCTGGCTGATCGCCGCGGGCTTCTCCTCGGCCACGATCGTGATGTTCGCGCCCATCTCGGCGGAGGTCGGCTTCGGCGCCGCAGCCGTCACCGCGATCATCGTTTTCACGCTGCTCATCCTGTCGACACCGCGCATCACGGTCACCGCGACCACCCTGACCGTGGGCCGCGCGAGCATCGAGCGGGCCTATCTCGGGGCGGTGGACTGGTTCACCGGCGACGACGCCACCTACCAGCGCGGTCCGGGCCTGAACGGCCTCGCCTACCTCTGCATCCGGGGATGGATCTCCCCCGTGGTGCGTATCGAGGTCACGGACCCAGCGGACCGCACGCCCTACTGGCTCGCGTCCTCGCGCAACCCGGAGCGTCTCGTCGCCGCGCTCGCCCGCTGACGCACCTCGCGCTCAGCCCTCGCAGTCCATGCAGTAGAGCTTCCCGGCCCGGTCCAGGGCGATCTGCGAGCGGTGGCGCACGAGGAAGCACGATGCGCAGGTGAACTCGTCGGCCTGCGCCGCGAGGATCTGCACCGAGATCTCCTCGCTGGAGAGGTCGGCTCCGGGCAGGTCGAACGAGTCGGCGGCCTCGATCTCGTCCTCGTCGACCGGCGGCGTCATCAGCGCCGTCGCCGAAGCCGTCATCGGGCCGGACCCGGGCGCGGTCCGCCGGACCCCGTGCTGCCGGAGGTGCCCCGGGTCGCGGGATGCTCCGTCATCGCCCGCTGCGTGCTGTGCCTGGTGTTCCATCGCCATACCTGCCTCTTTCCCCCGTCATCGACCCCCGCCCTCCGGACGGGTTCCATCGGAATCGCATAACGCGGAAACCGCCGGATTTGTGCCCGCCGCCGCTGCGACGTGCGCCACGCCTTCGCGCGTAGTAGGAATGGCCGCCATTCAATGGCACAGTTTCCCCTAGGAATTATTGTCGGCTGGAGGATTCGATGCAGGAGTTACGCCTGGTGGGTGTGGATGGCGAACATCTGCTGTTGAGCGGCGAGGAGGGCACGTCCTACCGGCTGCCCGTCGACGACGCACTGCGCACCGCGAGCACCGCCGGAGCCTCGCCGGCCCCCGCGCCGCCGCAGGCCGCTCCCCGCCAGAAGCCTGCCAAGGCCCCGGTCCCCCTGACGCCCCGCGACATCCAGGCGCGCATCCGCGCAGGTGCGACGGCGGAGCAGGTCGCCGCCGAGTCCGGGCTCGAACTGTCCCACGTGCAGCGGTACGAGGGCCCGGTCCGCGCCGAGCGCGACTACGTGGCGTACCTCGCGCAGCGCGTCGAGGTCGCGACCCCCCTGCCGAGCCACGACGGCTACCGCTCCGCCTTCGGCGACAACCCCGCCCTGCTCGGGGACATGGTGACATTCCGGGTGCGCAGCTACGGGATGGACCCGGCGTCGCTCGAGTGGGATTCCTGGCGGCGCCAGGACGGCTCGTGGCACGTCGAGGCGTCCTTCGACCTGCCCGACGGTTCGACGGTGGACCTCGGGGAGGAGCCCCCCGCGCAGTGGACGTACAACCCGACCCGGAAGACGGTCGCCAACGGCAACCGGTGGGCGCAGGTGCTCAGCGAACTGGAGCCGCTCGACGGCCCGCTGCCCTCCCGCCGGCTCAGCGCCGTCGCGGACCGCGTCTTCGACTTCGAGGCGGAGGCCGAGGAGGCCCCCGAGACCCCGCCGGCGGATCAGGACGGCCTGCTGGACGTGCTCCGCTCACGGCGCGGCCAGCGCCTCGGAGCCGACGAGGACGGCGATGACGCCCTCGCCGAGCTCCTGAGCCGCGGCGGTATCCCCGCCGCCCACCCCAGGAACGCCGAGGGCACCGACGACGAGCAGGAGGACGAGGACGTCCCCGTGCCCGGTCTCTCGCTGGCGCCCCGCACGGCGGACGGCGACGACGTCTTGGGCGCGGCGCAGGACGCCACGCTCCACGAGGACGGCACCCCGAGACTCTACGACGGCGTCAGCACCGAGACCCGGGAGATCAGCATCTTCGCGCAGCCCGCGCGCCGGCTGCAGCCGCCCGCTCCGGAGACGCAGGACCCCGGCGCTCCGGCAGCGGGAAGGGCATCCGGTCGCGGCGCGGCCGCGGCGGCCTCCGACGACTCCGGGCAGGACACGGGCGGGGACGCGGCCAAGGAGGCGGCGAAGGACACGGCGAAGACCGGCACCGAGGCGTCGGCGGAGCGCCGGCCCAAGCCCAAGCGGTCGAGCGTCCCGAGCTGGGACGACATCGTCTTCGGACGCAAGGGCGACTAGCGGCGCCCGGTCCTGCGGGGAGGTCGGTGTCCGCCGTCGCGGCTACGGGCGACGGCGGCTCCCAGGGCCACCCCTGCCAGCGCCCAGAAGGCTCCGGCCCCCACACCCGCCAGGACGATCCAGAACGGAACCCTCAGGGGGTCGTGGTCGCTCCGCTCTGCGGCTTCGGCACCCGTGTGCGTCATCGTCGGAGTCTGCCGGATCCCTGCTTCGATTCGAAGGGCAGCGGCATCTCGTTGGAGTAGAGCGACGGCGACGTCCTGGAGGTCTGCCGGCGCATATGGTGCCGTCGGCACAGCGTCTCGTAACCGACCACCGGTTCGCGGCGGGTATCGGTGAGCGGTTCCCGGCGGTGGTCGGGCGCCCGGCCGGGCGTGCGGTCAGGTTTGGTGTCGGGCACCGGTTCGAGCACGGCGTCCAAGACCGGCTCCCGCACCCCCTCGAGCGCGGCATCGAGCGCGGACCCGAGCACCGCATCGGGGTCACCGGGCTGGTCGACGTCCCCGACCACCATCTGGTCGCCCTCGACGACCATGACGCCGTCCACCGTCCGGGCGTTGTGGGTAGCCCGCTTGCCGCACCAGCACAGGGCCTCGACCTGCAGGACCTGCACGCGGTCTGCGAGCTCGATGAGGCGCTGCGACCCGGGGAACAGCCTGGTGCGGAAGTCCGAGGTGATGCCGAAACTGAAGACGTCGATGTTCATCTCGTCCACGACGCGCGCCAGCTGGTCGATCTGGTCGGTCGTGTAGAACTGGGCCTCGTCGCAGATGATGTAGTCGATCCGGGCCCCCATGGTCTGCCGGACGGTCAGTTCCACCCAGAAGTCGGTGTCCGGGAACACCTCGACGGCGGACACCTGCAGTCCCAGGCGGCTCGAGATCGTCGACTCCCCGGCGCGGTCGTGGGAGCTGAACAGCAGCCCCTTCCGCCCGCGGGCCTTGTGGTTGTGGTCCATCTGCAGGGCGAGGGTGGATTTCCCGCAGTCCATGGTGCCCGAGAAGAACAGGAGCTCAGCCACGTCCGGCCCCCCTGCCGCTCCGGCGCCTGGGACCGGCGGGCTTGTTCAGCGTCAGCAGCGGGATGTCGCGCTCGGCCCGGGTGAGGGAGCCGTGCTGCCCCACCATCTCGAACGCGCCGGCCTGGACGCGCCGTCCGTCGATGAGGGCGATCGGCTCGCGCGCCAGGACGAGGATGTCCCCGATGCGGGGCAGGACGGCGTCGTCCACGGTTCCGAAGTAACCCTGGGCCACGGCTTCCTCCCGCGTGAGGATCCAGGCACGGGAACCGAACGCCTCGTGCCAGCGCGCGGCCAGCGCGTCGCGGCCTTCCGCGGGGACACCGGGGTCGAGGTAGAGGTGGAGCATGCGCGGTTCGCCGGCCGTGTGGGCGACGCCCTCCAGCAGGTCCTCGCGTTCCGAGTAGTCGATGCGCCCCGACGGCGGGACGTCCACCATGCCGTGGTCCGCCGTCAGCAGCAGCAGGGTGTCCGGCGGCACCCTGCGGGCCAGGAGCTTCAGGGCGGCGTCGAGGTCCTCCAGGGCGCGCACCCACTCCGGGGAGTCGATCCCGTACCGGTGACCGGCCTTGTCGAGGTCGTTGACGTAGAAGTACATGAGCATCATGGGCGTCTTCGCCAGGTGCTCCGCGGCGGCATCGATCCGCGCGTGGATGGTGCCTGCGCCGACGAAGGTGGCGCCGCGCAGGGCCGCCCGCGTCATCGGCGAGTCCTCGAAGCGCGGCTGGCTGACCGTGACCACCGGCAGGTGCGCGGACACCCGCTCGAAGACCGTGGGGTGCGGCTGCCACGCGAGGGGATCGACGCCGGCGTCCCAGTGGCCGAGCATGTTGACCACGCGGTCCTGAGCGGGATCGAGGACGTCGTACCCCACCATCCCGTGCTGTCCGGGCGCCAGTCCGGTCCCGACGCTGGCCAGCGATGCCGCCGTCGTGGAGGGGAACGCGGAGGAGAGGATGCGGGCGGAGTCGAGGCTCTCGCGCAGGAAGGGCGCGTGTGCCGCGTACTTCCGCAGCAGCGACATGCCGAGGCCGTCCACCATGACGATGGCGATCCGGCGGGAGGCCGGCAGCGCCAGGGCGTTGTGGAAGCCGTCGACGCCGAGCGCCACGGCTGCGCTGGGCATCACCTCGGCGACCGTGGAGGCACCGTAGAGGGGCGGAGCCGGGAGGGGCTCCTTGTGCGGGAGGGCCACCGCTACTGCTGGTGGTGGGCCCGGTTGAACCGTCCGCCGAAGCCCGGCTGGCGCCGGGTCGTCGCCTCGGGTGCGCCGATGTACCCGCCGATCGCGGGGCTCGCCGTGTTGGCCTTGCGCAGCGCCCGGGCGAACGCCTTCGCGTTCTGCACCGCCTGCGCGCCGTCGGCCTCGGCGCTGACGCGGAGCACGATGTCCTCCTGCGCCACGGTGCCGGTAAGGCCGTGGTCGGCGTCGCACTGGGGGTCGCCGCAGCTGGCGGGGCCGATGTCGAGGCGCTGGCCGCCGGACCAGGCGATCGCGAGCGTCATCTCGCGGACGGGGTCGCTGGGCTTGTAGTCCTGCGGCTGGGCGTAGAGGTAGCTGAGCACCACCGAGCGGATCTGGCTGACGGGGACGGATTCGGTGGAGATCTGCGCCATGACCTGCTCACCCGCGTCGTCGAGCTGCTGGTCGTCCACGTGCGTGATGACGAGCATGTCCTCCGTGAGCACGAGCACGGTGATGTGCCGGTGCACCTCGGTGCGCTCGAAGTGCGTCTCGAGATGCGCGACGTGGGACAGCGGCTCGCGCCCGTCGAGGGCGTCGTGGACGACGTCGGCCACGAGGCGTGGGTAGAAGCCGGCCCGCTCGAGCGATGCATCGAGGTCACGCCACTGGGCGGAAAGCGATGGGGTCATGCCCCCAGTTTCCCCCACCGGCCCGGGTTGTGCCTAACCCGCGACGCGTCAGTCGCGCATGGCGCGGCGGGCGCTGTCCGTGCGCCGCTGGGGGTTCCCGACGTCGATCACGGCGCTGAGCACGGTGAGGCCCGACGACGCGACGAGCACGGGGTTGAACTCGAGCCGCGCGATCTCGGGATGATGGTCCTTCAGCAGCGCCACGCGGGCCACGAGGTCCTCCACGGCCGCGACGTCCGCCGGCGGCAGGCCCTGGTAGCCGAAGAGCTTGCGGGACGCGCGCGGTGCCCGGACGAGGTCCGCGATGTCTCCCGTGCTCAGCGGCGGGACGGCGTGGGCCCAGTCGTCGAGGAGGTTGACGGAGTCTCCCGCGAGGCCGAAGGACAGCACCGGGCCGAGGAGCGGGTCCTCGATGGCCCGGATGCTGCACGCCTGGCCGGAGGGGGCCATCGACTGCACCTCCATGCCGAAGCTGCCGAAGGGCGCGAGCACCTTCTCCATCCGCGTGATGTTGCGCCGCAGGGACTCGGCGTCGTCGATGTTCAGTCGCACGCCGCCGAGATCGAGGCGGTGCCTCAGGTGCTCGTCCATGGTCTTCAGTGCCACCGGCCAGCCCAGGCGGCCGGCCTGCTCGACGGCGTCGTCGGCGGACGAGAAACGGGCCGAGGGCAGGAGCCGGATGCCGTAGGCACCCATCAGGGCGGTGCATTCGTCCGGCGTGAGCCGCGTGAGCTCGATGTCCGCGACACGCGTCCGGATCTCCGCCAGGATCCGGGAGGCCTCGTCGGCGTCGACGCCGTCGGGGTCAAGGAACTCGCCGTGATCCCGGGCGCGCCACTGCGCGTACCTGACGACGGCGCCCAGTGCCGCGAGCGCGGCTCCCGGGCTCGGGAAGCAGGGCAGGCCGCGCTGCAGGGGCAGGACGGCGGCGGTCTCGCGTTCGGCGGTACCCGCGCCCGCCGGCGCCGCGGGTGCGCCGGCGTCGAGCGGCCCCTGGACGGTATCAACGCCGTCCTGCTCCGCATCCTGCCCGGGGTGCTGCGCGTGGGCTCGGGACAGGGTCGGCGCCGACACGAGCCCGTCGAGCTGCAGGCGGACGTCCAGGATGCCCGTGAACGAGGCGACGACCGGCTTGCCCGCCCGCTCCGCGCACTCCTGCAGGCATGCTGCGATCGCCTCCGCCGTCAGGCCTCGGGCCGGCAGGGTGGTCACGACGGCGGCGTGGACCGACTCCTCGCCCAGCGCGTCCCCCACAGCCGCGGCGAGGGCGGGCAGGGCCACGGACTGTCCGGTGTCGAGCTGCAGGCCGGTCTCCAGCCGCGCGACCGTCATGCCCTGCGAGGCGACGCCGTCCGCCACCACCTTGCCGAGCGCCGACGAGTTGCTGAACACGGCCACGCCGGTACCCTGCGGCAGGGGCTGGCTCGCGACGATCTGCGCGATGTCCATGAGCTGCTCGGTCGTCTCGACCCTCATCACCCCGGACTGGCGGAGCATCGAGTCGAGGGCGCCGGGCGGCGCCTCGGTGGTCCGGACGGCGTGGCCGGGCGGCAGCTGCAGGCCGGTCACGTCGGATTTCGCGACGATGACGGGCTTCGTCCTGGCCAGTCGGCGGGCGATGCGCGAGAACTTCCTCGGGTTGCCGATCGATTCGAAGTACAGGCCGACGGCGCGGGTGCCCGCGTCGTCCTCCCAGAACTGCATGGCGTCGTTCCCCGAGACGTCCGCGCGGTTGCCCGCCGAGATCACCGAGGACACCCCGAGCCCGCGGCGGTGGGCGCTCGCGTACAGGAGCACGCCGAGGCCCGCCGACTGGCTGAAGAGCGACAGCGCCCCCCGGCGGGGCAGGTCCGGTGCCATCGAGGCGTTCAGGCGGACCGCCGGGTCCGTGTTGACGAGGCCCAGCGAGGCGGGCCCCACCACGCGCATGCCGTGCGCCCTGGCCTTGTGCACCAGGGCGCGCTGCCGGGCGAGCCCGTCGTCGCCGTCGTCGGCGTAGCCCGCCGTCGCCACCAGCAGTCCCTTGACCCCGGCCCGCGCGCAGTCGTCCACCACCGCGTCCACCTGGTCGTGCGGCACGGCCACGACGGCGAGATCCACGGGTTCGGGGACCTCGGCCAGCGAGGCGTGGGAGATCATGCCGTGCAGCTCGAAGGCCTCCGGGTTCACCGCGTACACGTGGCCCGTGAACCCGCCGTCGGTGAGGTGTTCGAGCAGGGCGTAGCCCACGGTGCCCCACTCCCGGCTCGCGCCGATCACGGCGACCGACGACGGCGTCAGCAGCTCCTTCATGCTCCTGGCCTCCGCGCGGTGCTCGCGCGCCTCCATCACGGCCTGCGACCTCCGCGTGGGGTCGATGTCGAAGCTCAGCATCACCACGCCGTCGTCGAAGTGCCGCTCCACCTCGTACCCGGCCTCGGCGAAGACCGTGATCATCTTGCGGTTCTCGGGCAGCACCTCGGCGGAGAAGCGCCGGATGCCGTTCTCGCGGGCGGCGGCGGCCAGGTGCTCGAGCAGGATGGAGCCGACGCCGCGGCCCTGGTGGTGGTCCGAGACGTTGAAGGCGACCTCGGCCTCGTGCGGGTCGTCGAGGCGGTCGTAGCGGCCGATGCCGATGATGTCCGCGCCGCGGGTGATGACGAAGGCCACGCGGTCGCGGTGGTCCACCTCGGTGAAGCGCTTGAGCTCCTTCGCGCTGAGCTTGGCCTTGTACGTGAAGAAGCGCAGGTAGATGGAGTTCTGCGACTGGCGGACGTGGAAGGCCTGGACCGCGTCCGCGTCCAGCGGTGAGATGGGGCGCAGGTGCCCGGTCCCGCCGTCCCGCAGGACGACATCAGCCTCCCAGTATTCCGGGTATTGTCCGTCCGTCGCCATAGACTCAGGGTAGTCGGCATTGCTTCGGGCCCGGGTCGGGCCGCCGCCGGACGCGCGGAGATGCGCCGACCACCCCATCCGATCACCTGAGTTGTTGAGGAACCGCGACGCACATGGCCAGGCGCCAGAACTCCGCACCGCCGGAGGATTTCACCGAGAAGATCATCGACATCGACGTCGAAGCCGAGATGGAGGAGTCCTTCCTGGAGTACGCGTACTCCGTGATCTACTCGCGCGCCCTCCCCGATGCGCGGGACGGCCTGAAGCCGGTGCAGCGGCGCATCCTGTACATGATGACGGACATGGGCCTGCGCCCGGACCGCGGTCACGTGAAGTCCGCGCGCGTGGTCGGCGAGGTCATGGGCAAGCTGCACCCGCACGGCGACACCGCCATCTACGACGCCATGGTGCGCATGGCCCAGGACTTCTCGCTCCGGCTCCCCCTGATCGACGGGCACGGCAACTTCGGCTCCCTCGACGACGGTCCCGCCGCGCCGCGCTACACCGAGGCCCGCCTCGCGCCGTCGGCACTGGCCATGACCAGCCACCTCGACGAGGACGTCGTCGATTTCATCCCGAGCTACGACAACGAGCACACCCAGCCCGAGGTGCTGCCGGCGGCTTTCCCGAACCTGCTCGTCAACGGCGCCAGCGGGATCGCGGTCGGCATGGCCACGAACATGCCGCCGCACAACCTCGGCGAGGTCGTCGCGGCGGCCCGCCACCTCATCGCGCACCCGGATGCCTCGCTCGAGGACCTGACGCGTTTCGTCCCCGGACCGGACCTGCCGAGCGGCGGCAAGATCGTGGGCCTCGACGGCGTGCGCGACGCCTACGCGACGGGCCGCGGCTCCTTCAAGACCCGCGCCACCGTGACGGTGGAGCAGCTGTCGGCGCGGCGCACGGGCCTCGTGGTCACCGAACTGCCGTACACGGTGGGACCGGAGAAGGTGATCGAGCGCATCAAGGACGCCGTCACCGCCAAGAAGCTGCAGGGCATCTCCGACATCGTGGACCTGACGGACCGGACCCACGGCCTCCGCCTGGTGATCGAGCTGAAGAACGGCTTCAACCCGAACGCCGTGCTCGCCCAGCTCTACCGCTTCACGCCCATGGAGGACTCGTTCGGGATCAACAACGTGGCGCTCGTGGACGGGCAGCCGCGCACGCTGGGACTCCGGGAACTCCTGCAGGTCTACGTGTCCCACCGGATCCTCGTGGTCCGACGCCGCACCTCCTACCGGCTGCGGCGCAAGCGTGACCGCCTGCACCTGGTCGAGGGCCTGCTCGTCGCGATCGTGGACATCGACGAGGTCATCCAGATCATCCGGTCCTCCGACGAGTCGGCAGCCGCCCGCGAGCGGCTCATGGCGATCTACGACCTCACCGAGATCCAGGCGAACTACATCCTCGAACTCCGCCTGCGGCAGCTCACCCGGTACTCGCGGATCGAGCTGGAGAAGGAGCAGGAGCAGCTCCGCCGGGAGATCGCCGAGCTGGAGGCCATCCTCGGATCCGAGGAACGCCTGCGCACCCTCGTGTCCGACGAGCTCGCCGAACTGGCAGAGCAGTTCGCCACACCGCGCCGGACGGTCCTGCTGGAGTCCGAGGCCGCGGCCCCGCTGAAGGGGTCCACACTGCCCGCCCCTGCCGGCAAGGGCACCAAGGCGGTGATGCCGCTCGAGATCGCCGACGACCCCTGCTGGGTGCTGCTCTCGGCGTCCGGGCAGCTCGCTCGCACCTCCGACCGCCAGCCCCTGGGTGACGGGCAGCGGATCAAGCACGACGCCTTCCGGTCCGTGCTGCCCTCGACGGCCCGCGGAGAGGTGGCGGCCGTGACCTCCGCCGGCCGGATGATCCGCCTCCAGGTCATGGACATGCCCGCCCTGCCCCCCACCGCCGGGGTGCCGAACCTCGCGGGCGGCGTGCCGTCGTCGGAGTTCATCACGCTCGACCGCGGCGAGAGCCTCGTGGGACTGGCACCGCTGAACGGCGTGGTGGCCCTCGGGACGTCCCAGGGCGTCGTCAAGCGCGTCCAGGCGGACCACCCGCTGAACCGCGACGACTGGGAGGTCATCGCGCTCAAGCCCAAGGACAGGGTGGTGGGTGTCGCCTCCGCCTCGGACTCCGACGATCTCGTGTTCATCACGCGCCTCGCGCAACTGCTGCGCTTCCCGGCGTCGGCGGTGCGCCCGCAGGGCAGGACGGCGGGCGGCATGGCGGGCATCAAGCTCGCCGCCGGGGACGCCGTACTGCACTTCGGCGCGGTGGCGCCCGGAGACGAGCAGGGCGTGGTGGTGACGGTCGCCGCGGCCGGGAACGCCCTGCCCGGCACCGCCGCCGGATCGGCGAAGATCACCGAGTTCTCCGAATACCCGATCAAGGGCCGGGCCACCGCGGGCGTGCGGGCGCACCGTTTCCTGCGCGGCGAGGACGCGCTGTCGCTGGCCTGGGCCGGGCACGGTCCGGCGCGGGCGGCGTCGGCGAACGGCGTGGCACGGGCGCTGCCCACCGAGCACGGTCGCCGCGACGGCTCGGGTGTGCCGCTCACCCAGCAGATCGACGCCGTGGGTCCGAACCTGGCCGGGCTCATCGAGGCGTCACGCCCGGTGGTGCCGGCCGGGTCGGCGGGCCCGGCGGCGTCGGACGCCTCCGTCGCCGGGGTGCGGCTCGTGGACGGATCCGCATCGGATTCTTCCGTCTCTCAGGACGGGTCCGACGACGGTCAGGGCACGCTGCTCTAGCGTCCCCACCGGCAGGCACCCGCGCCGGGCGCCCGCCACGCCGGTCAGTCAGCCTCGGCGGTGAGGGGCAGGTCGAAGACGATCACGCGCTGCGTCGGCACGTAGCCCATGCGCTCGTACAGCCCGAGGGCTCCCGAAGGGTTCTCGGTGTCGACGCCCAGACCCGCGTTGTCCATCCCGGCGGCCCGGTAGCGCTTCATCGCCTCGGCCAGAAGCGCCGGGGCCAATCCGCGGCCGCGCCAGGTCCGCCGCACACCCAGCAGGTCCGTGTACCCCTCCGCGTGGCCCAGCAGTTCCGGGGAGTCGGGGTCGAAGCTGGCCAACTGGTAGGCCGCCACCTCGCCCGTCGCCGGGTCCAGGAGCGCCAGACTCCAGTCGGCGCGGAATTCAGGATGGGTGACGGTGAACTGCCACGACTCCTGGTCGCGCGGCTCGCTCCCCCAGTGGTCCTGGAAGGCGTCGTTGTGGGCGAGGCGGACCAGTTCCGTGATGTTCCGGTGGGCACCCTCGGCGAAGCTCAGGAGCTCCAGCTCCGGCGGGAAGGGCAGGTCGGGGATCGGCTGGTCCAGCGGCCTCGTCATCTCGGTGAAGTACCGCACGATGGTGCTCCCGCTCGCCCTGAGCAGGGCCAGGTGCGACGGATTGCGTTCCTCGACGTAGTTCCTGAAGGTCCCCTCCGCCTGGCCGGTCTCGCGCAGACGCTCGCGTGCCCGCAGCACCTGCCAGGCGAGGACGGCCCGCCCGATGCCCCGTCCGCGCCACTGCGGGTCCACACCGCCGCCACCGTGGACGAGCGAGGACCCCGTGTTCATCGACAGGCGGCCGAAGGCGCGGGGCGTACCGTCCCCGTCGAACCCTGCGACGGTGTCGCGGCGCGGGTCGTTCTTGGAGGCCCGCAGTGCCTGCTCGAGGTCGGCCCGCTGCTCCACCCAGTCCGGCTCGTCGACGGCCGCGATGCGGCGGACCAGCGCGAGCCAGCCGTCGATGTCGGCGTAGGTGAGCGGACGCCACTGCAGCATCCCGGGCAGCGTCGGGGTCTCGGGTGCTGCAGCGCTCCCGGTGTCGGGATGCTGCCCGGGCGTGTCGGAGGTACTCATGATCCCAGCGTATGGCAGGGCGGTCCGCCCGTGCGGAGCGTTACGCGCAGGAGGGGACGGCGGCCCGCAGCTCGACCATGGCGTCGCACAGCATCGCCTCATCGGCGTCGTGCGTCACCAGCAGGACCGCCGTGCCGGTCAGTCCGCGCCGCAGGTCCTCGAGCAGTGAACGGGCGCCCTCGGCGTCGAGGTGCGCGGTGGGCTCGTCGAGGAGGAGGACGCCGGAGCGTGTCAGCAGTGCTCGCGCGACGGCGAGCCGCTGCCGCTGCCCGCCGGACAGCCGCGATCCCCCGGCACCGACCTGCGCGTCCAGGCCGTCCTCGAGACCGGACACCAGCGGCGTGAGTCCCACCGCGCGGAGGGCTCCCTCGAGCTCGTCGTCGGTCGCCGCATCCCCGGCGGACCGCGCGAGCTGCAGGTTGGAACGCAGACTCGAGTTGAACAGGTGGCTCTCCTGCGGGCACCAGGCGACGAACGGCGCCGCCCCGTCGGGGACCTGCATGCCGTCCGCGAGCAGCCGTCCCTGCTCGAGCGGCAGGAACCCTGCCAGGGCTCCGATCAGGGTCGACTTCCCGCTGCCGGACGGGCCGGTGAGGGCCGTCCAGGTCCCCGGGGCGAGGTGCAGGTCCACGTCGGTGACCACCGGCCGGCCGGGTTCGTACCCTACTCCTGCGCCTTCCAGGTCCAGCCGCCTCACCGGTACCAGGGCCGGTCCGTCACCGTCGGCCACGGGGGCATCCCCGTCCTGCGGCGGCGCGAGCATCGGGAGGATGCGGCGGGCGACGGCGGACAGCGGGCCCCAGTGCTGCACGGCCGATGCACCGGCGACGAAGGGCTCGACCAGCGCGAGCTGCATGAGCACGAGCACCGCCGTCGTGTCCGCGGGCAGGGCGGCCGAGTGCACGAGGATGCCGAGCGACGCGGTGCAGCACGCGGCGATGATCAGCGCGGTCGCTGCTCCCGCGGCGGCTGCCGACCGGCGTGCGGCAGCCGATGCCGCACGGTCCAGGCGGCGCGTCGACTCCAGTGCGGCCCGGTGCGCTCCGTTCACCCGGAGGTCGGGCGCTGCCGCCAGCAGGCCGGTGACCCGCGCGAGGGCGTCCGCGCGTACCTGCACGGCCGCGGACCCCGCCGCCCGCTCGCGGAGCACGGCCACGACGGGAGCGACGACGACGGCCACGCCGACCGCCAGAGCCTGCCAGCCCAGGGATGCGGGGTGCAGGACGGCGGTCGTGACGAGTGCCGCGAGTCCGGTGAGCACCGCCGTGAGGAACGGCAGCAGGGCCCTGGACGAGAGGTCCCGCAGTTCGTCGATGTCGCCGACGAGCCGCTCGACGCCGCCGGACCCGCGGGCCAGGGTCCGCCACGAGGACCCCGATCGGAGGAGTCCGGTCCACAGGCGCAGGCGTGTGTCGTCGGCCCGGTGGAACACGGCGCGGTGCAGCCAGAGGCGTTCCTCGTAGCGCAGGAGGGACCGCCCGATCCCGAAGAACCGGACACCGACGATGGCGGTGAGCAGGTACAGGATCGGCGGCTGCTCGGCGGCGCGCACGATCAGCCAGCCGCTCAGGGCGGTGAGTGCGACGGCGAAGACCGAGGCGCCGAGACCGAGCGCCGCCGCGGCAGCGAAGCGACGGTCCCAGGGCCGCACGAGGGCGAGGACGTCGCGCCCCGACCGGAGGAGGGAGACCTCCCGGGTCGGTCCTGTAGGGCTCTCCTCCCCCGGCGCGGTGTCACCGGGTACGGGAGCGGGCCGGGCGGCGGGCGGCGCGGTGCGCGGCGCCACCTGGTGTCCGGCAGCGTGCCGTGCGGTGTCCGGTGCGCCGGTGTGCGGTCCGGTCGCGTCCGATGAGGTCGCGTGCGGTCCGGCGAGCTCGCGGGCATGCGTGAGAACTGGCTGAGCACGGAGAGCCACTGATCGGTATCCCGCAGTGAGCACACCGACCGGGGCGAGCGCGTCGACCCGCTGCGCGTCGAGGCGTACCTCGGCGGTGGCGATGGCTGCCGTCTCGTCGTCGTGCGCGATCAGCAGGACCGTGAGCCCCGGCCGGCGTGCCTCGATGGCCGAGCGGATGGCACGCGACGCGTCCGGGTCCACGTGGGCCGTCGGTTCGTCGAGCAGCAGGAGGCCCACCGACGGATCCTGCGCCCTCGACAGTGCGCGGGCGACGGCGACACGCCGCAGTTCCCCCGGGCTCAACTGCCCGGTGTGCCGGTCGGCCAGTCCTGCGGCGCCGACGGCGTCGAGCTGGTGGTCGATGGCAGGGGCGTCCTCGTCGAGTCCGCCGTACAGGGCCAGCTCCGCGCGGACCGTCTCCGTCAGGAGCGCCGGATGCTGCGGCACCCACGCGACGCCCTCCGGCAGGCCCGTGATGCGTCCTTCCGTCCGGAGCCCGGCCGGGACTGCCGCTCCCCCGGCCAGCACGCGCATGAGCGTCGACTTGCCCGACCCGCTGGGGCCGCGGAGGGCCACGACGGAGCCCCGCTCGACGACGAACGAGACGTCCGCGAGGACCGGCTCGAGCAGGCCGTCGTAGCGCGCGGTCAGCCCCTCGATCCGGAGGTCGCCGCCCGCTCGGGCAGCGACCACCGCTCGGGCAGCCTCCGGGTCGGGAACGACGCCGGCCGGATCCTCCACCGGCGGCACGACGGCGGCCGGACCCGCCGCAGGAGCCTCGATGACCGCACGCACGCGCGCTCCGGCTTCCTCGCCGTCCTCGCTGGCGTGGTGCGCGGCGCCGACGTCGCGGAGCGGGCCGTAGCACTCCGGTGCCAGGATCAGCGCGATCAGGGCCGTCTCCAGCCCCAGGTCGCCGTGGATCAGGCGGACCCCGGCGAACACCGCGACGACGGCCACCGAGATGGTACTGATGAGTTCGAGGGCGAGGGAGGAGAGGAACACCGTGCGCAGCGTCGTCATGGTGCGGGAGGTGTACGCACCGGCGATGTCACGCAGCGCCCGCGTCTGCTCCGCCGCACGCCCGAGGCCCACGAGGACCGGGAGCCCCCGGGCGAGCTCGAGGAGGTGGTCGGACAGGCGTCCTAGGGCCGCGGCCGCCTGCTGCGTGCGCTCCTGCGTGTGCAGGCCGATCAGGGCCATGAACACGGGCACCAGCGGCACCGTGAGGACGATGATGAGGGCGCTGACCCAATCGGCCGCGAGGACCCGGACGCCGACGAGCAGTGGCACCACGGCGCACGTGATCAGTGCGGGCAGATACTGCGTGTAGTACTTGTCGAGGCCGTCGATACCGCGGGTGAGCAGCACCGCGAGGGACCCCTGGCCGCTGCCGGGTGCGGCCGCGGACGTGGTGCCTCCGTCGTCGAGCACGCGCAGCAGCGCGGCCTCCCGCAGCCGCTCCTTCACGCCGACGGCGAGGCGCGCGGCGGTGGCGTCCTGACCCCAGGCGGCGACGGTACGCAGGACCGCGCCGAGGACGCCCTGGAGCAGGACCGCGCGGACGTCCAGCGACCCTGCCGCGAGAGAGGCGATACCCAGGGCGAGTGCCTGGGCCATGAGCACGAGTCCTCCGGCGCGGGCTGCGGCGAGCACCCCGAGGAGATACACGGCCGACGTCGACCCTGCGGCCCCGGCCGGTCCGCCCGATGTCAGCACGGCCAGGGGGCTGCGACGGGACGCCGCGGGGCCGGGTGTCCCGCCGGCGGCGCTCACAGGGCCACCACGGGGTGTGCCTTGGGGATGCTCGCCTCGGACACGCGCCGCCGGAAGACCCAGTACGTCCACGCCTGGTACGCGAGCACGAGCGGCAGGCCGAAGCACGCGACGATGCTCATCAGGCCGAGTGTGTAGGGCGAGGACGAGGCGTTCTGGACCGTCAGGTCGAAAGCGCCGTCCAGGGTCGAGGGCAGCACGACCGGGAACACCGCGGCGAAGATCGACCCGACGAGCGCGAGCATCCCGACGCCGAGGGCGGCGAACGCGCGGCCGTCCCGGCCGCCGGCTGCGGACCGGTAGGACGCCGCGAGTGCCGCGACGGCGAGGACCACGGCGAGCCGGGTGAGGGTCGATCCCGAGTCCACCTGCACGAGGAGCGCCCACCCCAGGAACGGGAGCATCGCGACGGGCAGGAGCCGGCGGAACAGGCGCTCCGCCTGGCCCCGCACACCGCCCTCGGTCTTCAGCGCGATGAACGCGGCGGCATGGACGAGGCAGAACAGCACGACGGCGGCGGCCCCGAGGAGCGCCGGTGCCGTGGCCCACGCGAGGGCGCCTCCCACGCGATTGCCGTCGGCGTCGAGCGGCAGTCCCGTCGTCGTCAGTGCCAGGGCCGCGCCGATCCCGGCCGCCGCGGTGAAGGACCCGACGGCGATGGCCCAGTCCCACCGGGTGCGCCATGCGTCGCTGTCGCGCTTGCCGCGCCACTCGAAGGCGACGGCGCGGAAGATCAGGCCGAGCAGCACGAGGAGGAAGGGCAGGTAGAGCGCCGACAGCAGTGAGGCGTACCAGTGCGGGAAGGCGGCGAACATGGCACCGACGGCCGTGATGAGCCACACCTCGTTGCCGTCCCAGACCGGGCCGACCGTGTTGAGCAGCACGCGCCGCTGGGTGTCGTTGCGGGCCATGAGCTTCATGAGCATGCCCACGCCCAGATCGAACCCCTCGAGGAAGAGGTAACCGGCCCACAGCACGGCGATCAGGACGAACCAGAGCGTAGGCAGGGCCTCGGTCATCGTGGAGCCTTCCAGTCGTTCGGAATCGGGGAAACAGGGCGTGACGGCGGCGCGGTCCTGCGGCCGATGGCCGGACCGGTGGCCGGGCCCGCCACCGGTCTGCCGGCCGGGTCCGCCGTGCCGCGTGCGCCCGGGCCGGCCGCCGGGTCAGTAGGCGAAGGCGAGGACATCGCCGTCGTCCTTCCCGCCGGCGCCTGGAGCGGAGTCGTCGTCGGAATGCGCCAGCTCCGGCATCGCGGAGGCGGTGCCACCGCGGACGTAGGTGAACAGGAGCTTCACCTCGACCACGAGCAGGACGGCGTACACGGTGGTCAGCGCCACGAGCGAGAGGATCAGCTCGGCGACGGTGACGCCGGGTGAGACGGCCGCGGCAGTGAACATGAAGACGCTGTCGACGCCCGAGAAATCGGGATTGGGTGCGACGACGAACGGCTGACGGCCCATCTCGGTGAAGATCCAGCCCGCGGCATTGGCACCGAAGGGTGCGAGGATCCCGAACACCGCGAGGCGCATGAGCCAGCGGGACTCCGGGACCGTCCCCCTGCGGAGGACCCAGAGGGCCGCCCCTGCCGCGGCCGCGGCGATCGCGCCGAAACCGATCATGATGCGGAACCCCCAGTAGGTGACCTCCATGACGGGTAGGTAGTCGATCTCCGTGCCCGCGCGCTCGCCGTACATCGGATCATCAGGGAGCGTGGTGCCGTACTTCTCCTGGTACTCGGGTAGGAGGGTGTTCACGCCCTTGACCTCGGTGGTGAAGTCGCCGTTGGCGAGGAAGGAGAGCACGCCGGGGACCTCGATGACCGCTGTGATGTCGTCGCAGCTCTGCGCGCCGAGGTTGCCGACGGACAGGAGGGAGAATCCGGTGCCGTCGTGGCAGGCGGCCTCGGCGGCCGCCATCTTCATGGGCTGCTGGTCGAACATCAGCTTGCCCTGCAGGTCACCCGTGATGCCCGTGCCGGCGAAGGCGATCATGGCGACGACGGCGCCGGCCCGCGCGGAGCGGAGCCAGACCCGGTGGTCCACGGCGTCGCGGGCACCGGCCGGATCACCGACGGTGAGGGTGCCGTCCGCTGCGAGGATGTCGAGGCCGTCGTGGCGCCGCCGCCACAGGTGGTACCAGCTGATACCGAGGAGGAACGCGCCGGCCACCGAGAGGGCACCGAAGAGCGTGTGCGGGAAGGCGACGAGGGCGGTGTTGTTGGTGAAGACCGCCCAGGCGTCCACCATCACCGGCCTGCCGTCCACCACCTCGACGCCCACGGGGTGCTGCATCCAGGAGTTGGCGACGAGGATGAAGTAGGCGGAGAAGACCGAGGCGAGGACGGCGGCCCAGAGGGACAGCAGGTGGATCAGCCGGGGAAGGCGGTTCCAGCCGAAGATCCAGAGACCGAGGAAGGTCGACTCGACGAAGAAGGCCAGGAGTGCCTCCATCGCCAGGGGCGCCCCGAAGACGTCCCCGACGAAGCGGCTGTACTCGCTCCAGGCCATGCCGAACTGGAACTCCTGCACGAGGCCGGTGGCCACGCCCATGATGAAGTTGATGAGGAACAGCTTCCCCCAGAACTTCGTCATGCGGAGGTAGTGCTCCCTGCCCGTGCGGTGCCAGGCGGTCTGCATCAGGGCGACCAGGAGACCGAGCCCGATGGTGAGCGGAACCATGAGGAAGTGGTAGACGGTGGTGATCCCGAACTGCCATCTGGCAATCTCCAGAGCTTCCATCAGACCCTTTCAGCTGTGCCGTCCAGCGACGGGAGCAAACTTCTACAAGCGGTAGAAAACTTTCTTCTACACATCGTAAAACAAACGCAGGATCTTTTCTACGTGGAGTAGAAATGTTCGCCCAGAGGCGGTAGGTTGGATACACCACCCTTGGTGGCTCCCTCCGGGGAGCGGGCCGGGATCCGCGGCGGATCGCGGTCGTGCATTAATCGAAGGAAGAACATGGCAACACTCGGAGACCTCGAACGCACAGTGATGGACCTGCTGTGGGCAACGCCGGAAGCGATGACCGCCAACCGGCTCCGGGACGCGATCGCCGAGGCGCCCTCGGGTGAAGTCGGCCGCGAGCTCGCCGTCACCACCGTCCTCACGGTGCTGTCACGCCTCGAGAAGAAGGGCCTGGTGGAGCGGGAGCGCGACAGCCGCCCGCACCGCTACAGGTCCGTCACGAGCCGCGAGGACCACACGGCGGAACTCATGCACGAAGTGCTCGTCACGGCACCCGACCGCGAAGCCGTCCTCGCGCGATTCATCGGCAGCGTCACCGCGTCCGAGGCCGAGACCCTCCGTAAGTTGCTCGGCGGCAGCTGACCCACCGGTGTTCTGGGCCTCCTACCTGCTCGCGGCACTCGCGATCATCCTCGCGTGGCCCGCTCCCATCGCGCTCTCCCGCGCCGCGTGGCCTGCCCGGGCGCCGTTCACCGCAATGGTGCTGTGGCAGTCGATCGCGCTCGCCGGCGGGCTGTCCATGATCGGGGCGATGCTCGTCTGGGGCCTCGAGCCGCTCGGTGACAACCTCGTATCCGCCTCGGCCGGCTTCTTCAGCATCCTGTTCGACGACGACTCCGCCCAGACCCTCGGCGTGATCCACGTCTTCGCCATCAGTGCCGCGACCCTGCTGTTCGGCCACCTCGTCTTCACCCTGGCACTGACGTTCGTGCGCATCCGGCGGCAGCGCAGCCGTCACCGGGACATGCTCAACCTGCTGAGCTCCCCCGCCGCCGACCAGCCGGCAACACTGGTGATCAGCCACCCCGCGCCCGTCGCATACTGCCTGCCCGGCGGCGCGCGCTCCGTGACGGTCATGTCGGACGGACTCATGGACCTCCTGAGTCGCGCGGAGCTCGACGCCGTCCTGACCCACGAGAACGCACATCTCCATCAGCGCCACCACCTGCTGCTGTGGGCCTTCGCCGCATGGCGCGCGGCGCTGCCGTGGCTCCCCACCTCCCAGCTGGCCCAGCGTTCGGTCAGCGAACTGATCGAGATGCTGGCCGACGACGAGGCCCTGCGCCACGTGGACGAACCCACGCTCGTCCGTGCCATCGCCATCGTGGGGTCCGGCGCGCTCCCGTCACCGGCCGACGCACTGGACGACCCCCTGGGCGAGGAGGGCCGGGGCGGGCCGGTGCCCGGGGCGTCCGACGTCTCCGGCGGCGCCGCCGATGCCCGGTCCACGGCGCACAGGCTCCGACGGCTGCTCACTCCCCTGCCGCCGCTGAACCGGATCCAGCAGGGCCTGGCCCTGTCCACCGCCGGGATGCTGCTGGTGGTTCCGCCCGTGCTGCTGGTCGCCCCCGAGCTCCTGGGCTGAACGCAGCACCGGCGCTACCCATAGCACCCCGACGCTCCGGCGCTTCCGCCACCATGGTGCCCGGTGCCGGCGGAGGATGCGTCGGCCGGCCGGCCTCGCCCGATCCGTCAGGCGTCGATGCGGTCGCGGTCCAGCGATGCTGCCCCGGCGACGATGAAGTCCTTCCGCGGCGCGACGTCGCTGCCCATCAGGAGGTTGAAGACGCGCTCGGCCGATTCGGCCTCCTGGATGCGGACGCGCCGCAGCGTCCTGTGCCGCGGATCCATGGTGGTCTCCGCCAGCTGGTCCGCGTCCATCTCACCGAGTCCCTTGTAGCGCTGGATCGGGGACTTGTGCCGTCTGCCCTTCTTCTCGAGGGTCGAGAGCAGACGCGTCAGCTCCGCCTCGGAGTACGTGTACATCATCTCGTTGGCCTTCGAGCCGCCGTTGATGACCTCGACGCGATGCAGGGGTGGCACGGCGGCGTAGACCCTGCCGGCCTCGACCAGCGGGCGCATGTACCGGAAGAACAGCGTCAGGAGCAGCGTGCGGATGTGCGCACCGTCGACGTCGGCGTCGGTCATCAGGATGACCTTCCCGTACCGGCGCGCGTCCAGCTGGAAGCTCCGCCCCGAGCCGGCCCCGATGACCTGGATCAGGGCGGCGCACTCCGCGTTGGACAGCATGTCGCCCACGGATGCCTTCTGCACGTTGAGGATCTTCCCCCGGATCGGCAGGAGTGCCTGGTAGTCGGAGGACCGCGCGTTCTTGGCGGTGCCCAGGGCGCTGTCGCCCTCGACGATGAACAGCTCGGAGCGCTCCGGGTCGTCGATGCGGCAGTCGGCGAGCTTGGCCGGCATGGTCGAGGTCTCGAGGGCGTTCTTGCGCCGCTGCGTCTCCTTGTGCACACGTGCCGAGATGCGGGACTTCATCTCGGCGACGACCTTCTCCAGCAGGAGTGCCGACTGGGCCTTGTCGTTGCGCGCCGAGGACGACAGGCGTGCCTGCAGCTCCTTCTCGACGACCCTCGCCACGATGGCCTTGACGGCGGAGGTGCCGAGGATCTCCTTGGTCTGTCCCTCGAACTGCGGCTCGGCGAGGCGCACCGTGAGCACGGCCGTCAGTCCCGCGAAGACGTCGTCCTTCTCGATCTTGTCGCTGCCCGCCTTCAGCTTGCGCGCATTCGCCTCGATCACCTTGCGGAAGGTCTTGAGCAGCGCCTGCTCGAACCCGCTCTGGTGCGTCCCGCCCTTCGGGGTCGCGATGATGTTGACGTAGCTGCGGACCGTCGTCTCGTAGCCGATCCCCCAGCGCAGGGCGATGTCGACGTCGCAGTCGCGCTCTACCTCCGCCATCCGGCTGTGGCCGCGCTCGTCCAGCACGGGCACCGACTCCTTGAAGCGGCCCGAGCCCTGGAAGCGCCATACGTCCGTGACGGCCGCGTCCAGCGCGAGGAACTCGGCGTATTCCGAGATGCCGCCGTCGTGCTGGAAGACCTCCTCCACGGGCCCCGACTCGCCCGGCGTGCCGGGGAGCTTCCGTTCGTCGCGGAGCACGATGCGGAGGCCCGGGACGAGGAAGGAGGTCTGTCGCGCGCGGGTCTGCAGCTCCTCGTACGAGAAGGCGGCGTCGGGCGTGAAGATCTGGCGGTCCGCCCAGTAACGGATGCGCGTCCCGGTCACGCCCCGCTTGGTGGTGCCTGCGATCTCGAGGCGGGAACCGTCGAGGAAGGGCTCGAAGGACGAGGTGGGCGACGGCGTCCTGCCGTCGTCGAAGATGCCGGGTTCGCCGCGGCGGAACGACATGGCATAGGTCTTGCCGCCACGGTCCACGAAGACGTCGAGTCGGGACGACAGCGCGTTGACGACGCTCGCCCCCACGCCGTGGAGGCCGCCGGAGGCGGTGTAGGAGCCGCCGCCGAACTTGCCGCCGGCGTGCAGCTTGGTGAACACCACCTCCACCCCGGTCAGGCCCGTCTTGGGCTCGATGTCCACGGGGATCCCGCGGCCGTCGTCGTGGATCTCCACCGAGCCGTCCGCGTGCAGGATCACGGTGATGCTCTGGCCGTGACCGGCAAGGGCTTCGTCCACCGAGTTGTCGATGATCTCCCAGAGGCAGTGCATGAGGCCACGGGAGTCCGTGGACCCGATGTACATGCCGGGACGCTTGCGCACCGCCTCGAGGCCCTCGAGGACCGAGAGGTGCCGGGCGGTGTAGTCCGAGGTGGGGGGTGTCACGGTGGGGCTGTCTCCTTGGCGGAACGGGCGCGGTCCAGGACAGGCGTCAGGCGGGTGTCTTCCGGGGGGACCGTGTAGCTCCAGTTTATTACCCGGGACCGACACCGCCCGGCAGGCGCGTCCCGACGGGCTCGCCGCGGGCTCCGAGTGTGACCCATACCCCTGGTACGCCCGGAGCGAAAGGAGGCCCAGCCTGCGAAGGGGGTGCGACGAATAGTGGTTATATGAGTAGACGATCCACATGAGGAGACATTCATGACCACTGCAGTAGCAACTCGCGAACTCACTGCCCTGGACCGCTGTGACCGATGCGGCGCCCAGGCCTACGTGCGGGCCGTCCTCCAGTCCTCCGGTGGAGAGCTTCTTTTCTGCGGCCACCACGCGCGCGCCGTCGAAGCGAACCTGAAGCCGCTCACCTCGGAGTGGCAGGACGAGACGCAGCGGCTCCACGAGAAGCCGGCCGTCGCAGGCGACTGATTCCGCCAGGACTCGCACCACCCACAGACACAGGCGCCCCGTGTACAGGCGCTGACAGCACAAGGACGGGCCCCCTCCTCGGAGGGGGCCCTCCTGCGTTCCGGGTCCGTCCGGGCTGCGGCGGCCCCGCGCTGCTCCGGAATCCCGTTCCTCGCGGCAGCCCCGCCGTCCGGGAACGACACAGGGCCCCTCCCGAAGGAAGGGGCCCTGTGCGGGTAGCTGCTGGTCTCCGGAGTCCGGATCAGTCCAGGTAGTCGCGCAACACCTGGGAGCGCGAGGGGTGGCGCAGCTTGGACATGGTCTTCGATTCGATCTGGCGGATCCTCTCGCGGGTCACGCCGTAGACCTTGCCGATCTCGTCCAGCGTCTTCGGCTGTCCGTCGGTCAGTCCGAAGCGCATGGCGACGACGCCCGCCTCGCGCTCCGACAGGGTGTCGAGCACCGAGTGGAGCTGCTCCTGCAGCAGCGTGAAGCTCACGGCGTCGGCGGGTACGACCGCCTCGGAGTCCTCGATCAGGTCACCGAACTCGGAGTCGCCGTCCTCACCCAGGGGCGTGTGCAGCGAGATGGGCTCGCGTCCGTACTTCTGGACCTCGACGACCTTCTCCGGCGTCATGTCGAGTTCGAGGGCGAGCTCCTCGGGGGTGGGCTCGCGGCCGAGGTCCTGCAGCATCTGGCGCTGCACGCGGGCGAGCTTGTTGATGACCTCCACCATGTGCACGGGGATGCGGATGGTGCGGGCCTGGTCCGCCATGGCGCGCGTGATGGCCTGGCGGATCCACCACGTGGCGTAGGTGGAGAACTTGAAGCCCTTGGTGTAGTCGAACTTCTCGACCGCGCGGATGAGGCCGAGGTTGCCTTCCTGGATCAGGTCGAGGAAGAGCATGCCGCGCCCGGTGTAGCGCTTGGCGAGGGAGACCACGAGGCGGAGGTTCGCTTCGAGGAGGTGGTTCTTGGCCCGCTTGCCGTCGTGGATGACGAACTCGAGCTCGCGCTTGAGCTTCGGGTCCATGTCCGGGTCGGCGGCGATCTTCTCCTCGGCGAAGAGGCCGGCCTCGATGCGCAGGGCCAGGTCCACTTCCTGCTCGGCATTGAGGAGGGCGACCTTGCCGATCTGCTTGAGGTAGTCCTTGACGGGGTCGGCGGTGGCGCCCGCGGATACCACCTGCTGGGCGGGGGCGTCGTCGTCGTCGGCATCGGAGTAGACGAAGCCGGTGGTCGTGGCGACCTCGGCGGCCTCGGGCTTCAGGTCCTCGGGGTCGACGTCGACGGCGGCATCCGCGACGGGATCCGTCACGTCGAGGGTGTCCACCGAACCCTGGGCATCGGAGGTCGAGGCCTTCGCGGCCGCAGCGGAGGAAGCAGCCTTCGTGGCGGGCTTCTTGGCCGCTACCCGGCGCTTGGTCGTGGTGGTACCGGCGTCTGTCGACGCCTGTGCTGCTGTCTTCTTGACCGGCACAGAAAACCTTTCATACGGCGGTGTGTGGTGCCATCAGAGGGACAACACCACTATGACCCTGTCAAGTCCGCGCTGGTTATCAGACAGTTCCGGCGAGGCCTGGTCCCATGGGAAACGGTCCCGCCGCCCTCGCTATTCCCGCGGAATCCGCTCTGGGGCGGGATCCGGAATGGAATGCTCGGTCTGTTCTGATGCACGGACCCAACCGGGTCTCAACTACCATTGTCTCACGGTTGTCCGCCGGCCCGGAAATCATGTCGGTGCTTTTGTGCCTGCTGTCGGCACCGGCGTCGCAGGTGCGTGATGCTCACGTCGCCCCGCCCGATGAGGGTGCACCACCCGTGGTCCACGCGGTGGAGCGGCGCCTGGCCCAGGCCGGCAGCCCGCCACGGCGCAGCAGTTCGGAGAGCAGGCGTGCGAGCCGGTATCCGGGAACGGCCTGCTCGGCCGCCCCGAGGAACACCGCTGCCCGTGAACCTCGACCGCGGGCGTACTCGAACCAGGCGGACATGGTGAGTGCGGCGGCCCTCGACTCCCCGTCCGACACCGCCGCGAGCTGCGCGAGTACCTCGCTCATCGCATCGACCCGCTCCCACGCGATGGGTCCCGGGAAGCGCCCCGCCAGGAGGTCCGCGTAGAGCAGGGCTGCATCGGCGCCATGGCCCCGGCCACCCGATCGCTCCACAGTTGCGGTCGAAGCAGCCACCGCAGGAGCAGTCGGTACCGCAGCGGCGGGAGCAGTCGTCGGGGCAGCGGCCGAGGCGGCCGTCGAAGCCGCCGTCGGAGCGGTCGGATCAGCAGCAGCGACAGCGCCGCGCGCCACCTCCAGGGCCTGACGCAGCGCCACGGGCGACACCGCTAGGCCGCGCACCGCCGGCACGGCCCAGGCGGCGGCACCGGGTTCCAGCCGATCGGGAGTCTGACCGGGATCGAGCGGGCCCGGCTCGGGGCCGGGGCCGAAAGCGTCGGGGTCGAGCAGGCCACACGCCCGCGCGCCGTCGAGCGCCGCGGTCGACCCCAGGCATGCACTGGCGAGCAGGAAGTCGCGGACCGTGCGGCACTCGATGCTCGCCAGCAGGAAGCCCGCGACCTCGGGTTCGGCCTGCACATGGAACGTGCCCGGGCGTGACAGGACGACGTCCCAGAGGGCGGACGTCGCGGTGAACTGCCCCGGGGAGATCCAGCGGCCGGCGCATCGCGCGGCGAAGTGGGCCTGGGCGTCCTCCACGGCCCCGGGGTTCGCCGACCATCCATCGCGCGGGGCCACGGCCGGCGCGGCGCGGAGGACTGCTTCCGGTGCCGACGCGTCGAAGGCACTGCCGCCGAAGATGAGTTCCGCGTTCAGGGCACTGTGCACCACGGCGTCGAGCGGCGTGCCCGGCCAGGGACAGCACCGCTCGTCCCGGCAGAAGTAGTCCCGCCACCCGCTCCCCGACACGAGCCACCCCGCCCGGACGGGAAAGCCCTCGAGCTTCAGGGCCATCTCGAGGTCGTCCAGCAGATCCTCGTGCGGAGGAGGTCGGAGCCGGTGCCACTCCTCGCGCGTGTACACGACGACGAGTGTGCCGTCGGCGTCGGGATCCCCCCGCAGGAAGGACACCACCCCCTCGGCGAACGCCAGCGGATCCGCCCCCTGGGCGGGCAGGTCCACCCGCAGCGTCGCCCCCAGCCTCGTGCCCGTGGTGGTCAGGACGACCAGGCTCTCCGCGGGCATGAAGCCGAGGGCGTGGGGTATGTAGGACAGGATGTCCGCAGGCGAGGTGATGGTGAAGGACGGGGACGCCGGACCGCCAGGAGCGGGGCTCGATGGAGATGACATGCAGATACCCTGCTCCTCGCGCGCCAGGCCCGCGTGACGGATACGCCCTATGTGGACAACCGGACCGGCCCGAAGGGAGGGATACCGCCTACCCGCCCTGGTTCCTCCGATCCATCTTCTGCTCCCGCCGACGGCGGTGTTCCCGCGCCAGGGCGTCGCGGAGGGGCGGGACCACCACGCCCTGCTCGGCCATACGACGCCGAACCCTGCGCCGCACGATGACGACGGCGATCGCCCCGGTCGCGAGGACGACGAGCTGGGCGGCCATCGCGAGGCGGAACGAGGGCAGGGCATAGAGCTCGCCCTGCGAGAAGCCGCTGCCGAGGAGGACGTCGAGGACCACCCCGATGATGAACATCGACAGCAGGGAGGCCGTGAACCCCCCGATGTTCACGATGCCGGTCGCCGTCCCGATCCGCGCGGCCGGATTGAAGGTGCGGGCGAAGTCGAAGGCGATCATCGAACCGGGGCCGCCGATCGCCAGGGCGACCACCAGCAGGATCAGCAGCGGCAGGGGCGCGGGCCCGGGGTACAGCAGGACCGCGAGCCAGGCGCCGGTTATCAGTGCGGCGATGGTGAGCACCATGGTGGACCGCCGCAGGGGGTGCAGCCCCACGTAGCGCCCGAGGAACGGCCCGCACGCGATACCCACCGCCACGAACAGGGTCATCAGCGCGGAGGCCGCGCCCTCCCCGACCTTCTCCGCGCGCACGAGGTAGGGGTAGCCCCACATGATCACGAACACCGTGCCCGGGAACTGGATGGTGAAGTGCGACCAGAGGCCCAGGCGCGTGCCCGGCTGCTTCCACGCTTCGGCGAGGGAACGGCCGGTCTGCCGGAGCGTCTGCGGGGTGCGCTCACCACCCGCCAGCGGCGAGTCCCGGATGACGGCCACGGAGAGCACGACGGCGATCGCGGAGAGGGACGCGGCCGAGAGGAAGGCCGGCTGCCACCCGAAGGTCGAGAGCAGCCCCACGAACGGGATGACCGAGACAACCTGCCCGAGCTGACCCACGATGCCGGTCCACTGCGTGAGGATCGGGATGCGTCGCGGCTCGAACCAGGCCGGGAGCAGCCGAAGGACGCTGATGAAGGTCATCGCGTCCCCCGCGCCCACGAGCAGGCGACCGACGATACCCTCCCCGACCGAGTCGGCGAAGGCGAGCTGCGCCTGGCCCAGCGCCATCAGCGCGCCGCCGGTCACGATGAGCGCCCGGGGACCCCAGCGGTCCACGAGCACGCCCACCGGCACCTGCAGGGCCGCATAGACGAGCAACTGCACCACCGTGAAGATCGACAGCTGCGAGGCCGAGGCGTCGAAGCGCTCCGTCGCCTCCAGACCCGCCACCCCGAAGGAGGTGCGCTGCGTCACCGCGACGAGATACGCCACGACACCGGCCGCCCAGACCAGGAGGGCCCTCGAGGAATTCACTCCCCCATTATGGCGTGGCCGGGAGAGCGCACGACGTCGGATGCGCCGGACCGCGAACCCGCGACCCGCAGCGTCACGGTCCCGCGCACAGCAGAGCCCGCCGGTGCTCACCGGCGGGCTCCGACGGGACAGCGGTCTATGCCAGGGGGCGGGGGTCGGGACCGGGGGTCTCGTCGTCGCCCTCGGACGTGGCACCCGTGCCCGACTCGGATGCCCGCGCGGACCGGACGCCGTGCTCACCCGCGTAGTCGATGGCGGTCGTGCCGAGGAACTCCGTGTCCCAGAGCAGTGTGGACTCCTCTTCCGCCTGCGGGCTCGCGAGGTACGCCTCGACGGCCGCGCCGAGCTCCTCGGCGCTGGCGAGTTCGCTGTTCTCCTTGACGAGCAGCGACTTACGAGCGACGCCGTCCGCGTACTCGTCGTACCGCTTCTCGAGCGAGGCCACCACGGACTGCACCTCGGCCGAGTTGCCGACCTGGCGTGCGATCTGCCGTTCGACGTCGCGCCCGGTCTCACGCAGACGGTCGGTGGGCAGCACCAGGCGGGCGGTGGCGCCCAGGTACTCGAGCCCGGCGACGGCGGCCGGCGGGTACTCGGCCTCGGCGAGGTAGTGCGGCACGTGGATGACGTGGCCGACGACGTCGTGCCCCGCCTCGATGAGCCGCAGTTCCAGGAGATGACCGATCGACGCCTGCAGCTCGGCGGTGGGACGCCAGGCGTTCATGCCGTTGATGATGTCCGTGCGGTTCCCGTGCAGCGTGACACCGATGGGACGCGTGTGCGGCACCGGCATGGGGATCGCGTGGATCCACGAGATGAGCGGGACGTCGAGGTCCTGCACGAGTCCGACGACGGCGCTCGCGAACCGCTCCCACTGCAGATCGGGCTCCACGCCGGTGAGGAACAGGAAGGGCTCACCCAGCCCGTCGTACAGCCGGTGCAGTTCCAGGCGGTGCGGCTGGTAGTCCCTCAGGTGGTCCTCGGCGAACGTGACCTTCGGGCGCCGCCCGCGGTAGTCCATGAGCTGGTCGGCGTCGAACTCCACCACGGTGTCGTGGTCGAGGATCTCGAGCAGCTCCTCGCTGATCTGCGAGACCACATGTCCGGCGTCCATGAAGCCGGTGAGGCTCACGAGCAGCGGCAGGCCCCGGTTCGCGGGGTCGCCGAAGACCTCGGCGTCGGTGTTGTACAGGGTTCGTGGGTCCAGCATGGCTCTCTCCTGACGGTGGGCTCCTGCCGGTATCAACACCGTCGGCGCCACCTTCATTCCGGGACCGGCAGCCCGCGCCGCGCGGTCCGCAGCCGGACCCGCCACCCCGTCCACCGGGGTCGGCACGGCGCAGAGACTAGGATCGTCAGGACGGTTCCCGGCCCACCAGATACCGGACCGCAAGTGAGCAGCATCTGGACAACCCATCCGGACACGAGGAGAGCGATTCCGTGATCAAGACGACCGAACTACACCTGACAGCATCCGCGAAGGACCTCAGGAAGATCCCGAGCGACGCACTCGTGATCGGGGTCGCCAAGGGGGCCGACGGGCCGGTGCTGCTCGGGAGCCCGCTGCCGGCGAAGGCCGCTCGCGCCCTCGGGGACAGCCTCCAGGTCCTCGGGATCACCGGCGCCGCCGACGAGGTCCGCCGCCTGCCCGGACTGCCCGAGACCGGCGCCGACTCGCTCGTGCTCACCGGCGTGGGACCGGTCGCCGCCGAGGAGGTGCTGGGGCACGAGACGCTGCGCCGTGCCGCCGGTGCCGCCGTCCGTCAGCTGACCGGCCTCGAGACCGTGGTCCTCGCCCTGCCCGCGGACACGGTGGACGCCGCGACCGCCGTCGCCGAAGGTGCGGCCTTCGGCGCGTACAGCTACGAGGGCCACAAGTCGGGCATCAAGCCGGACGGCACCGTGGCGCCCGCGAAGGACACGGCGGCGGTCCGCGACGTCGTCGTCCACACGGCCGTCGCCGAGGACGCCGACCTCGCACCGGCGCTCAGGCGCGCCGTCGTCCTCGGCAAGAACGTCAACGCCACGCGCTCGCTCGTGAACCAGCCGCCGAGCCACCTGTACCCGGAGACCTTCGCCCAGGCCGCGAAGGACCTCTCCCGCGGGCTCCCCGTGAAGATCACCGTGATGGACGAGAAGCGCCTCGAGCGTGACGGCTACGGGGGCATCCTCGGCGTCGGCAAGGGATCCACGCGCCCGCCGCGCATGGTCAAGGTCGAGTACTCCCCCGCGAAATCCGCCGTGCACCTGGCCCTCGTCGGCAAGGGCATCACGTTCGACTCCGGCGGACTCTCGCTGAAGCCCGCCGCCGGCATGCAGACCATGAAGCTGGACATGGCCGGCGCCGCCGTCGTCCTCACCACCCTCCTCGCGGTCGCCGAACTGGGCCTGCCCGCGAAGGTCACGGCGTGGCTCTGCCTCGCCGAGAACATGCCCTCGGGGTCCGCCCAGCGCCCCGAGGACGTCCTGTCGATCTACGGCGGACGGACCGTGGAGGTCCTCAACACCGACGCCGAGGGCCGCCTCGTCATGGCCGACGGCCTCGCCGCCGCGAGCGAGGAGTCGCCCGACGCCATCATCGACATCGCGACCCTCACCGGCGCCCAGATGATCGCGCTCGGCACCCGCGTCTCCGGCGTCATGGGCGACGACGGTGTGCGTGACGCCGTCAAGGCCGCGGCCGACCGCGCCGGGGAGCAGTTCTGGCCCATGCCCCTGCCCGAGGAGCTGCGCCCGAGCCTCGAGTCCCAGGTCGCGGACATCGCCAACATCGGCGAGCGGAACGGCGGCATGATGACCGCCGCGGTGTTCCTGCGCGAATTCGTCGGGCAGGTCGACGGCGAGAAGATCCCGTGGGCGCACCTCGACATCGCCGGACCCGCGTTCAACGAGGGCGCACCCTACGGCTACACGCCGAAGGCCGGGACCGGCGTCGGCGTCCGCACGCTGCTCGCCTACGTCGAGGACGTCCTGGCCCGCGCCCTGTAGCGCCCGAAGCGGGTGCCGCCCGATCGGTGGCACCCGCCCGTCCCTGGAGCCATGGTGCCCGCGCGTGACACTGCGCACATGCGGGCACTATGGCGCACACGACATGCACTTCGGGTGGATGCCGGGTCCCGGTGGGGATAGGGTGAAAAACGAGCACAAAGCACCTGCGACCGCACCTGCGACCGCAACAGCCATCGACTTACCAATCGACGCGCCCTGCGCGTCGACAGACCACGCGAGGGAGCGTTCAAGTGGCCGGATCGGCAACTGCGCAAGAATTCGACATCCTGGTACTCGGCGGAGGCAGCGCCGGCTACGCCGCGGCACTCCGCGCGGTGCAGCTGGGCTTCACCGTGGGTCTCATCGAGAAGGCCAAGCTGGGCGGCACCTGCCTCCACAACGGCTGCATCCCCACCAAGGCACTCCTGCACTCCGCGGAGATCGCCGACGGCGCCCGCGACGCGGAGAAGTACGGCGTGAAGGCCAGCTTCGAGTCGATCGACATGACCGCCGTCAACGCGTACAAGGACGGCATCATCGCCGGCAAGTACCGCGGGCTGCAGGGACTGATCAAGTCCAAGGGCATCACGGTCATCGAGGGCTCGGGCAAGCTGGCGTCGCAGAACACCATCGACGTCGACGGCACCGTGTACACCGGCAAGCACGTCATCCTCGCCACCGGTTCCTTCTCCCGCAGCCTCCCCGGCCTGGAGATCGGCGGGAAGGTCATCACCTCGGACCAGGCCCTCACCATGGACTTCGTGCCCAAGAGCGTCGTGATCCTCGGCGGCGGCGTCATCGGGTGCGAGTTCGCCTCCGTCTGGAAGTCGTTCGGCGTCGACGTCACGATCGTCGAGGCCCTGCCCTCCCTCGTACCCAACGAGGACGCGACGATCGTCAAGAACTTCGAGCGGGCGTTCAAGAAGCGCGGCATCAAGTTCAACACCGGCACCCGGTTCCAGGCCGTGCAGCAGAACGACGACGGCGTCGTCGTCACCCTCGAGGACGGCAAGACCTTCGAGGCGGACCTCATGCTCGTCGCCGTGGGGCGCGGACCGGTCACGAAGGACCTCGGCTACGAGGACGCCGGTCTGACCATGGACCGCGGCTTCGTCATCGTCAACGAGCGCCTGCACACCGGCGTCGGCAATGTCTACGCGATCGGTGACATCGTCCCCGGCCTGCAGCTCGCCCACCGCGGCTTCCAGCAGGGCATCTTCGTCGCCGAGGAGATCGCCGGCCTGAAGCCCGTCGTCGTCGCCGACCTCAACATCCCCAAGGTCACCTACAGCGACCCCGAGATCGCGTCCGTCGGCTACACCGAGAAGGCGGCGCGCGAGAAGTTCGGTGACGACCGCGTCGAGACGCACGAGTACAACCTGGCCGGCAACGGCAAGAGCTCGATCATCGGCACCGGCGGCATCGTCAAGCTCGTCCGCGAGAAGGACGGCCCGATCGTGGGCGTCCACATGCTCGGCAGCCGCATGGGCGAGCAGATCGGCGAGGCGCAGCTGATCGTGAACTGGGAGGCCTACCCCGAGGACGTCGCCCCGCTCATCCATGCACACCCCACGCAGAACGAAGCGCTCGGAGAGGCCCACCTCGCCCTCGCCGGCAAGCCGCTGCACGGATGAGGCAAGGGACCGGGCCCTCTCCGGGCCCGGTCCACGCTCCGGGGGCTTGGACTAAGCTCGGGAGCAGGAAATCAACGCACGTCCAGCTGAGCGGGCCCCGCTCGTCGACCAGCTGCCAAGGAACGATCTACGAAGGAGAAACGGGCGCATTATGTCTGAATCCGTGAACTTGCCCGCTCTCGGTGAAAGCGTCACCGAAGGCACCGTCACCCGCTGGCTCAAGCAGGTCGGGGACCGTGTCGAGGTCGACGAGCCCCTCCTCGAGGTCTCCACCGACAAGGTCGACACCGAGATCCCCTCGCCCATCGCGGGCGTGATCGAGGAGATCCTCGTCGCCGAGGACGAGACCGCCGAGGTCGGCGCGCCCCTCGTACGGATCGGCGACGGTTCGGGCGGCGGGTCCGGCGACAGCGGCTCCGACAGCGCAGCCGCAGCCCCTGCCGAGACCCCGGCCGAACCGGAGCAGCCCGCGGCCCAGGAGGCGCCGCAGCCCGACGCCGCGCCCGCCGGCAGTGATTCCGACGCCTCCGGTGGTTCCGGCGAGGGCACCGAGGTCACGCTGCCCGCCCTGGGCGAGAGCGTCACCGAAGGAACCGTCACCCGCTGGCTGAAGGAGGTCGGCGACGACGTCGAGGTCGACGAGCCCCTCCTCGAGGTCTCCACCGACAAGGTGGACACCGAGATCCCGTCCCCCGTCGCGGGCAAGCTGCAGGAGATCCGGGTCAACGAGGACGAGACCGCCGAGGTCGGCGCCGTCCTCGCCGTGATCGGTTCCGGTGCAAACGCCCCGAAGAAGGTGGAGGCCGCCTCGGGTGAGCCGCTCGTCGCAGCTCCCGCCGAGGAACGCGCCGACTCCCCCACCGAGAAGCCCGGCGCCGACAAGGAAGCCGGGCGCGCCTCTAAGACCTCCGAGACCGACGACGACGCGAGCGGCGCGCCCGCACCGCAGCCCGCCGCCGAGGAGAAGTCCGCGGCGCAGGAGAAGCCTGCCGTGCAGGAGTCCGCGCCGTCGGACTCCGCAGGGTCGGACGCCTCCTACGTCACGCCCCTCGTCCGCCGCCTGGCGAACCAGAACGACGTCGACCTCTCGACGGTCAAGGGCACCGGCGTCGGCGGCCGTATCCGGAAGCAGGACGTCCTGGAGGCCGCCGGAGCCCGCAAGGCCGAGCAGGCGGCACCCGTAGCCGCCCCGCAGGGTGCACCGTCCGCCGCGCCTGTCGCGCCGTCGAAGCCCACGGCTCCCGCCGTCGAGCCCTCCAAGCTCCGCGGGACCGTCGAGAAGGCCCCGCGCATCCGGCAGACCATCGCCAAGCGCATGCGCGAGTCACTGGAGGTCTCAGCGCAGCTCACGCAGGTCATCGAGGTCGACATGACCCGCATCGCCAAGCTGCGGACGGCGTCCAAGGACACCTTCCAGGCGCAGAACGGCGCCAAGCTCACCTTCCTCCCCTTCATCTCGAAGGCCGTCACCGAGGCGCTCAAGCAGCACCCGAAGCTGAACGCGTCCTTCGACGAGGAGAAGAAGGAGGTCACGTACCACGACGCCGAGCACCTCGCGATCGCGGTCGACACCGAGAAGGGGCTCCTGGTCCCCGTCATCAAGGACGCCGGCAACCTCAACCTCGGCGGCCTGGCGAAGAAGATCGCCGACGTGGGTGCACGCACCCGCAACGGCCAGATCGGCCCCGACGAGCTCTCGGGCGGCACCTTCACGATCACGAACATCGGCTCGGCCGGTGCCCTGTTCGACACGCCGATCATCAACCAGCCGCAGGTCGGCATCCTCGGGACCGGCATCATCGTCAAGCGCCCCGTGGTCGTCACGGGCGTGGACGGCGACGACACCATCGCGATCCGCTCGATGATGTACCTCAGCCTCACGTACGACCACCGCCTGGTGGACGGCGCCGATGCGGGACGATTCCTGCAGACGCTCAAGGCACGCCTCGAGGGTGGCGCCTTCGAGTCCGACCTCGGACTGTAGGACCCGCCCGGCCGATTCAAGGAGCCGCCTCCCGCCCGGGAGGCGGCTCCTGTGCGTCCGGGGCAGGAGTTCCAGACCTGTCGTGGAAGTCCGTCGCGGCGCTCCCTAGGATGGGGGTGAAGTACCGGATGCGATCTCCGCGTCCGCCCGACAGCAAGGAGAACCATGGCTACCGTTCGTACAGCCCACACCGTCTGGAGTGGGGACCTCCCCACCGGCTCAGGCCAGGTCACGCTCGACTCGTCCGGCCTCGGCACCTACGACGTCACCTGGAAGGCACGCGCCGAGCAGTCGGGCGGCAAGACGAGCCCCGAGGAGCTCATCGCGGCGGCGCACTCCGCGTGCTTCTCGATGGCCTTCAGCCACGCCCTCGGCGAGGAAGGCAAGACTCCGGAGCGCGTGGAGACGAAGGCCGAGGTGGATTTCCAGCCGGGCACCGGCATCACGGCGATCCGCCTCACGCTCGACGCGACGGTGCCGGGCCTGTCCGAGGAGGACTTCCAGCGCGTGGCGCAGGCCGCCAAGGAGGGCTGCCCCGTGTCGCAGGCCCTCGCTGCAGTGAAGGACATTTCGCTCACGGCGACGCTGCAGGGCTGACCGGACTCGCCACAGGAACCAGGGAAGGCCCCGGACGGTGTCCGGGGCCTTCCCTCTGCCCGGCTGCTGCTCCGTCCTGACCGCGGTTCCGCCCGGGGTCAGCCGTCCGGGGTCAGCCGCGGGACTCCTGCGGGCGAGGCGGCAGCGGTCCCGGTCGGCGGGAGGGGTAGCCCTCCTTCGCGGGGGGAACATCCGTGGGGGCCTCGGCGAGCATCTCACGGAGGACCGCCAGCCCGTGCTCGAGCTGCGGGTCCTCGCCCGCGGCGTACGCCTGCGGAGGGAACGGCACCTCGACGTCCGGGTCCACGCCGTGGTTCTCGATCCCCCAGCCCACGCCACCCGTCACGTGGAAGCCGTACCGCGGCTGGTTGACACCCGTCCCGTCCGCCAGCGTGAACCGACCGTCGATGCCGATCACCCCGCCCCAGGTCCTGGTGCCGATCACCGGCCCGATCCCCCGCAGCTTCGCCACCTGCGTGATGATGTCGCCGTCGGATCCGGCGAACTCGTCCGTCAGGACGACGACCGGCCCGCGCGGCGCGTGCGCCGGGTAGGTGCCGGGCACCTCGCCGCGGGGCATCGACCACGCCGTGACGCGCCTGCCGATCAGCTCGGCGACGAGCTGGGAGGTGTGGCCTCCCCGGTTGCGCCGTACGTCGATCACCAGGGCGTCGCGGGCTGTCTCGCGGTCGAGGTCGCGGTGCAGCTGGCCCCATCCGTGGGCCACCATGTCGGGGATGTGCAGGTAGCCGAAGCGCCCGTCGGACGCCCGCTGGACGGCGGTCCGATTGGCCGCGACCCAGTTCTGGTACCGCAGGCGCTCCTCGCTGCGCAGGGGCACGACCGCGACGCGGCGGCGCGGACCCGGAGTCCCACCGGACCGGACCGTGAGCTCGACGGCGATGCCGGCCGCACCGGTCAGGAGGACGGACGGACCGAAGACCTCCGGCACGGGAACGCCGTCGACGGCCTCGATCACGTCGCCGGCCACCACGGCGACCCCGGGTGCGCTCAACGGCGAGACCGCCTGGGGGTCGGAGGACTCGGCGTCGAAGACCCGGGTCACGGCCCACCCGCCGTCCGCGGGCACGAGGTCCGCGCCGAGGAAGCCCTGGTGTCCCCCGGGCTCCGTCACGAGCTTCGGGGCCACGTAGGCGTGGGAGGTGCCGAGTTCACCGTGCAGCTCCCACAGCAGGTCCGCGAGGTCGTCGTGCGACCCGAGGCGGTCGACGAGAGGCAGGTACCGCTCCCGGACGCCGTCCCAGTCGACCCCCGCCATGTCCTCGGTCCAGTAGAAGTCACGCTGCAGGCGCCAGGCCTCGTCGAAGGCCTGTTGCCACACGCTCACCGGATCGAGGGTCACCCGGATGCGTTTGAGGGCCACATCGACACGCTTCGGCGAGTCCGCGTCGGTCCTGCCGTCGGTGGGGATCGCGGTGACCTTCCCGTCCGCGGTGAACACCGCCGTCGCACCGTCCCTGCTGACCTCGACGGCGTCGATCTCCGTCGCGAGGACCTCGACGGTCCTGCGGCTCATGTCGAAACGCTCGAGGCGCCGCGGCGGCTCCTCGGTCGAGGAGGATGCGCGCCCGTCGCCCGTGACTCCCCCGATGTCACCGGCCGTCCAGAGCAGGGCGCCGTCCACTGCCCGGAGGTCGTCATAGGTGCCCTGAGCGACGGGGAGCGCGAGGGTGCGCGCCATCAGGAGGGCGGGGTCGACGACGACGGTCTTCTCCCCCTCGGCGGCGCCGTCCGCTGCGGGAGCCTCACCGGCGGCGTCCCCGGTGCCGGCGGGCGCCGCGCTCGGCCCGAACGGCGACGGCGTCCCTGCCGCGAGGGCCACGAGGTAGGGCTTGGTCGAGGCGGGGAAGCTCAGGTCGAAGCGGTGGGTGTCGTACACGGGGTCGAAACTGCGGTCCGAGAGGAAGGCGAGGTACTTGCCGTCGCGCGTGAACACGGGAGACCAGTCACGGAAACGCCCGTCGGTCACGTCGATGATCCCGGCGGATCCGTGGACCGCGGCGTTCCCGGTGGTCCCTGTCCCCTCGGCCGGCGTCGACACCGCAGCCAGCCGGATGCGGCTGCGTGTCCCCTCCTGCGCCATGGGTTCGGCCCAGGCGAGCCACGCCGAATCGTGGGAGAAGGCGAGCGACTCGATCACCCCGTGCCCGGTCGTGGCGATGCGCCGGTGCTCACCGGTCGTGAGCGTCACCATCTCGAGAACTCCCGTCTCGGAGGCGACGGCGATGCGGGAGCCGTCCGCGCTCACGGCGAGCGCGGACGCGCGGAAGCGTCCTTCGAACCCGAAGCGCTGCGCACCGTCGAGGGCTCCCGCCGCCTGCGCCTCGAGCACCGCGGCGTCGCCGTCCGATGGGTCACCGTCCGAGGGGGCGCCGGCTCCCTGCTGCGGCGTCGCTGAGGGAGGTCGGACGGCGTCCTCCCGTCCGGCCGGCTCCGGTCCCCCGTTGCGGGCGCCTGCGAACACGTCCCGGATGTAGAGCGCCTCCTCGCCGTCGGCGTCGGCGATGTAGGCGACACGGGAGCCGTCCACCGGCCGGCCGAGGCGTGCGCGCACTCCGGGAGCAGCCTCGACGACGCGTGACGGACCGTCCCGGTGGGTGAGCCAGTGGAGCGTACCGTGCGCCTCGACGACCGACGCGGAACCGTCCGTCGTCGGCACGGCCGCGGCGAGGTGCCGTTCCACCACGAGGGGCTGGGGCCGGCGGGCCGTGGACGCCGAGCCGAGCGTGATGGCCAGGGGCACGGCCTCCTGGTCGAGGGTCGGGAGGTGCCAGAGGCGGCCCGCCGACTCGTAGACGATCCCGGCGCCGTCGGTGCTCGCGTGGCGGACGTAGAACCGGTCGTGGTCCGTGTGCCTGCGCAGGTCCAGGCCCCGGCGGTCCACGGAGTACAGGTTGCCGTGACCCTCGTGGTCGGACAGGAAGGCCAGACGGTCCGAGACCCACATCGGGTCGCTGAGATTGCCGTCGAGCTCGCGCAGGAACCGCTCGAAGTGCCCGCTGCCGTCCGCGTCCATCCAGAACTTGCCGGCGGTGCCGCCCCGGTAGCGCTTCCACCACGCGGGTTCCCGGGTCAGGACGCTGCCGATGACCGTCGGCGTCCCGCCCGCGAGCGCGGGACCCTCCACGATCGTGTCCACGGGGCCGAACGGGAGGACGGACTGGGACGACCCGTCGAGCGGGACACGGTAGGCCCAGCCGAGGCGGGAGTCCTCGTGCCGGAAGGCGCTGGTCGCCAGGACCTCGCCCTCAGCGGTGAAGCCCTTGACGCGGGTGCTCTGGTGACCCCAGTAGGTGAGCCGGCGGAAGCTCCCGCCCTCGACGTCGGCCGCGACGACCTCCGGCGCCCCGCCCTGCACGACGGTCCACGCGATCGTCGTTCCGTCCGGCGAGAAGCGCGGCGTTCTGGCGGCGAGCTGCAGCGCGGAGATGCGCCAGGCGCGGCCCCCGGCCAGCGGAGCCACCCAGACATCGTTCTCTGCGACGAAGGTGACCCGGTTGCCGTGGAGGTGCGGGTAGCGGAGGTAGTCGGAGCCCATTGGTCGATCTTAGCCACGGCGGTGTGCCTCCTCGCAGGCCCGACGCGCCCGTTCCCGCAGCACTCCGGGGCGGGACGGCAGGACCGCCGATGCCGCCGCCGGTACCCTTCGGGCGGCACAGATGGTTCGATGGTGCCATGCGCATCCTCCTCGCCGGCGCGTCCGGGACCATCGGCACAGCCCTCATCCGTCACCTCGAGACGAACCACGAGATCAGGCGTCTGGTGCGCAGGGCGGCCCGCGGCCCGCAGGAGGTCCGCTGGAATCCGTCCGCGGGCGAGCTCGACGCAGAGGCGGTCGAATGGGCCGACGCCGTCGTCAACCTCTCCGGTGCGGGCATCGCCGGCGGGCTCTGGACGAGGAGTTACAAGGAGACGCTCTACGCGTCACGGATCACCGCGACCAGGACACTGGTCGAGGCCATGCGGAGGGCCGCGAACCCGCCGGCGGTGTTCATCAGCCAGTCGGCGTCGGGCTACTACGGGGACCGCGGCGACGAGATCCTCACCGAGCACTCCTCCTCGGGCGGGACCCTCATGGCGGACATCTGCCGCCGCTGGGAAGCCGAAGCACTCCGGGCTCCCGACACTGTCCGGGTCGTGCTGGCCCGGACGGGCATCGTGATGGCGCACGAGGGCGGCGCCCTGCCCAATCTGCTCATCCCCATCCGCCTCTTCGCCGGCACGTCCATCGGCTCCGGCCGACAGTGGTGGCCCTGGATCAGCATCAACGACGAGGTGCGCGCCCTCGAGTTCCTCCTGACGGCGCCCGTCTCGGGTCCCGTCAACCTGAGCGCGCCGGCGCCGGCGACCATGGACGCGATCACGATCGGCCTGGGCAGGGCGTTCCACCGACCGGTCTGGTTCCGCGTGCCCGGTGCCATCCTGACCTTCGTGATCGGCCAGCTGGGCCAGGAGCTCCTGCTCACGAGCGCGCGGATGGAACCCCGAGCCCTGGTGGGCGCAGGATTCTCCTTCGACGAGCCCACGCCGGAGGCGCTCGCGGCATGGGTGCGCCGCACCGCCAAGCGCTAGGCTCCCACCCGGGCTCGGCGCCCGGTGGACCGCCCGGATCCGGCACCCGTTCGGACAGCCGGCACCGAGTCCTTCACTCCGACGCCGTCACCACGGTGTGGATCCGCCAGCCGAGCCCGGACTCCCAGAGGATGAAGATCAGCTCCTGCCGGCCCGCGGCCATGAGGGGGCCAGGGTGCTCATCGGGCGACGCCGTATCCGCGGTGACCATCGGTCCCGCCCCGCGATCCGCTTCCGCGTCGGTCTCGGTGTAGGAGGAGAGAGCAGCCGTCGCCCGGAGGACCGCGACGTCGGTGGCCGGAGGCGGCGAGGCGACCGCGGGGAGTGCTCGGACCGCCGGAAGGGCCTCGAGATCCGCCCCGGCGAGTACCGCGGGATCCCGGATGGTGATCGAGAGGTCGCTGAGTCTCCTGCCCGTCCCGGCGAGCGCAGTGACGGCTTCCCTGTCGGCGGCCATCGCCGGTGACCCCTCCACATCGATATCGGCGAGGACGGCGGGATCCGCGGTGGTGAACGCCGTCGCGCGGAGGGCCGCGAGTCGCATCAGCGCCGCGGTCGGGTCGGGCGGACGCTGACCATCGTCAGGAGCCGACGTCCCGACGGGTCCCATGTCGGCGGGCGTCACCCGCACGCTTCCCTCACCGGTCCCGTCCCCGGGCGTCCCACCCGCCTCGGACGAGGACGGCGAGCTGTCGGGCGCACCTGCTCCGGCGCGCCCGGTCCCGACCGACACCGCGCCCGGTGCAGCGAAGCCACCCGAGGTCAGCGCGACGCCCGCGACCAGGAGCACGAGGGCGGCCAGGCCCGCCACGACACCGACGACGCGTATCCCCCGTCCTGAGGATCCGTGCGGACCGTACCCCGTCGCTCCGTGGCGCGTTGGTCGCCTCGACGGTCCGGCCGACCCGCGCCCCGACGCCTCACGAGGCTCCCGTGACGAGGGTCGGCCGGCATACGCGCGGCGACCGGCCGCGGACGGATCGGTGGGGAGCTGTGCAGCCGCCGGGCTGCGGAACCCGGTTCTCCCGGTGCCGCGACGGGCGAGGATCCGCCGCACCCCCGACCGAGGAGCGGCCGGAGTGGTATCGGTGCGGCGCGTCAGCAGTTCGGGCAGGACGCTGGCGTGCACCGCTCCCGCCAGGTCCACGGGCTCCGGACGGGCGCTCACCAGCAGGGTCCTCGCGAACCGGTCCGGTGTGGGTCGGCGCTCTCTGTCGGCATCGAGACCGTCCTCGATGAGCTGCATGAGCTGCGGTGGGACCTCCGGCACGATCAGGGCGAGCGGGGGTCGCTGGTCGGTGGGACCGGGGACGCGTCCCGTCAGCGCGAACCAGGTGACGGCGGCCAGCGCGAACACGTCCGCTCCCGCATCGAAGGACCCTCCCCGGGCCGGGTCGATGAAGCCCGCCGTGCCCACGACCGCGCCGTCGGCGGATCCGAGGAGCCGCGCGGTCCCGAAGTCCCCGAGCAGGGGTTTGCCCTCGTGCGTGAAGAGGATGTTGGCAGGCGTGACGTCGCCATGGAGGGCGCC
Source organism: Arthrobacter sp. MDT2-16 (assembly GCF_054510925.1). NCBI lineage: Bacteria > Bacillati > Actinomycetota > Actinomycetes > Micrococcales > Micrococcaceae > Arthrobacter > Arthrobacter sp. MDT2-16. Next base: position 204,606 of record NZ_JBTNDP010000005.1, read on the forward strand.
GGCACCGTGCAGATGATCGAGTACCTGCGCGACGGGCACGAGCGCCGTGACCACCTCCGAGACGGGAAGCGGCCCCCTGCTGGTCACCAGGCCCAGCAGTGATCCTCCCAGGGCCAGGTCCATGAGCAGACCCGGGCCGCGGTCCGTGTCGATCAGCCGGTGCACACCGAGGAGGTGCTGGTGGGCGAACCGCTGCAGGAGGCGGAGTTCCTGCTCCAGGTCTCCCCGGTCCTCCACGCCGTCGGGGCCTTCGAAGAGCTCGGACGCGGCTCGACGGCCTGCGGTCCCGCTCGGATCGGTCTCCGGAGGGCGAGGACGGCCGACGGAGGACCGGGACGGCGGTGCAGGGACCGGATCGCGCGGCGCGGCTGCCCGGCGCCCATGCGACGCCGGCCCGGGCGACGCCGTGGGGCGACGGGCTGCAGCAGGCTCTGCGGGTCGCGTCAGGCGCACCTTGAGCGCGAACCGTCGTCCGCCGTCGTCCGTCACGAGCCAGACGGAGGACGTCCCCCCGCGTCCCAGCAGACGCCCGACGCGTAGCCCCTCTGCGCGGGGCCGCTCGGCCTCCTCGTCGGGGTCCAGCGGCAGCAGCTCGTCCTCCAGCGCGTCCGACAGCGCGTCCGGCAGCGCGTCCGGCCCGTTGTCCGAGCAGCGGTCCGACCCGGCGTGCCGGTGTGCCTCGAACCGTCCCCTGGTGTCGCTCATGCATCAGTTGTAGGCGACCGGAGGATCCTCCGCGCCGTTGTCCACAGGCTGAGGACCATCGGGAGACGAACCGCTTGTCCCGATAGAACATATGTTCTATTTTTAATCTCCAGACTTCCGCGGAACAGGTGTGCCATGAATTCCAGTTCTCCCGATCCCGCCGGCGCGTGGCGGCCCTTCGACGAGGCCGTAGTCGTCACCTTCGACGACAGCAGGGGCATACGGCGGCCCCTCGCCCTGCGCTGGCGCGGATCGCTGTGGCGCGTCATCGGCGACAGCCGGCACTGGTCCACCTGGCGTGCCCTGCCCGTGGCCCCGAGGTTCCCCGACGACGAACCGGTGACGCGCGGGTACCGGGCGGACTTCTGGAGGTTCCAGGCGCAGTGCAACCCGGTGTCGCCGGTCCTCCACTTCGAGGTGCGGAGGGCAGGCAACGAGTGGCGCCTGGTGAGACTCGGCGCGACGTTCGAGCTGCCGGGCTGAGCGGCACGGAGGGCCCGGTTCGGCGAGCGGAGGATGTCTGCAGGAGGTGTCGGCGGACGGGACTAGGCTTGTCCCATGACTCTTGCACTGTCGCGCGTCGGCCTCGCCCCGGACTACGTCGAGTACACGCAGGGCTGGGACATGCAGAAGGCGCTGCACGAGCAGGTGGTCGCCGGTACGGCGCCCAGCACGGTGCTCCTCCTCGAGCACACCGCCGTCTACACCGCCGGCAGGCGAACCGAGGACCACGAGCGACCCTTCGACGGGACGCCGGTGGTGCCGGTCGATCGCGGCGGGAAGCTCACCTGGCACGGTCCCGGGCAACTGGTCGGGTACCCCGTTCTCGCGCTGCGCGATCCCGCCCGGGTCGCCGAGTACGTCTCCACCCTCGAGGAGGTCATCATCGCCTCCCTCGGGACGTTCGGTATCGACGGCATCAGGATCGACGGCCGGTCCGGCGTATGGCTGGCCGCGGCGGACGGGCGTCCGGCGCGCAAGATCGCGGCGATCGGCATCAGGGTCAAGGACCGCGTCACGATGCACGGCTTCGCCGTCAACTGCAGCAACGACCTCGCCCCCTTCCAGCAGATCGTCCCCTGCGGGATCAGCGACGCAGGCGTCACCTCCATCTCCGCCGAGTTGGGACGGACGGTCACCCCGGCGGAGGTCGTGTCGCTCATCGAAGCCGAACTGCGCAAGAATGAGGCGGTGCTGGTGGGCGAGGACGGCCCCGACACACCCCGAACGGACACCGCCGACACCGCCCCCGCGGACGGCACCGCCCGAGACACCCATCCAGAAGGAGCTTTCCTGTGAGTCTTGCCCCCGAGGGTCGCCGCCTGCTGCGCATCGAGGCGCGCAATGCCGAGACACCCGTCGAACGCAAGCCCGACTGGATCAAGGCGAAGGTCAACATCGGGCCGGAGTTCGTGTCGATGAAGAACCTCGTGAAGAAGGAGGGGCTGCACACCGTCTGCGAGGAGGCGGGGTGCCCGAACATCTTCGAGTGCTGGGAGGACCGCGAGGCCACCTTCCTGATCGGCGGTTCGGAGTGCACGAGGCGGTGCGACTTCTGCCAGATCGACACCGGCAAGCCGCAGCCGCTCGACCGCAGCGAGCCCTTCAAGGTGGCGCAGTCCGTCCGGTCCATGAACCTGCGCTACGCCACCGTGACGGGCGTGGCCCGCGACGACCTGCCCGACGAAGGCGTCTGGCTGTATGCCGAGACCATCCGGCAGATCCACAGCATGAACCCCGGCACGGGCGTGGAGATCCTCATCCCCGACTTCTCCGGCCGCCCCGAGCACATCGCGGCCATCTGCGACGCGGCACCGGAGGTCTTCGCGCACAACGTCGAGACGGTCCCCCGTATCTTCAAGCGCATCCGCCCGGCCTTCCGGTACGAGCGCTCACTCGACGTGATCACGCAGGGGCGCGACCGAGGCATGGTCACCAAGTCCAACCTGATCCTCGGGATGGGGGAGACGCGCGAGGAGATCTCCGCTGCGCTCCGGGATCTTCACGATGCGGGATGCGACCTCATCACGATCACGCAGTACCTGCGGCCGAGCGAGCGTCACCTTCCCGTGGACCGGTGGGTCAAGCCCGCCGAGTTCGTGGAGCTCAGCGAGGAGGCGGAGCAGATCGGCTTCCTCGGTGTCATGAGCGGGCCGCTCGTGCGCTCCTCGTACCGCGCCGGCCGCCTCTGGGCCCGCGCCATGAGGAAGAAGGGACTCGAACTTCCCCCGGAACTCGCCCACCTGGACGACTCCGGATCGGCCTCGCAGGAGGCGTCCTCGCTCCTGGCCGGCTAGTCACACGCAGGACGGCGGCCGCCCGCCGCCGCCGTCGTCGTCCCGGCATCCCGTAGAATCGAAGCACTATGTCACACGCGATCGATCCTTCAGGCCCCCCGCCCAGACGACGGCTGTTCTCCCGCAAGCCGAAAGCCGAGAAGGGGCCCAAGAAGACCGGGCGCATGAAGCAGGTGGCCGAGGTCTTCAAGATGACGCGGCGCAATGATCCCAGTGTGGTCTGGTTCATGCTGCTGGCCTTCGTCGGCATCATCGCCGTGGGGCTGCTCATCGGCCTCCTGATCAACAACGTCATCACCCTGATGATCATCGCGATCCCGCTGGCGTTCCTCGCGGCGATCTTCATCCTGTCGCGCAGGGCCGAGCGGGCGGCGTTCTCCCAGATCGAGGGGAGGCCCGGCGCCGCCGGTGCGGCCCTCAGCGTCCTGCGCCGCGGATGGATCCTGCAGGAGCAGCCGGTCGCCGTGAACCCGCGGACGCAGGACGCCGTGTTCCGCGTCATCGGACGACCCGGCGTCATCCTCGTCTCCGAGGGTCCGTCCACGCGGGTGAAGCAGCTGATCGACGGCGAGAAGCGCAAGATGGCGCGCATCATCCCCAACGTACCCGTGCACGTGATCGAGACGGGCCGCGACGAACGCCAGGTCCCGCTGGCGAAGGTCCCGAAGGCGGTGCAGAAACTGAAGAAGACCCTCACCAAGCAGGAGGTGCACGCGGTCGACAAGCGGCTGACGGCCCTCGGCACGAAGCTGCCGATCCCCAAGGGCGTGGACCCCATGCGCGCCCGCCCGGACCGCAAGGCCATGCGCGGTCGCTGACGAGCCGAACGAAGGGCCCCTCCCCACCGGGGAGGGGCCCTTCGTGTATCCGGAGGCGTACCGGGAGAGGCGCCGGAGACGCCGGGAGGCGTGTCAGATGCGGAACAGTCCGGTGTTCCGGACGCGGTCGTGGAGTCCCCGCTGGTCGGGATCGATGACGAGCGGCGGGATCACGAGGCACAGCAGCACGCTGCGGATGAGCGCCGTCAGGAAGCCGGCGGGCCTGCCGTCGAGTGTCTGCACCTGCATCCGCAGGATGCGGTGACCGATGCTGTAGCCGAAGAAGCCGACGAACAGGACCTGCTCCACGAGGAAGATGGCCAGCGTCGCGACGCCGTCGTAGCCGAAGAAGGCCGCCGAGAGCAGCGAGCAGATTAGCCAGTCGATCAGGAGTGCCCCCGCCCTGGGGCCGAAGCGGGCTATCGACCCGGGCCCCGATTCGGGACGCCCCAGCCTCTGCCCGGGCCACTGCTGATCGCCCGACGGCGGCGGGCCCTCCATCCACGAGCCCAGGTCCTGTCTGTTCACCACGCCTTCCAGCCTACCGGCAGCCGCCCGGCGCATTATGCCTCCGCCCATCCGAAGGCGCTAGGGTGAAGAGCGCAGTTCACGTCAAGTAACGTCCCGGAAACAACAACGACACCGGCGGGAAACTGCCCGCTCCTACAGTTGGGACGAGTCGGCGGCAGCGTTTCCTCCTGCCAGAGCTCGTGACCACTGAGCGGAGCAGGGACACGCGCTGGCGCCGGGTCGTTCCCCCAGCCATGCGTTAGGAGCATGAATCGATGTTTATAAATGCGGACGAGGTCCTCACATTCATCGCCGACGAGGACATCAGGTTCGTCGATGTCCGCTTCACCGATCTCCCGGGAGTGCAGCAGCACTTCAATGTCCCCGCGAAGTCGGTCGATGCGGACTTCTTCATCCACGGCCAGCTCTTCGACGGGTCCTCGATCCGCGGTTTCCAGGGCATCGCAGAGTCGGACATGCAGCTCATCCCGGACGTGACCACCGCGTTCATCGACCCCTTCCGCACCGAGAAGACCCTCGCGCTCAACTTCTCCATCGTGAACCCGCGGACCGGTGACCCCTACCACCGCGATCCGCGCAGCGTCGCCGAGCGGGCCGAGGCCTACCTGTCCTCGACCGGCATCGCGGACACCGCGTTCTTCGCTCCCGAAGCCGAGTTCTTCATCTTCGACAACGTGCAGTACGAGTCCTCCCCGCAGGGCAGCTTCTACAAGGTCGACTCCATCGAGGCACCCTGGAACAGCGGCCGCGAGGAGGCCGGCGGCAACCTCGGCAACAAGACGCCCTTCAAGGGCGGGTACTTCCCCGTGTCCCCCGTCGACAAGCAGGCCGACCTCCGCGACGCGATCTGCGTCGAGCTGGACAAGGCCGGCCTCGAGGTCGAGCGTTCGCACCACGAGGTGGGCGGTGCAGGCCAGGCGGAGATCAACTACAAGTTCACCACCATGACGCACGCTGCGGACGACCTGCAGAAGTTCAAGTACATCGTGAAGAACGTCTCCGACGCGTGGGGCAAGACGGCCACGTTCATGCCGAAGCCCGTCTTCGGGGACAACGGCTCGGGCATGCACTGCCACCAGTCGCTGTGGAGCGGCGGCCAGCCGCTGTTCTACGACGAGCGCGGCTACGCCGGCCTGTCCGACATGGCCCGCTGGTACATCGGCGGACTGCTCAAGCACGCCTCGGCCGTCCTCGCCTTCACCAACCCGACGGTGAACTCCTACCGCCGCCTGGTGAAGGGCTTCGAGGCCCCGGTCAACATGGTCTACTCGCAGGGCAACCGCTCCGCCGGTATCCGTATCCCGATCACCGGCTCGAACCCGAAGGCCAAGCGCATCGAGTTCCGCGCGCCGGACCCCTCGTCGAACCCGTACCTGGCGTTCGCCGCGCAGCTCATGGCAGGCCTGGACGGCATCAAGAACCGCATCGAGCCCGCCGAGCCGATCGACAAGGACCTCTACGAGCTCCCCGCCGAGGAGGCCAAGGACATCCAGAAGGCGCCCGGCTCCCTGGAGGAGGCCCTGCTGGCCCTCGAGGCGGACAACGAGTTCCTGCAGGCCGGCGACGTGTTCACCCAGGACCTGATCGACACGTGGATCGACTACAAGCGTGAGATGGAGATCAAGCCGCTCTCGCTGCGCCCGAACCCCTACGAGTTCGAGCTCTACTACGGCGTCTAGCAGCACCTGGCACCACCAGCACGGAACGACGACGGCGGCCCTCCCTCCACGGGACGGCCGCCGTCGTCGTTCCCTCGACGGGAACGACTAGTACCCGTAGAAGTGCCGCTCGAAGACGGCCCTGCTGCGCCGCGTCACGCGCAGGTAGTCCTCCTCGAGGTCCGCGCCGCTGCCGGGCCCGTATCCGCACCACCGCGCGACCGCCTCGAGGTCGCGGCGGGGGGACGGCAGCAGGTCGGAGCCGCGCCCCGTCCAGATGACGTTCGCGGCACGGATGCGCGTGGCCAGGCTCCAGGCGTCCCGGAGCGTGGCGACGTCCTCGGCGGGGAGCAGTCCCTCCGCCTCGATCACCTCGAGTGCGGCCAGCGTGGACTGCACGCGCAGCGCGGGGACCGCCCGGGCGTGCTGGAGCTGCAGCAGCTGCACGAGCCACTCCACGTCGCTCAGCGCGCCGCGCCCGAGCTTCAGGTGCCGCGACGGGTCGGCGCCGCGCGGGAGCCGCTCGGACTCCACCCTGGCCTTGATGCGACGGATCTCCCGCACGTCCGTCTCGCCGAGCTCCTTCGGGTACCGCACGGGGTCGATGACCTCCAGGAACTCGGCGGCCAGCCCGTCGTCGCCAGCAAGGGGCCGTGCCCGCAGCAGCGCCTGCGCCTCCCAGACGAGCGACCAGCGCCGGTAGTACTCGCGGTAGGACTCCAGGGACCGCACCATCGCGCCCTGCTTGCCCTCCGGGCGGAGGGCGGCGTCGATCTCGAGGACGCGCTCGGCGAGCACCGGCGGCTTGCACGGCTGGGTGAGGAGGGCGGCGAGCCGGGACACGATCGCCTCCGCCTGCTTCTGCGCCGCCGCCTCGTCGGCGCCCGGGAACGGACGGTGGACGTAGATGACGTCGGCGTCCGAGCCGTAGGTGATCTCCCGGCCGCCCTGGCGTCCCATCGCCATGACGACGACGTCGGTGAGCTGCTCCTCGGTGGCGAACACCGCGGTCTCGGCCACGTGCAGGGCGCCGAGGATCGCGGCGCGGTCGGCGTCGGCGAGCGCCTCTCCCACCTGCATCTGCGACAGCAGTTTCGAGCTGTCGGCGACCGCGATGCGCAGCAGCTCCCGACGGCGGATCAACCGGATCAGCCGGATGGCCTCCCCCTGCTCCGGATGCCGCGACATCTTCGACCGGATCTCCTGCCACTGCGCGTCGAAGGTGTCCGGGACCAGTGCGGCGTCGGAGCCGAGCCACTGCGTCGACTCGGGTGAGACCTCCAGCAGGTCGGTGATGAAGCGGCTGCTGGAGAGGACGGCGCAGAGCCGCTCGGCGGCGGCGTTGGAGTCGCGCAGCATCCCGAGGTACCAGTGGCTCTCCCCCAGCGACTCGCTGAGGCGGCGGAACCCGAGCAGGCCGGCGTCGGGGTCCACGCCGTCGGCGAACCACCCCAGCAGGATGGGCAGCAGCTGCCGCTGCAGCATCGCACGCCGCCGGAGACCGCCGGTGAGGGCCTCGATATGGCGCATGGCCCCCCTCGGGTCCAGGTAGCCCAGTGCGGCGAGGCGGGCCTGCGCTGCCTCGGCCGTCAGCTGGACGTCCTCCGGCCGCAGTGTCGCCACATTGTTGAGCAGGGGCCGGTAGAAGATCGACTCGTGGAGCCGCCGAACGAGCTTCCGGGTCCGCTGCCACGTGTCGTGAAGGGTCTGGGGGCTCGGGCGCACGGTGACCAGGCAGCCCTGCGAGGACCGGGCGAGGGCCCGCAGCGCGAACTCGTCCTCGGGCATCAGGTGCGTGCGGCGCATCTGCATGAGCTGGATGCGGTGCTCGAGTACCCGCAGGTAGCGGTAGGCGTCGTCGAGGTCGAGGGCGTCGGAGCGTCCGATGTACCCGGCGGAGCTGAGCGCGCCGATCGCGGTGACGGTGTCCCGGACGCGCAGCGACTCGTCCAGCCGCCCGTGCACGAGCTGCAGCAGCTGGACCGTGAACTCGACGTCGCGCAGGCCGCCCGGGCCCAGCTTGAGCTGGCGTCCCTCCTCCTCGCGCGGGATGTTGTCGGTGACCCGGCGTCGCATGGCCCGGACGGCCTCCACGAACCCCTCGCGCTGCGAGGACGCCCACACGAACGGGGCGATGGCCTCCTCGTAGCGGCGGCCCAGCTCCGGATCGCCGGCCGCGGCCCGGGCCTTCAGGAGCGCCTGGAACTCCCAGGTCTTCGCCCAGCGCTCGTAGTAGGAGATGTGGGACTGCAGCGTCCGGACCAGTTGCCCGTCCTTGCCTTCGGGGCGGAGGTTGGCGTCGACCTCCCAGAGCGCCGGCTCCGGCCCGGCCGAGTAGACGCCGCGGGACATGCCGGAGGCGAGTGCCGTGCCGATCCGGGTGACCGTGGTGTCGTCGACGTCGTCGCCCTCCACCACGTACACGACGTCGACGTCGGAGATGTAGTTCAGCTCGCGCGCGCCGGTCTTGCCCATGGCGATCACCGCGAGGCGGACGCGCGCGACGACGTCGGCCCCGTACACCTCGCCGAGCTCCGCGCGGGCGACGGCCAGCGACGCCTCGAGCGCCGCGGTGGCGAGATCGGCGAGTTCGCGGCCGACGACGGGCAGGTAGTCGACCGGCACGCAATGACCGAGGTCCCGCACGGCGAGGTCCGTCAGGTGGCGCCGGTACGTCACCCGCAGCCGGCGATAGGCGTCAGGGCCGGTGATGCCCGCCACGGGGTTGTCCTGCGACGGGTCGGCGTCGACGGACAGCAGCAGCTCGGACCGCAGGCTCTCGGGCCCGACGACGGCCGGCGTCATCGGGCCTGGCTTCACCACGTCGAGGTGCTCGGGGCGGCGCATGAGGAACTCGCCGAGGGCCTCGGAGGCGCCCAGGAGCCGGAACAGCGGGCCGCGCCGCCCTTCCTCGGAGAACGCGGCCAGGGTGGCCTTCCGGCTGCCCGCCAGCAGGCGGACGAAGGACTGCAGGGCGAGATCGGGGTCGGCGGCCGCGGCGAGACCGGCGAAGAGGTCGTCGTCGTTCAGGCCCTGCAGCTCGGGAGCGTCCAGGAACCGCCGGCTCTTGTCGAGGTCCGTGAAGCCGTAGCTGATCAGCTTGCGGTTGAGGCTCATCCCCCAACCCTAGCCATGTCTCCGCCGGCCCCGGCAGGCACTACAGGATGTTCAGGTTCCGGCGCAGCTCGTACGGCGTCACCTGGATGCGGTAGTCGCGCCACTCGGCGCGCTTGTTGCGCAGGAAGTTCTCGAAGACCTGCTCGCCCAGGATGTCCGCCACCAGCTCCGAGTCCTCCATGACGCGGATCGCGTCGTGCAGGCTCGCCGGCAGCGGGTCGTGGCCCATCGCGCGGCGCTCGGCCGCCGTCAGGCTCCAGACGTCGTCCTCGGCCGCCGCGGGGAGTTCGTAGCCCTCCTCGATGCCCTTGAGTCCTGCACCCAGGAGCACCGAGTAGGCGAGGTAGGGGTTGCTCGCGGAGTCGATGCCCCGGTACTCGATGCGCGCGGACTGGCCCTTGTTGGGCTTGTAGAGCGGTACGCGCACCAGTGCCGAGCGGTTGTTGTGGCCCCAGGAGAGGTAGCTGGGCGCCTCCCCTCCACCCCAGAGCCGCTTGTACGAGTTGACGAACTGGTTCGTCACCGCCGTGAACTCGGGCGCGTGCCGCAGGATGCCCGCGATGAACTGGCGCGCCGTCCTCGAGAGCTGGAACTCGGCACCGGCCTCGAAGAACGCGTTCGTGTCCCCCTCGAACAGTGAGAAGTGGGTGTGCATGCCGGAGCCGGGATGTTCGGAGAAGGGCTTGGGCATGAAGGTCGCATAGCTGCCGGAGGTCAGTGCCACCTCCTTGATGATGGTGCGGAACGTCATGATGTTGTCCGCGGTCTGCAGCGCGTCGGCGTAGCGCAGGTCGATCTCGTTCTGGCCGGGCCCTGCCTCGTGGTGGCTGAACTCCACGGAGATGCCGACCGACTCGAGCATCGCCACGGCGTTCCGCCGGAAGTCCTGGGCCACCCCGCCGGGGACGTGGTCGAAGTAGCCGGCGGAGTCCACGGGGACGGGCTGGCCGTCCACGCCCAGCTCGGCGGACTTCAGGAGATAGAACTCGATCTCGGGATGGGTGTAGCAGGTGAACCCCATGTCGGCGGCCTTCGCCAGCGTCTTCTTCAGGACCCCGCGGGGATCGGCCGCGGAGGGCTGGCCGTCAGGGGTGAGGACGTCGCAGAACATGCGCGACGTCTGCTCCTTCTCGCCCCTCCACGGGAGGATCTGGAAGGTCGCGGGGTCGGGCTGGGCGAGCATGTCCGATTCGTAGACGCGCGCCAGTCCCTCGATCGAGGAGCCGTCGAACCCGAGGCCCTCCTCGAAGGCGCCCTCCACCTCGGCCGGAGCGAGTGCGACCGACTTCAGGGATCCGACGACGTCTGTGAACCACAGGCGCACATAGCGGACGTCCCGCTCCTCGATGGTGCGCAGTACGAACTCCTGCTGCCGATCCATGGCAACCCCTCTTCCTGTCCTCGTCGCCCCCGCAGGGCGGGCGGTCCGCGCCCGTCGTGGGCATCCGGCGCCCTACCCGGCACGTGCCGCCGGATACGCCGGCGCCCGCCTCGAATACTCTACTGACCCGACTCTACTGACCTCCGGGGGTCCATCGGGTGCGCGGGTCTCCGCCCGGTCCGGCGTGCCGCCGTCCGATAGTCTCGTTGCATGACTTCCGCCGAACTGCCAGCACCCTACGGAGCGGGAGCGGGCAGCACCCCGGCTCCTGCCGCGGACGCACCAGCGGGCGCGACGCCGGCCGGCCGGGTCCGCATCCACCACCTCCAGCAGGCCAAGGACCAGGGCACGCGCTTCGCGATGCTGACGGCGTACGACCAGTACGCGGCCCAGGTGTTCGACGAGGCCGGCATCGAGGTGCTCCTCGTAGGCGATTCGGCCGCCAACAACGTGCTGGGGCACGCCACGACCCTGCCCATCACCCTCAACGAGATGATCCTGTTCAGCCGCGCGGTGAGCAGGGCGGCCAGCCGCGCCCTCGTGGTCGCGGACCTGCCCTTCGGCAGCTACGAGGTGTCGCCGGAGCAGGCCGTGGAATCCTCCGTCCGGCTCCTCAAGGAGGGCCTGGTGCACGCGGTCAAGATGGAGGGCGGCGCCGCCTATGCGGACACCGTGCGTGCCCTCGTCCGCGCCGGCATCCCGGTCATGGCGCACGTGGGCTTCACCCCGCAGAGCGAGCACGCGCTCGGCGGCTACCGGGTGCAGGGCCGCGGGGAGGCGTCGCAGCGCATCGTGGACGACGCCGTCGCCCTCGCCGATGCCGGGGCTTTCTGCGTGCTGATGGAGATGGTGCCCGCGGCGACCGCGGACGCCGTCGATGCGGCCGTCCGGGTACCGACCATCGGGATCGGCGCCGGGCCGGGCACCACGGGGCAGGTGCTGGTCTGGCAGGACATGGCGGGGCTGCGCGGGGGCAGGCAGGCGAGGTTTGTCAAGCAGTACGCGGAGGTGCGGACGGTCCTCGCGGACGCCGCGCGGGCGTATGCGGACGATGTCCGCGCCGGGACCTTCCCCGGGCCGGAGCACACCTTCTAGGGCTGGCGCCGCTAGTCGTCCTCCCGGTCGCAGCCGCTAGTCGTCCTCCCGGTCCCAGGCGTCGTTGCGCTGCTGGACCTTCTCCAGGGCCTTCTCCGCTTCCCCACGGGTGGCATAGGGTCCGATGAGCTGGGACCAGTCCGATTGCCGGTCCTCCTCGACCTCGTGCGTGCGCACGTTGAACCAGTACTCCGTCATGTCGACCTCCTAGATCCACGGAAAGCGTCGGGTCATCAACGGTCCCGGGGGACACCACCACTTCCGTGGCCTCCCCGCGCCCGCTATAGGATCAAGGGTATGCCCCTGTCTTCCGCCACCGCTCCCCTCGGGACACTGACACCCGGCACGGTCTCGCCGCAGCGACCGGTCCCGCCGGGCATCGCCCGGCCCGAATACGTGGGCCGCAAGGCTCCCGCGCCCTTCACGGGCTCGGAGGTGAAGACGCCGGAGACGATCGAGCGGATCAGGACCGCCGGCAGGATCGCGGCACAGGCGATCGTCGAGGTGGGCCGGCACGCGGTGCCCGGCATCACCACCGATTCCCTCGACAGGATCGGGCACGAGTTCCTGCTCGATCACGGCGCCTACCCCTCGACCCTCGGGTACCGCGGCTTCCCCAAGTCCCTGTGCTCGTCCCTCAACGAGGTCATCTGCCACGGCATCCCCGACACGACCGTCCTGCAGGACGGCGACATCCTGAACATCGACATCACCGCGTACAAGGACGGCGTGCACGGCGACACGAACTACACGTTCTGCATCGGCGACGTCGACGAGGAGTCGCGTCTGCTCGTGGAACGCACCCAGGAGTCCCTGAACCGGGCCATCCGCGCGGTGGCGCCCGGCCGGGAGATCAACGTCATCGGCCGCACCATCGAGTCCTACGCGAAGCGGTTCGGTTATGGTGTTGTCCGTGACTTCACCGGGCACGGCGTCGGCGAAGCGTTCCACACGGGCCTGATCATCCCTCACTACGACGCCGCCCCCGCCTACAACCGCGTCATCGAACCGGGCATGGTCTTCACCATCGAACCGATGCTCACGCTCGGCACCATCGACTGGACCATGTGGGCGGACGACTGGACCGTCGTCACGAAGGACCGCAAGAGGACAGCGCAGTTCGAGCACACGCTCGTTGTCACCGACCGCGGCGCGGAGATCCTGACCCTGCCCTAGCGCAGCCGCCCCGCGGATGCCTGCCCGACCACCGCTCGACACCGCTGGACACCGCTCGACACCGCCCAGCACTGCCCCACTGCCCCCTTCCGGCTCACGCCGGCCCCTCTCGACGGAGAATCACGGAGAATCATGGCCAAGGACACCGACAAGAAGAAATCGAAGAAGCTCCCCGCGACGGTCATCGGCGTCGACATCGGCGGCACCGGCATCAAGGGTGGCATCGTCGACCTTGCCAAGGGCGTGATCGTCGGTGAGCGCTACCGTATCCCGACGCCCCAGCCGGCCACGCCGGAGGCCGTGGCCGAGGTGGTCGGGCAGATCGTGGCCGAGCTGTCCTCACGTCCGGGGGGGCCGGCCGCGGACGTGCCGGTCGGTGTCACCTTCCCCGCCATTATCCAGCACGGCGTCGCGCGGTCGGCGGCGAACGTGGACAAGAGCTGGGTGGACACCGATGTCGACGCCCTGTTCACGGCCGTCCTCGGACGCGACGTCCACGTGATCAACGACGCCGACGCCGCCGGCCTCGCAGAGGTCCGCTACGGCGCGGGCAAGGGCAAGATGGGCACCGTCCTGGTGATCACCCTGGGCACCGGCATCGGGTCCGCCTTCATCTTCGACGGCAGGCTGGTGCCGAACGCCGAACTCGGACACCTCGAGATCGATGGGCACGACGCCGAGACGAAGGCCTCGGCAGTGGCCCGTGAACGGGACGGGATCGGCTGGGACGAGTACGCCGTACGCCTCCAGCGCTACTTCTCGCACGTCGAGTTCCTCTTCTCGCCCGAGCTGTTCATCGTCGGCGGCGGCATCTCGAAGCGGAGCAGCGAATACCTGCCGGCCCTGAAGCTGCGCACGCCGATCATCCCGGCCGAGCTCCGCAATCATGCGGGCATCGTGGGCGGGGCGCTGCAGGCCGCGCTGCTCTTCACGCCGAAGGCCTGACCCGGGACGCCGCCCCTGCAGCGAGAAGCCCGGTCCGGATGTCCCGGACCGGGCTTCTCCCGTCTCCACGGTCCTGCCACGGGGGCGGAGGTGGAACCGGTGGTGGCGTCGGCTTCCCCTCCGCAGCCACCACCGGGGTCTTGTAGGGCGCTACCGCGCCGTCAGGGGCCGTTGCGCGCCGCTCGGCACGCGCTCGTTGTCCTGTGCCTGCCGGCGCAGGGTCTCGATGGCTTCCTCGAAGTCCTCAAGGGACTCGAAGCCCTGGTACACGCTCGCGAAGCGCAGGTACGCGATCTGGTCGAGCTTCCGCAGGGGTCCCAGGATCGCGAGGCCCACCTCGTGCGCGTCGATCTCGGCGACGCCGCTGGCGCGGACGTTCTCCTCGACCTCCTGGGCGAGCAGCGCTAGGTCGTCCTCCGTGACCGGACGGCCCTGGCAGGCCTTCCGCACGCCGTTGATGATCTTCGAACGGCTGAACGGCTCCCCGGCACCGGAGCGCTTGACCACGCTGAGGCTCGTCGTCTCCACGGTGCTGAAGCGTCGGCCGCACTCGGGACACTGGCGGCGGCGACGGATGGCCGAGCCGTCGTCGCCGAGGCGGCTGTCCACGACGCGGGAGTCTGGATTGCGGCAGTACGGGCAGTACATGCGCCCCCCTCTCCCGCTCTGGATCTACCGTTGCACCAAGTTTAGGACTACATGTGGTGAAAGAACAACACTGTAATTACCAGATGTAGTGGGTCACGGCGTGTCGTTCCCGAAACGCGCCGTGACCGCCTCCCCGTGCGCGGGGAGGTTCTCGGCACCGGACAGGGTCACGATCGACGACGCCACCTCGCGCAGCGCCTCGCGGTCGTAGTCCACGAGCTGGACCGCCCGCAGGAACGTGGTGACGTTCAGCCCGGAGGCGAAGGCCGCGGTGCCGCCGGTCGGCAGCACGTGGTTGGAGCCGGCGCAGTAGTCGCCGAGGCTGACGGGGCTGTGGGCGCCGACGAAGATGGCCCCGGCGTTGCGGATGCGGCCCGCCACGGCGGCGGCGTCCGCTGTGTGGATCTCGAGGTGCTCCGCCGCGTAGGCGTCGCACACCGCGATCCCGTGGTCGATGTCCTCGACGAGGATCACGCCGGACTGCGGACCGGAGAGCGCCGTCCGGACCCGGTCGGCGTGGCGTGTCGCCGCGGCACGTACCTGGAGCGCCTCGATGACGGCGGCGGCGAGTTCCTCGGAGTCGGTCACCAGGACGGACGCCGCCTGCGGGTCGTGCTCGGCCTGGCTCACGAGGTCGGCGGCCACGAGGTCGGCGTCGGCGGCGGCATCGGCGAGGACGGCGATCTCCGTGGTGCCCGCCTCCGAGTCGATGCCCACGCGTCCGCGGACGAGCCGCTTGGCCGTGGCCACGAAGACGTTGCCCGGTCCGGTGACCACGTTGACGGGGTCGATGGACAGCTCCGCCCCGGAGTCGGGGATGCCGTAGGCGAGGGCCGCCACGGCCTGCGCCCCGCCCATCGCGTACACCTCGGTGACCCCGAGCATCGACGCGGCCGCGAGGATCACGGGGTGCGGCCACCCGCCGAACTCCTTCTGCGGGGGCGATGCGAGGGCGATCGAACCGACGCCGGCGGCCTGCGCCGGCACGACGTTCATGACCACGGAGGACGGGTAGACGGCGAGCCCACCGGGGACGTAGAGGCCCACGCGCTCCACGGGGACCCACTTGTGCGTCAGGCGCGCACCGGGCGCGATCTCCACCCCGACGTCGGCGGGGACCTGGGCGCGGGCGAAGATCCGGGCGCGGCGGATGGCCTCCTCGAGGGCGCCGCGGACGTCGTCGTCGAGCCCGGACACCGCCGCCGCGATGACCTCGGCGGGCACGCGCGGGTGGTCCTGCTCGACGCCGTCGAACCGAAGGGCGAGGTCCCGGAGGGACGCGAGACCGCGGGCCCGGACGTCGTCGATGATCGCCTGCACGGCGGCCTCGGAGGACGTGGCACTGCCTGCGGCCCGCGGCATGGCGCTCCTCAGCTCACCGGCGGACAGGGTCCGGCCGCGCAGGTCGATGGTCCGGAAGCCGACGGGCCGGTCGGCAGGAGAGGGGGTGCTGGGCGCTGAAGTCACCGGACGAGTCTATCGGGAGGCGCACCCGGCGCGGCCCGTGCGGTCACCGGTACCGCCCGCATCGGCGTCGGGTCCGGCGTCGGGTCCGGCGTCAGGTCCGGCGGCGTGCGAGCCCGATCAGGGCCGTGACGAAGATGACGACCGCCGCCGTCGCCGGCCAGATCGCGAGGGCGCCGTAGGACTGCAGCAGGAAGGAGGAGCCCGGCAGGTCGTCCGTCCCGTGGGGGCCGAGCAGGTGGGCGAGCCCTTCGCCCACCCCGAGGGCGAGGAGTGAACCGAGGATCGACCCTCCGACGGCGGCCAGGATGCGGGTGGGCGCCCCGGGGAGTTCCAACCGGAGGGCGACGACGGCTCCCACCGCGATGCCGGCCACCAGTTCGAGGCCGGCGAGGGTGAGGTCGCGCAGCACCCAGTCGCCGGCGACCTCGGGGTCACCGAACAGGCGCCCGGTGGGAGCGAGGAGCCACCAGGCAGCACCCAGCAGGGCGCCGAGCAGGACCGTGGAGCCGAGCCACCAGAGGACACCGGCGGGGGGCACGGACCGCCGGTCCTCGGCGACGGCGTAGACCGGCGGCGGATAGGTGCTCGATCCGGTGTCCGGCTGCTGGCTGGCGCGCATGACTTCTACATTAACAAACCCTCCCGCGCCCGGGGACCGCGCCTAGGGTGGGAGGAGCGGCGCGAGCCGTGACCGGCACGGGTCCGTCCGCACACCGCGCTGCCCTGCCCCTACCTCCCGGAGGAACCCGTGAACATTCCCAGCACCGCCCCGGCGGGCCAGCCGTCAGCCCTCGTTCCGCACGGCGAGTCCTTCCGCGAGGTGTTCCGCCGCCACGCCGCCGGCGTCGCGATCATCACCGCCACGTACGACGGCGTCCCCTACGGCTTCACCGCCACCTCCGTGGCGTCGCTGTCCGCGGAGCCTCCGCGGTTCTCCTTCAACATGGCGCGGACATCGTCCTCGTGGCCGGCGGTGGCGAACACGAACTTCGTGGGTGTGCACATGCTCAGCACCGAGAACGAGGGACTGGCGAACCGCTTCGCGCGCACGAAGGACCGCTTCACCGGGGACCACTGGGAGCCCGGGCCGGAGGGCGTGCCCGTCCTCAGGGACGTCGCCGGCTGGCTCGTGGGCCGGATCAGCATGCGCCTGTCCTTCGAGAACAACGCCGTGGTGGTCGCCGAGGTCGTCGCCGCGAGCATCGGCCCCGACGGCGCCCCCCTGCTGTACCACGGCGGGAGCTACGGCACCCCGACGGCCACCGACTACGTGATCTGAGCCCGCCGGTCCTCCGCCAGGTACCCGTCGGGCGCCCGTCAGGCGTCGAGGCAGGCCGGCCCCAGCAGCACCTTCAGGTCACCGAAGAGCCCCGGCGTCGGGTTGACCCGCAGGTCCACGCCGAGCTTCATGACCTCGACCTTGCGGGAGCCGTTGAGCCGGATGAGGACCTCGCTGGTACCCGGGTGCGTCCGCAAGACGTCACCGAGCGCCGTCACGGCCGTCTCCGTGGCCTTGTGCTGCAGCATCGAGATCACCACCGGGCCCGAATGGCCCTCACTGAGGTCCGGCACCGTCAGTTCCTGCGCGTTGAGCATCACGGCGCCGTCGTCCCTGCGCTGCAGGCGCCCCCGGACCACCACGATGAGGTCCTCCGCGAGGACGGCCGAGATTGGTCCGTACACCTGTCCGAAGAACATCACCTCCATGGACCCCGAGAGGTCCTCCACCTCGGCCCGGGCGTAGGCGTTGCCGCTGTTCTTGGCGATCCTGCGCTGCAGGGAGGTGATCATCCCCGCGATCGTCACGATCGCGCCGTCCGCCGGCCCCTCCTCGCCGATGATCGACGGGATCGAGGCGTCCGCGTGCTGGCCGAGGATGCCCTCGAGTCCCTGCAGCGGGTGGTCGGAGACGTAGAGGCCGAGCATGTCGCGTTCGAAGGACAGCTTGTCCTTCTTGTCCCACTCCGGCAGGTCGGGCACCTCGACGGACAGCCCGCCCACGCTCCCGCCGTCCGGATCGTCGAACGCGCTGAAGAGGTCGAACTGGTTCGCCGCCTCGTTGCGCTTGAGGACGATCACGGAGTCCACGGCCTCCTCGTGGATCATCGCGAGCGCGCGGCGCGGATGCCGGAGCGAGTCGAAGGCGCCGGCCTTGATGAGCGACTCGATGGTGCGCTTGTTGCACACCACGGCGGGCACCTTCTGCAGGAAGTCGCTGAACGAGGCGAACGCCCCCTTCTCCTCGCGCGCGCCCACCATCGCGCCGACCACGTTCGCGCCGACGTTGCGGATGGCCCCCATGCCGAAGCGGATGTCCTTGCCCACGGGGGTGAAGTTGACGCTGGACTCGTTGACGTCCGGCGGCAGCACGGTGATGCCCATGCGGCGGCACTCGTTGAGGTAGATGGCCAGCTTGTCCTTGTCGTCGCCGACGCTGGTGAGCAGGGCCGCCATGTACTCGGCCGGGTAGTGCGCCTTCAGGTACGCCGTCCAGTAGGACACCAGGCCGTAGGCGGCGGTGTGGGCCTTGTTGAACGCGTAGTCGGAGAAGGACTCCAGCACGGTCCACAGCTTGTCCATCGCGGCCTGGGAGTAGCCGTTGGCCTTCATGCCCGCGAAGAAGTCCGCCTGCTGCTTGTCCAGCTCCGACTTCTTCTTCTTACCCATCGCTCGGCGGAGCATGTCCGCCTGGCCGAGGGTGAAGTTGGCCAGCTTCTGGGCGGCGCTCATCACCTGCTCCTGGTACACGATCAGGCCGTACGTGCCGCCGAGGATCTCCTCGAGGGGGCCCTCGAGCTCCGGGTGGATGGGCTCGATGTCCTGCAGGCCGTTCTTGCGCAGCGCGTAGTTCGTGTGCGAGTTCACGCCCATGGGACCCGGCCGGTACAGCGCCAGGACGGCGGAGATGTCCTCGAAGTTGTCGGGGCGCATGAGCTTCAGCAGGGACCGCATCGGCCCGCCGTCGAGCTGGAAGACACCCAGGGTGTCGCCGCGCGCCAGGAGTTCGTAGGACGCCTTGTCGTCGAGTTCGAGGTCCTCGAGGACCAGGTCGGTGTCCTTGTTGGCCTTGATGTTCTCGACGGCGTCCGTGATGATCGTCAGGTTCCTCAGGCCGAGGAAGTCCATCTTGATCAGCCCGAGGCCCTCGCAGGTGGGGTAGTCGAACTGCGTGATGATCTGGCCGTCCTGCTCACGGCGCATGATCGGGATGATGTCGATCAGCGGGTCGGAGGACATGATGACACCGGCCGCGTGCACGCCCCACTGGCGCTTCAGCCCTTCGAGCCCGAGGGCCGTCTCGAACACCTTCTCGGAGTCGGCGTCGGTCTTCAGCAGCTCGCGCAGCTCCTCGGCCTCCGAGTAGCGCTTGGCGTTCTTGTTGTGCACGTCCGCCAGGGCCAGGCCCTTGCCCATGACGTCCGGCGGCATGGCCTTCGTGAGGCGCTCCCCCGTGGAGAACGGGTAGCCCATGACGCGGGAGGAGTCCTTGAGTGCCTGCTTGGCCTTGATGGTGCCGTACGTGACGATCATGGCAACGCGCTCGTCGCCGTACTTCTCCGTCACGTACCGGATGACCTCGGAGCGGCGGCGATCATCGAAGTCGACGTCGAAGTCGGGCATGGACACGCGCTCGGGGTTGAGGAAACGCTCGAAGATCAGGCCGTGCTTGAGGGGGTCGAGGTCGGTGATGCGCATGGCGTACGCCACCATGGACCCGGCGCCCGAGCCGCGGCCGGGGCCCACGCGGATACCGTTGTTCTTGGCCCAGTTGATGAAGTCGGCCACCACGAGGAAGTAGCCAGGGAAGCCCATCTGCGTGATGACGCCCACCTCGAACTCCGCCTGCTTGCGGACGTCGTCCGGGACGCCGGCGGGATAGCGGTACTGCAGCCCCGTCTCGACCTCCTTCACGAACCAGGACTGCTCGTTCTCCCCCTCCGGCACGGGGAAGCGCGGCATGTAGTTGGCCTTGGTGTTGAACGAGACGTCGCACCGCTCGGCGATGAGCAGCGTGTTGTCGCAGGCCTCGGGGTAGTCGCGGAAGATGGCGCGCATCTCGGCGGGCGACTTCAGGTAGAACTCGTCGGCGTCGAACTTGAAGCGCTTCGGGTCCGCGAGCGTGGACCCGGACTGCACGCAGAGCAGCGCCGCGTGCGCCTTCGAGTCCTCCGCGTGCGTGTAGTGCAGGTCGTTGGTGGCCACGAGCGGCAGGCCGAGCTCCTTCGCGAGCCGGATGAGATCCGCCTTCACGTTCCGCTCGATGTCGAGCCCGTGGTCCATGAGCTCGCAGAAGTAGTTATCTGCGCCGAAGATGTCGCGGAAGTCCGACGCCGCCTGCCTTGCCTCGTCGTAGAGGCCGAGCCGGAGCTTGGTCTGGACCTCGCCGGAGGGGCAGCCCGTGGTGGCGATGAGTCCCTTGCCGTAGGTCTGGAGCAGGTCGCGGTCCATGCGCGGCTTGTACAGGTAGCCCTCGAGGGAGGCCAGTGAGGACATCCGGAAGAGGTTGTGCATCCCCTCGGTGGTCTCGGACCACAGGGTCATGTGGGTGTAGGCGCCGGCACCGGACACGTCGTCGCGCCCTCCGCCGCCCCACTGCACGCGGGTGCGGTCGCTGCGGGCGGTCCCGGGAGTGACGTAGGCCTCGACGCCGATGATCGGCTTGATGCCGGCGCTGGTGGCCTTGCTCCAGAAGTCGAAGGCCCCGAACACGAACCCGTGGTCGGTGGTCGCGAGGGCCTTCATCCCGAGTTCCTCGGTGTGGCTGAACAGGTCCGTCAGTCGGGCCGCACCATCGAGCATCGAGTACTCGGTGTGGTTGTGGAGATGGACGAACGAGTCTTCGGATGCAGGAGTAGCCACCCCCCGAGTCTAGTGCTCCCCCACCCCCTCGGCGGCCGCCGAGACCGTCGTCCGACGTCGGTACGGCGTGTCCCGCGGGGCCGCTCGGGTGTGTCGGACGAGGCCCTCCGAAAGGTCAGACGAGGCCGCTGGTCAGGGCCATGAGAGCGTACGCGAGGTCCACCGGGTAGGGGCTCGTCACGCTGACCGGCTCCCCCGTCACCGGGTGGGCGAAACCCAGACGGTGCGCGTGGAGCCACTGCCGCGTGAGGCCGAGCTCGGCGGCCAGCCGCGGATCCGCCCCATAGGTGAGGTCGCCCGCGCAGGGGTGGCGGAGGGCCGAGAAATGCACGCGGATCTGGTGCGTCCTGCCCGTCTCGAGGTGCACCTCCACGAGGCTCGCCCGGCCGAAGGCCTCCAGCACCTCGTAGTGGGTCACGGAGTCCCGGCCCCCGTCCATGACGGCGAAGCGCCACTCGTGGTGCGGGTGCCGGCCGATCGGTGCATCGATGGTGCCCTGCAGCGGTTCGGGCAGGCCCTGCACCACCGCGTGGTACACCTTGTCGACCGTGCGCTCCTTGAAGGCACGCTTCAGCGCCGTGTAGGCGGGCTCGGTCTTGGCGACCACCATCGCCCCCGAGGTCCCGACGTCGAGGCGGTGGACGATCCCGACGCGCTCGGGAGCGCCCGAGGTCGAGATGCGGTAGCCCGCTGCGGCCAGGGCCCCGACGACGGTGGGGCCCACCCAGCCCGGCGAGGGGTGGGCTGCGACGCCCACAGGCTTGTCGACGACCACGAAGTCCTCGTCGTCGAGCAGGATGCCCATGCCGTCGACCGCCTCCGGGATGACGCGGTGCCTGTCCTCGGGATCCGGGACGTCCACGTCGACGCGGTCCCCGGCGTGGACCCGATCCGACTTCGCCAGCGGGATGCCCCCGCGCCGCACCCGGCCGTCGGAGCACCACTGCGCCACGGCCGACCGTGAGACCTCCAGCAGCCGCGCCAGGGCCGCATCGACGCGGCTCCCGGCATCGGCCTCGGGGACGAGGATCTCCTGGTGGTCAGCGGTCACGGTCGTCCTGCTCCCCCCCGGCGGGTCCGGCATCGGCGCCGGTCTCCGCGGCGGGCTGCTCATCCGTGCTGCGCGTGCCGTCCATGCCGATCCCCCGCAGCGTCAGGATGCAGATGAGCACCACCCCGCTGACGACGGCGGAGTCGGCGATGTTGAAGATGGCGAAGTTGGGCAGCGCGATGAAGTCCACCACGTGGCCCTGGCCGAACGACGGCTCCCGGAGGAGGCGGTCGGTGAGGTTGCCGAGGGCCCCGCCGAGCACGAGCCCGAGCGCGACGGCCCAACCCCAAGACGCGACGCGCCGGACCTGCAGCACGATGGCCGTGGCGACGACCACCATGATGATCGTGAACACCCAGGTGTAGTCCGTGCCGATGGAGAACGCTGCCCCGGGGTTGCGGATGAAGCGCCAGTCCAGCAGGGGCGGGAGCACGGGGATGACCTGTCCCTCGGTCATGGTCGTGACGACCCACCACTTGGTGAGCTGGTCGAAGGTGTAGGCGACCACGGTGCACAGCAGCATGAGGGCGCCGTACCGCGCGGGGATCCTCCGGGCGTGGGCCGGGTCCCCGGTGGGAAGGGACTCGGCTGGCTGGTGCTCGTTCACGGTGCATCCAAGGTGTAGGCGCTGCGGGGGGCTGCCGCCGGGGCGGCTGGGACGGCGGAAGGGCCGGTGCCGGGGATCGCGCCCCCGGCCACCGGCCCTTCCACTGGAGGCCCGACACGCATCGGTCGGACCGGTCGTCTGCTAGGAGGCCGACGCGTCGGACGCGAGCGAGCCGCGGGCGTCCAGATCGCGCAGCTGGCCCTCGATGTAGGCCTTGAGGCGCTGGCGGTAGTCGCGCTCGAAGCCGCGCAGCTGCTCCACCTTGCTCTCGAGCACGGTCTTCTGCTCCTCGAGGTCCCCGAGGGTCTTGCGGCTCTTCTCCTGGGCGTCGTCGACCAGGCCGGTGGCCTCGATCTGAGCCTCGGCGATGATCTTGTCGCGCTGCTCCACCCCGGCGTTGACGTACTCGTCGTGCAGGCGCTGGGCCATGGCGAGCACGCCCGCGGCGGACTCTGCCGAGCCGGTGGAAGCTGTGGCGGGGGTGGCGGGAACGGCGGCGGGCGACGGCGTCTCGACGTCGGCGACGATCCCGGTGGCGTCGTCCCCGCTGACGGCTTCCGTGCTCGTGCTGGCCGCGACGGGGGCCGGGATGGTCCCGGTCTGCGGGGCGTCGGACGGGCCGTCCGAGACCCGGCGGCGCAGTTCCTCGTTCTCGGAGTTCAGGCGGCGGAGTTCGACGACGATCTCGTCGAGGAAGTCGTCCACCTCGTCCTGGTCGTAGCCCTCGCGGAACTTGGTCGGCTGGAACCTCTTGTTGACAACGTCTTCTGGCGTCAAAGCCATCTGGTCACCTCATACTCATAGGAGCCGTCCGCCCCGAAGGGCAGGCAGGGCTGTGGTACCGATTCATGGACATGATCTCGTGACTCACGTCGGACTGTGCATCAGCGTATATCTTCTGGAACTTCATTCCGAAACGGACTCGGTGGCTATCGCGCGAGCCCTTCGGACACGGACATCAGGATGAGCACGACGATGAACAGCACCAAGAAGGCGAGATCGAGCTGCACGCCACCCAGTCGGAGCGGCGGGATCAGCCGGCGGAGGGCATTGATGGGCGGGTCGGTCACCAAGTAGACGCCGGAGGCGAGGACCAGCGCCGACTTCTGGGGACGCCAGTCCCGCGCGAAGCCCTGCACGGCGTCGTAGACGATCCGCAGGATCAGGGCGAGCTGGAACAGCATCAGTACCAGGTAGATCAGGGCGAATACCAAACTCACGGAGCAGTTCCAGTCCTTCGGGCCATCGGAGGGTCGGCGACCGTCGTGGCCGCGCCGGTCAGCTCTGGTTGAAGAAGCTGGTCTGCGCCTCGCTCGCCTTCAGGTCCTCGCCGAGGACTTCAATATACGACGGCGAGAGCAGGAACACCTTATTGGTGACCCGCTCGATGCTGCCGTGCAGACCGAAGACGAGGCCGGCCGAGAAGTCGACGAGCCGCTTCGCGTCGGCCTCGCCCATGTCGGTGACGTTCATGATCACGGGGATGCCGTCCCGGAAGCTCTCACCGATGAGCTTGGCGTCGTTGTAGGAGCGTGGGTGGATCGTGGTGATCTGGCGCAGGGCCGCGGAGTCCTCACGCGACGACGGCGCACGCTTGATGGGTGTCACGGGTGCACGGTACTCCTCGGCGGGGGCCACCCGGGTCACGGCGGGGGCCGGCTCGAGGTGGCGTTCGTCGCGGTCGTAATCCACTGAATAGTCCTCGTTCCTGCTGTGCGCGCTCTTCGTTTCGGGCTCGTAGTGCTCATCACCATCGGCGAGCCCAAGGTAGATCATCGTCTTGCGCAGTGCGCCAGCCATGGTGACTCCTGTTCTGAGAGAGAGTGGATTGGGGGGTTCCGGGGGGTGGGCCGCACGAAGCGCACCCACCGGTCCGGCTGCCCGTGGTGCCGCCGTTCCAGCTCAGAGGCTACCCCACGGCCGGACGCGGACCGAGGACATCAGAACCGATCCGCAGGTGTGTCGCACCGGCGGCGACGGCGGCCTCGAGATCGCCGCTCATGCCGGCGGAGATGCCCGTCGCCGAGGGGTCCACGGCCTGCACGACGGCGGCGATCCGCAGCAGCTGCGCGAATGCGTCGGCCGGCTCCGCGCCGAGCGGTGCGACCGCCATGACGCCGGCGAGGCGCAGTCCGGTCGTTCCTGCGACGGCGGTGGCCAGCCCGGCCGCCTCCTCGGGGAGGGCACCGCCCCGGCCCGACGTGGCACCGGGATCGAGCGTGAACTGCAGGTAGCACGCGAGGTCCCCGCGCGGGGGCAGCCCCTCCGCCGTCCGCCGTGCCTGTTCTGTGCCCATCGCCTTCCCGAGCGCCGCGACGAGCGGAGCGCGGTCCACCGAGTGCACGCTGGAGGCGTACCTGACCACCGATCTGGCCTTGTTGGTCTGCAGCTGTCCGATGAAGTGCCACCGCACGTCCAGGTCCTCGAGCTCGGTGGCCTTCGCGGCGGCCTCCTGGTCCCGGTTCTCGCCCAGGTCGGTGACCCCGAGTCCGGCGAGGATCCGCGCATCGGACGCCGGGAAGTACTTGGTGACGACGATCAGCTCCGGTTCGCTCCGCCGGGCCGCCGCCGCGGCTGCGGTGATCCGGGCACGGACGGCATCGAGCCTGCCGGCGAGATCTCGGACCCGGTCCTGATCGGGTGCGGCGCCTCCCCCGTCGACACTCACGTCCGCCAGACCAGTCCGGCGATGCGGCCGGCTCCCGGGGCGCGACGGTGGGAGTAGAGTCCCGCGTTCTCCAGGGTGCAGGGCGCTCCGGCACCGGACAGCTGCCCCACCACCACGCCCGCATCGTCGAGCTGACGTCGGACCGCCGCCGGCAGGTCCAGGGCAGGCCTCCCGCTGGGCGTCCGCGATGCGGCCTCGGGCAGGGACTGCGCCATGGCGAGCATCATGTCCTCGGGTACCTCGTAGCAGGATCCGCAGACCGACGGCCCGATCCACGCCGTGAGGTCCCCGGCGCCCTGGTCCCTGAGGGCGGTCGTCGCCTTGGTGACGATCCCGTTGCCGACGCCTGCGCGGCCGGCATGCACGACCGCCGTCGCGCCCGTCCCTCCGTCCGTGACCGACGCGTCGGCGAGGACGATCGGCACGCAGTCGGCCACCAGGACCGCGAGCGGGTGCGTCCCGGTGCGGGACACCATGCCGTCGGCGTCCGGCGCGCCGGGATGGTCCTCCACCGCGCCGGCGGTGGGAACGGTGGATCCGAGGACGGCCACGCGGTCGGAGTGCGTCTGGCTCATGAAGCGCAGCGATCCCGAGGGGATCCCCATGGACGCCTCGAGCCGCCGACGGTTGCCGCGGACCCCGTCCGCGTCGTCCCCGACGTGCAGCGCGAGGTTACCCGCGGCCGCCGAGGTGAAGGCGACCCGGAGCCCCGGACGGACCTCCTCGTTCCAGTAGAACGGGGAGTCCTGTCCGGGACCCGCGGCAGCGTGCACCGACTACTTCAGGAAGTCGGGTACGTCGAGGTCGTCCGAACGGCCGGCCGAGAGGTCGGGCTCCACGATCGCGGGGAGGTCGACGTCGAAGCCGGAGTCGGCGGGTACGGCCTGCATGTTCTGCGCGCGCTGCTGCGACCAGGCGCCGAGGCCGGCGGTCGCCGGTACACGCTGGTGGTCGCTGCCGACGCTCGGGGCCACGGCGGGACGCGATGCGGGTGCAGCGGCGGCGGCGGGCTGCGAGGTGGCGTCGACCTGGTCGAAACCGGCAGCGATGACCGTCACCCGTGCCTCGTCGCCGAGCGCATCGTCGATGACGGCACCGAAGATGATGTTCGCCTCCGGGTGCGCGACCTCCTGGACGAGGCGGGCGGCCTCGTTGATCTCGAAGAGGCCGAGGTCCGAGCCGCCCTGGATCGACAACAGGACGCCGTGGGCGCCGTCGATCGACGCCTCGAGCAGCGGCGATGCGATGGCCAGTTCCGCCGCCTTGACGGCCCGGTCCTCGCCGCGGGCGGAGCCGATGCCCATGAGGGCCGAGCCGGCGCCCTGCATGACGGACTTCACGTCGGCGAAGTCGAGGTTGATCAGGCCCGGTGTGGTGATGAGGTCCGTGATGCCCTGGACACCGGAGAGCAGCACCTGGTCGGCCGAGCGGAACGCGTCGAGCATCGAGACGTTGCGGTCGCTGATGGACAGCAGGCGGTCGTTCGGGATGACGATGAGGGTGTCGACCTCCTCGCGCAGCGTGTCGATGCCGCTCTCGGCTTGGTTGGAACGGCGCCGACCCTCGAACGTGAAGGGGCGCGTCACCACGCCGATGGTCAGGGCGCCCAGGGAGCGTGCGATGCGCGCCACGACGGGGGCGCCGCCGGTCCCGGTCCCGCCACCCTCGCCGGCGGTCACGAAGACCATGTCGGCCCCGCGCAGGACCTCCTCGATCTCCTCCGAGTGGTCCTCGGCGGCGCGGCGACCGACCTCGGGGTCCGCTCCTGCGCCGAGGCCGCGCGTGAGCTCGCGTCCGACGTCGAGCTTGACGTCGGCGTCACTCATGAGCAGCGCCTGGGCGTCCGTGTTGATCGCGATGAACTCCACGCCGCGGAGCCCGACCTCGATCATCCGGTTGACGGCATTGACGCCGCCGCCGCCGATGCCGACGACCTTGATGACGGCCAAGTAATTCTGAGGTGCTGCCACGTCCTGTGTCCCTTGTTCGAATCTGTGTGCTGTACGGGGGCCGCCGAGGTTTCGGCGTGAACCTTCATGTGAAAAAACGTTAACGCTCAGGTTGAGAGTTAATGTTATGTCAGGTAACTTCTATGTTCGACGCTAGGTGTATATGTCCCGCGTTGCAAAGACCGGGCGTTGTGTGTCGGGCGTGTCGGCCGTGTCCTGCCCGTTCGCGCCGTCCTCGAGGGGTCATACTGCGCTCCCCCTCCGCGGCGTCCGCCCCGCTCGTGAGCCGTTCCTCCCGCCGCCTGCCTCACCGGGTGACCGGCCGGTCCGGGGTGCTGACATCGAACTCGCGCACGGGCGGATCACCGGCCGGCATGGCCAGCAGCGCTTCCAGGACCCGGGCCTTCTCCGCGCTGCGTTCGGAGCTGCCCCAGAAGATCCTCTGGTCCCCCGAGAGGGACAGGCGGATGGAGTCGACGCTCGACGCCGAGGCATGGTTCAGCCGCGACAGGACGCCGACGGGCAGCTCGGCCAGGACGGCGGTGATCGAGGAGAACACCTCCGAGTTGACGGCATTGGTCCCGCCGTCGATCAGCGGGAGCTTGACCTCGTCCCGCTGGGCCACGCTGGCGAGCTGCCGGCCCTCGGAATCGATCAGCACGAACTCCTGCCCGTTCTGCAGGACCGCGACGGGCACGCGTTCCCGGACCGTCACCACGAGCGTGGAGGGCGGCTCCGCCGCGATGTCGACGTCCTCGATGGGGGCCTTCGTCGCCAGCAGCCCGCGGACCTGTCCGGCCGAGATCCTGGTCAGCGACGTCCCGATCAACGGGGCGAGGGCGGTGTCCACCTCCTGCGTGGACACCAGTACGTTGCCCTCGACCACCACGGTCCGCAGGGCCAGGGCCGGCGAGAACACGGCGTAGGCCACCACGCCTCCGAGGACCAGCGCCAGCGCCACGAGCGCGAGGAGGGTGTTCCGCAGCCTATGGGACTTCCGCGGCGTCGGGAACTCGAGGACCGTTCCCGCCGACGAGGCACCGGCCGCGCGCCGGTCCGGCGGAGAGGCCGTGCCACCCGGGACAGCGGAGGTCCGGACGGCCCGCGTGGCGGGCGGCTTCCTCGGCGTCATCCGCGGGCCTCCGACGGCCCCGCTCCCGAGGCGCGCTCCCGCAGCAGCGTGACGAGCCGGACGCCGTACTGCGTGACGTCGCCTGCTCCGATGGTGAGGATGATGTCCCCCGGTCGCGCCTGGGCCGTGACGGTGTGCAGCGCGGCGTCGGGGTCCTCGATGTACGAGCCTCCGGACATGAGGTCGGTGATCGTCCAGCCCCCGACGTCGTCGACGGGGTCCTCCCGAGCTGCGTAGACCGGCAGCACTGTCGCGGTGTCGGCGAGCGAGAGCGCGTCCGCGAAACCGGTGGCGAACTCGCGGGTGCGCGAGAAGAGGTGCGGCTGGAAGAGGACGTGCACGCGGTGCTCCCCTGCCACGGTCCGGGCTGCCGTCAGGGCGGCCTGTACCTCCGTGGGGTGGTGGGCGTAGTCGTCGAACACGCGGACGCCGTCGCCCTCGCCGCGTGCCTCGAACCGGCGTGCCGCACCGGAGAACAGCGCCAGCCCCGTGGCCGCGACCGCGGGATCGACGCCGAGTTCCAGTGCTACGGCGAAGGCCGCGGCGGCATTGAGGATGTTGTGGCGGCCGGGGACGCCCAGCTGCAGCTCCTGCTCGGCGTCCAGGCCGTCGACCAGAAAGGAGAGCACGCTGTTCGTGGTGCTGCCCACGGCCCTCGTGGCACTGATCCGGAGGTCGGCGGTCTCCGCGTAGCCGTAGGTGCGGACCCGGCGCGGCTCCCCGACACCTGCCGCAAGGGCTGCGGCACCCGGGTCGTCCGCGCAGGCCACGAGCAGGCCGTCCTCGGGCAGGCGCTGCGCGAAGGCGCGGAAGGCGGCGTGGACGGCGTCGGCGGTGCCGTAGTGGTCGAGGTGATCCGCCTCGGCATTGGTGACCACGGCGATCCGCGGCGCGTAGTTGAGGAAGGAGCCGTCGGACTCGTCCGCCTCGGCGACGAAGACACCGCTGCCGGTCCATTCCGCGTTGACGCCGAGTGCCGCGACGTCACCACCGATCGCGAAGGACGGATCGAGCCCGGCCTCGCGGAGCAGGACCGTGATCATCGCCGTCGTCGTGGTCTTCCCGTGCGTCCCGGCGACCGCGATCGCCTGCTGTCCGTTCATCGCCGCCGCCAGCGCCTGTGAGCGGTGCAGGACGGGCAGTCCGCGCCGCCGTGCCTCGGCGAGTTCGGGGTTGGCCTCGCGGATCGCCGAGGAGACGACGACGGTCCCGCCGTCGGGCACGGCCCCGGCCGTGTGGCCCACGTGCACCTCCGCGCCGAGGGCCGCCAGGGCGCGGAGACCCTTCGAGTCGGCGGCGTCGGACCCCGACACGCGCAGACCCTGCCCGAGGAGGACCCGCGCGACGGCGGACATGCCCGCGCCGCCCAGGCCGATGAAGTGCACGGGTTCGCGCAGTACGGCGGGTTCCGCCGGTGCGCCGGGGTGGGTCCCCGACGTGTGCCGCGCCGGCGGGGCCGGGTGGCCGCCCAGGGGCGCGCGTCCGGCGTTCATCGCGCTCCCTGCGCGGCGTCGAGGACCAGCTCGGCCATCCGCCGGTCCGCGTCGCGCACGCCCTGCGCGTAGGAGGCCGCGGACATGGCGTGCAGCCGTCCGGGGTCCGTGGCCAGCGCCAGGACGTTCTCGAGGATCCAGGCGGGAGTGAAGGCGGCGTCCTCGACCTGGAGGGCACCGCCGGCGGCGACCAGGCCCACCGCGTTGTGCCGCTGCTCGCCGTTGCCGTGGGGCAGCGGGACGAGCACGGCGGGGAGGCCCACGGCGCTGATCTCGCTGACGGTGGCGGCGCCGGCGCGGGCGATGAGGAGGTCGGCGGCGGCGTACACGCGCTCCATGCCGTCCACGAACTCGACCTGGTGGTAGCCGGCGACGGCGAGGGGTGCGCCGTCGCCCCCGGCCACCTGCTTGCCGCGTCCGGTGATGTGGAGGACCTGCACGCCTGCCGCGGTCAGGTCGGGGACGGCGGCGGCGACGGCGCGGTTCAGGCTCGCAGCACCGGAGGACCCGCCGGTCACGATGACCGTGGGGCGCTCCGGGTCGAGCCCGAGGGACGCCCTCGCCTCCGCGCGGGCGGCCGCGCGGTCGAGGCCCGCGATGCTCCTGCGCATGGGCATGCCCACCAGCACCGCGTCGGCCAGTCCCGTGCCCCCGAAGGCGACGGCGACGCGCGACGCGATGCGCGCACCCACCCTGTTCGCCATGCCGGGGTGGGCGTTCGCCTCGTGGATCACCACGGGCACGCGCTGCGTCCAGGCGGCGAGGTAGACGGGCGTGGAGACGTAGCCGCCCACCCCCACGACGACATCGGCCGCGGCGTCCGCCACGATGGCGCGTGCCTGGCGGACGGCCCTGACGAGGCGCACCGGGAGCTTGACGAGGTCGATCGACGGGCGGCGCGGCATGGGTACGCGGTCGATGGTCCGGAGGTCGAAGCCGGCGGCCGGCACGAGGCGCGTCTCCATCCCGGCCTCGGTGCCGACGGCGGTGATGCGGGAGCCGGGTCGCTCCTCGAGGATCGCCCCGGCGATCGCGAGCAGGGGGCTGATGTGGCCGGCCGTGCCGCCACCGGCGAGGACGACCGACACGGGGCGTGCGGGAGAGGGGTGCGTCATGAAGGGGTGGGTTCTCTTCTGGAGGTGGAGGACGTCGGGGTGGCTGCCGCATCCGCGTCGGGCGCGTGCGGCGTCTTGCGGGCGAAGGACAGCAGGACGCCCACGGCGGCGAGCGTGAAGGTGAGGGCGGACCCTCCGTAGGAGATGAAGGGCAGCGGCACCCCGATGACGGGGAGCAGCCCGGTGACCATGCCGACGTTGACGAAGGCCTGGCCGATGAGCCAGACGAGGATCGAGCCCATCAGGATCCGTACGAAAGGATCGGTGTAGCGCAGCGCCACCCGGATGGTGGCGACGGCCAGGATGCCGAAGAGCAGGACCACCACGAGGGTGCCGAGCAGCCCGAACTCCTCGCCGATGATCGCGAAGATGAAGTCGTTGTGCGCCTCGGGGATCCAGTTCCACTTCTGGCGGCTCTGGCCCACACCCACCCCGAACCAGCCTCCGGAGGCCATGGCGAACAGCCCGTTGTCGGACTGCAGGCACAGGTCGGCGCCGTCGTCGCAGTTCAGGCGCAGCCAGGCACTGACGCGCCCGCCGCGGTTGGAGCTGGTGGCGACCATCAGGAGGGAGCCGGCCAGCGCCGCGAGGCCCGCGAGGGTGAACAGCTTCATCGGTGCCCCCGCGAAGAACAGCGCGGCTCCGGCGATCATCATCAGCACCAGGCCGGTGCCGAGGTCGCCGCCGATGAGCACGAGCCCGATCGGCAGGCCGCCGAACGGCAGGGCAGGGATCATCGCGTGCTTCCAGTCCCTGATCAGGGCCTTCTTGCGCTCGAGCACGGTGGCGAACCACAGGGCCAGCGCGAGCTTCGCCGGTTCGGAGGGCTGGAAGGACTGGCCGCCGATCATGATCCAGTTCTTGTTGCCGTTGATCTCCTCGCCGATCACGAGGACGAGGACCAGCAGCACGATCGCGATGACGAGGCCGGGCCAGGCCAGTGCCTTGTAGGCGCGGGGCCCGAGCCGGGAGAGGACGAACATCAGGACGATCCCGATGCCGGCCCAGACGGACTGCTTGAGGAAGAGGTCGAAGCGTTCCTTGCCCTCGGAGATCGCCTCCACGGAGGACGCGGAGAGGACCATCATGAGGCCGATGGCCGTGAGTGCCAGCGCGGCACCGAGGATGAGGTAGTAACTCGATCCCGAGGGCGTGCGGTCCGACCCCTCGAGGAGCATCCAGCCGCGCCGCAGCCGCGCTCGGAGACCCTTCGCAGGCTGCTCCTCGGGCTGGGCTACCGGCGCCGTCGCCGTGGTCGCACCGGCCCGGACGGTGTGCGCCTTGACTGCCGGACTGGCGGGGACGCGCGGGTGCACCGGACCGGACGGGCTCGCGGGCCGCGCCGCCTCCGTGCTCCGTGCCGGCCGGACGGAGGGCTTGCGTCCTCCTGGACGGGTTGGCGTGGCCATCACGACTCCTTCGCGGTTGTCCCCTGGCCGCGTGCCCCGACGGCGGCCATGAAGGCGGTGCCGCGGTGTGCATAGGAGGAGAACTGGTCCATCGATGCGGCGGCCGGTGCCATGAGCACGGTGTCGCCCTCACGGGCCAGACGTGCCGCCTCGGCGACGGCCCACTGCATCAGGGCCTCCCCGGTTGCCGGATCGGTCGATCCGCCGTCGTGCCCCCGACCAGTCTGGGGCTCGGGGTGGAGTGACACCGGGACATCGGGCGCGTGTCGGGCGAGCGCGTCCTGCAGCGGCGTTGGGTCGGCGCCGAGCAGGATCACGGCCCGGAGTCTCGCGGCGTGGTCCTTGACGATCTCGTCGTAGGACACGCCCTTGGACAGGCCTCCCGCGATCCAGACGACGGAGGAGAACGACGCGAGGGACGCCGAGGCCGCGTGGGGGTTGGTGGCCTTCGAGTCGTTGATCCACAGCACCCCCGCCTCGTTGGCGACCACCTGGATGCGGTGGTCCCCTGGCTGGAAGGCGCGGATGCCGTCACGGACCGCCGCCGCCGGGATGCCGGCGGCGCGCACGAGGGCCGCCGCCGCCAGCGCGTTGGCGACCAGGTGACGAGGGACCACCTCGCCGAGTTCCCCGATGGAGGCGAGTTCGGCGGCGGAGTCCTTGCGCTGCTCGATGAAGGCGCGGTCCACGAGCAGGTCCTCGACCACGCCCACCATGCTGATCGACGGCATGCCGGTGGTGAAGCCCACAGCCCGGCAGCCCTCGATGACGTCGGCGTCCTCGACCATGGCCTCCGTCTCCCGCTGCTCCACGTTGTAGACGCAGGCGATCCTCGTCCGCTCGTAGACCGAAGCCTTGGCCGCGCGGTACGCCTCGTAACTGCCGTGCCAGTCCACGTGGTCCTCGGCGATGTTGAGACAGACGCTCGCCAGGGGCGAGATGGAGTGGGCCCAATGCAGCTGGAAGCTGGACAGCTCGACCGCGAGGAAGTCGTAGCCCTGCGGGTCGCGGATGACGTCGAGGATCGGCGTCCCGACGTTGCCCGCCGCCACGGCCCGCTTCCCGGCGGCCAGGAGCATGGACTCGGTGAGGCCCACCGTCGTGGTCTTGCCGTTGGTCCCGGTGATGGTGAGCCACTCGGCCGTGGGACGTCCCCGGCGCTCGCGCACGCGCCAGGCCAGTTCGACGTCGCCCCAGATCGGCACGCCGGTGGCCGCGGCCTCCGCGAGCAGCGGCTGGGTGGGGCGCCAGCCGGGCGAGGTCACCACGAGCTCGGCCTGCCCGCCGTCGACGGGCGGGAGCGCGGCGGCGTGGTCGGCACCGAGCAGGACGTCGCGGGCACCGACGATCCGCAGGGTGTCCGCCTTCGCCCGGTTCTCCTCCGTGTCGCCGGCATCGACGACGACGACGACGGCGCCCAGCTCGATCAGCGTGTCCGCGGCGGAGAAGCCCGAGGCACCGATGCCGGCGACGACGACCCGCAGGCCGGCCCAGTCGGCGTCCCACGTGGTGAGTCCGCTCAGGCGCGGGGTCTCGACAGGGGTGGTTCCGTCCGGTGCGCTCATCCCACGACCCATTCCGCGTAGAAGATCCCGAGGGCCACAGCGACGAAGAGCCCGGCGACGATCCAGAATCGGACCACCACCGTGACCTCGGCCCAGCCCTTGAGTTCGAAGTGGTGCTGCAGCGGCGCCATCTTGAAGACGCGCTTGCCGCCGGAGAGCTTGAAGTACCCGACCTGGATGATCACCGACAGCGTGATGACCACGAAGAGTCCGGCCAGGATCACCAGGAGCAGCTCCGTGCGGGACAGGATGGCGAACCCTGCGATGGCGCCGCCGATCGCCAGCGAGCCGGTGTCGCCCATGAAGATCTTCGCGGGTGAGGTGTTCCACCACAGGAAGCCCACCAGCGCGCCGCACATGGAGCCGGCGATCAGGGCCAGGTCCAGCGGATCGCGTACCTCGTAGCAGACGCTCCCGGCACCGGGTGAGCCGCAGCTCTGGTTGCTCTGCCAGATGCCGATGAGCATGTAGGCGCCGAACACCAGGATGGAGGCACCGGCCGCGAGGCCGTCCAGCCCGTCGGCGAGGTTCACTCCGTTGCTGGCGCCGGTGATGATGAGGTTCGACCAGATCACGAAGAGGATGGCACCGAGGACCGTCCCGGCGAATGCGAAGTCGATGGGCGTGTCTCGGATGAAGGACACGGCCGTCGACGCCGGGGTCCGCCCCTCGGCGTTCGGGAACTGGAGGGCGAGGACGCCGAAGACCACGCCGACGGCGGTCTGCCCGATCATCTTGGCGGGGGCGCTGAGGCCGAGGCTGCGCTGCTTGGAGATCTTGATGTAGTCGTCCGCGAAGCCCACGAGCCCCATGCCCGCGGCCAGGAAGAGCAGCAGCAGGCCGGAGGCGCTGGGCCCGCCCACCGGGGAGCCGACGGCCATCATCAGCAGGTGCGTCAGGAAGTACGCGAGCAGCACCGACCCCACGATCACGGCCCCGCCCATGGTGGGCGTGCCGCGCTTCGTGTGGTGCGCCGTGGGTCCGTCGTCGCGGATGAACTGGCCGTACCCCTTGTTGACCAGGAGCCTGATGAACAGGGGCGTGCCGACGAAGGCGAAGAACAGTGCCGAGGCCGAGCCTATGAGGAGTGCTATCACGGCTGCTGGGCCTTTCCGGAGGCGTCGGGTCCGTCCGCCTCGATGAATACCGGGGAATCCTGCTCCTGCGGGGTACCGGACGGGTCCGGCCGGGCGATGCGGTCGCCGAGGAAGCGCAGTCCCGCGCCGTTGGAGGACTTGAGGAGCACGATGTCGCCGGGCGCGAGTTCGGCCGCGAGCATCCGCTCGGCCGCCGCGACGTCGTCGACGTGCACGGCCTCGCTCCCCCACGAGCCCTCGAGCACGGCGCCGTTGAACAGGGCCCGCGTGTTCGGTCCTACGCAGACGAGCTTGGAGATGTTGAGCCGGACCACGACGCGGCCGAGGAGGTCGTGCTCCTCGATGGAGCGGTCGCCCAGCTCCAGCATCTCGCCGAGCACCGCCCATGTCCGCCGGTGTCCGGTACGTCCGAGCTCGGCGAGGGTCCGGAGGGCAGCACGCATCGACTCGGGGTTGGCGTTGTAGGCGTCGTTGATGACGGTCACGCCGTCGGCCCGCTCGGTGCGTTCCATCCGCCAGCGGCTCGCGGCCCCCTGGGTACGCAGGCTCGACGCGATGTCCGCGGGAGCGCAGCCGACCTCGTAGGCGACGGTCGCGGCGGCCAGCAGGTTCGTGGTGTGGTGGAGCCCGAGCAGCGGGGAGACGATGTCGTGCTCGCTGCCGTCGGGGAAGCGGAGGGTGAAGGACGGGTTGCCGTCGGCCGTCGTCGTGCTGTTCCGTGCCCGCACCACGGGCGCGCCGTCCGCCGTGAAGTCGTCCGACGCCGTGAAGAAGGCCACGCCTGCACGGGTGCGGCCCTGCATGGCGAGGACGCGTTCGTCGTCGGCGTTGGCCACTGCGGTGCCGCCGGGGGTGAGGGCCTCGAAGAGCTCGCCCTTGGCGCGGGCGATGTTCTCCACGCCGCCGAACTCACCGGCGTGGGCAGAGCCCACGCCGAGGACGACGCCGACGTCCGGCTGCACGAGCGAGGCGAGGTAGGCGATGTGGCCGGGCTTGGTGGCCCCCATCTCGATGACGAGGTACCGGGTGTCCCAGTCCGCCTCGAAGACGGTCAGGGGCACGCCGACCTCGCCGTTGTAGGAGCCGCGGGGCGCCACGGTGGGTCCCTTCGCAGCGAGGACGCCGGCCAGCAGGTCCTTCGTGGTGGTCTTGCCCGCGGAGCCGGTGATCCCGATGACCGTCAGCTCGCCGTTGGCCCGCAGGCGGCGGACGGTCTCGGCGGCCAGCGCGCCCATGGCGAGGACGGCGTCGGGCACGACGACGGACGCGAACGGCACGCCGTCGGGTCCGGTCACCTCACGCTCGGCCAGGGCGAGGACGGCGCCGCGCTCGAAGGCGGCGCCGACGAAGAGGTGCCCGTCGGACTCCTCGCCGGGCTTGGCGACGAAGAGCGAGCCGGGGCCGCTCTCCCGGGAATCGGTGGCTGCGGAGGTGACGGTGAGGGCGGGATCGGCCCCGATGAGGGCTCCGCCGGTGAGTGCCGCGATCTCGGCTGCGCTGAATTCAATCATGACGGTTCAGGACTCTATCCCGGCCGGGGAAAGCCCAGAGAATCCGTGCCTTGTCAACGCGGACCGTAGCTCCACGCGGTCGTCGAGGGACAGATTGACGCCCTTCACTTCCTGCCAGACCTCGTGTCCGCGGCCCGCGATGATGACGGTGTCCGCGGCACGGGCGAGGGCGACGGCGCGGTCGATCGCCTCGGCGCGCGGGAAGACCTCCAGCACCTCGCACGCGAGTCCCTCGTCCCGGACGGCCGCCTCTGCGCCCTCACGCACCGCGCGGCGGATGACGGCGTCGTCCTCGTCGTGGGGGTCGTCGTCGGTGACGATGAGGATGTCGGACAGGCGTGCGCCGACGGCGCCCATGACGGGGCGCTTCGACTCGTCCCGCTGTCCGGTGGCGCCGAACACCGCGATGACGCGGCCGCCGGGCCTGCGGACCGAGCCGAGCGTGCGCTCGAGGGCATCGGGGTTGTGGGCGAAGTCGACGATCGCGGCCGGCTCCTCGCCGACGAGCTGCATGCGGCCGGGGACCTCGGTGGTGAAGGGGTCGGCGGCGTCGAGGGCGCGCTGGAGGTCCGCCAGCGGGACTCCCGAGGCCAGGACCATGACGGTCGCCAGGGCGGCGTTGGAGATGTTGAACGTCCCGGGCAGGCCGCTGCGGATCCGCAAGCGCTCCCCCGTCGGCGACCGCAGCACGAAGCCGTGCCCGAGCCCGCTGGGCTCGACGTCCGTGACGGTCCAGTCGGCCGCCGTCCCGCCGTCGGGCGCGGGATCGGGTGCGGGGTCGGTGCGGAGTGTCAGGACGGGCACCTCCGCGGACGCGGCGAGCCTGCGTCCCCAGGGGTCGTCGACGATGACGACGGCCCGGCGGCAGCGCGCCGGCGTGAAGAGCGATGCCTTGACCGCGTAGTAGTCCTCCATGGTGCCGTGGAGGTCGAGATGGTCCTGGGTGAGGTTGGTGAAGCCCGCGACGTCGAAGCGTACGCCGTCCACCCGCCCGAACTCGAGCGCGTGGGAGGACACCTCCATGGAGGCCGCACCGAGACCGCGCTCGCGCATCAGGGCGAGGAGACCGTGCACCTGCGGGGATTCGGGCGTGGTCAGCGCACTGGGGATGGCCTCGCGGCCCGCCCGGATCTCGATCGTGCCGATCAGTCCGGTGGAGTGCCCGAGCGCCTCCAGGAGGGCGTTGAGGAAGTAGGTCGAGGTCGTCTTGCCGTTCGTGCCCGTGATGCCGAAGAGCGTGGGTGCCGGAGCGTCGTCGGGCTGGCTGTCGAAGAGGACCCGGGCGAGGGGGCCCACGGCACGTCGGGGGTCCGGGACGACGACGACCGGCGGGAGGTCCGCGCCCGAGGCCGCGGCCAGGTCCTCGATGATGCGGGCGCCGGCGGCGTCCGTCAGGACGGCGAGTGCTCCGGCGCGGACGGCCTGGTCGGCGAAGTCGGCGCCGTGCCGCGTGGCCCCCGGTAGCGCGGCGTACACGTCGCCGGGCAGGACCGCCCGCGAGTCGAGGGTGATGCCGGTGACGGTGGGGAGATCCACCGGGACGGTCGGACCGGCAGGTGCGCCGATGGCGGCGAGGGCCGCCGACAGGCTGACCGGGTGCGGGGCATGCGGCCGCATCAGGGCAGCGGCGCTCCCCTGCGGCGTGTTCGATTGCACGGTGTTCTGGCCTCCGGGTCAGTATTCGACCGGGTAGATGTCCGGTTTGGTGGTCGAGGCCGGGACGTTGTCGGCGTTCAGGACCTGCTTCATGACCTTCTGGAAGGACTCGCCGGGGATCAGGTAGTAGAGATCGCCCTTGGGCCTCTGCAGCGTGATGACGACGACGTACTTCGGGTCCTCGATCGGTGCGATCCCGGCGTAGGACAGAGTGTAGCCGTCGTAGCCGCCAGACGGGCTCGGCGCCTCGGCGGTTCCCGTCTTGGAGCCGACCCGGTACTGCTCGAGCTCCCCGGACTTGCCGGAGCCCTCCTGGGTCACGGTCTCGAGCATCTTGCGCATCTCGGCGGCGGTGCCCTCCGAGACCACCTCCGTGCCCTCGGCCTGCGGCACCACGTGCTCGGTGCCGTCGGGGTCGATGTAGGCGTCGATGAGCCGTGGCTGGAGGCGGACGCCGTCGTTCGCGATCGTCTGGTAGACCATGGCGGTGTGGAGGGCCGTCTGTGTGAGGCCCTGGCCGAACAGCACGGTGTACTGCTGGCGGTCGTCCCACTTGTCCGGCGTGGTGAGCAGCCCCTGGTTCTCCTCGTTCATGCCCGTCCCGAGGGGCTCCCCGATCCCGAACTTCTTCAGCCAGTCGTAGCGTTCCTGCTTGGTCAGCTTCTCGCCGATCTGGACGGTGCCCGTGTTCATGGATTTGGCCAGGATGCCCGCCGCGGTGCGGTGCTCGGTGCCGTGCTCGGAGGAGTCCTTGAAGGTCTGGTCGCCCACGGTGTAGCGGTTCTCGAGCGTGAACTTCGACGTAGGCTCGATCAGTCCCTCCTCCAGCGCGGCAGCCAGCGTGATGACCTTCGTCGTCGAGCCCGGCTCGAAGGACGCGCTCAGGGAGTTGGGGCGACGCTGCTCGGGAGGGGTCGCCGTCGGGTCGTTGGGGTCCGGCGTCGTGGACTCGGCCATGGCGCGGATCGCACCGGTCGCGGTCTCGACGACCACGATGTTGCCCCATTCCGCCTTGTAGTCCTTCACCTGGGAGGCGATGGTCTGCTGCGCGAACCACTGCAGGTCCTGGTCGATGGTGAGCCGGACGTCCTGCCCGTCCACCGCCGGGATGTCCTCGTTGGTGGCGTAGGGGATGCGGATGCCGTCCCCGCCGATCTCGAACGTCCGCCGGCCGGGCGTGCCCTCCAGGGCGTCATTGAGGGAGTACTCCAGGCCCTCCTGGGGCTCACCGTTGGCGGACACGAACCCGATCACCGATCCCGCCACGGGGCCTGCGGGGTAGGTCCGGACGCTCGTCTCGTCGGCGTAGACGCCGGGGAAGCCGACGGCCATGACGCGGTTCTTGACCTCGGGTGTGACGGACTTCGCGACGTAGTTGAAGGTCGCCTCACCCATGATCGCTTCCTCGAGGGTCGCGGCGTCGATGCCGAGGATCGCCGACAGTTCGGTGAAGCCCTGCTCGATCGGCACGTCGGTCTCGCGCCGGACGCCGTTCTCCTCCTCCGGATCCTCCACGGTGCGGCTGAACTGTTCGACGGCGCTGAGCCGCTGGTCCACCACGATGTCGTAGCGCTCGACGCTGCGGGCGAAGTACTTCCCGTTCTTGTCGACGAGCGAACCTCTGACGGGCTGCACCTCGGTGGAGGTGAGCCGCTTGGACAGTCCGGCCTGCGCCATCCCGTTGAGGTCGAGCGCCTGCAGCTGGAACAGGCGTACGCCGAGGACCAGGAGGAGGATCAGGACGAAGGCCAGCCCCACGCGGAGCCGGGTCGAGCCGAGGGCCAGGCGGAGGCTGTCAGGGCTGCCGGAGCGTGCAGGGGTCACGGAGGAATCCTTGTCGATCGTCAGGTGCTGTGCGGGATGCGGCAGTCGTCGGCGTGTCGCCCCGCTAGCGGTCGGATCCGAGCTGCTCGGGGGCCGGGATGGTGCCCGAGGCCGAGCTGCCCGTCCCGTCGCCTGCAGCAGCGGCACCGGCATCGCCGTCGGCCACGGAAGGGGCCTCGCCCGCGTCGGCCGCCGGCTCCTCGGCGACCGGAGGGGAAGCGACGGCGGCCGGCGCCGGCTGCACCGTGTCCAGTCGGGGGGCTGCGATGAGCGCCCCGGGCTTGGGCCCTTCCTTCGCGGGCTCCGGCGTGCCCGTCATCCTCTTCGTCTCCAGGTCGATGGTCCCGAATGTCGGGGAGGAGACCATGCCGAGCTTCGTCGCAGCGGCCGCGAGGTTCTGGGGGGCTTCCTTGCCCTCGATCTCGAGCACGAGGGCCTCGTTCTGCTGGCTCAGCGCCACCTGCTGGTTCCGGAGCTGGACGAGTTCGTACTGGGTGCCGGAGACGGAGATGTTGAGCATGAGCACGGCCGCAAGTGCCGCACCGAGCACGAGCAGGATGAAGACCGCGAAGGGCACGCGCCGCCGGGCCGGGCGCGCGGGCACCACGGAGAGCGGCGTGCGAGGTCTCGGCTGCGGGGCCACGGCACCCGGGGCGCTCCCGGTCAGCCGCTCCGGGGCGACGGCGAGGGCGCCGTGTCCGGCGTAGGCAGTGGCGCGGTGGCGCTTCTCAGCAGTCAATACCTGGCTCATCTGGTCTTCCTGTCGACGGGTGCTGCCTTGATGCGTTCGACCGCGCGCAGCTTGGCGGATGCCGCACGTGGGTTCTCCTCGATCTCCGCTGCCGTCGGCGCTTCCGTGCCGCGCGTGAGCGAACGGAGGTACGCCTTGTGCTCCTCGAGCTCCACCGGGAAGCCGACGGGTGCCGAGGACCTCGTACCCGCGGTGAAGGCGCTCTTCACGATGCGGTCCTCGAGGGAGTGGTAGGACATCGCGACGACCCTGCCGCCCAGGACGACGGAGTCGACGGCCGCCGGGACCGCGCGCTCCAGCACGGACAGCTCCTGGTTGACCTCGATGCGCAGCGCCTGGAAGGTCCTCTTGGCGGGGTGTCCCCCCGTGCGGGCTGCGGAGGCCGGCACCACGCCGCGGATGACGTCGACGAGCTGGGAGGTCGTCCGGAGGGGCTCGGCCTCCCGTGCGGTCACGATCGCGGAGGCGATCCGCCCCGCGAACTTCTCCTCGCCCCAGGTGCGGATGATGCGCAGGAGGTCCTCGGAGGCGTAGGTGTTGACGACCTCGGCGGCCGTGATGCCGCTGCTCGTGTCCATGCGCATGTCCAGGGGCGCATCGTAGGAGTAGGCGAAGCCGCGATCGCGCTCGTCGAGCTGCAGGGAGGAGACGCCAAGGTCGAAGAGAACGCCGTCGACGCCCTCGATCCCGAGGTCGTCCAGCACCTCGGGCAGTTCGTCGTAGACGGCGTGGACCAGGTCGGTGCGGTCGGCGAAGGCCGCGAGGCGCTCCCCGGCCAGGCCGAGCGCCTCGGTGTCGCGGTCGATGCCCACCAGGTGGGCCGCGGGGAAGCGCTCCAGCATGGTCTGGGAGTGGCCGCCCATGCCCAGCGTCGCGTCGACGACGACGGGGCGGCGCCCTGCGGCCTCGGCGGAGGCTACGGCCGGGGCGAGGAGTGAGACGCAGCGGTCGCGGAGGACGGGGACGTGCCGGTCACCCGTCGGCCGGTCTCCGCCCATGCGTCCACTCCCTCCTGCAGCTCGCCGTAGATCGTCCCAGTGTGTTGCTGCAGGCCGGCGGGAGGCGGTTTCCTTCTCTTGAATCAGACCCCCATCCGGCCGGAGGGTCATCGCCTGGCTCCGGGGAAGTGGAGCCAGGTGGTGGACCGTGTCCGGCGGCTGGAGATCTCATCCAAGAGGATTCGCCCATCCGCGAGTACTTGCTGCGTCGTCGTGCTCTTCGTGCCTGTCGTGCGTGTCCTGCCGTATTTCAGATGATGCCCGGGAAGGCGTCCTCATCCGTTTCGGAGAAGGCCGTCTCCTTCTCCGTCAGGTAGGTGTCCCAGGCATCCGCTGCCCAGATCTCGGCGCGGCTTCCCGCTCCGATCACCGCGAGCTCCCGGTCCAGTCCTGCATACGTCCTCAGAGCCGGCGGGATGGTGATCCTGCCCTGCTTGTCGGGGACCTCGTCCGAGGCTCCCGACAGGAAGATGCGGTTGTAGTCCCTCGCCTGGCGTGACGAGATCGGTGCCGCGCGCATCTGCTCGTGAACCCTCTCGAATTCACTCATGCTGAAGACGTAGATACAGCGTTCCTGGCCCCTGGTGAGGACCAGTCCCTCGCTCAACTCCTCACGGAATTTCGCAGGGAGAATCAGCCTGCCTTTCTCGTCGAGGCGGGGGGTGTGAGTTCCGAGGAACATCCCTGACCGCCTGTTCTGAGTCCGCCAAGCCCAGCTCGTTGCTGCCTTGCTCTTATATTCCCCACTTTACTCCACAACTCTCCACGGTCAATGCATCCGCGCCGTGGCGCGCCCATTCCTGTGCCTCTCCGGGACCC
This sequence comes from Arthrobacter sp. MDT2-16, assembly GCF_054510925.1. Lineage (NCBI taxonomy): Bacteria > Bacillati > Actinomycetota > Actinomycetes > Micrococcales > Micrococcaceae > Arthrobacter > Arthrobacter sp. MDT2-16. The sequence goes on from NZ_JBTNDP010000005.1 coordinate 246,949, forward strand.
TCCCGGCGCCTTGATCCCGGCAGCCCGTCGGGTCACGGACTCCGGGGAGGGAAATGGAGGAGGAACACATCGTTCGGGGCATGCGCGGACGCCTGGAAACGGTTCAACCGGTTAAAAGGGAAGAACCCGCCGCGGCGGGTTCTTCCAGGGGCTGTGCAGATCCGTCGGGATCGTGACGCAGGGGTCTAGCTCTGGTCGCGCTTGCGCTCGTCCCACTTGTCCTCGAGGCCGGACATGAAGCCGCTCTTCCCGCCGGTCGGGGTCTTCGCGGGCCTGCCGGGCGCTGTGCCCGCCTCCACCTGCCGGGACTTCGTGGTCGCGAAGTAGACACCGGCCCCCATGATCAGGAAGCCGAGCACCCCGACGACGGTCAATGCGTAGACGATGCCCGCGAGGAGGACCAGGATGCCTGCGATGGTGATGAGTGACCCGATGACCAGGCGCCGGGTCGACATCGATTTCCGCGTGTCCGAAGCCATCGAGTGGGCGAATTTGGGATCGTCGGCGTGTAATTGCTGTTCGAGCTGATCAAGCAACCTCTGCTCGTGTTCCGAGAGTGCCATGACCGCCTCCTTGAAGTGGATACCAACGTTCCTTTACCCAGACAACGACCCGCACCCGGCTCCGGTTCCCGGCAGGAGTGCCGTGGACCGCTGGTTCCGGATGGCGGAAAGTAGTGCTGGACGGCAGGTGTCTGCCTGCTTAAAGAGTAGTTTGCTCCCTGATGGGTGCAAAGTCACAACGTGGTGTTGTTCATGCGCTCCGCGGGATGCTACCCGACCCCTGGGTACCGTTCATTCGCGCGCTGTCCGGGGGTCCGTGACGGCCCGGTCCGGAAGCGGCCCGGAGGGGTAGGCCGGCCGGCGGGAGTACCCGGCCGGCGGTGTCGCAGCCGGCGTCCCGGTGGACATCTCCTCGGCGCCCGGGTGGGTCTCTCCGTCCACCCGCTGCCGGCCCTTGGGGCGGAGGAGGCCGGCGGGCATCACGCCCGCATCGCCGAACTTCCTGTTCACGTCGTCCAGTGCCCTCTCGGCGATCCGCCAGTTGTCGTCCCGCCGGTCGATGGTGAGCTGCGTGGACCCGTCCCCGCCCGTCTCGAGGGACTCCGCCCGCAGGCCGATCAGCCGGACGGCCATGGGCCGGTCCCCCAGCGCCGTGAGCAGCGCCGTCGCCGCTCCGTACAGTGCATTGGCACTGTCCACGGGCTCGTCGAGCTTCTTGGACCGCGTCAGAGTGGTGAAGTCGGCGTAGCGCAGCTTCAGCGCGACTCCCCCGGCACGGTGGCCCGAGGCACGGAGCCGGGTCGCCGTGCGGTGCGCGAGCCTCAGCAGCTCCCGCCGCAGGACGTCGGAGTCGTCGATGTCGCGGGAGAACGTCTCCTCGGCGCCGATACTCTTCTCGGGCCGGGCGACCACGACCCGCCGGGGGTCGCGACCCCAGGCGAGGTGATGGACGTGCTCCCCCGAGGACCCGAGCAGTTTCCTGAGCGTCGGGACCGGGGTGTGCGCGACGTCCTCGACGGTGCTGATGCCGATCCGCGCGAGAACCTCCTGCGTCTTGGCCCCGACACCCCAGAGCGCGGATACCGGCAGGGTGTGGAGGTAGGCGACGGTCTGATCCCCCGGGATGAGCAGCAGTCCGTCGGGCTTCGCACGCGCGGAAGCGATCTTGGCGACGAACTTCGTGGTCGCGGCTCCCACGCTCGCGGTGATGCCGAGCGTCGACTGGATCTCGGCGCGGATCTGCTCGCCGATCTCGCGCGGGCCGCCCAGCCGGCGCATGGAGCCGCCGATGTCGAGGAACGCCTCGTCCACGCTCAACTGCTCGACCTCGGGTGTCACCGAGCGGAAGATCCTCATCACCTCGCGGGAGACCTCCGAGTACCGCCGATGGTGGGGCGGCAGGATCACCGCGGTGGGGCACCGCCGCATCGCGATACTCATGGGCATCGCCGACCGCACGCCGAACCGGCGTGCCTCGTAGGAGGCGGAGAGCACCACGGACCGCCCGGACGGAGAGCCGACGACCACCGGGACGCCGCGCAGGTGGGGGTGGTCCAGGAGTTCGACGGAGACGTAGAACGCATCCATGTCGATGTGCAGGATGCGGCACTCCGCGTGCTCGACCCGCTGCGATACCTGATTCCTGGACACGCATCAATCGTACGCAGCGCCACTGACGCCGGGACGGGCAGCCGGGGCGGGCAGCCGGGACGGGCAGCCGGGACGGCGCCCCCTCGACGACCGACTCCGGCCGTCGAGGCAGGCACGGGGCACGGCGGGCACGTCCGGACCGACGGATAGAGTGGGGTCACCACGTCCAGCCGACCCGCCCGGGAGATCCATGCTGTCCGCACCCGCTACACCCGAGAAGGACGGATTCGTTCCCGATGCCATCTCCGAGGAGCAGGACCGGTTCCGCTCCTCGCTCACCAGGACCATCGAGGACTTCCTCGCCGAGCAGCGCGACGTACTGGTGGGCATCTCGGGAGAAGCACTGCCCCTCCTCTCGAGCATCGCGACCCTGACGAGTGGCGGCAAGAGGATGCGGGCGCTGCTCTGCTACTGGGGATGGCGGGCTGCCGGCGGGTCGCCGACGGCGCCTGCCCCGGTGGTCGCGGGGACCGCGCTCGAGTTCTTCCAGGCTGCCGCCCTGATCCACGACGACATCATCGACCGGTCGGACACACGGCGCGGACGGCCCAGCGTCCACCGGCAGTTCACGGCGCGGCACACCGACGCCGGCTGGCACCTCGACCCCGAGCGGTTCGGGGTCTCGGCGGCCATCCTGGCGGGCGATCTCTGCCTCGCCTTCAGCGAGGAGCTCTTCACGGCGGCCTGCGCCGGCACCACGGGCGACGCCGCCCGCACGATCTTCAACCGCATGCGGACCGAGGTCATGGCCGGTCAGTACCTCGACCTCCTGGAGGAGGCCGTGGGGCCCGACCAGACGCCGGAGGTCGCGGCGGAACGCGCGCTGAACATCCTCCGGTTCAAGTCCGCCAAGTACTCGATGGAGCGTCCGCTCATGCTCGGCGGGGCCCTGGCGGGCGCTGACGACCGTCTGCTGGCGGCCTACTCGGCGTTCGCCCTGCCGCTGGGCGAGGCGTTCCAGCTCCGCGACGACGTGCTGGGCGTCTTCGGCGATCCGGAGGTGACGGGCAAGCCGGCAGGGGACGATCTCCGGGAGGGCAAGCGCACCTTCCTGATCGCCCGCGCTCTTCAAGCGAGCTCCGGGGAGGACCGCGCCAGGATCAATGCGATGCTCGGCGACACGTCCCTCGACGACAACGCCGTCGCCATGCTGCGCAGCCTGATCGTGGACAGCGGTGCCCTGGTGCACACGGAGCAGCTCATCGCGCAGAAATCCGGGGACGCCTTCGCGGCACTGGAGCGGCTCGGGATCGATACCGTCTCCCGGCGCGCCCTCCACCTGCTCGCGGAAGCGGCGGTCACGCGCAACGCCTGATGCCCCGGACGCCCCGGTTCCGCATCACGCGGTGACGGAGTCCACCCTGCCTCGGGCGGACACACGCTCCTACCAGGCGGCTGCCTGGGCACGGCGCCGGATCTCCGTCTTCCGCCCCTCACGCAGGGCGTCGATCGGACGACCCGGCAGGGATTCGTCCTCGGTGTAGAGCCAGCGGATGATGTCCTCGTCGCCGTACCCGGAGTCCGCGAGGACGAGCACCGTCCCCTTGAGGCTCTCCAGGACTGCTCCGTCGGCGAGGAAGTCGGCCGGGACGCTGCGGATGTTGCGTTCCCCGATCCGTACGCTGACGAGCGACCTCTCGCTGATGAGCGAGTGCACGCGCGTGATGGGGAGGCCGAGGGCCTCGGCGACCTCCGGGAGGTTCAGCCAGGCCGGTACGAGGTGTTCGAGTTCAGTCACCGTCCAAGGGTGCCACGCTCCCGCATCCATCTCCACTCGACGGCCCAGGGGCGCTCCGAGGCCCGGGAGACCGGCGCAGGACCGGCGCAGCTCCGGAGCAGGACCGACGCAGGATTCCCACAGGACTGGAGCAGCCCCCGGCAACACGGCCATGCCTCCGGCGCGACACGCCAGAGCGGAGGTTCAGGCCCTTTGGAGACCTCTTGTGCTACTCCCCTTTTCGTGTAAGTTCACAGGAGTCACAGAAGCAACAGTAACAACACGTGACACAACAGCATCACCAGCACTTGCATGTGCCCAGCCGGGAAGCACCATCTCGGGTACGTGCGTCCGCGCGGACTCAGCCGCCAACAGACGAGGAACGAAAACATGACTGCCCAGCGATCGAATGCACCGCTGAACGGCACCCGCAGGAAGGCCGCCGGCGCCAGCCGTCGCGGCCTGAACGTCGCCGTGACCACCGCCGCCCTGCCCGCGGTGCTTCTCTCTTCCGTCGCCTTCGCCCAACCGGCGACGGCAGCACCCGCTCCGCAGGCATCTGCGGCCCGCCACCTGGCCGCGGCCCCCACGCAGGTTCCCGCGCGGGCCGTCGTGCCCGCCGCCCTCGTAGCCGGTACCGTCCCCGCGCAGAAGACCGCGGTGACCGTGCAGACCGCCCCGACCGCGCCGACCGCGCCGAGCGAGTACACCATCAAGCCGGGAGACACCATCGGTGCCATCGCCAGGCTCCATGGCCTGTCGACGGAGGCCGTGCTCGAGCTGAACAAGTTGACCGCGCGCACCATCATCTACCCCGGACAGAAGATCAAGCTGACCGGCAGTGCCGCACCTGCCCCCGGAGCGGCCCCCGCCGCTCCTGCGCCCGCTCCCCAGCAGTCCGCCGGGACCTACGTGGTCAAGCCCGGTGACACCCTCGGCGCGATCGCCATCCGCAATGGGGTGGGCCTCCAGGACCTCCTGACCGCCAACAAGCTCTCCATGACCTCGGTCATCTTCCCCGGGCAGAAGATCACCCTGGGCGGTGGCGCACCGGCACCCGCCCCTGCACCCGCGCCCGCACCGAACAAGCCCGCAGCCGCACCTGCGCCGGCTCCCGCTCCCGCTCCCGCTCCCGCCGGCACGTACATCGTGAAGCCCGGTGACACCCTCGGCGCGATCGCCTCCCGCAACGGTGTGGGCCTGCAGGCCCTCCTGACTGCCAACAACTGCACGATGACGTCGGTCATCTACCCGGGACAGAAGCTCACCCTCACCGGCGGGGTCACCGCTCCGGCTCCCGCGCCGGCGCCGACGGGCCTCGTCCCCTCGACGTTCTTGGGCTACACCTACCCCGACAAGGTGGTCGCGGACGCAAACTCGAACAAGGCGCTGCTCAACTCGATGCCCGCGCCCTCGCCGGCCGAGATGCGGCAGATCGTCGCCGACACGGCGCGTTCGATGGGCGTCGACCCGAGCCTCGCGCTCGCGTTCGCGCACCAGGAGTCGGGCTTCAACCAGCGCGCGGTGTCCCCGGCGAACGCCATCGGGACCATGCAGGTCATCCCGTCCTCGGGCCAGTGGGCGAGCGACCTCGTGGGCCGCAAGCTGAACCTGCTGGACCCGTACGACAACGCGACCGCCGGCGTCGCGATCATCCGCTCGCTCGTCCGCACGAGCCCATCGCTGGACATCGCGATCGCCTCCTACTACCAGGGTCAGTACTCGGTGCAGAACCGCGGTATGTTCGAGGACACGAAGCGGTACGTCGCGTCCATCAAGGCGCACCAGAAGAACTTCGCGTAGGCCGTCCCGGCCCGGGTGCCGGGCCGGGCGGAGGGGGTGGGATCGCGTGGTGGTCCTGCCCCCTTCGTCTGCACCCGATTAGTATCGGAGGGTGCACCAGCTACGGAAGGATCCGCTCGAGGGAGCCACGGTGGACGGGCGGTACGTCGTCCATTCACGGCTGGCCCGCGGCGGCATGTCCACCGTGTACCTGGCCACCGACCGCCGACTCGACCGACGGGTCGCGCTCAAGGTCCTCTACCCCCACCTCGCCGAGGAGCCCGGCTTCACCGAACGCTTCGAGCAGGAGGCGAAATCGGCCGCGCGCCTGTCGCACCCCCACGTGGTGGGCGTGCTCGACCAGGGCGTCGACGAGATCGGGGGGCAACCCGTCGCCTACCTCGTCATGGAGTTCGTCTCCGGCAGGACGCTGCGGGACGTGCTGCGCGATCACGGCCGGCTCACGCCGCGTCACGCGCTCACACTGCTCGACGCCGTCGTGGAGGGACTCGCGGCGGCCCATGAGGCGGGACTCATCCACCGCGACGTGAAACCCGAGAACGTCCTGCTCTCGGACGCGGGGGCCGTGAAGATCGCCGACTTCGGTCTCGCGCGCGCCGTCTCGGCGTCCACCGGGACCGCCACGCTCGTCGGGACCGTCGCCTATCTCTCCCCCGAACTCGTGCTCGGCAGGCCGGCGGAAGCCCAGAGCGACATCTACTCGACGGGTGTGATGCTCTTCGAGCTGCTGACCGGCAGGCAGCCCTTCACCGGGGAGACCCCCATCCAGGTGGCGCTGCAGCACGCGCAGTCGGACGTCCCCGCACCGTCCTCGCTCCTTCCCGGCCTCGCCCCCGACATCGACGAACTCGTCCAGTGGTGCACCTCGCGGGACCCCGAGGACCGCCCGGTGGACGGCGCCGCGCTCCTCGGCGAACTCCGGCACATCCGGGCAACCCTCAGCGAGGAGGACCTGGACTTCGACCCGTCCGACGTGCCGGATCCCGGTCCGGAGCAGGACCAGCTGACCGCCGCCGTCGTCCCCCGCCTCCCCGCCGGTGACGAGCGGACCGAGGCCCTGCCGCGCGATGCGTTCCTCCCCCGCGCCGCAGGCGCACACACCGCGCAGCAGCGGTCCGGACGGACCGAGGTCCTGCCCGCGGCCGGACGCCGGGACGACCGTACCGGTGTCATCGATCGCAGCCACCATGCGACGAGGGTCATCGGCGCCATGCCGGCGACGCCCCCGCCGGGTGCGCCGTCGTCGATCGGCACGGCCCCCTCCGGACAGGCCGGCGGCCCCGGCACCGGCGAGGCGTGGGCGCCCGACACGCACGACGGTCCGTCGAGGACCCTGCACAAGGCGGAGCCGGACGACGGCGCCCGACCGGCAGCCAGGCGCCCCGCCGGCAGTTCGGTCCGCCCGCCGTCCAGGAGGCAGCAGGCGCGCGAGGCACAGCGACCACAGAAGACGCTGCAGGGCCGGGCGGCGCGCCGGTCCGTGCGGATCCTCGCGGTGCTGCTGGTCCTCCTCGCGGGCCTCGTGGCCGGTGCAAGCTGGCTCTTCGGTGCCGGCCCGGCGGGAACGGTGTCGCTGCCCGACGTCGCCGACACTCCCCTCGCCGAGGCCCGTACCGTCCTCGAGGGGCAGGGGCTCGCGTCCCTGTCCACGGAGGAGGTCTTCGACGAGCAGGTCACCGCGGGGCTGGTCGTCGGCACCGACCCCGCCGCCGCGTCCCTGGTCCGCCGCTTCGAGCCCGTCGAACTACTCGTGTCGAAGGGCCCCGAGCTGTCGACCGTCCCGGACGTCACGGGACTTCCCGAGGAGGAGGCCGTCGCGGCTCTCGAGCGCGCAGGGCTCGGGGCGACGGTGACCGATGCCCGGAAGTACAGCCAGACCGTGCCGGAGGGCGCCGTGGCCCGTCAGGACCCGTCCGGCACCGAGGTCCGACGCGGGACACGGGTCACGCTGACGCTGTCGCAGGGGCCCCGCATGGTGGGGGTCCCCACGGTGTTCTCGTTGCCGGAGGAGCGTGCGATCGCGACGCTCGAGGCCGCCGGTTTCAAGGTGCAGGTCGACTACACCTTCGGCAGCGCCGTCCTCGGTCTCGTGGCCGGCCAGAGCCCCGCGGGCGAGCAGCCCGAAGGCACCACGATCCGGATCACGGTCACCTGACGCGCAGGCGGACCGGACGCGACGGCGGCCACCGGTGGTGGCCGCCGTCGCGTCGTGTCCAGGGCAGGGTCACCCTGCCCTGGGGTCAGCTCTTCGAGAGGGCCCCGGCGACGAGGAAGGCCATCTCGAGCGACTGCATGTGGTTCAGGCGCGGGTCGCACACCGACTCGTAGCGTTCCAGGAAGGCGTCCTGATCGATCGGGTCGGCGCCGCCGAGGCACTCGGCGACGTCGTCGCCCGTCATCTCGACATGCAGGCCGCCGGGGAACGTCCCCAGGGCGTTGTGCACCTCGAAGAAGCCGCGCACCTCGTCGATCACGTCGTCGAAGTTCCGCGTCTTGTACCCGTTCGGCGAGGTCACCGTGTTGCCGTGCATCGGATCGGTGACCCAGAGGACCTGTGCCCCGGAGGCGGTGACGCGCTCCACCAGGGACGGCAGCTTCTCCCTGATGTTCTTCGCCCCCATCCGGGTGATGAAGGTGAGTCTGCCCGGCTCGCGGTTCGGATCGAGCTTGTCGATCAGGGCGAGGGCGTCGTCAGCCGAGGTGGAGGGTCCGAGCTTGACGCCGATCGGGTTGCGTACGCGCGACAGGAAGTCCACGTGCGCGCCGTCGATGTCGCGGGTGCGCTCCCCGATCCACAGGAAGTGCGCCGAGGTGTCGTACGGCAGGGAGGTGCGCGAGTCGATGCGGGTCAGTGCACGCTCGTAGTCGAGGAGCAGCGCCTCGTGGCTGGCGAAGAACTCCACGCGCTTCAGCGCTTCGAAGTCCGTGCCGCAGGCGTCCATGAACCGCACGGCCCTGTCGATCTCGCGGGCCAGCGACTCGTAGCGCGAGTGCGCGGGGTTGGCCATGAACCCCTTGTTCCAGTGGTGGACCAGCCGCAGGTCCGCGAACCCGCCCTGGGTGAACGCCCGGATGAGGTTCAGCGTCGATGCGGACGTGTGGTACGCCTTCACCATGCGCGAGGCGTCGTGCCCGCGGCTCTCGGGGGTGAAGTCGTACCCGTTGACCATGTCGCCCCGGTAGGCGGGCAGGGTGACGCCGTCGCGGGTCTCGTCGTTGGAGGATCGCGGCTTGGCGAACTGGCCGGCCATGCGCCCCATCTTGATGACGGGCAGCGACGCACCGTAGGTCAGGACGACGGCCATCTGCAGGATCGTGCGGACCCGCGCACTGATCTTGTCCGCCGTCGCGCCGTCGAAGGTCTCCGCGCAGTCACCGCCCTGGAGGAGGAAGGCCTTGCCCTGCGCCGCGGCCGCGAGCCGTTCGCGCAGTACGTCCACCTCACCGGCGAACACCAGCGGAGGAAGGGTCGAGAGTTCCTTGACCGACGCCGAATAGACCCCGGAGTCTTGCCAGGATGGCTGCTGGACCGCCGCCATCGAGCGCCAGGCATCGAGGCCGGCTGTACTGGAGGAGACGGGGTCCGCGGTACGCGGGAGTACGGGAGCTAGCGAATCAGTCACAGGGGAATTCTACGGGCTGGCCGTCGGAGGCCCGATTCGGCCCGTCATGGGATGCCGCTGCCGGGTCACACAGCCGGGTTTCGTGCCGGCGCCGGCGAACGGCACGCGCGGCCGGAGGATGCAGCACTGCGGTCGCGTCGCACGGCGAGCGGACGAGCCCGTCCGCTCACCCGGCGTCGGACTGCTTCGTCGGCTCGTCGGCGGTGGTGCGGTGTGCGGAGGAAGGAGAATCGCCGACCGCCGGCGGGCGGCCGATCTCGGTGACCGCGCCCGGCACCGGAGCGGAGTCGGTCGAGATCCTCACCGCTGCCCTGCGTGTGTCGGCGCCGGGCTTCGGCGTCTTCCGTCCCGCTGCCTTCTCGGCGGCGAGGCGCTCCTTGACCGTGCTCGCGTAGGCGTCCACGTACTCCTGGCCGGACAGTCGCATCAGCTCGTACATGATCTCGTCGGTGACGGAGCGCTGCACGAAGCGATCGTCCTCGAGCCCCTCGTAACGGCTGAAGTCGAGCGGCTCACCGATGATGATGCCCACCCGGCGGATGTTCGGGATGCGCCGGCCGATGGGCTGCACCTTGTCCGTGCCGATCATCGCCACGGGGATCACCGGCACGCCCGTCGCGAGCACGAGCTTCGCGACCCCGGTCTTGCCGCGGTACAGGCGTCCGTCCGGGCTCCGAGTCCCCTCGGGGTAGATGCCGAGGACGCCGCCCTCGTTGAGGATCTCCATGCCCGCGCTGAGGGAGGACGATGACGCCGCCCCGCCGGAACGGTCCATCGGCAACTGGTTCGACAGCCGGAAGAAGAGGGCCGTCAGCCTTCCCTTGATCCCCTTGCCCGTGAAGTACTCGGACTTCGCGAGGAAGACGACCGTCCGGGGGACCACGATGGGCAGGAAGATCGAGTCGGAGAAGGACAGGTGGTTGCTGACGATCACCGCCGGTCCCGTCGCCGGGACGTTGTCGAGTCCCTTGACCCAGGGCCGGAAGAGGAGATTGAGGATCGGACCGACGACGATCCGCTTCATCACCCAATAGAACACGCTGCCAGCCTCCCTGCATGGACGGTGCGGCATGAGGCATGCTGCCCGCTTTTTCTTGTGGAAGCCTACTCTAAGGATGCCGGGCACACGGGCGCCGTCCCGTGGACGCGTGGGCGGGTGACGCGGGAGTCCCCGCGCCGCCTCACCGCGGGACGTGTGCCCCGCCGACCGGAGCGGCGGTCGCACCGGGTACGGCGCCCGACACGCACGGAATCGGTTGACGTGGCGGCGCACGGTGTCCACGATGGAACGAGCACGCCCTCTGATTCCCAGGAAGCCGGGTAGCAACGTATGGGCCCCCGAGGTCAGGAACCGAACGAATCCACCGACGACGCCGTCTGGCAGGACCTTGTCGCGCGCCTGGAGGGTACCGCCGCCGATCCCGGCTCCCCCGACGCCGGCCGCCTCCTTCCGCCGGCCGCACCCGCGGATCCCCTCGGCACCCGGTCGGACGAACGCGGCGGCGCTGACGCGCCCGGCGCGCGCGGCGGCGAGGACCTGACGGACCGCGAGCGCGCGGATGCGATCTTCAGGGACCAGCCGTTCCGGCCCATGGGGCCCCGCGACTACTCCGCACCGCAGAGGGCGGACGAACCGGACGACGACGAGGGCTTCACCCCGGAGGAACCCCCGCCCCTCGGCTCCGGTGATCCCCTGACGGTCCTGGCCTGGGTCGGTGCCGCCGGCGGCCCGATCACGCTGCTGCTGTTCGCCATGTTCTGGCGGGACGCTCCCCTGGCGGCCACGCTCGGCGTCCTCGCGCTGTTCCTGGCGGGTGCCGGCTATCTCGTGACACGGCTGCCGAAGCACCGCGACATCGGCGACGACGGCGCCGAGGTCTAGGCCGCCCGGGCGGGCCACGTCTCAGGTGCCGCTGCGGGAGAGCGTCCGTGACAGGTCGGCCGCTCCGATCAGACCGGCCTCGGGGCCCAGCGCCGCCCGCTCGATGCGCGCCGCCGGCCGGAAGCCGCGACCCGTCAGATTGCGTCCGAAGGCCCGTCGCGCGGGCTCCAGCAGGAGTTCGTCCGCAGCACTGAGCCCCCCGCCGATGACGAACGTCCCCGGATCGAGTGCAGCGGCCAGATTGGCGAGGCCCAGCCCCAGCCACTGCCCGACGTCGTCGACCAGTTCGCGGGACGCGGGATCGCCCTCCATCGCGAGGCGGGTCACGAGCGCACCGGTGATCGCCGAGCCGTCGCCGGGTGCCGCATCGATGATGGCCCTGGCCACCGGGGAGTTCGCGGCGGCGAGTTCCCGAGCCTCGCGACCCAGGGCGTTGCCGGAGGCGTACTGCTCCCAGCAGCCCCGGTTCCCGCACTCGCACCGGTGACCCTGCGGCACGATGATCTGGTGCCCGAACTCCCCGGCGACGCCGTGCCGTCCGCGTTCCACCCGTCCGCCCATGATCATGGCTCCCCCGATCCCGGTGCCGAGGGTGACGCAGACCAGGCGGGACTCACCGCGGCCCGCACCGAAACGCCACTCCGCCCACGCGGCCGCGTCGGCGTCGTTGACCACCGTGACGCGGCGGCGCAGCAGTTTCTCCAGGTTCCTCCGCAGCGGCTCGTTGCGCCATGCCAGATGCGGGCTGAAGAGCACGGTGCTGTTGGACAGGTCCATCCAGCCCGCGGCGCCGATCCCGACCGAACGGATCCGGTACTCCCGCGACAGTTCGCGGACGAGTTCGGTGATGACAGCTTCGACGGCGCGTGGATCCTGCCCGGGAGTCGCCCTGCGCGCCTCGGCGAGGATCCTGCCTCGCACGTCGACGACGCCCGCCGCGACCTTCGTACCGCCGATGTCGACGCCGATCGAGAGCCCGCGACGCGTCGGGTCGGGGACGGTGGAGCGTGCCGCCCGCGCTGCCAGGAGCGCTCCGCGTCCCGCCGACCCCGCATCGGTGTGCGGCCGACGGCCGCGGAGCCCGGCCCGGTCAGGCAGCACCGGCATGCGTCCCCTCCCTCGTCCTGGCGGTATGGCGCTGACGCGCCACCGTTATCGACTTGTACATTACGGGACGGTCATCCGGCCAACTGAACCTATAGGCTGGAATCCGCCTCACCGTCGAGGCGATACCGAAGGAGCTATCGTGCGCGACATCAGCGTTCCCGTCCTCGTGGACGTCCCCCGCCAGACCAACACCACGGACCTGGTGGTACGGCAGGCGGCCAAGCCGTCCAACCCCGCGCTGTTCGCCGTCAAGGGCGCGTCGGGTGAGTGGGAGAACATCACGGCCACCGAGTTCCGGCGCCAGGTCGAGGACCTCGCGAAGGGCCTGATCGCCTCGGACGTGCAGCCCGGGGACAGGGTGGCCATCATGGCCCGCACGCGCTACGAGTGGTCGCTGGCCGATTTCGCCATCTGGTTCGCGGGCGCCGTCTCGGTGCCCGTGTACGAGACCTCCTCCCCCGCTCAGGTCGCCTGGATCCTGAGCGACTCGGGCGCCGTCGGGGCCTTCGTCGAGTCCGCCCGGCACGAGAGCGTGGTCCGCGAGGCCGTCGCCCTGGAGGGCATCGATTCCCTGCAGCACGTCTGGCAGTTCGACGGCGGCGGCCTCGACACCCTGCAGACCGCCGGTGCCGGCACCGACGAGCAGGTGCTGTCCGACCGCCGCTCCACGGCCGGCCTCGACGACGTCGCCACGATCATCTACACCTCGGGCACCACCGGCAAGCCCAAGGGCTGCGAGCTGACGCACGGCAACTTCGTGGAGCTGTCCGAGAACGCCGCGGCGGCCCTCCCCGAGGTGGCCCGCGAGGGCGGCCAGACGATCATGTTCCTCCCGCTCGCGCACGTCTTCGCGCGGTTCATCTCCGTGCTGTGCGTGGCGGCGGGCGCCACGGTGGCCCACACCCCGGACGTGAAGAACCTCCTGCCGGACCTGCAGAGCTACAAGCCGACGTTCATCCTCGCCGTCCCGCGCGTCTTCGAGAAGGTGTACAACAACTCGATGCTGAAGGCCGAGGACGGCGGCAAGGGCAAGATCTTCCACGCCGGGGCGGACGTCGCCATCGCGTGGTCGAAGGCTGAGCAGGCCGGGAGGATCCCGCTGGGGCTCAAGGTCAAGCACGCCGTGTTCGACCGGCTGCTCTACGGCAAGATCCGCACCGCCATGGGAGGCCGCGTGCAGCACGCGGTCTCGGGCGGCGCGCCCCTCGGCGACCGCCTCGGCCACTTCTTCCACGGCATCGGCCTGATGGTGCTCGAGGGCTACGGCCTGACCGAGACCACGGCACCCATCACGGTGAACACGCCCAAGCGCATCAAGATCGGGACCGTCGGCGCGCCGCTGCCGGGCAACGCGGTGAAGATCGCCGACGACGGCGAGATCCTGGCCAGGGGCGTCTGCGTGATGAAGGGGTACTTCAACCGCCCCGACCTCACCGACGAGACGTTCGTGGACGGCTGGTTCCGCACGGGGGACATCGGCGAGCTCGACGACGACGGCTTCCTGCGCATCACGGGCCGCAAGAAGGAGATCATCGTCACCGCCAGCGGGAAGAACGTCATCCCGGCGATGCTCGAGGACACCATCCGCGCCAACGCGCTGGTCTCCCAGTGCGTGGTCGTCGGCGACCAGCGTCCCTTCATCTCGGCGCTCATCACCCTCGACGAGGAGGCCCTACCCGGCTGGCTCGAGCGGCACCAGCTGCCCGCAGGGACCACGATGGCGGAGGCCGCGGAGCACCCGAAGGTCCTTGCGGAGATCCAGGAGCTCGTGGACGACGCCAACACGACCGTGTCCCGTGCCGAGGCCATCAAGGTGTTCCGGATCGTCCCGACCGACTTCACCGAGACCACCGGCCACCTCACGCCGTCCCTCAAGATCAAGCGCGCGCAGGTCCTGAAGGACTACTCCGGGATCGTGGAGTCGATCTACTCCTCCGCGAAGGTCTAGACCTGGCGGTCCCCTCCGACGCCCAACCTGCGCTGGGGACCGGTCAGTCGGCCTCCAGGCCGAGCAGCGCGTTCTCGAGGACCTCGGTGAGCGCCGGATGGATCCAGTACTGTCCGCGAGCCATCGTCAGCGCATCGAGCCCGAAGGACATGGCCTGGACGACGGGCTGGATGATGATCGACGCCTCATGACCGAGGACGTGGGCACCGAGGAGACGCCCCGTGGGGCGCTCGGCGATGACCTTCACGAATCCCTGCGTGTCCTCCATGGCCCACCCGTATGCGGTCGAGCCGTAGTGCCGGACCGCCGTCACGATCGGGGTGCCGGTCTCCTCGGAGTGGTGGAGGGCCTGCTCCCCCGTCATGCCCACCGAGGCGATCTGCGGGGAGGAGAACACGGCGGCGGGCACGAAGCGGTGGTCGCTGGCGCGCAGCGCGTCCGGGTGCAGCAGGTTGTGCGCGACGACTTTCGCCTCATGGTTCGCCACGTGCTTGAGCTGGTAGTCGCTGCTGGCGTCGCCGAGTGACCAGAGACCGGCCACCGGTTCACCCCCGCGCAGGACCCGCTGGTATCCGTCCACCACGAGGCGGCCGTCGTCGTGCAGGTCGAGACCGGCGTCCACCGCGCCGAGGGCGTCGGTGTTCGGGGTCCGCCCCACGGCGACGAGCACGGCGTCGACCACGAGGTCCGCCGGCCCCGCCGGGCCGCTCAGGCGGGCGGTGACGCTGCCGTCGTCGTTGGCGGTGACCTGCGTGACGTCGGTGTCCCGCCGGAGGTCCCACTGACGCGCTGCGTGCTCGGTGAAGGCCTCGGAGACCGATGCGTCGAGGGTCCGCAGCATGCCGCCGGAGCGCACGGCGATGGTCACGCGGGCGCCGAAAGCCCCGAAGACGTGCGCGAATTCCGCCGCGATGTAACCGCCACCGATGATCAGCAGCCGCTGCGGGAACTCGTCGATGCGCATGATGGTGTCGGAGGTATGGACCTGGGGCAGCCCGATGCCGGGGATCTCCGGCAGGACGGCACGGGAGCCGGTGGCGATGACCACCTGGTCCGCGGTGATCTCCTCGCCGGACGCCGTCTCGAAGGCCTTCTCCCCTGTGAGCCTCACGCGTTCCTCGACCAGGGTCACGTTCGCGAGCTCGTCGGCGCGATAGGTCCGACCACTGCTCGAGATGGCGTCGATCCGGGTGAAGATCCGGTCGCGGATGTCCCTCCAGCGCACCCGTTCCAGGGCGAGGTCCACCCCGAGCCGCGATGAGCGCGCGGGCGCGGATGCCAGATCGGCGGGATGCACGAACATTTTCGTCGGGATGCACCCCACGTTGAGGCAGGTGCCGCCGAACGTGCCTCCTTCGACGAGGACCACCTTGCGGTCGTCCCACTCCGGTGAGATGAGCGTGTTGCCGGAGCCTGAGCCGATGATCGCGAGGTCGTAGTGGGTCACACCCGCAGTGTAGCCGCGGTCAGGACGCCAGCTGGTCCACCACGAGCGCCGCCAGCTCCATGACGGCCCTGCGCGTCGCGGGGTTCAGCCGGGCCAGCTCGATCCGCGAGCCCTCGGCCAGGTGCCGGTCGTACGGGATGCGGACCACGGTGTTCACGCGGGAGCGGAAGTGCTGCTCGATCTGCTCGACGTCCACCTGCGTGCCGTTCCCGGAGGACAGGTTGATCACCACGATCGCCCGGGCCACGAGGTCGTGCCGGTCGTGGGCCTCCAGCCAGCTGAGGGTCTCGGACGCGAGCCTCGCCTCGTCCACGCTCCCCCCGGACACGAGCACCACCGCGTCCGCCTTCTCGAGCGTGCCCCGCATGACCGAATGGACCATGCCGGTCCCCGAATCGGTCAGGACGATCGAGTAGTAGCGGCTGAGGAGGTCGGTGACCGCGCGGTAGTCCGAGTCGTCGAAGGCCTGCGCCACGGTCGGGTCCGTGTCGGAGGCGAGGACGTGCAGGCGGGAGCCGTCGCGCGTGACGAAGGCGGCGAGCTGGGAGAAGGACTCGATGGCATAGCGGTTCCGGACCAGCTGCCGGGCGGTGTGGTCGGCACGCCCGGGCGACCGGTCGGAGAGGGTGCCTCGGTCGGGGTTGGCGTCCATCGCGATGATGCGGTCCTCGCGGACGTCGGCCAGCGCCATGCCGAGGAGGGTGGTCACGGTCGTCTTCCCCACCCCGCCCTTGCGGGAGAGCACCGGCACGTAGCGGGTCCGGTCGCCCAGCCGCACCGCGATGCGGTGTTCGAGGGCGCGCTGGACGCGGACGGCGTCGGAGTCCCCGAGGTTCACCCGACCGAAGGTCGCCGTGTAGACGAAGCGGCGCCACCCCGAGACGGGCGGGCGGCGCACCCCGGCCAGCAGGCGATCAGCGGTGAGTGACGACGCCGGTTCCGGCCCGCTGTCCTTCCCGCGCCGGCCCGTCCGCTCGGCTCCGATCGGCACCGCCACCGCAACGCCCGAGCCTGTGCCCCCGGACTGCGTGCCGGGGTTCGAGGACGCCCTCGACGAGGAGCCCGACGGCTGCCAGCCTGTCTGCGCCGCGCCGTCCCCGAGGCCGTCCGCGGGCGACGGGTCGGTGGAGGAGGAAGCGGAAGCAGCGGGGAGTCCGGCCGTGGTGTCACCGGAGGACGGGGCCGGGATGCTGAGCGTGGGCCCCCGGAGTAGCGGGACTCCCGGCACGATGGGGACGCCCTGCGTCGGGTCCGGGGAGACGGAGTTCGGGGACTCGGTGCCCTGCGCCGAGCCATCCACGCCGGCGTGCCCGACGGCGTCCTGCGGCTCGACCCCGGGTAGGGGGTCGCCCGGGGCGGAATCCTCGGGCACGGGGTCCTGGTCGGCGCCCTGCGGCACGGCGCCCGGCAGGGCCTCCGGGTCCGCCGCGGTGCCCCCGGTGCCGGGTGTCGGGGAATCGGTCGGGTCGCTTGGCATGGTGACTTCCGTTCGGTCGATCCGGTCGCTCCGGGCGGAGCCGCGGTACTGATGGTTCCGGCATCCCACTCTAGCCCGACGGCCGGGCAGCCGGTCCGGAGGGAGGTCCTCAGGACGGGGCGATCACGAGGAGGAGGTCACCGCCCTGTGCAGGGCCGGGACCGGTGAAGGCGACGCGCTGCACGGTGCCGGCGATCGGCGTCGTGATGCTCGCCTCCATCTTCATGGCCTCGATGGTCGCGACGGTGTCGCCGGCCGCGACGGCGTCGCCCTCGGCCCGGGACACGGTGACGGACCCGGCGAAGGGCGCGGCGATCTGGCCCGGGCTGCCCGGGTCCGCCTTCTCGGCGGCCCGGGCGTCGCTGTCGATGCTCGTGTCGCGGACGCTCACCGGCCGCATCTGGCCGTTGAGGGTGCACATGACGGTGCGCATGCCCTTCTCGTCCGGTTCGGACACGGCCTCGAGGGTCGCGATGAGCCGGACGCCCTTCTCGAGCTCGATCACGTGCTCTGTCCCCGGCTGCAGTCCGTAGAGGTAGTCGGCGGTCCCGAGGAGGGACACGTCCCCGTAGGTGTCGCGGGTGGCGCGGAACTCCCGCGTGGGCGCGGCGAACAGCAGGGTGTTCAGGGCGTTCCGGCGCTCGCCGGAGGTCCCGGCCAGCTTCGCCTCGTCCGCGGCCGTGAGCTCGGCGTCGCGCGGCTTGAGTTCGCGGCCCTGCAGGGCCTTCGTGCGGAAGGGCTCGGGCCACCCGCCGGGCGGGTTGCCCAGTTCCCCGTTGAGGAATCCGATGACGGAGTCGGGGATGTCGAAATCCTGAGGATTCTGCTCGAACGCCGCCGGGTCGGCATTCCTGCCCACGAGGGCCAGGGCGAGATCGCCCACGACCTTCGAGGACGGGGTGACCTTCACGAGCCGGCCGAGGATCCGGTCCGCGGCGGTGTACATGTCCTCGATGGCCTCGAACCTCTCCCCCAGTCCGAGCGCGATGGCCTGCTGGCGGAGGTTGGACAGCTGGCCTCCAGGGATCTCGTGCCGGTACACCCGCCCCGTCGGGCCCGGCAGGCCCGATTCGAACGGTGCGTACATGCGCCGCACGGCCTCCCAGTAGGGCTCGAGCGCGCACACGCTGCCGAGGTCGAGGCCCGTGTCGCGGGGCGTGTGGGCCAGGGCCGCCACGAGGGCTGACGCTGACGGCTGGCTGGTCGTCCCGGCGAGCGCGGCGCTGGCGACGTCGACGGCGTCGACCCCGGCGTCCACGGCGGCGAGCAGAGTGGCGAGCTGTCCGCCGGCGGTGTCGTGGGTGTGCAGGTGCACGGGCAGGTCGAAGCGTTCGCGCAGGGCGGTCACGAGTTTCGCGGCGGCGGCCGGGCGGAGCAGGCCCGCCATGTCCTTGATGGCCAGGATGTGCGCTCCGGCGTCGACGATCCGCTGGGCGAGCTCGAGGTAGTAGTCGAGGGTGTAGAGCGTCTCGGCCGGGTCGAGCATGTCGGCGGTGTAGCACAGGGCCACCTCGGCGACGGCGGTCTCCGTCTCACGCACCGCCCGGATGGCCGGTTCCATCTGGGTGACGTCGTTCAGAGCGTCGAAGATGCGGAAGATGTCGATACCGGACGCCGCGGCCTCCTGCACGAACGCGGTGGTGACCGCCTCCGGGTAGGGCGTGTACCCGACCGTGTTCCGTCCACGCAGCAGCATCTGCAGGCAGATGTTCGGCACCTCGCGGCGCAGCGCGTCCAGACGCTCCCACGGGTCCTCCCCCAGGAACCGGAGTGCGACGTCGTACGTCGCCCCGCCCCACGCCTCGACGGACAGCAGGCCGGGGGTCAGCCGGGACACACTCGCACCGGCGGCGACGAGGTCGCGGGTGCGCACGCGCGTCGCGAGCAGCGACTGGTGCGCGTCGCGGAAGGTCGTGTCCGTCACCGCGACGGCCGTCTGCTCCCGCAGCGCCTTCGCGAAGCCCTCGGGCCCGAGCTCGAGCAGCCGCTGGCGGCTCCCCTCGGGGGGCGGGGCCTTCCGCTGGGCCTCCTCGAGCTCCGGCAGCTTCTCCCGCGGATCCAGGTGTGCCGGGCGTGCCCCGTGGGGCTGGTTCACGGTCACGTCGGCGAGCCAGGTCAGCAGCTTGGTGCCGCGGTCCGCCGGCACGCGGGCCGTGAGGAGCTCGGGGCGCTCGTCGATGAACGAGGTCGCGACATTCCCGGCGATGAAGTCCGGGTCGTCGAGGACGGCCTGGAGGAAGGAGATGTTGGTCGAAACCCCGCGGACCCGGAACTCGGCCAGGGCGCGCCGGGCACGGGTCACCGCGGACGGGTAGTCCCGGCCCCGGCAGGTGAGCTTGACCAGCATCGAGTCGAAATGGGGGCTGATCTCCGCCCCCGCATAGACGGTGCCGCCGTCCAGGCGCACCCCGGCGCCGCCGGCGGACCGGTAGGCCGAGATACGGCCCACGTCCGGGCGGAACCCGTTGGCCGGGTCCTCCGTGGTGATCCTCGACTGCAGCGCCGCGCCGCGCAGGGTCACCGTCTCCTGGCTGAGCCCGAGATCCGACAGCGTCTCACCCGCCGCGATGCGCAGCTGCGACTGGACGAGGTCCACGTCGGTCACCTCCTCGGTCACCGTGTGCTCCACCTGGATCCGTGGGTTCATCTCGATGAACACGTGCTGGCCGGCGCGTTCGCCGACCGTGTCCACGAGGAACTCGACGGTCCCGGCATTCACGTAGCCCAGGGCGGTCGCGAACTTCACCGCATCACGGTGCAGGGCCTGCCTGATGCCCTCGTCCAGGTTCGGGGCGGGGGCGATCTCGATGACCTTCTGGTGCCTGCGCTGCAGCGAGCAGTCCCGCTCGAACAGGTGCATCACATTGCCCTCGGCGTCGGCGAGGATCTGCACCTCGATGTGGCGAGGACGCAGGACCGCCTGCTCCAGGAACATCGTGGGATCGCCGAAGGCGGACTCGGCCTCCCGCATCGCCGCCTCCAGCGCCTCCGGCAGCGCCTCCCGCGTATCGACCCGGCGCATCCCACGACCGCCGCCGCCGGCCACCGCCTTCGCGAACACCGGGAACCCGATCTCGTCCGCCGCAGCGATCAGCTCGGCCACGTCCGCGCTCGGACGCGACGAGGCGAGCACGGGGATCCCCGCGGCCCGTGCGGCGTCCAGTGCCTTGACCTTGTTGCCCGCCAGTTCCAGGACATCGGCCGGCGGTCCCACGAACGTGATCCCTGCCTCGGCCGCGGCCCGCGCCAGGCCTGGGTTCTCGGACAGGAACCCGTAGCCCGGGTAGATCGCGTCGCAGCCCGCTTCGTGGGCCACGCGGATGATCTCGTCGATGTCCAGGTAGGCACGCACGGGGTGACCCTCGGTCCCGATCAGGTACGCCTCGTCCGCCTTTTGGCGGTGGATGGAGTTGCGATCCTCGTGGGGGAAGACGGCCACTGTCTTCGCTCCCGCCTCGTACCCGGCCCGAAGGGCCCGGATGGCGATCTCACCGCGGTTGGCTACCAGAATCTTCGAGAACATCGCACTCCTGAATCCTTGCGGGTCGGGTCCTGCACGCTGGACTGATAGTACCCGGCAGGCCCCGTCAGTCCATGGCATCGGCCGCATCGTGGGACGCCCTGCCCGCCGGGTCGGCTCGGACCCGGAGTCCAGGGGGCCCTGCCGCGTCGCCCTATGATTGATCGGTGATCATTCAGGACAGCCGAGTCCCGGCGGCGCCCACCGATAGGTACAGGTTCAACACGTGCAGATAGTGAGCATCAGCAGCCTCAAAGGCGGCGTGGGCAAGACGTCGGTCACCCTGGGGCTGGCCTCCGCCGCACTGGCAGCGGGGATCCCCACGCTCGTCGTCGACCTGGATCCGCATGCCGACGCCACGACCGGTCTCGGGGTGCGCCCGTCGGGGCAGATCGACATCGGGCGTCTGCTGAAGAACGCGCGGCGCGGAGATCTCGCTGCCAACCTCGTGCCGAGCGGCTGGGTGGCGACCGCCTCCGGGTCGGCGGGGACGGGAAGTCGACGGCTCGACGTCGCCATGGGCTCGGCCTACTCGGGCATCTACGACCGTCCGGACCTCGCGCGCCGCGACCAGCGACGGCTCTCCACTCTCCTGTCCCGTGTGCAGGGGTACAGCCTCGTCCTCATCGACTGCCCGCCCTCCCTCAACGGCCTCACCCGGATGGCCTGGACCGCGAGCCACAAGGTCCTCCTCGTCGCAGAGCCCGCCCTGTTCTCGGTCGCGGGGACGGAGCGGACCATGCGGGCGCTCGACCTGTTCCGGCGCGAGTTCGCACCGCACCTGCACACCGCGGGCATCGTGGCCAACCGTGTGCGACGTACGTCCACCGAGCACGCGTTCCGGCTCGATGAGATGCGGCAGCTGTTCGGCGACCTGCTCCTGAGCCCTGCCATCCCCGAACAGCCCGACTGGCAGCAGATCCAGGGTGCCGCCCACTCCGTGCACCACTGGCCGGGCGAAGGGGCGCAGCAGGCTGCAGGCCATTTCGACGAACTGCTGAGGGGGGTCACGGACTCCGGCAGGATGCGCAGCCGCACCGGACGACGGTGAGCGCTCACTGAGCCACTGCGGTCGGCGCGGGGCGCGAGGGTGGCGAGAAGGGCTGCTAGCTGATCTTGCGGGTGGCGCGGCGCTTGCTGAGCTCGTCGCCCGGGAAGTCCTGGTCGGTCGCGTGCTCGCTGGGCAGCGCTGCGAGGCTGCCCTCCACCTCGCGCCAGACCCGGCCGACGGCGATGCCGAAGACTCCCTGCCCGCCCTGCACGAGGTCGATGACCTCGTCCGCCGATGTGCACTCGTACACGCTGGCGCCGTCGCTCATGAGCGTAATCTGAGCGAGGTCCTCGACGCCGCGCTCGCGGAGGTGCTCGACGGCGGTGCGGATCTGCTGGAGGGAGACGCCGGTGTCCAGGAGGCGCTTGACGACCTTGAGGACCAGGATGTCCCGGAAGCCGTAGAGGCGGTGCGTGCCGGAGCCGGAGGCTCCGCGGACGGCCGGCTCCACGAGACCCGTCCGGGCCCAGTAGTCGAGCTGGCGGTAGGTGATGCCGGCGGCCTTGCAGGCCGTGGGCCCGCGATATCCGGCGTCCTCGTCGAGGACGGGGAGGTCTTCGGTGAATAGTAAGCCCTGGGCGCTCGCTGGGACACCAGCGCCTGCCGGGCTGGTTGCCTTGCCGGCGTCACCCTTCGGACTCACGTGCTGCCTCCTGGTCGGGTTCCCGGGGAAGTTTGCTCATCCGTCGGAACCTCAGGATGTGCACTCAAGTGTGCCCCGAGCCCCCCACACACGCAATGGGAACTGTATTCTTCGACGTTAGATCGCGGGAGGGGCGAGGTCAAAGACGCTGCCCCGCTAGGTTTGCGTGTCGTCAGCGCTCGAAGTCCTCGGGCTCCACATCGGCGAGGAACTCGCGGAACTGGAGGACCTCCTTCTCCGCGGTCTCCTCCGTGTCGCCCTCCTCCGCGTCCTCGGCGTCGGCGATCTCGACGCCGGCGACGGCCAGGACCTCGTCGGCACAGTAGATGGGGCAGGGCACGCGCAGGGCCACGGCCAGGGCGTCGGACGCCCGCGAACTCACCGTCACGCCGTCGGTGAACACGAGCTGGGCGTGGTAGACGGTGTCCTCCACGGAGGTGATGCGCACTTCGCGGATCTCCTTGCCGGCCGCCGCCACCACGTCGACCAGGAGGTCGTGGGTCATGGGACGAGGCGGCACGATACCCTGCTGGACGAAGGCGATGGCGCTCGCCTCGGGGGCACCGATCCAGATGGGCAGGTGCCGTTCCCCTGCGGTCTCCCGCAGCAGGACCAACGGCTGGTTGGACGGCAGTTCGATACGAACGCCCACCACTTCTACTTCGATCACGGGGAAGCCGCCTAACTGTCCATACGGGCTATGGAACTGTGCACGAGGGCACTGTGCAGTCCCAGGCACAGCTCGCTGATCTCCCGTGCGGTCTCCGCCGCACGTGCCTTCGAGGCGACATCCTTGCGGGAGGCCACCGGGGCCACCACGCGCTCGACCAGACCCAGTTCGCGGTCCGCTGCGGCACGGAAGGGGCGCAGGTGCCGCGGTTCGATCCCGTGGCGCTCCAGCTGCACACAGGCCCGGGTGATCTTCAGCGCGTGCTCGTCGAACCGGTTCTCGACGGCGGTGATGAGTCCGAAGCTCACGAGGTCGTCCACAAGTCGGCGGGGCGCTCCCGCCTCGGCGGCCAGCGTCTCGGCGGTGAGCCGCCGCGCGTGCGCGCTCAGCTCCTGCGAGAGCTGGTCGGAGACGACCCGCGGCGCGAGGGTCATGCCGCCGGGCAGCGACTCGGGCCGCTCGCCGCGGTCGATCGCCTCGACGTAGTCCTTGATGACCTTGAGCGGCAGGTACTGGTCGCGCTGCAGGGCCAGCACGAAGCGCAGGCGCTCGACGTCGTGCGCTCCGTACTTCCGGTACCCGGCGCGTGTGCGCTGCGGCGTGATGAGGCCCTTCTCCTCCAGGAACCGGATCTTGGAAGCCGTGACCTGGGGGAACTCCGCTGCCAGCTCACGCAGGACCTCGCCGATGGTGAGGACACCGGCGATCGGATGACCGGGAGCGACACCGGCCGGACGGCGGGCGGGGTGGGAGGCAGGCATGGAGCGGGCTAGGCCTGTGCTGTCGTGTGCTGCGCGGACTGGCCGGGGACCGTGCGTGCCGCGTAGAAGGTGAGGCGGAACTTGCCGATCTGGACCTCGTTGCCGTTGCGGAGGGTGACGCTGTCCACGCGGTCGTTGTTCACGTAGGTTCCGTTGAGGCTGCGGGTGTCCACGACCGTGAAGCCGTTCTGCGTGCGCCGGAACTCCGCATGCTGGCGGGACACCGTCACGTCATCGAGGAAGATGTCGGCGTTCGGGTGCCGTCCAGCCTTCGTGACGTCCTCGTCCAGGAGGAACCGGGCGCCGGCGTTCGGGCCCGAGTGGGCGATCAGCAGCGCCGAGCCTGCGGGAAGAGCGGCCACGGACGCCTGCTCCTCGCGCGTCAGGTGCCGTTCGTACTCTCCCATGGCGATCTGCGGCGGCAGCCCGATCGAGGTTGTCTCGGGAGACGTCATATTCGGCTCTTCTCCATTTCCGCCAGGATTCCTGTGGTGCACCATCGGTTTTCCTCCCCCTACTGCATGGCGCGGCGGGCTGCTCCGGACTGCGCCACCCCTGCTTCCGGTAGGACTAGCCTACCTGCTGGGAGTAGTCGGCTGAACTCAACAGGTCCTGTACCACGGACGGATCGGACACCTTGATCTCGAGCAGCCAGCCCTCGCCGTAGGGGTCGGAGTTGATGAGCGAGGGATCGTCGTCGAGCGCCTCGTTGCGGGCGACGACCTGCCCGCTGACGGGGGCGTAGATGTCGCTGACGCTCTTGGTGGACTCGACCTCGCCGATCACGTCCGACCCCGTGACGCCGGTGCCCTCCTCGGGCATCTGGACATAGACGACGTCGCCGAGCGCGTCCTGGGCGAAGTCGGTGATACCCACGCGCACGGTGCCATCCACCGCGGGCTCGCTGACCCACTCGTGTTCAGCGGTGTAGTAGAGGCCTTCGGGGATGTTGCTCATGGCTGCCTTTCGGACGCGCGGTCATCGGAGGCGCCTGGGTGCCGTCCGGTACGGATACTGGTCGAGTATAGGCACAACTCCGGGTCCACGTGACGCGCCTCTCACCCCGCCGGGCATGCAGCGGCTCCTCTCCCCCGGGCATGCAAAAAGCCCGTCCCCGCCGGCTGTTCACCGGTGGAAACGGGCCCTGCAGTGTCGGGATGACAGGATTTGAACCTGCGACCCCTTGACCCCCAGTCAAGTGCGCTACCAAGCTGCGCCACATCCCGATCTGCTCGGCCCAGCGGGCCAAACCACTCGGATAACTGTACAGCATTTTCCGGGGCGGGCGGCACACCGGGGAAGGGGTCAGCGGTTCCGGCTGCGCTTCTCGCGGACGCGCATGTTGACCTCGATGGGCGTGCCCTCGAAGCCGAACGTCTCGCGCAGGCGGCGCGTGATGAAGCGGCGGTAGCCGGGATCCAGGAAGCCGGTGGTGAACAGGACGAACTTCGGCGGGCGGCTCGAGGCCTGCGTGCCGAAGAGGATGCGCGGCTGCTTGCCGCCGCGGACCGGGTGCGGGTGGGCGGCCACGAGCTCGCCGAGGAACGCGTTCAGGCGACCCGTCGGGATACGCCGGTCCCAGGACTCGAGGGCGACGTCGAGCGCGGGCACCAGGCGGTCCCTGTGCCAGCCGGTCAGCGCCGAGATGTTCACGCGCGGCGCCCACTCCACGTGCGCCAGGTCCTGCTCGATCTCGCGTTCGAGGTACCGGCGGCGCTCGTCGTCGAGGAGGTCCCACTTGTTGAAGGCCAGGACGATCGCCCGGCCGGACTCGATGGCCATGTTCAGGATGCGGATGTCCTGCTCGCTCAGGACCTCGTCGACGGCGAGGAGCACCACGGCCACCTCGGCCTTCTCCAGCGCCGCCTGCGTGCGCAGCGACGCGTAGTAGTCGGCACCCTGCTGCATGTGCACGCGGCGGCGGATACCGGCGGTGTCGACGAAGCGCCACGTGCGCCCCCCGAGCTCGATCATCTCGTCCACGGGGTCGCGCGTGGTGCCGGCGAGCGGGTCCACGACCACGCGGTCGGAACCGGCCAGCTTGTTGAGCAGGGAGGACTTGCCCACGTTCGGCCGTCCGATCAGGGCGATGCGCCGGGGTCCGCCGGAGCGCTCGATCCCGCCGTGCTCCGAGAACTCCGGGAGGATCCCGTTGACGTGGTCCAGCATGTCGGCGGTGCCGCGCCCGTGCAGGGCGGACACGGGCCACGGCTGCCCGAAGCCGAGTCCCCACAGCGCGGAGGCGTCGGCCTCGTTCTGGATGTCGTCCACCTTGTTGGCCACGAGGATGACGGGCTTGTTCTTGCGGCGCAGCATCCGCACCACGGCCTCGTCGGTCGCGGTGGCGCCGACCGTCGCGTCGACCACGAGCAGGACGGCGTCGGCCATGTCGACGGCGATCTCCGCCTGGCCGGCGACCCGCGCGGCGATGCCCTTGGCGTCGTGCTCCCAGCCGCCGGTGTCCACGAGCGTGAAGTTGCGGCCCGACCACTGCGCCGGGTAGGACACGCGGTCGCGGGTGACGCCTGGGGTGTCCTCGACGACGGCCTCGCGGCGGCCGAGGATCCGGTTCACCAGGGTGGACTTGCCGACGTTCGGGCGGCCCACGATGGCGAGGACGGGGTTGAGGCGGCCCTCCGCCTCGTCGTCGAAGTCCTCGTCCTGACGGGCGAGGAGCGCGGCGTCCTCCTCGTCGAGCTCGTAGTCCTCGAGGCCGGCACGCAGGGAGGCCGCGCGCTGCTCGGCGTCGGCGTCGTCGAGCGTCTCGAGCAGCTCACCGACCTGGTCCTCGCCGGTCGGCTCGTAGTCCTCGTCGGCTCCGGAGGCCTGGTCCGTCGCATCCGGCGAAAGGTTCTCGCTCATTGTTCTGTCCTTCGGTTGGTGGTCGCCGTCTCCCGACGGCAATACTGTCGGGCGGCCGGCGGGCTCGCCCGTGAAACGTGGAGGTGCCGGCTAGTGCGCCACGGTGCGCACGATGCCGAGGACCGCCGTGACGGTCTGCTCGAAGTCGAGGTCGGACGAGTCCAGCGTGACCACGCCGTCCGCCGCCTGCTGGAAGTCCACCACGGTGGAGTCCTTGGCGTCGCGCTCGGTGACCTGCTGCCGCAGCTGGGCATCGGACTGGGTCCCCCCGAGCTGGTCGCCGCGGCGACGCAGCCGGGCCTCCTCGGTGGCCGTGAGCAGGATGCGCACCTCGGCGTCGGGGGCGACGACGGTGGTGATGTCGCGCCCCTCCGCGACGATCCGGTGACCGGCGCCGGCGATCAGGGCGCGCTGGCGGCGGATGAGCTCCGCGCGGGCGCCCATCGTGGTCGCGACGGCGCTCACGGCGGAGGACACCTCGGGCTCGCGGATGGCGGCGGTGACGTCGTCGCCCGCGATGGTCACCGACTCGTGGTCGGGGCTGGTGCTGATGAACAGCTCGATGTCGCGTGCGGCGGCCTCGACCGCGGCGCCGTCCTGCAGGTCCACTCCCGTGGCGACGCAGTGCAGCGTCACTGCCCGGTACATGGCGCCGGTGTCCAGGTACGCGGCGCGGAGGCGGCGTGCCACCTCGCGGCTGACGCTGGACTTGCCGGATCCGGACGGGCCGTCGATGGCGACCACGAGGGACTTGCCGAGGCGGAACCCCGAGTAGGGGCTCGAGGACGCCGTGTGCGCCGCCGGTCCCGGGGCGGCGGTCTGCGTGGTGTCTGCTGATACCTGGATCACTGCACTACCTTCCAGCCCCGCCGTGTCAGGGACTCCGTCAATTCGTGGCGCCGTCCGGGGAGGACCGAGAGCTCCGCGAGTCCTACCTCGCGCCCGGGCGAGTGTTCGAGCCGGAAGTCCTCGACGTTGATGCCGGTCTGCCCGATCTCGGTGAGGAGCTTCGCGATCTGCCCCGGCACGTCGTCGACGAGCACGGTCAGGCGCGCGAAGGAGTTCGGCGGGGTGCCGTGCTTGCCGGGGACCCGGGCCTGCCCGGCGTTCCCCTCGGACATCAGCTGCGCCATGTCGAGGCGTGCTCCCCCGGCCGTCGGGTCCTCGAGGGTGCCGATCAGCCGGTTCAGGTCCTCGCGCACCCCGTACAGGATGTCGACGAGCCGGCCCGCGTTGGCGGAGAGGATCTGCACCCACAGGCGGGGGTCGCTCGCCGCGATGCGCGTGACGTCCCGCAATCCGTTGCCCGCGAGCGAGAGTGCATGCGCCGGTGAGTCCTGCAGCCTGCTCGCGACGAGCGAGGAGACGACCTGCGGCAGGTGGGAGATGAGGGCGACGGCCTCGTCGTGCTCCTCGACCGACATGCGCGCGGGCACGGCGCCGAGATCCACGGCGAGGGACTCCGCGCACAGGACGGCCTCGGGGGCGCTGCCGCTGTGGGCGCACAGCACCCACGGTGCGCCGCTGAACAGCTCGGCGCGCGCCGCGACGGGACCGGACTTCTCGCGGCCTGCCATGGGGTGCGTGCCGATGTACCGGGACACGTGCGCGGCCACCCCGGGGGTCGCGAGGAGCTCGCGCAGGATGGCCTCCTTCACGCTGCAGATGTCCGCGACCACGGCCTCGGGGTAGGCCAGGAGCGCTTCGGCGGCCACCCGTGCCGTGACATCGGGGGGTGTCGCGACGACGACGAGTTCCGGGACCACGCGCTCCCCCGCGTCCCGTGCCTCGGAGAGGAGCCTGCCAGCTCCGATGTCGCGGGCCACGGCCTCGGTGGACGGTGAGCTGTCGGACAGGACGACGTCGATCCCGCGGGCGCGCAGGCCCAGCCCGATACTCGCCCCCAGCAGGCCTGCCCCCACGACGAGGACGGGACCTGCGAGGTGCGTCCCCTGTTCCGTGCGCGCGACCATCGGCTAGAGGCCCACCGATGCCAGCAGGTGCCCGACCTCCTGGCGTCCGAGCACGCGGATGCTGCCCTGGCGCTGGTCCCCGATGCGGATGGGGCCCACCTGGGTGCGCACCAGGCGCTCGACCGGATGGCCGACGGCGTCGAACAGGCGCCGGACCACGCGGTTGCGTCCGGAGTGCAGCACCACCTCGACGAGGATGTGCCCGGGCGTCGAGTCGACGAGCTTGAAGGAGTCCACCTGGGCGAGGCCGTCCTCGAGCTCGATGCCCTCCTTCATCTGGGCGCCGACGCCCTGTGCCATGGGCCCGCGGACCTGCACGAGGTAGGTCTTCGGCACCTCGTAGGACGGGTGCGTGAGCCGGTTGGTCAGTTCACCGTCGTTCGTGAGCAGGAGCAGGCCCTCCGTCTCGGCGTCGAGCCGTCCCACGTGGAAGAGCCGCTCGCTCTTGTCCTTGTTCTTGAGGAAGTCGCTGATGCACCGCCGCCCCTCCGGGTCCTCCATCGTGGAGACGACGCCGCGCGGCTTGTTGAAGACGTAGTACTTCAGGTGCTCGTTGAGCTGGAGCCGGATGCCGTCCACATGGATGGCCACCTGCTCGGGGTCCACCCGGACGCCGAGTTCGGTGACGATGTTTCCGTCCACCTCCACGCGTCCGTCGAGGATCATCTCCTCGCACACGCGGCGGGAGGCGACACCGGCGAGCGCCATGATCTTCTGCAGGCGCACGCCCTCGGGGTTGTGGACGTCGATCTCGTCGGCCGGGCGGCCGGCACGCTTGGGCTTCGGTGCGCGCACCGGGCCGAGGTCCTGGCCGAACCGCTCACGCCCGAAGGCCTTGGCACCGGGCGGCTTCGGGCGTCCGCCCTGCCCGCCGGAGCGCGCTCCCGGCGCTGCACCGGGCCGGCCGGGCTTGCTGCCGGCGCGCCCGCCGGTCTTGGCACCGAACCGGCCGGCCGGTGTCCCGGCCGACGGCCGACCGGCCGCCGCGCGGGCCCGGCCGTCGGCGGACTCGCGACGGTCGCCGCCGGCGGGCGGACGCCCCTCGGACGACCGGCCGCCCTCCCGGCCGCGATCGGCGGCGGAACGCGGGGCCGCCGGACGACCGCCGCGGCGCTCACCGCGGTCGGGGAACGAGCGGCCCTCACCGGGACGACCGCCGGTGTGCTCCCCGCGCTCGGAGAAGGGCCTGCCCTCGCCGGTCCGTCCTGCGCCGCCCTGCCCGGAGCCGTTGCGGGGGGATGCGCCCCTGCCGCGGGCACCGTCGGGGCGTCCGGCCGATCCGCCGCGGCGCGGCGTGTTGCGTCCGGAACCGGATCCTGGCGGCTGTGTCATGGAGAAAATCCTTCGTGTAGGTAGTGCTCAGTACGTCGTCTCGTCATACTCCCCAAGGCTCTCGAGGCCCGGCAGGTGGGGAGCGATCCGGGGCAATTCGTCGACGCTGCCCAGCCCCAATCTTTCCAGAAAGAGCGGAGTGGTCCCATAAAGCACCGCTCCGGTCTCCGGATCGGTCTCCATCTCGACAACCAGCCCGCGCTGGAGCAGGGTACGGACCACGGAATCCACGGTGACGCCACGGATCGCGGAGACCCGGGCGCGGGATACGGGCTGGCGGTACGCGATGACCGCCAGGGTCTCGAGCGCCGCCTGCGACAGCCGGGCTGACTGGCCGTCGAGCACGAAGTCGGCGACGACGGACGCGAAGTGCTTCCGGGAGAAGATGCGCCACCCGCCGGCGATGGTCCGCAGCTCGAAACCGCGTGGCGATGGAGCGTCGGTGCTTCGGGGGCCTGGCCCAGTATAGCCGTCGTACTCGCGCTGCAGTCCCACGAGGACGGCGTGCACCTGCTCGACCGGGCGATCGAGCACTGCCGCGAGCTGACCCTCGGCGACCGGCCGGTCGGCCACCATGAGGACGGCCTCGACGGCGCCGCGCAGTCCTCCGGGCAGCTCCTCGACCGGCAGGTCCTGTCCGTCCTCCCGCACGTCGTCCGTCCCGTCCGGTTCATCCATGGTCCGCTCCTCTCCCGTGCACGAGGTCCGGGCCGTCCTCGAAGTCCTCCGCCGGCAGGTCGGCGGTCCACACGCCGTCCTTCGCGCTCCACCCCACCAGCAGCTCCGACAGCGGCGCCGCCTGCTCGAACGACACGGCCCCGTCGCGGAACAGCTCCAGCAGGGCGAGGAACCGGACCACGAGCACCATGCGCGATCCGGCGTCCTCGGTGAGCTGCCGGAAGGTCAGCGGGCCCCTGGTGCGCAGCTGGTCCTGCAGGATCTGCGCCTGGTCGCGGACACTGACGGGCGGCGCATGCAGGTGCGTGAGGCCGACCTCGGCGGGCGGCTCCTGCCGCGGGGCGAGGACCTTCGCGGCGAGCGCGGCGAAGTCCTGCGGCGAGTGCTTCCAGATCAGCTCCGGCAGCAGGCGGGTGAAGGAGGGCTCGAGGGGCACCAGGCGTGCGTGGCGGGCGTCCTCCTCCTCCAGTCGTGCCGCGAGCTGGCGGGCCATCTCCTTGAACGCCCGGTACTGCAGGAGCCGGGCGAACAGCAGGTCCCGGGCCTCGAGGAGCGCGATGTCCTCCTCGTCCTCGACGGCGCCGACGGGCAGGAGCCGGGCGGCCTTCAGGTCGAGGAGCGTGGCGGCGACGACGAGGAACTCGCTCGCCTCGTCGAGCCTCCATTCGCCCTCGGTGGCCTGGATGCGGCGGATGTGCGCGATGAACTCGTCGGTGACCTGCGCCAGCGCGATCTCCGTGATGTCGAGCTCGCGCCGGGAGATGAGGTTCAGCAGCAGGTCGAACGGGCCGCTGAAGTTGGTCAGCTGCACCTCGAACACCGTCTGGTCGGCCACCTACGGGACCCGGGCGGACCCGGAGGGTACCGGCACTAGGGTGCTCCGCCCCTGCTGATGAGCTCCTTCGCGAGACTGCGGTAGGCATCGGCGCCCGAGTGGTTCGCCGCGTAGGAGGTGATGGGCTCGGCGGCCACGGTGGCGTCCGCGAACTTGATGGTGCGCTTGATGACGGTCTCGAAGACCTTGTCCCCGAATGCCTCGACGAGGCGCGCGATCACCTCGCGGCTGTGCAGGGTCCGTGCGTCGTACATCGTGGCGAGCACGCCGTCGATCTGCAGGCGCGGGTTGAGCCGGTCCTGGACCTTCTCGATGGTCTCGACCAGGAGCGCCACCGCGCGCAGGGCGAAGAACTCGCAGATGAGCGGGATGATGACACCGTGCGCGGCCGTGAGGGCGTTCACGGTGAGGAGACCGAGGGAGGGCTGGCAGTCGATGAGGATGACGTCGTAGTCGTCCGAGACCTTGCGCAGCGCGCGGTCGAGGACCTGCTCGCGCGCCACCTCGTTGACCAGCTGCACCTCGGCCGCGGACAGGTCGATATTGGCGGGCAGCAGGTCGATGTTCTCGATCGCGGTGTGCTGGATGGCGTCCTGGATGGAGACCTTGCGGTCCATCAGCACGTTGTACACCGTCACGTCGAGCTCGTGCGGATTGGTGCCGAGGCCCGCGGAGAGCGCGCCCTGCGGGTCGAAGTCGACGAGCAGCACCTTGCGGCCGGCCTCGGCGAGCGCGGCACCGAGGTTGATGGTCGACGTCGTCTTGCCGACCCCGCCCTTCTGGTTGACCATCGCGATGACCCTGGCCGGGCCGTGCGAGTCGAGGATCCTGGGTTCAGGGAACTCCGTCACAGGGCGGCCGGTGGGGCCGAATCCCGCGTCCACTGCGCTGGGCAGAGTTGTGGAACCCTGTTCACTACTCACGTATTTCTCCACGCTTCCATCAGAATCGGTGCGGGCCGGTCGACGATCGGCAGCCGAGTGGCTTTTCTTCTAGTCAACGGTACAACGCCCGCACCGGCGGCCGCGAAGCCTGACCCCGAGCGACCCCGAGCCTTGATCCTCAACCTGAGGTCGAAGCTGCGCAGGTGATCGGACCGGTGACCGGAGGCGGCGGCGGCTCGGATGTGCTCCGGGCCGCCGCCGTCGTCGTGTGTCGGACCTGTCAGGGCCCGGCCTGCCCGCGGATCAGCGGGTGGTGGTGCCGCGCACCGCGGCCTCGGTCCTCGCCGCGGCCCCGTCCTCGACGTCGTCGCTCGAGGCGCCGTTCTCGAAGCGGTGGTCGGTGCTCATGGTGCTCTCGTCGAAGGGCAGGTGCCCCTCGAGGACCTGGTCCACGCGGGGGCGGTCGAGTTCACCCGTCCACTTGCCGATGAGCACCGTGGCGACGGCGTTCCCGGTGAAGTTCGTGAGCGCGCGGGCCTCGGACATGAAGCGGTCGATCCCCACGATCAGGCCGACGCCGTCCACGAGGTCGGGACGGTGCGACTGCAGGCCGCCCGCCAGGGTGGCGAGGCCCGCACCTGTGACGCCGGCGGCGCCCTTGGAGGCGATGATCATGAAGACCAGCAGGGAGATCTGCTCGCCGAGGGCCAGCGGCGTGCCCATGGCCTCGGCGACGAACAGCGCGGCCATGGTCAGGTAGATGGCCGTGCCGTCGAGGTTGAAGGAGTAGCCGGTTGGGACGGTGACGCCGACGACGGGCTTGGAGACGCCGAGGTGTTCCATCTTCGCGATGAGGCGCGGGAGGGCGGCCTCGGAGGAGGAGGTGCTGAAGATCAGCAGGTACTCGCGGCCCAGGTACTTCATCAGCTTGAGGATGTTCACGCCGGTGACGATCTTCAGCAGGCCGCCGAGGATGACGACGATGAAGAGGATGCAGGTGATGTAGAACGCGACCATGAGGGTCGCCATGCTGATGATCGCCTGGACGCCTGTCTCACCGACGACGGCGGCGATGGCACCGAAGGCACCGATCGGGGCCAGCCACATGATCATCACGAGGATGCGGAACACGAGCGCCTGGACGTGGCCGATCCCGCGGAGGACGGGCTTGCCGGCGTCGCCCATCTTCTGCAGTGCGAAGCCCACGAGGAGCGCCACGAAGAGGGTCTGCAGGATGCTCGGACCCGTCAGGGCGGAGAGGAGCGTGGTGGGGATGACGCCGAGGAGGAAGCCCACGGTGCCGCTCGACGCGCCTTCCTCGGGCTCGGGCAGGTCGTAGCTCGACGACGAGATGTCGAGGCCCTCACCCGGCTGGATGAGGTTGCCGACCACGAGGCCGATCGCGAGCGCGAAGGTCGACATCAGCATGAAGTAGCCGAGCGCGAGGCCTCCCACCTTGCCGACCGTCGCGGCCTTGGCGATGGAGCCGATGCCGAGGACGATGGTGCAGAAGATGATGGGGGCGATCATCATCTTGATGAGATTGATGAAGCCGGTGCCGAGCGGCTTGAGGGCCTTGGCGAATTCGGGGGCCGCGAGTCCGAGGATCGCGCCGAGGACGACGGCCACGATGACCGCGATGTAGAGGAAATGGGTCTTGTCGACCTTCTTGCGGGGTTGCGCCGGTCCACTCTCGGACCGCGACGATGCGATGGCCATGGTGATCTCCCTTGATGTCTGCCGCCCCGCGGCGCCCACGACGAAGAACGGTCTTCGTCGTGGGGGTCTTCTCGGGAGGCGTAGATTGAATTGGTCCCCTTCGATCATGACAGTCGGCGTGATAGGGGTCACAATTGAGTTCATACTGGTCGTGGACCGGCATGGCCTGCGTGCCGATCCGGCCCGGGCGGAAACCGGAAGGAGCAGGATCGCGGAGTGCGTCGATGGAGCCTCGCCCGGCAGGTCTTCCTGGCCCAGCTCGTGTTCGTCCTCGTCCTCTCGGCATCGCTGTCCGTGATCCTGTACGCCGATGCCGAGCAGGGCGTCAACGATGCCGCGGCCGAGCGGATGATGGCGGTCTCGACGGCCATCGCACTGGATCCGGCCGTCCTGGCCGCCGTCCGGGGACCGGACCCCACCGCCTCCCTCCAGCCCTACGCCGTCGAGGTGATGGACCGCCTGGGCGTGGACTTCATCACCATCATGGGCACCGACCGCACCCGGTTCACCCACCGCAACGCCGGGGAGATCGGCAAGCCGTACATCGGCTCCGTCGACGACGCCCTGGCCGGACGGACGTACACCGAGACCTACGCGGGAACGCTCGGCCCGTCGATCCGTTCGATCGTGCCGGTGGTCGACGACGACGGGACGGTGCGCGCGATGGTCGCGGCGGGTATCACCGTGGACCGCGCCGCCATCGCCCGCAACGCGCAGCTGCCCCTCGTCGCGCTCATCGCACTCGGCGCCCTGGCGCTCGGTTCGCTGGCCTCGTTCCTGCTCAGCCGGCGCCTGCGCGAGGCGACGCTGGGCATGGGGCCCGCGGAGCTCTCGCGCACCTTCGTCTTCTACGACGCCGTCCTGCACTCGGTGCGGGAGGGGCTGCTGTTGACCGATGCCGCGGGGCGCCTCGTGCTCTACAACGACCAGGCGGCACGCCTGCTGGGACTGGACGGGACGCAGGAGCCCGTGCAGGCGTCGCGCCTCGCGGTCCCGCCGTCGCTGCGCGCCCTCCTCGCCTCGGGCCGCAGCGCGCACGACGAGGTGCACCTGACCGACAGTCGCGTCCTGGTCGTCGACCAGCAACCGGCCGTCCCGCCCGCGCCTCCCGGACGCGGCGGGCATCCCCGTGCGGCCCTGGGCACGGTGACCACGCTGCGCGACCACACCGAGGTCGAGGCGCTCACCGGGCAGGTCGAGACCATGCAGACGCTGACGGATGCCCTGCGCTCGCAGACCCACGAGCACGCCAACCGCCTGCACACCATCGTCTCGCTGGTGGAGCTCGGCCGGAACTCCGAGGCGCTCGACTTCGCGACCCGCGACCTGCAGCAGTCGCAGCGACTCACCGACGAGGTGGTCCGGGCGATCGACGAGCCCTTCCTCGCGGCCCTCCTGGTGGGCAAGGCGGCCCAGGCGCACGAGCGCGGGATCGAGCTGACCACGGACATCGCCCCCGACGCGCAGGCCGGCTCGCTCGATCCCGTGGACCTCGTCACGATCATCGGCAACCTGCTGGACAACGCCTTCGACGAGGCGGCGGTGTCCGAGGAGCCGCGCGTGGCCCTCACGGTGAGGCGCGCGACCTACGACGACGGGGCACCGGTGCTGGAGGTCGTCGTCGAGGACAGCGGCAACGGGCTGCCGGACTCCGAGAAGGCGAGGATCTTCGAGTTCGGGTACAGCACGAAGGCTGCGGACGCGTCCAAGGCCGCCGGGCGCGGCCTGGGGCTGGCCCTCGTCCGGCAGGCGGTGCGGCGCTTCGGGGGATCGGTCGAGGTCACGGACACCGACGACGGCGGGGCGCTCTTCTCGGTGCGCCTCCCCCTGCCCGTGGCCGCTCCGGACGGCGCCGGGCCGGGACCAGGCGACCCCGGCCACCCTGGCGACCCCGGCCGGCCCGGAGACTCCGGCCACCTGATCGCCACCGGGCCTCCGGCCGTCCGCGCGCACGACCGTGCGGCGATGCCGCAGGGTGCACGGAACCGGGACCGGGCGTGAGCGCCATCCGCGTCCTGGTCGTCGAGGACGACCCGGTGGCGGCGGACGCCCACGCGGAGTACGTCCGGCGGCTCCCCGGCTTCGAACTCGTGGGCATCGCCCGGAGCGGGGCCGACCTCGCGGGCTTCCTGCATCCGGCCGGCGAGGAGCCGGGCCGGACCCGCATCGCCGTGGACCTCATGCTGCTGGACATGAACCTGCCGGACGCCCACGGTCTGGACATCATCCGCCGGGTGCGCGGGCTCGGCCTGCCCCTGGACATCATCGCCATCACGGCCGTGCGGGACCTGCAGGTGGTTCGGGCCGCCATCTCCTCCGGGATCGTCCAGTACCTCATCAAGCCGTTCACCTTCTCGGCGTTCAGCGAGAAGCTCGGCGCCTACCGGGAGTTCCGGCGGAACCTGGTGGAGCAGGCGTCCAGCACCACGCAGGCAGAGGTCGACTCCGCCTTCGCCTCGCTCCGCCCGGCCATGACGGCCACGCTGCCCAAGGGACTCTCGGCGGAGACGCTGCGCGCGGTGTCCCGGCTCCTGAGGGAGCTCTCCGCGCCGACGTCGGCGATCGAGGTCTCGGAGGCCCTGTCCATGTCACGGGTCACCGCGCGGCGCTACCTCGAGTACCTGGCCGACCAGCAGTCGGCCCTGCGCACGCCCCGCTACGGGACGCGGGGGCGCCCTGAGTTCGAGTACAGCTGGGCACGGACGGTGTCCGAGCGATAGGCTCCGGCGTCCTGTATACACGAGCACGCCTGATCTCCGCGTGGATGCTGATACGCCTTGTGTCCACGCCGGCCTGTGTATACATTGAGGCGATGCGCGTGCCCGCTCGGGCCGCTGACAGGGCGACGGGGAGGCACAGCATGCGGGCCGGTGATCGCGCCTACTCCCTGCTCCGTTCGGACATCGTCGAGTGGCGGCTCTCACCCGGCGACCTGCTGGCCGAGGTCGAGCAGTCGGCCCGCCTCGGCGTCTCCCGGACTCCCCTGCGCGAGGCGCTCGCCCGGCTCGTCGCCGAAGGGCTCGCCGCTCCCCATGCCGGCCGCGGCGTCGTCGTCTCCGCCATCTCCCTCGAGGCCGTCACCGACCTGTTCGAGGTCCGCCTGCCGCTCGAGTGCGCCGCCGTCCGGCGGGCGGCCTCACGGGGAGACCGGGACGTCTTCGCGGATATCGCCGGGGAGTTCGCCCGGGCCGGCCGGCTCATCGAGGACGACGACGGGGGCCAGGACGCGTACTACGCCCTCGTCGCGCGGCTGGACCAGTGCATCGACGACGCCGCCGCGAACCGCTTCCTCCTGCAGGCGCAGAAGCCGATCCGCACCCACCTCGCCAGGGTGCGGAGACTCGCACGCGACAACCCGCCGCGACTCCTGGCCTCCGCGCGCGAGCACGAGCAGATCGCCCTCGCGCTCGCCGCCGGCAACGCCGACCTCGCCGAGGCGTCCATGCGGGTGCATCTCCACCACAGCCTGCAGCACCTGCTCGCCTCGCCGCGGGACTCCGAGACGCCACGGGCGCGGCCAGGCTGACACCGCATCACCGACACCGCGCCACCGACTCCGCTCCACCGACACCGCACCACCCAGCCCCACCGAGAGGAACACCATGGTCGAACTCCATCCCGTCCGCGTCCACCGCAGCGAGGAGAACCTCCCCCGGACCGGGCAGCTCGCCTGGAAGATCGCCGAGGTCGCCACCGACCCGGTGGAGGTCGCGCCCGAGGTCACGGACATGGTGATCAACCGCATCATCGACAACGCCTCCGTGGCCGTCGCGTCGCTGACCCGGGCGCCCGTCGTCGCCGCCCGCGCCCAGGCGCTGAGCCACCCGGTGTCCGCGCACGGCGCGGGAGCGGCCGTGTTCGGGGTCGACGGCCCGGTCTCGGCGGAATGGGCTGCCTGGGCCAACGGCGTCGCGGTGCGCGAACTCGATTACCACGACACCTTCCTCGCCGCGGACTACTCGCACCCGGGTGACAACATCCCGCCCATCCTCGCCGCGGCCCAGCACACGGGCGCCTCGGGCAGGGACCTCGTGCGCGCGCTCGCCACCGGGTACGAGATCCAGGTGGACCTCGTGAAGGCCATCTGCCTCCACGAGCACAAGATCGACCACGTGGCGCATCTGGGCCCGTCCGCCGCAGCGGGCATCGGCACCCTGCTGGACCTCGATGCAGACGTCATCTTCCATGCCGTCGGTCAGGCGCTGCACACGACCACGGCGACCCGCCAGTCGCGCAAGGGAGAGATCTCGACGTGGAAGGCGCACGCGCCGGCCTTCGCCGGCAAGATGGCGGTGGAGGCGGTGGACCGGGCGATGCGCGGGCAGACCTCGCCCACGCCCATCTACGAGGGCGAGGACGGCGTGATCGCCTGGCTCCTCGACGGACCGGATGCCTCCTACGAGGTGCCCCTTCCCGCGCAGGGCGAACCCAAGCGCGCCATCCTCGACACCTACACGAAGGAGCATTCCGCCGAGTACCAGGCACAGGCCTGGATCGACCTCGCGCGACGGCTCCACGGCGCCCACCCGGAGGTGACGGACCCCGGGAACGTCGCCTCCGTGGTCATCTCCACCTCGCACCACACGCACTTCGTGATCGGCTCCGGCGCCAACGACCCGCAGAAGTACGACCCCACCGCGTCGCGGGAGACCCTCGACCACTCCATCCCGTACATCTTCACCGTGGCACTGCAGGACGGCCGCTGGCACCACGAGGACTCCTACGCACCGGCCCGTGCCGCGCGCCCGGACACGGTGGCGCTGTGGCGTAAGGTCACCACGCTCGAGGACCCGGAGTGGACCCGGCGCTACCACTCCCTGGACATCGCGGAGAAGGCGTTCGGCGGGAGGGTCGAGATCACCCTCACGGACGGCAGGGTCATCACCGACGAGATCGCGGTCGCGGACGCGCACCCGCTCGGCGCCCGGCCGTTCGCCCGCGCGGATTACGTCGCCAAGCTGCGCATGCTGGCAGCAGGCATCGTGGAGGACGCGGAGCTCGATCGCTTCCTCGCCGCCGTCGAGCAGCTGCCGGACCTGCCCGCCGGGTCCCTCGGCCGGCTGAACATCGTGGCCCGTCCCGGCCTCCTCGACGCGGCCGGCGCGCCGCAGGGACTCCTGTAGGGGGGCCGCCGTGCTGTACTCGAGCATCACCCCCGAGCAGAAGCGCCGCGCCTTCAGGGACGGGCTCGCCTCCGGACGGATCCAGCAGTTCCCCGGAGCGTTCAACCCCCTGTCGGCCCGTCTCATCGGCGACAAGGGCTTCGACGGCGTCTACATCTCCGGCGCCGTGATCGCGGCCGATCTCGGCCTCCCGGACATCGGCCTGACGACCCTCACGGAGGTCGCGCACCGCGCGGGGCAGATCGCCCGCATGACGGACCTGCCGTGCATCGTCGACGCCGACACGGGCTTCGGCGAGCCGATGAACGTGGCCCGCAGCGTGCAGGAACTCGAGAACGCCGGTCTCGCCGGGTGCCACATCGAGGACCAGTTCAACCCGAAGCGGTGCGGCCACCTCGACGGGAAGAACGTCGTCGACCTCGACACGGCCGTGAAGCGTGTCCGCGCTGCGGCCGACGCCCGTCGCGATCCGAACTTCCTCGTCATGGCGCGCACGGACATCCGTGGGACCGACACCCTCGAGGCGACCCAGGAGCGGTCCCACGCGCTCGTCGGGGCGGGCGCGGACGCCATCTTCCCCGAGGCCCTGCGCAGCCTGGCGGAGTTCCAGGCCATCCGCGACGCCGTGGACGTGCCGATCCTGGCCAACATGACGGAGTTCGGCAAGAGCGAGCTGTTCACCGCCGAGCAGCTGCAGGAGGTGGGCGTCACCATGGTGATCTACCCGGTCACGCTGCTGCGCAGTGCAATGGGCGCCGCCGAGCGTACGCTGGACTCGATCAGGGCCCACGGCACGCAGGACGCCGCCGTGGACCAGATGCAGACGCGCAGCCGGCTGTACGAACTGGTGGACTACGAGGGGTACAACCGCTTCGACTCCTCGGTGTTCAACTTCGAGGTGCCGCGCGGCCACCGGGCGGGCGCACCCGGATCCGAGAGACCGAATGGGGAGAAGGAGCAGTCGTGACAGAACCGGAGATCCACAAGGGGCTCGCGGGGGTCGTGGTGGACACCACCGCGATCTCGAAGGTCAACCCCGACACCAACTCGCTGCTGTACCGGGGCTATCCGGTGCAGGAGCTCGCCGGCCACCGCGACTTCGAGGACGTCGCCTACCTGCTGTGGAACGGCGACCTGCCCGACGCCGGCGAGCGAGCGTCCTTCGACGCGTTCGAACGCGCGCACCGGAGCCTGCCGGAGAACGTCGTCGCGGCGATCGACCTCCTGCCCCTGACAGCGCATCCCATGGACGTCGCACGGACCGCGGTGTCGGTCCTCGGCGCGAGCCACCCGCGCGCGGGCGACAACACACCGGAGGCGGACAGGGAGAAGGCTGCCGCGCTCTTCGCCGTGTTCCCCGCCGTCGTCGCCTACGACCAGCGGCGCCGTCGCGGCCAGGCGCGCGTGGAGCCCCGCGAGGACCTCGGCTACTCGGCGAACTTCCTGTGGATGACCTTCGGCGAGGAGGCCCCCGCGGAGGTGGTCCACGCGTTCGACGTGTCGATGGTCCTCTATGCGGAGCACTCCTTCAACGCCTCCACCTTCACCGCGCGCGTGATCGCCTCGACGCTCTCGGACCTGCACTCGGCCGTCACCGGTGCCATCGGCGCGCTCAAGGGAGCACTGCACGGCGGCGCGAACGAGGCCGTGATGCACACGTTCGAGGAGATCGGTATCCGCCAGGACGAGAGCCACGAGGACGCCGCCGTCCGCGCGAAGGCGTGGATGCAGGACGCCCTCGCCGCGAAGAAGAAGGTCATGGGCTTCGGCCACCGCGTGTACAAGCACGGTGACTCCCGGGTCCCCACCATGAAGTCCGCGCTGGACGCCATGATCGAGTACTACGGGCGCGACGAGATCCTCGGCCTGTACTCCGGACTCGAGACCGCGATGGACGAGGCGAAGGGCATCAAACCCAACCTCGACTACCCCGCCGGACCCACCTACCACCTCATGGGCTTCGATACCGAGATGTTCACGCCGCTGTTCATCGCCGCCCGCATCACGGGCTGGACGGCTCACATCATGGAGCAGGCGGCGTCGAACTCGCTCATCCGGCCCCTGAGCCTCTACGACGGACCCGACGAGCGGCACGTGGGCTGACCGAGCCCTTCCGGCCCTCGGCGGACGGGCGGTCAGCGCAGGACGGCGCTCGCCACGCCTTCGTTGTCGGTGTCCATCACGATGGCGGCATCGACCCTGCGCCCCTCGAGGAGGAGCGGGATCCAGTGCGGGCCGTCCTGCCACATGCTGTGCCACGGGATGGCGTCCACGGGGTACCAGCGGGGCTCGATCTCCTCGCTCGGCACCGGCGTGGCCGTCCCGGCATCGGCCGTGAAGAGGAAGGCCGCCATGTTCCAGGCCGGCCGCGCCGGGAACGACCACGCGATGCGGCCGGCCTCGCGCACCGCCGAGGGATCCAGTGCGATGCCGCTCTCCTCGGCGACCTCGCGGACGACCGCCTCCAGGGCCGACTCGCGTCCATCGATCTTCCCTCCGAGTGCCACCACGCGACCGGCGCCGAATCCGGTGCGCTTCAGTCCGAGGAGAACCTCCCTCGGCGCGCTGCAGTCGTGCGGAGCGCCGGTCCGGGCATCCTCGTGAGCGTCACCGGGACGGAACAGGAAGCACAGGGCCACGCAGCGGTAGGCCACGCCGTCCACGGTGAGCCACTCGCCCGGCCGTTCCGGTTCGGCGTGCACTCCCCCGTCGGTGCCGAGCCCCGCGAGGCCGGGTCCTGGGCGCCCCGGCTCAGGCATGGGCCCGCGGGTGGGCCGCCGCGTAGATCTCGCGCAGGGTGTCGGCCGTGACGAGGGTGTAGACCTGCGTGGTCGTGACCGAGGCGTGCCCGAGGAGTTCCTGCACCACGCGGACATCCGCGCCGCCCTCGAGCAGGTGGGTGGCGAAGGAATGGCGGAGGGTGTGCGGGGAGACGTCCCGCTGCACCTGCGCACGTTCCGTGGCGGTCTTCAGGATGGTCCAGGCGCTCTGGCGGCTCAGGCGTCCGCCGCGTGCGTTGAGGAACAGGGCGGGGCTGCCCTTGCCCTTCGCCGCCAGGGCAGGGCGTCCCTGGACGAGGTAGGCGTCGACGGCCCGGGCGGCGTACGAGCCCACGGGCACCAGTCGCTCCTTCGAGCCCTTGCCCGTCAGGCGCACCACTGCGGGACCGTCCAGGGCGTCGCTCACGGAGACGTCGTCGACGTCGAGCCCCACGGCCTCGCTGATCCTCGCGCCCGTGGAGTACAGGAACTCGAGCAGCGCGCGATCGCGTTGCCCCGACGGCGTGCCGGTGTCGACCGATTCGAGGATGCGCACCACGTCGGCGACCGGGATGGCCTTCGGGAGCCGCTGCCCGGTGATCGGGGGGTGCACGTCCCGGGCGGGGTCGCCCTCGGTGATCCCCTCGAGCGCCCAGAACCGGTGGAGGCCGCGGACCGCGACGACCGTGCGGGCTGCCGATCGGGGACTGAGCGGGGAGAAGCCGTCGTCCCCGGAGGCGACGGCCTGCGCGAAGGCCGACACGTCGTGCCGTGTGATCGTCGGGGGATCCTGGACGCCCCGCGCGGCGAGGAACGCCTCGTAGCGCCTGAGATCGCGCCGGTAGGCGGCCAGCGTGTTGGCCGACAACCCGCGCTCCACGGACATGTGCTGCAGGTAGTCCCGGACGAGGACGGACAGCGGGCCGTCCCCGTCGGCGGGTGCCGGTGCCGGCACGGGACTCAGCCCTCGAGCACGGCGCCGCGCGGCCATGTGGGGTGCTGGCTCGGGTGCTCGGGCCAGGGCGTCATGGCGGGGCGCAGATCGACGAAATCGTTCTCGCGCGCCACGCGGGCGGCGAGGATGGCCGCCGTGGCCGACGGGTTGTGGATGCGCCCCGCGAGGACGGCGTCCACGGCGGCGTCGAGATCCACCCACATGAGCTCGATCTCCGCCTCCTCGTGCGTGCGGGTGTGGCGGTCCGCCTCGGGGACGTCTCCGATGCCGCGCGCCAGGTAGACGCGCAGGGCCTCCGAGGAGGAGCCCGGGGACAGGAAGAGGTCCACGAGGACGTGCCACTGTCGCGCGGTGAGGTCGGCCTCCTCCGCGAGCTCGCGGGCGGCGGCGTCCACGAAGTCCTCGCCGTCCTCGTCGAGGAGCCCGGCCGGGATCTCCCAGAGCGCCATGCGGACCGGGTGGCGGTACTGGCGCAGCAGGAGGATCCGGCCGTCGTCGTCCAGCACCAGCACGGCGACCGCGCCGGGATGCCGGATGAAGTCCCGGGTGATGGTCTCGCCGTCCCGGGTCAGGGTGAACTGCTCGCTGACGACGTCCCACACACGCCCCTCGTAGACCGTCGTGGTCCCCACGAGCCGGCGCGGGCTCTGCTCGTCACCGAACGTGGCGGTCTGCGATCCGGGCTGCCCCACGATCAGACCTTCGCGCCGCGGCGTTCCAGGGCCGCCTTGACGAGTCCGGCGAACAGCGGGTGCGGCCGTGTGGGGCGCGAGCTCAGCTCGGGGTGGGCCTGCGTGGCGACGTAGTAGGGGTGCACGTCCTTCGGCAGCTCGGCGAACTCGACGAGCTTGCCGTCCGTGGTCGTCCCGGAGAACACGAGGCCCGCGTCGGCGATCTGCTCGCGGAACTCGTTGTTGACCTCGTAGCGGTGGCGGTGGCGTTCGAAGACCGTGGTCCTGCCGTAGGTCCCCGCGATCACGGAGCCCTCCTGGAGCTTCGCCTCCCAGCGGCCCAGGCGCATCGTACCGCCCATGTCGCCGTCGCCGGCCACGATGTGGAGCTGCTCGGCCATGGTGGCGATGACCGGGTACTCGGTGTCCGGCTCGAACTCGCTCGAGGACGCGCCCTCGAGGCCCACGACGTTCCGGGCGTACTCGATGAC
The DNA here is from genome assembly GCF_054510925.1 of Arthrobacter sp. MDT2-16. Taxonomy (NCBI): domain Bacteria; kingdom Bacillati; phylum Actinomycetota; class Actinomycetes; order Micrococcales; family Micrococcaceae; genus Arthrobacter; species Arthrobacter sp. MDT2-16. Next base: position 291,033 of record NZ_JBTNDP010000005.1, read on the forward strand.
CATGCACTGGAGCCCCAGGCACAGCCCGAGCGTCGGGATCCCGTTCTCGCGGGTGTAGGTCAGCGCCCCGAGCTTGCCCTCGAGGCCCCGGATGCCGAAACCGCCGGGGATGCAGACGGCGTCGACGCCCTCGAGAGCCTTCTTCGCACCCTCCGGTGTCTGGCACTCGTCGGACGGGACCCACTTGATCGTGACCTTGGCCTTGTTCGCGAACCCGCCGGCGCGCAGCGCCTCGGTCACCGACAGGTACGCGTCGGGGAGGTCGATGTACTTGCCGACCAGCGCGACCTCGAGGTGGTGCTTGGGATTGTGGACGGCTTCGAGCAGCTTGTTCCACTTGGTCCAGTTGACGTCCTTGAACTTCAGGTCGAGCGCCTGCACGATGTACGCGTCGAGGCCCTGGGCATGGAGGGTCTTGGGGATGTCGTAGATGCTCGGTGCATCGGCCGCGTTCACGACGGCGTCGATGTCCACGTCGCACATGCGGCCGATCTTCTCGCGCATGGCGGCGGGTACCTCGCGGTCCGACCGGATAACGATGGCGTCGGGCTGGATACCGATGGAGCGCAGCATGGCCACGGAGTGCTGCGTGGGCTTGGTCTTCAGCTCCTGCGAGGGACCGATGTACGGCACCAGTGACACGTGGAGGAAGAAGACGTTGTTCCGGCCCACGTCCTGGCGGACCTGGCGGGCCGATTCGAGGAAGGGCTGCGACTCGATGTCACCGACCGTGCCGCCGATCTCGGTGATGATGACGTCGGGTGCCTTCCTGCCGGGAGCGGCCTCGGCAGGCAGGCGCATGCGGCGCTTGATCTCGTCGGTGATGTGCGGGATGACCTGCACGGTGTCACCGAGGTACTCGCCCCGGCGTTCCTTGGCGATGACGGTCGAGTACACCTGACCGGTCGTGACGTTCGCCGACCCGTCGAGGTTCTCGTCGAGGAACCGCTCGTAGTGGCCGATGTCGAGGTCCGTCTCGGCGCCGTCGTCGGTCACGAAGACCTCGCCGTGCTGGAACGGGTTCATCGTGCCGGGATCCACGTTGAGATAGGGATCGAGCTTCTGCATGGTCACGGAGAGGCCGCGCGCCCTCAGGAGGTGACCCAGGCTGGATGCCGTCAGTCCCTTGCCGAGTGAGGAGGCCACGCCGCCAGTCACGAAGATGTGCTTGGTCGTTGCGGATTTCAGGAACCGGGAGTTTATTTGCTGCGCCACGGAGTTCAAGCCTATCACCGAGCAGTTGTACGGGCGGCATCGGCGAGGAGCTCCTCGGCGTGGGCACGCGCCGACGCCGAGTCCTCCTGGCCGGCGAGCATGCGCGCGAGTTCGCGCACGCGTTCGTCGTCGGGCAGTACCTCCACGTCGCTGGCGGTCACGCCTCCCCCTTCGCCGTCCCGGGAGACGTTCTTCGTCACGCGGATGTGGCGGGCGGCGAAGGCGGCCACCTGGGGCAGATGGGTCACCACGATGACCTGGACGTGTTCGGCGAGCATCGCGAGTCGGCGTCCGATCTCGACGGCGGCCTTGCCGCCCACGCCCGCGTCGACCTCGTCGAAGACGAAGGTCGGAACGGGGTCGACGGCCGCGAGGACGACCTCGATGGCCAGCATCACGCGCGACAGCTCACCGCCCGAGGCCCCCTTGCCCAGGGCGCGCGGGGCCGAGCCGGGATGCGGTTGCAGGTTGAACGTGATGTCGTCGGCCCCGTGGACGGTCAGCGCTTCGGCCGGCGTCACCTCGATCAGCAGCTGGGCGTCCGGCATCGCGAGGGCCGTGAGTTCGTCGCTGACCTTCGCCGCGAGGCTTTCCGCCGCCTCCCGCCGCAGCGAGGACACCGTATCGGCGAGCTCGTGGACCTGCCGGTCGAGCTCGACGATGACATCGTCGAGCTCCTCCACCCGGGACGAGTCGCCGCTGAGCTCGAGCAGTCGCTTCACGGCGTCCTCCTGCCAGGCCAGCACCTCGTCGATCGTGGGCGCGTACTTCCGGACCAGCACCGAGAGCGCCGCGCGGCGCGACTCGACCTCCTCGAGCCTGCCCGCACCCTCGCCGTCCAGGGCCGTCCCATAACCGGCGAGTTCCGCGGAGATGTCCGCGAGGAGGTAGCCCACCTCGGCGAGCCGCTCTGTCAGCCTGCCGAGGTCGGCGTCGTGCCCGCTGACCGCCTCGAGCTGGCGTCTGGCCTCGTCGACCAGCGACACGGCGTCGGCACTCGCGCCGATGTCCTCGGACACAAGCGCCTGGTGGGCCACGAGGGCCGCCGTGCGCAGCTCCTCGAGATTCCCGAGGCGCATGGACTCAGCCTTCAGCGCGGCGTCCTCCCCCGGCTGCGGCTCGAGGTCGCCGATCTCGGTCAGGGCCGCTTCCAGGCTCTCGGCCTCCCGCAGGCGCTCGCGTGCCTCGCTCCTCAGGCGGTCGCGTTCGGCGAGGGCATCGCGCCACCTCCGGAACGCGTCCCCGTAGGCCTGCAGGGCGTCCTCGAGGGTGGTCCCGCCGAACTTGTCGAGGGCCTGCCGCTGCGCGGGCGCACCCTTGAGCCGCAGCTGGTCGGATTGCCCGTGGACGACGACGAGCTCGTCGCCCAGCTCGGCGAGGACGCCGACGGGGGCGGCCCGGCCGCCGACGTACGCCCGGCTGCGGCCCTCGCTCGTGACGGTGCGGGCGAGGATCAGCTCGGCGACGCCGTCGTACTCCTCCAGGGCGGCCCCTGCCTCGGCGGCCCTCATGGCGGCGGGGCTGCGCGGATCGAGGCGCAGCACGGCCTCCGCCGAGGCCGACTTGGCGTTGAGCCGCACCGCGCCGGCGTCGGACCGCGCACCCCGCAGCAGGCCCAGCGCGGTGATGACCATGGTCTTGCCCGCGCCGGTCTCACCGGTCACCACCGTCAGCCCCGGACCCAGGCTGAGGGTCGCGTCGGTGATGACGCCGAGGTCGCGGATACGCATCTCCTCGATCATTGGGCTGATCCGTCCTGGTGTCTCACGGGGCCGCGCCAGCCCTGGATGGGGAGTTCGAACTTGTGCACGAGCCGCTCCGAGAACGGTGTCTGCCGGGTACGGGCGAGCCGCACGGGCCGCTCCGAGCGGCGCACCTCGACGCGGGCGCCAGGGGGCAGGTCGATGCTGCGCCGCCCGTCGCACCAGAGGACGCCTGCGGCGTCGGTGCGGGTGAGGAGCTCGACCGCGAGGACCGAGGTGGGCGCGACCACGAGCGGCTTCGCGAAGAGGGCGTGGGCACTGATGGGCACCATGAGCAGCGCCGCGACCTCCGGCCAGACGATGGGTCCGCCGGCGGAGAAGGCGTAGGCGGTGGAGCCGGTCGGGGTGGCCATGACCACGCCGTCGCACCCGAAGGAGCTGACGGGGAGGCCGTCCACCTCCATGACCACCTCGATCATGCGCTCACGGTCGGCCTTCTCGACGGCCACCTCGTTGAGCGCCCAGCTGCGTCCGAGCAGCGTGCCGCCGTGCCAGACCTCGACCTCGATGGTGGTCCGCTCCTCCACGGTGTAGCTGCGGTCCGCCACCCATCGCACCGTCTCCGCGAGGTCGGCCCGCTCGCTCTCGGCGAGGAATCCCACGTGCCCGAGGTTGACGCCCAGGAGCGGGATGTCGGCCTCCCGGACGAGTTCGGCGGCGCGCAGGATGGTGCCGTCACCGCCGAGGACCATCACGAGCTCCACGTCGCCGAAGTCGACGCCGTCGCCGAGCGCTTCGGCCGGAGCGGCGAGGGCTCCGTACTCGGCCTGGGTGTCGGCGAGTTCCTCGGGTCGCATGACCGGCTGGAGCCCCAGGTCGTTGAGGCGTGTGCACGCTTCCTGCGCCGCGACTATCGCGTTCCTGCGGCCGGTATGGGCGAGCACCAGGATTCGTCTACTCATCAAGCTCCGTCTGATCTATGGGTCGAGCCGTGCCGGGCGGTGGGAAGAGCGCATTCAGTGCCTGGTCGGTCAGCCGGTCCAGCTCCCCCTCGATCCTAGGCATCAATCCCGCCGGCGGCACCTTTGTCCACACGAAGTACTCGAGATTGCCGTCCTGTCCGGGCAGCTGGCTCTGCGCGAGTCCCGCGACCTCGGATCCGCATTCCAGGGCACTGCGCACCACCCCGGCCACGGCGCGGCGCCTGGCGTCACCGGAGGTGACGATGCCGAGCCGGTTGAGCCCGCTGCGGCCGACCTCGAACTGGGGTTTCACCATCAGGAGGAGGTCCCCGCCGTTCCCGGTGGCGCCGGTCAGTGCGGGCATGACGAGCCGAAGCGAGATGAAGGAGAGGTCGGCGACGGTGAGGTCCGCCCGGCCGCCGATGTCCGCAGGGTCCAGGTGGCGGACGTTCATCCCCTCGAAGACGTGCACGCGGGGGTCGTCGCGGAGTTGCTGGACGAGCTGACCGTGCCCGACGTCGACGGCGGCGACCTCGCGCGCGCCACGCCTCAGCAGGACGTCGGTGAAACCTCCGGTCGAGGCACCGGCGTCGAGGCACCGTTTGCCCGAGGGGTCCACCGCAGGGAAGGCGCGCAGTGCGCCGTCGAGCTTGGTGCCGGCACGACTGACGTAGTCCTCGCCGCGGTCCTCGACCAGCAGGGTGTCGGCCGGGAGGATCGGCGCGGAGGGTTTGCGCGCCACGACGCCCTCGCGGTACACGCGTCCCGCGCTGATCAGTTGTGCGGCGTGGGACCGTGACCGCGCGAGGCCGCGCGCCACGAGCTCCTGGTCAAGGCGAGCCATCGGCTCCTGCCCGGCGGAGCTGCTGCTCCGGGTTGAGCTGCCCGCTCAGGCGGTCGTGGACGTCGAGGAACACCGCGGCGTGCTCCGCCACGGGAAGGTCGGCCAGGACGTCGAGCTGGGCCAGGACCCGGCCGACCTGCGCGTCGCCCGGGTCGGCGTCGGACCCGGGGCCGAGTGCCTCCTGCGTGCCTCGGTCTGGCTCCTGGCCCGTCCCGCGGGGCGTATCCCGGGTTGCCTCGTGGGCCTCCTGCGCCGTCCGCTCCTGCCCGGGCCCGGTCATCGCCGTGCTCCCGGCCGGGCGGCACTCGTGAACTCGACGGACGGCGCGGCGCCCGGCACCGTGTGCGGGTGCGCGGACCACCAGGCGGCGCACGCCGCGCGCCAGCTGTCGACGTCGTCCTCGCGACCGCTGACGTGCACCGTCGAGGCCTCGACCCGGGCCACCGCTGCGCCGCAGGTGAAGGCATCGTCGTCGGCCGTGATCGCCGGGTATTCCTCGTAGAGCTCGGCGAGTGACGCGAGCAGGTAGTCCGGACGCTCCCCGACGTCCGCGGCGAGGGCCGTGCGGACGGTGTCCACCCCTGTCAGGACCAGGGCGGTCGCCATGCCTGCGCGGTTGCCACCGAGGATGTCCGTGTCGAGCCGGTCCCCCACCACGAGGGCGCGCGCGACGCCGGAGTGGCGTGCCGCGGTCTCGAACAGGGCAGCTCCGGGCTTGCCCGCGATCGACGGCGACTTCCCGGTGGCCGCGGCGACGGCCGCGACGAGCGTCCCGTTGCCCGGTGCGATGCCCCGCTCCTGCGGGATGGACATGTCCGTGTTCGTGGCCACCCAAATGGCGCCGGCGGCGACGGCGTAAGCGGCCTCCGCCAGGTCCTTCCAACCCAACGCGGGCGAGAACCCCTGGATGACGGCGTCGGGCCGGTCCTGCGCCGAGGCGACGACCACGAGGCCCTGCGCACGGACCGCGTCCGCGAGGGTCTCGCTGCCCACGACGAGCACCGAGGATCCACCGGCCACCTGGCCGGCGAGCAGCTCGGCGCCGGCCAGGGCGGAGCCGAACACCTGGTGCGCGGTGGCGGGCGCACCGAGTTCCCGCAGATGGGCGGCGACCTCCTCCGAGGATCGCGATGCATTGTTGGTCACGTAGGCCAGACTCTTGTCCTCGTCCGCCAGTCGCTGCAGGGCGTCCGTCGCCCCGGCGATCGCCCGGGGACCGGCGTAGACCACGCCGTCGAGGTCTGCGAGCACGCCGTCGAAGCCGTCGATCAGGCGCTCAGTCATCGACGACGTCCTCCTGACTCGCCTTGGCCCTGCTGGGGCGCTTGCGCTTCGGCGCCGTCGCCTCGTCCGGGAGCGCCCCGCTGTCAGGCGCTGCGCCGGCCTGGTCCTCCGAACCCGATCCGGTCGGCTCGCCCGACTCCTCGCCTCGCCCCACCTCATCGGTCGCAGGGAGATCGGCTGTACCCGAGCCGTCCATGCTGAACAGCATCTCCGTCTGAAGGGCCTCGACCGGCGCCGACGTCTCACCGGCGGGCACTGCGTCCACGGGGACTGCTACGGGCTCATCGGTGGCCGTGGGCGTCTCGGAGTCCGTTGCGTCGGCCGTGTCCGCGTCGGAGAACGTCATGTCGAGCGTCCCGGCAGCAGGTCGATCCTCACCCTGAGCGTCCAGATCGGCTTCGAGATCCAGGGACATGTCCCCCACCGGGTTCGGCTTCGGGCCCCCCGCTGGGTCAGATCCTGCGACCACGGCGATCTCGCCTGGGGCGTCGCTTGCATCGATGTCGATCGCACCCTCGCCGGTGTCCGTGTCATCCGCACCGTCGCCGGCGTCGTCAGCAGCTGTCGGCGCACCCTCGGCATCACCAGTCGTCACGCCGTTCCCGGGCTGAGCCTGCCCGTCCGTCGGGACTTCGACGGTGACCTCGGTCGCGTCGTCGTCGGCCGGACCGGTGGGCGCGTCCGGGGTGTTCGTACCGAGGACTTCCGAGACCTTCGGTACGGGCAGCGGGGCCGGGTCGTCGTCCTCACCCAGATCGATGATGTCGGGTTCCAGATCGTCATCGAGCCCGAGCGCTTTCTCCGCCACCCCGGCCTGGCGGCGCCACGTGTCGGACTCGCTCGAGCGACCGGCGGCATCGAGTGCGTCGGCATAGGCGCGGAACAGGCGCGGGCTGAAGGAGAAGGCACGGTGCAGGTCGAGCTGCGGGATCTCCAGCGCGGCCACTGCGGCATCGAGCTGGCCCAGATCGGCTCGCGCACCGGACACCACCATCGCGAGTTCGGCCTTACCCGCCGTATCGAGTGACTCGGCTTCCTCACTGCGCGCGAGATCCAGGGCGCGGTCAGGGCGACCCAGGCCCCGCTCGCAATCTGCCATCACGGGAAGGTGCACATTGGATCCGCTGATCCGGCGGAACGTCCTGAACTCCCGGAGCGCTTCCCCGTAGTGGCCGGCCGCGTAGGCCGTCAGGCCGACGGCCTCGCGGACCGCCGCCAGTCGTCCGCCGCGCCGACTCGCGGCAAGGGCATGCTGGAACGCCAGCTCGGGGTCGATGTCGATCAGTCGACCCGCCATCACGAGGTGCTTCGCCACCCAGAGAGCGCTGCGCTCCTCGAGGTTGCGAACCTGCGCGCGGGTCACCCGGTCGAGCTCGTCCCCCTTGACGTCCTCGTCGATCTCGGGTGAACGTTCGCGATCGGGTCGGTTCGCACTCCGCAGGTCCCGCGCATTGTGTGTCCGCGGCGCTTCAGGCGTGCCACCTCCCGAGCGGTTCCCCCGTCGATCGTCGTTCCGGCGTTCGACGCTGGGACCACGGTCCTGGCGATCCGCAGGACGGCGGAAGGATGTGCTGCGGTCGGACGACCGACGCTGATCGCCCTGACCGTCCGCCGACGACCGGGACTGCCAGGGACGCTCGCGGCCCTCACCGGACCTGGTGCCCGGCGCGCCGCCTCTTCCTGCAGGGCGGGACTGCCGGTCGGCGGCCGATCCGGAGGCCGGTGCGCCACGGGAGGCTGAACCGCGCAGCTGCGCCCCTCTGCCGTCCTCGGTGCCAGCCTGCGGACGGTCCGAGGAACGCGGCGCCGGCCGGCCGGACTTCTGTCCCGTGCGATCGCCCCAGCGTTGACCGGAAGCCTGACGGTCCTGGCCCGGCCGTCCGTCGCGGGAGTAGCCCGGGCGCTCCCGCTGCTTGTCCTGGCCGTCGCGACCGTAGCTACCACCGGCGCGGTCGGCACCGCGCACCTCCGACTGGCCTTTCCATGCGGGCCTGCCGCCTGAGGAGGGTCCGCCGCTGCTCGAACCGCGGAAACCACCCTCGGTGCGGGCGCCACGGCGATCACCTCCGGCCGCCGACCGCTGCCCTCCTGCGCCCTCGTCCGAGCGACTTCCGCGGTAGGGCCGGTCCGTTCCCGCCTCGTTGCGGTCCTTGGAGCGGTTGTCACTTCCGCGGGATGCCGGTGGCCGGGACCCTTGGCCGCCAGACTTCGAGCCCCACGAGTGGCGACGCTCCGTCTGTCCGGACCCTCCCTGACCTCGGTCCGACGCGCCTCCCGACTGGCGGGGGTCCCCGTCTCGTCCAGTGGTGTGCTCCTGCTCAGCCATGGCAGCGCGGTCCTCTCATCAGGTGCCGGCACATCTCGCCGACTCGTCTCTATTCTGCTGTGGGTGCTACTGATCTATGGAACCACGAAGCATCGCGCCCCACTTCATCGTGATGGCGTGTACTGCCCGATGTGATCCATGCCTCCATAACCAGTCCGAAGACCGGCGCGGCGCCACGCCCGATGTGCCCGATGTGGCTGTGAGGTGCGGGTGGGGTGGGTGTGCCTGTGTGCCGGCACCGTGCCTGTGCCTGTGGGGGTGTGTGGGGTTTGGTGGTTAACGGGGAAGAGGCCCCACCGTGGTGGGGCCTCTTGCCTGTAATGGTTGTCCGGCGGTGTCCTACTCTCCCACACTCTCTCGGGTGCAGTACCATCGG
>NZ_JBTNDP010000006.1:0-294628 GCF_054510925.1 Arthrobacter sp. MDT2-16
GTGCGGCGTGCACCCACCCCCCCCACCCCCTCCCCTTCGGCCCGGGGGGGGCACCCTCCCCCCCGCACCGGTCAGCGGCGTGCCGGGTTGGACAGGCGGCCGATGCCCTCGATGTCGACCTCGTAGCGCTGGCCGTCGGTGATCATCCCGACGCCGGCGGGCGTACCGGTGAGGATGATGTCCCCCGGCAGGAGGGTGAACGCCTGGGAAACGTAGGCCACGAGTTCTCGGGCACCCCAGATCATGTCGCTCGTGGAGCCGTCCTGGCGGAGGTCGCCGTCCAGCGTCCCGCGGATGGTGAGGTTCTCGGGGTCGAGGTCCGTCTCGATCCACGGGCCGATGGGGCAGGACGTGTCGAAGCCCTTCGCGCGGGCCCACTGGTCGTCGGTCTTCTGCACGTCGCGTGCCGTGAGGTCGTTGGCGCAGGTGTAACCGAAGACCACGTCGTCGACGCGCTCGAGCGGGACGTCCTTGCAGATGCGGCCGATGACCACGGCCAGCTCCGCCTCGTAGGAGATCTGGTCCGAGAAGGACGGCAGCATGATCGGATCGCCGGGGCCGATGACCGACGTGTTCGGCTTGAGGAACATCAGTGGCGCGGCCGGCGTCTCGCTGCCCATCTCCTGGATGTGGTCGGCGTAGTTCCGGCCCACACCCACTACTTTGCTACGCGGGATGACGGGCGCGAGCAGCCGGACATCCTCGAGGGCGTGGCGGACGCCGGTCAGCTGGACGCCTCCGTAGAAGGGGTCGCCCTGGATGACGGCGACCTCCTCGCTCCCGGGAGCGCCCTCCACGACACCGAACAATGGGTCATCATTTACGACAAAGCGTGCGATTCGCATGGCGCCAAGCCTAGCCTGCGCCGATCCCGAGGCACGGGGCCCCGCCGCCTCGCCCGCGGACGGGCTTAACGCGACACCGCGGGCACCCTCTCCCCAGAGAAGGTGCCCGCGGTACCGGCACTGCGTCAAAACCTTCGGCCCGGCCGCGTTCCTAACGGATCGCCGTGCCCGACCGAGAGGCTCAGTAGGGCCAGTTGTTGACGCGGTCAGTCGAGGACACGGAGGTCTTTGTATCGGCCTTCGCCGGAGCGGCGTTGGCGGCAGCAGCCCCGCCAGTGACGAGGAGAGATGCGAGGAGGAGTGCGGAGGTGAAGCGCTTCATGGTGTTGGTCCTTTGGGCTCGGTTAGACAGTGATGGAGTCCCGCCCTACTACCACGAGCGGCTCTGGAATCATCGTAAGCCACACCAGCCACTTTGGTAACACTTCTGGCGAGATATGTTCGACAATTTTCCGTCCTCTGGCTCCGGCGGCACTTGAACCAATACTGTGAGGAGGCACTGTTCTGGGATTTCGACGAAAGGCGATCATGGCACTGCAGGAATCCCGTGGTGAGCAGCTCATGATCGAACTGCAGGCTCGCGATGCCTGGAACCAGCGTGATTACGTGAGCGCTCAGCAGTTGGCAGAACGAGCCGCAAGCGTCGCTGCAGCCTCCGATGATGAGGCCGGTTGGTGGAATGCCACGTTCCTTGTATCGGAAGCTCTGCGGAAGCAGGGGCGTATGCAACAGTCCAAGGAAATCGCCGAGCAACTCGAGATCCACCCGCTGACGCGTGAGTCACCAGCGTTGAGCGCCAGAGCCGCAACCCTGATGTCCTTCGCACTGCAGGGCACTGGCAATCTCGCCCAAGCAGTCACCGCTGCGCGTGCAGGCGTAAGGTCCGCCCAGGAGGCACCCGGGCAGAAAAGTATCCAGATAGAAGCGCAGAACGCTCTGATCGCTGCCCTCGCCGACAGTGATCGACTCGAGGAAGCCTGGAATGAGTGTCAAATCTTGGCCGAGCTCCTGTCGATGGAACCGCCTACCCAGACCACTGGACTTGGTCATTGGGCAATCGGCAATGTCGCATTCCTCCTCGGGCACATCGGCGAAGGTGTCTCCTATCATCAACTCGCTGCGAAACACCTGTCACCTACGAACGATCTGGACCTGTGGGCGCGATTCAACCGTGCATCGGCGTCGCTGCGGCTGACGGCGAACGTAATCGAACCCGAGACGCTCGAGTGCATTGAGCGTGCAGAACTCGCAAGCTCCATCGTGGGTGGCACCGAGCGTGACCGCCTCGAGTTGAGGCTGACACGGGCGCAATGGCTGGTTCTGACGGGGCAGTTCGAGGCGGCGATCGAGCAGTTCGGAGATGTCATCGCGCACAAGCACCTGCTCGCGACACATACCGCGGCTGAAGCGCACTTCTTCCTTGGACGCGCCCTCTCAGGACAGGGGCGGGACAGCGAGGCACGGGACAACCTCGAAGCGAGCGAGGATCTCTTCCTGCAGTCCGGGGCCCAGGAGAGGGCTGCGGTGGCAAGGTCACTGATGGACGGTATCGGTACCTGAGTGCCGACCCGTTGAGCTCTGTTGTCAAGCGGAATTTCTCGGGTGCCGTACCGCGTCCCCGCTCCGCCGATCCGGCGTAGCTTCTTGCGTAGGCCCCGATCGGCTTGGGCGTTTTCCCCCATTACTCCCACCCCGGTCGGGGCTCCTTCGTGCCCGCCGCTCCCATCGGCGCATCCCCTGCCGGCCGCCCCCTCGCGCCGCCACGGAAGTGGCCGGGCGCAGTGCTAATCTTTCCCCGTCGGCGGTAGCAGGGTCCGTGCAGAACGATCCACCGCTCGACCACGTGATGGTCGACCCGTCGACGCGTCCTCAACCACTTCTTCGACGGCGGCAGCCTGGGGGTAGCGCCATGACAACGGCTTCCGACCGTACAGCGGACCGAGGGGCGCCGGCACTCCCCCGGCATCCGTATGTCGCCGCACCGCTCGGCGCGCAGGCGGCAGCGGCCCGGAATGTACGCTGGGACCGATGAGCGCCCACAAGGACCCGCGGCTCGCGATGCTCGTCGAGAGCATCGTCCGGTTGTCGCGCGGCGAGCTCAGCAGTCGGATCGAACCCTCGAGCGCGAGGGATGAGGTCGACGCCGTCATCACCGGTGTGAATCTCCTCGCCGAGGAGCTCGAGCAGGTGTACGAGCAGTTCGAGAAACGCGTCGAAAGTCGCACCGCCATGCTCCGCCAGGCGCACCTGGACATGATGAAGATGGCGATGTCCGACGCCCTCACGGGTCTCGCGAACCGCGTAGCGCTGATGGACGCCATCGAGGAGGCCCTCAACCAGGCCTCGGCCGGATCGCCGCCTCCCGCCCTCCTGTTGCTCGATCTCGACAGTTTCAAGAACGTCAACGACCGCTTCGGCCACGACGCCGGTGACCGCGTCCTGCAGGAGGTGGCGTCCCGGCTCAACAGCGTGGTCCGCGAGAGCGACCTCGTGGCCCGGCTCGGCGGTGACGAGTTCGCGATCCTGCTGCCCGGCGCGAGCATGGACAGCGCGATGCACGTGGCACGTCGGGCCCTGGAGGCACTCGACGCGCACATCCGCCTGGACTCGCTCTACGTCCACGCGCGCGCCAGCATCGGCGTCCGCCTCGGTACCACCGGCCAGTCCGCCGAGGAACTCCTGCTCGACGCCGATACCGCCATGTATGCGGCCAAGCGCGAGGGTCGCAGCATCATCAAGGTCTTCGAGCCCGTGATGCTGTACTCGCGGCAGCTGCGCAGCCAGATGGCCACCGAGCTGCGCGGCGCCATCAGTTCGGACGAACTCGTGCTGCACTACCAGCCGGTGGTGGAACTCGCCACCAACCGGATCCTCGGTGTGGAGGTCCTGGTGCGGTGGCAGCATCCCCTGCGCGGGCTGATCCCGCCGGACACCTTCATCCCCCTCGCCGAGGAGATCGGCGTCATCCATGACCTGGATCGCTGGGTGATGTCCCGCTCGCTGCGTCAGCTGGCCCAGTGGCGCCGGGACATCGCGCTCGACGAGGACTTCCAGTTGAGGGTCAACCTCTCCGCCGTCGAGCTCAAGCAGCTCGACCTGGTGGACCACATCCGCGGCCTGCTCCGCGAACTCGACCTCCCGGCGCGCGCCCTCGTGGTGGAGATCACCGAGACGGCGATCGTGACGCGCGGCGAGGTGGAGATGTACTCGCTCCTGAGCCTGAAGCAGCTCGGCGTGGGGATCGAGATCGACGACTTCGGGACGGGATACTCCTCCATCAGCTACCTGCGGGAGCTGCCCGTCAGCATGGTCAAGGTGGACCGCTCGCTGCTCGTGGAGCTCAACTCGAGGGCCGGGCAGCTGGAGTTCGTCGCCGCGATCCTGCAGCTCATCCGGGCCGCCGGGCTCGAGGCAGTGTTCGAGGGCATCGAGACGGCCGAACAGGCGAGTCAGTTGAGGGACCTCGGTTGCGCCAGCGGCCAGGGGTACTACTTCAGCCGCCCCCTGCCGGCCGACGAGACGGCGGTGCTCCTGACCGCGACCCGCTTCCTTCAGGTCGGTGACGGCGTCGAGGGCGCACAGCGGGCGTCCTCCCGCTGACCCGGCCCGGGAACGGCGACGGCGCCCGTTCCCACCCCTGCAGGGGCGGTGGCGGGCGCCGTCGGGGGACGGAACTCAGACCAGGCGCGTCAGCCAGCCATGCGTGTCCTCCTCGACGCCGGTCTGGATACCCAGCAGCTGGCTCCGGATCGACATGGTGACCTCCCCCGCCGCGGAGTCGGCGGCTCCGATGTACTCGTCGCCGTCGCGCAAGCGGCCGATCGGGGTGATGACGGCAGCCGTGCCGCACGCGAACACCTCCGTGATGTCGCCGGAGGCGACGCCGTCTCGCCATTCGTCGAGCGTGATCTTGCGCTCCACGACGTCCAGCCCGCGGTCGCGTCCGAGCTGGATGACCGAGGACCGCGTCACGCCCTCGAGGATCGTGCCCGAGAGGGCGGGGGTCACGAGGGAGCCGTCACGGAAGACGAAGAACACGTTCATGCCGCCGAGCTCCTCGACGGCGTTGTCGTTGAACTGGTCGAGGAAGAGCACCTGCTTGCAGCCGTGGGCCTCGGCCTCCAGCTGGGCGGCGAGCGAGGAGGCGTAGTTGCCGCCGGCCTTGGCTGCCCCTGTGCCGCCACGTCCTGCCCTCGCGTAGTTGCGGGACACCCAGATGTCCACGGGCTTCACCTCACCGCCGAAGTAGTTGCCCGCAGGGGACGCGATGACGCGGTAGGACACCTCGCGGGCAGGCCGCACGCCGAGGAACGCCTCGGTGGCGATCATGAAGGGCCGCAGGTAGAGGCTCTCGCCGTCGCCGGACGGGATCCAGTCCTGATCCGCGGCGACGAGCTGGCGCAGCGACTCGAGGAACAGTTCCTCGGGCAGCTGGGGCAGGGCGAGGCGGACGGCGGACCGGTTCAGGCGGGCAGCGTTGGCGTCGGCGCGGAACGTCCACACCGAGCCGTCGGTGTGGCGGTAGGCCTTCATGCCCTCGAAGATCTCCTGGCCGTAGTGCAGGACGGCGGCCGCGGGATCGAGGGCGATGGGCCCGTAGGGCTCGAGGCGGGCGCTGTGCCAGCCCCCGACCCCGGACTCGTCCACGCGGAAGTCGACGATCGCGGTGTGGTCGGTGAAGAAGTTGCCGAAGCCGGGATCCGCCAGGACCGCCTCCCGCTCCTCGACCGGCATGCGCCGCTCCGACAGGTGCTGGGCGAACTGGGTTTCGGTGGCTGTCATGGTTCCTCCGCGCTGGAACGGACTGCACGCGCGGCGCGGCCGCCGTCGTCCGTCGGTGGTCAGTGCTCCGGCACTGGGTTAATGATGTGTAACCACCTTAGGACACCGCAGCGGCAATGGCATCGCCGACGGCGGCCGTGCTGCGGGCTCCCGTCCTGGACGCGATGTCCGCCTCGACGGCCTGCTCGATGCGAACCGCGGGCGCGTCGAGACCGAGATGGTGGAGCAGGAGCGCCGCCGAGAGGATCGCGGCCGTGGGGTCGGCGATCTGCCGGCCCGCGATGTCCGGCGCCGAGCCGTGGACGGGCTCGAACATGGACGGGGCGGTGCGGTCCATGTTGAGGTTCGCGGACGCGGCGAGCCCGATGCCCCCCGAGACCGCTGCGGCGAGATCGGTCACGATGTCGCCGAACAGGTTGTCGGTGACGATCACGTCGAAGCGCGCCGGATCGGTGACGAGGAAGATCATCGCCGCGTCCACGTGCAGGTAGTCGTGCTCCACCTCGGGGAACTCGACGGCGACGGCCTCGACGATGCGCTTCCACAGGTGGCCGGCATGGACGAGGACGTTGTGCTTGTGCACGAGGGTCAGCTTCCTGCGGCGTCCCGCAGCTCGTGCGAAGGCGTCGCGCACCACGCGCTCCACGCCATGCGCCGTGTTCAGCGACACCTCGGTGGCCACCTCGTGCACCGTCCCGCCGCGAAGCGTCCCGCCGTTGCCCGTGTACGGACCCTCGGTCCCTTCACGGACGACGACGAAATCGACGGCGCCCGGGTCGGCGAGCGGACTGGTGACGCCGGGGAACAGCCGGGTGGGACGCAGGTTCACGTAATGGTCCAGCGAGAAGCGGAGCTTGAGCAGGAACTCCCGCTCGATCAGGCCCGACGGGACGAGGGTGTCCCCCGGCGCGGCGCCCACCGCGCCGAAGAGGATGGCATCGTGGCTCCGCAGGCGCTCCAGGGTCGCATCGGGCAGGGTCTCCCCCGTGGCGAGCCAGTGCTCGGCGCCGAGTTCGTACTCCGTCAGCGCGACGTCGACGTCGGTGCCCACGGCCGCCAACAGCACCTTCACCGCCTCTGCTGTCACTTCCGGGCCGATCCCGTCTCCGGGGATGACGGCCAGATCGATGCGGTGCGGTGCGTCAGTCATGGTCCCAGCGTAGGAAGGCACCTTCTCCCGCGACAATCGGTCCGCAGGCTGAGACAGCTCCACCCGCGGTCGGATGTGCGGCGGCAGCGGCCCACCTAGAGTTGGTTGCCATGGACATCCACCTGCGACTCGCGCGCTGGGTACGCGCACACCCGGGGACACTGGACACCTGCCTCGCGCTGGCGATCTTCGTGTTCCTGGTCCTGCCCTTCGCCGGCGCCAGCGGGTACGGCGTCGTCGTCGCGGTGTCCGTGGCCCTGCTGGTGCCCCTCGCGTGGCGCCGCTCGCACGTGCTCCTCTCGGCCGGGATCATCGCCGGCATCTCCGTCCTGCAGCTCGTCCTCGGCGTGGACCCGGTCCCGGCGCAGTTCGTCGTGCTCATCACGCTCTACACGCTCGCCGCCTACGCCCCGCGGTGGGCCAGCATCGGTGGCCTGGGGCTCACGGTCCTCGCCGCCGCCGTCGGCCCCGCGCGCTACGGAGACCTGCTCGGCCTCGGCGGGGACCAGTTCGTGCTGAGCACCATCCCGCTGTTCCTGGTCCTGGTCTTCTTCATCGAGGCCCTCGTGCTCCTCGCCTGGACGATGGGTGACCTCGCCCGGTCCCGGCGCCGCACCTATCAGGCACTGGAGGACAGGACGCGGCGGCTGGAGGTGGAGCGGCAACAGGAGCGCGACCTCGCGGCCGCGGACGAACGCAGCCACATAGCCCGGGAGATGCACGACATCGTGGCGCACTCCCTCTCGGTCATCATCACGCAGGCCGACGGCGCACGGTACGCGAGCGCCCAGGCGCCGGAGCTCGCGGTGCAGACACTCGGCACCATCGCCGACACGGGACGGGGGTCGCTGCGCGAGATGCGGCGGCTGCTCGGTGTCCTGCGCGGCGACGAGACCGCTTCCACGCGGCCGCTGCCCACGCTGGACGACGTCGACTCCCTCATCCAGTCGGTCCGGCGATCCGGCGTCCGGGTGGCGTGCCGCCGCACCGGTACGCCCCGGAGGCCGCTCCCGCTCGGCGCCGAGCTGACCGCCTACCGGGTGGTGCAGGAGTCGCTCACCAACGTGCTCAAGCATGCGGGGGCGAACACGAGTGCCGAGGTGGAGCTCGGGTACGGCCCCCGCGGGCTGACCGTCACGGTCGACGACGACGGCCGCGGGGCCGCGCCCGATCCCTCCACGGCGGGCGCCGGCCAGGGGATCACCGGGATGACCGAGCGGGTGCGCCTGTACGACGGCACCGTGTCCGCGGGGCCGCGCACGGGCGGCGGCTATCGTGTGGAGGCATTCATCCCCTACACGCAGGCCTAGGCTTGTGGCGGTACCCGGGAGACGCGTGAGCGGCGCAGCGCGAGGATGACAGGTATGCACCAGCACCAGGCGAGACCAGGAGAACAGGACCCCGTGGAGAGCACCAGCAGTACCACCAGCAGCACCTCGCCGGCCGACACGGGCAGCGAGCCGGCACGTGGCGGGGACACCGGGCCGATCCGCGTCGCGATCGTCGACGACCAGCACCTCGTGCGCAGCGGATTCGCGATGCTCATCAACTCCCAGGCCGACCTCACGGTGGTCAGTGAGGCGGCCAACGGCGAGCAGGCGGTCCGGGCGCTCGCCGCCACGCGCGCCGACGTCGTGCTGATGGACGTGCGCATGCCGGGTATGGACGGCATCGAGGCGACCCGCCGTATCCTCGCCGGCCAGGCGGCAGCAGGCGGTGCGGCGGCCGGGCCACGGATCGTGGTGCTGACGACCTTCGACCTCGACGAGTACGCGCTGTCCGCGATCCACGCCGGTGCGAGCGGATTCCTGCTGAAGGATGCGCCGCCGGAGGAGCTGCTGGAGGCCATCCGCACGGTGCATCGCGGTGACGCCGTGATCGCGCCCTCCACCACGCGGCGCCTGCTGGACCATGTGGCCCCGATGCTGCGCCAGGCCTCGCCCGCTCAGGACGCCCAGGCCGCCGCGGTGGCCCGCCTGACCGCCCGCGAGCGCGAGGTGTTCGAACTCATCGCCCAGGGGCTGTCCAACCCGGAGATCGCATCGAAGCTGTTCCTGTCCGAGGCGACCGTGAAGACACACGTGGGACACATCCTCGCGAAGCTCGGGGCGCGCGACCGCGTACAGGCCGTCGTCCTCGCCTACGCGACGGGCATCGTGCGGCCCTGACGACAGGCCGGCCCGTACCCGGGACCAGCCGGTCGTAGGCTGCGGTGCTCCTGCTCATCCCCCGGGATGAGAGATGCGGCGGGAAACCCCGGCCCGCGCGCCGATCCGGACGCCCGCTTCCCTCCATAGCGTGGGAGCATGACAACGTCCACGAATCGTCCTGCCGGCATGCCCGGCGCCCTCCCCGTGTCCTCCACCCCGGACGGCGCCGTCAGCGCCCGGGGCGTGTCCAAGAGCTACGGCCGCGGTGAGACCGCCGTCCACGCGCTCCGCGGCGTCTCCCTCGACTTCGAGCGGCAGCGCTTCACGGCGATCATGGGCCCGTCCGGGTCCGGCAAATCGACCCTCATGCACTGCCTCGCGGGGCTCGACAGCATCGACGCCGGCCGGCTCTGGATCGGCCCGACCGAGATCACCGCACTGCCCGACGCCGACCTCACCCGCCTCCGCCGCGACCGCGTAGGCTTCGTCTTCCAGGCCTTCAACCTCGTTCCAACCCTCACCGCCGAGCAGAACATCATCTTGCCGGTCGCGCTCGCCGGCGGCACCGTGGACACCGCCTGGCTGCAGCAGATCTCGTCCTCGCTCGGGCTGACCGACAGGCTGACCCACCGCCCGCACGAGCTCTCCGGCGGCCAGCAGCAGCGCGTCGCCGTCGCCCGCGCCCTGCTCACCCGGCCCGACGTCATCTTCGGGGACGAACCCACCGGCAACCTCGACTCCGCGACGGGCGCCGAAGTGCTCTCCCTGCTCCGGCGCAGCTGCCGCGAGATGGGCCAGAGCATCATCATGGTGACGCACGATCCCGTGGCGGCGTCCTATGCCGACCGCGTGGTCCTCATGAACGACGGCGTGCTGGTCGGCGAGCTCGAGCAGTCCACGCCGGACGCGATCTCGAGCGCCCTCGCGCAGCTGGGAGCCTGACGTGCTGCAGCTGGCCCTCGCCCAGGTGCGGGTGCATTCCCGCCGCTTCATCGCCGTCGGGCTCGCCGTGATGCTCGGCGTCGCCTTCCTCTCCGCGACCCTCATGGTCGGCGCGACCACCAACGCCAGTCTCGGCCGGAGCATCGGGGCCACCTACGCCAAGGCCGACCTCGTGGTGACCGGTCAGGACGGCGCGGACATCCCTGCCGACGTCGTCGAGCGGCTCGCAGCCGTCCCTGGTGTGCACACCGCACACGGTCTCGAGCGGGCGTACGGTCAGCTCGCCACGGGCTCGCGGACCTCCCTCGCCGCCTTCACCACCACCGCTCCGCCGGACCTGGAGAACGCGGAGGTGACCCGCGGCTCCTACCCGAGCGCCCCCGGTGAGGTGGCGCTCGACGAGAAGTCGGCCGGGCGGCTGGGCATCACACCCGGTGACACCGTGGCCCTCGGTGACAGGACCGAGGTGACCCCTGCCGCGCTGGGCGGCGCCCTCAAGGTCACCGCGCTCATGGCGCCCAGCGCCGACCCGTCCCTGTCCGGGGTGGTGCAGGTCCTCGCGTCCCCGTCGGTGGTCCGCGAGCTCTCCGACGGCGGCCCCGCGTTCCGCAACGTCCAGCTGGCCCTAGACCCCGGCACGGACACCGCCGCCCTCGCCGCGGCCGTCGCCGCGGCCCTCGAACCCGCCCGGGAGTCCGGCACCTTCACCGTCCGCACGGCCCCCGAACAGACACTCGCCGACGTGGCCCAGCTCTCCAACGGCAACGACGCGCTCACGGGGATCCTCCTCGCCTTCGCCGCCGTGGCCGTGCTCGTCGCCGGGCTGGTCATCGCGAACACCTTCTCGGTCCTCGTGGCGCAGCGGACCCGGGAACTGGCCCTGCTGCGCTGCATCGGGGCCGGACGGCGGCAGATCCGGTCCTCGGTGCTCGTCGAAGCCGCCCTCGTGGGACTGGTGGCGTCCCTGCTCGGGGTGCTGCTGGCCGTCGGTGTCATGGCTGCACTCGTCGGGCTGGCCCGCGGAACCGGCTTCGGCTCCTTCGCCGTCCTGGCCGTCCCACCCTCGGCCGTGCTCATCGGTATCGCGGTGGGCGTGCTGATGACACTCCTCGCCGCCCTGGTCCCGGCGCGGGCTGCGACGCGCGTGGCACCGCTGGCCGCGCTCCGTCCCACCGAGCCGGTGCTCGCCGGGACCAGGAGCGGGCGGGTCCGGCTCATCGCGGGCCTCGCCGCCCTGCTCGTCGGCGCCGCGCTGCTGCTCCTCGGCGCCGTCTCCGTCGCGATCGGCCAGGCCGTGGTCGGCGGTGCCATCTCCTTCCTCGGCATCGTGCTCCTCGCACCACTCTTCATCCCGGCCTGCGTGGCGGCTGTCGGGCGGATCGCCCGCCCCCTGGGCGTACCCGGCGCCCTCGCGGCGGTCAACGCCGTCCGGAACCCCGCCCGCACCACGGCGTCGGCGGCCGCCCTGATGGTCGGCGTGACGCTCGTGACCATGATGATGGTCGGGGCGCAGACCGCCCGGATGTCCTTCGACCGCGAGCTCGACCAGAACTACGCCGTCGACCTCGAGGTGAGGGTGGCCGGGTCCCTCTCCGCGGCGGCCGGCGAACAGCCGTCCCGCGTGGATGCCGCCACACTCCTGCAGGTGGACGGGGTGCAGGCCGCCGTCCAGCTCACCCCGGTGCTGCTGACCAGCGCCGCGGACGGCGCCCAGCTCGTGTACACGGCGGACGCGGACGAGATCGCCGGCGTGCTGCGCTCCGATGGGGTGCTGCAGGACGGCATGGTCCTGGCACCCCAGACCTGGGAGCAGGCCGAGGTGACCCTCGACGCCGGCGGCGGCTCCGCCACCCTGCCCGTCACCGCGACGGACGCGGTGTTCTTCCAGCCCCTCATCACCCGGGCCACCGCGGAGCAGCTCGGCGGCACCCCGCCGGGGGCCCTCGAGGCCTACCTGGGCGAACCGGCGGACACCGATCCGGCACCCCGCACGGCGGCGGACACCGATGCCTTCGCGGCCGCCGTGGGCTCCATGTACTGGCTCCGCGTCGACGACGGACTGGATGCGGACGGCATCGCCGAGGTGCGGTCGCGGATCGTCGCGGCCACGGGTGTGTCGGAGTACGACGTCACCGGCCCGGCGATCGAGCGGCTGGCCTACGACCAGATCATCGACGTCATGCTGCTCATCGTGACCGCCCTGCTCGCCGTCGCCGTGCTCATCGCGCTCATCGGGGTGGCCAACACGCTCTCCCTCTCGGTCCTGGAACGACGCCGCGAGAACTCCCTGCTGCGGGCCCTCGGGCTCACCAGGGGGCAGCTGCGCGGGATGCTCGCGGTCGAGGCCGTGCTCGTCGCCGGGGTCGCGGCCCTGCTGGGAACCGTACTCGGCGTGCTCTACGGATGGCTCGGCGCGCAGTCGGCCCTGGGCGGGTTGACTCCGGTGATCCTCTCGGTGCCCGTCGGTCAGCTCGGAGCGGTCCTCCTGGTGGCCGTCGCCGCAGGACTCCTGGCCTCCGTGCTCCCGGCCCGGCGGGCGGCCCGTCTGTCGCCGGTCGCCGGACTCGCCACCGACTGAGGCCCGGTCCGGCGTCCCTCGGGCCGGCACGCCCGGGCGGACGCCGGGCACCGGCGCGGCTCTCGCCGTGCCGCTACCGATGCCGCGCCGCGCTGCCGTAGGGTGATGTGCTGGACAATCCGATGGAAGGACAGCCCATGACACGCGTCGAGGACGGCATTCCCCTGCACCAGCTGGACCTGGACACCCTCCTGCCCTACCTGGACCTGCACCTGGTCGGCGCCACGAACGGGGTGCGGCTGTTCAAGGCCGCACGCGTCTCGTGGGCCGGGACGCCCTATGAGAAGGACTTCGCACGACTGCGCGAGGAGATCAACGAGGAGCGCGCATTCCTCGAACGGTTGATCAGATCCCTGGGGCACCGCCCCGGCGTGGTCAAGATGGCGGCTGCCCGGGCCATGTCACTGGTGGCGGATCTCGACCCGCTCAATCCGCTGCGCCGCAAGGCGACGGCGGGCGCGCAGCTGGAGCTCGAGGCCCTGCAGTCGCTGCTCCGGGGCAAGGAGTCGCTGTGGTCCACGCTCCTCGCGCTGGTGCCCGAGGCGTCGGCGAGTGCGGGCGATGCCGTGCTCAACCGGACCGCTCTCGAGCACCTGCTCGATGCGTCCAAGCGCCAGCAGGACACCGTGGCACGCGTCATGAGGGAGACCGCCCCCGCACGTTTCCTGCGGCGCTGACGGCGGACCCGGCATCCGTCCGGCGCCGCGCGTGGTCCCGGAGGAACCCGGCGCCGGGCCGAGCCGCGACCACGGCCCGGACGGGCGGCTCATGCCCCGGCGGGCTCCTCGTACTTCGGGAACACCGGTGACGGCGCGGGCAGTGCGGTGCCGGGTTCGATGCGCCCGCCCAGTGCGCTGAACAGGCGCCGCGCATCGTCGTCCGCCGTCCCCTGGCCGAGGGCGGAGAGGATCCGCCCCGCGCCGTCCGGCATGACGGGCTGGGTGAGGATCGCCACCACCCGCAGCACCTCCAGCGTCACGTAGAGCACGGTGTCCATGCGTCCGGGGTCCGTCTTCCGCAGGACCCACGGCTGCTGGTCCGCGAAGTAGGCGTTCGTGTCACCGAGCACCGCCCAGACGGCCTCGAGCGCCCGGGAGAACTCCTGCTTCTCGTAGGCGGCGCGGCTGGCCTCGAGCAGGGCGTGCGCCCGGTCGAGGATCTCCGTGTCGGCCGGGGCGAACTCCCCCGGCTGCGGGACGGCGCCGTCGCAGTTCTTGGCCACCATCGAGAGCGAGCGCTGCGCGAGGTTGCCGAAGTTGTTCGCGAGGTCGGCGTTCATGCGCCCCACGACGGCCTCGTGGCTGTAGGAGCCGTCCGCGCCGAAGGGGACCTCCCGCAGGAGGAAGAAGCGCACCTGGTCCAGGCCGTACTGGTCCACCCAGTCGGCCGGCGCGACGGTGTTGCCGAGGGACTTGGACATCTTCACGCCCCTGTTGTGCAGGAAGCCGTGGATCATGACGCGCCGAGGGACCTCCAGCCCCGCGGACAGGAGGAACGCGGGCCAGTAGATGGCGTGGAAGCGCGAGATGTCCTTGCCGATCACGTGCACGTCCGCCGGCCAGAACCTGCGGAACCGCTCCGACCCGGTGTCGGGGAAGCCGACGCCGGTGAGGTAGTTGGTGAGCGCGTCCACCCAGACGTACATGACGTGTCGGGGGTTGCCGGGCACCGGGACGCCCCAGTCGAACGTGGTGCGGCTGATGGAGAGGTCCTCGAGGCCGCGACGCACGAAGGAGATGACCTCGTTGAAGCGGGGCTGCGGCGCACCGAACTCCGGCTGCGCCTCGTAGAGGTCCAGCAGTTTCTGCTGGTAGGCCGAGAGCCGGAAGAAGTAGCTCTCCTCCTCCGTCCAGGTGACCTCGGTGTCGGTCTCCTTCGCGTACCGCACGCCGTCCTCGCGGACCTCGGTCTCCTCCTCGGCCCAGAACGCCTCGTCCCGCACCGAGTACCAGCCGGCGTACTTGTCGAGGTAGATGTCCCCATTCGCCTCCATGCGCTTCCAGATCTCGGTCGCCGCGGCGTAGTGGTCCTCGTCGGTGGTCCTGATGAAGCGGTCGTAGGAGGTCCCGACGACGTCGTTCATGTCCTGGAACGCCCGCGCGTTGCGCGTGGCGAGGTCCCGCACCGGGATGCCCTCGCGGTCCGCCGCCTGCTGCATCTTCAGGCCGTGCTCGTCCGTGCCCGTCAGGTACATCACGTCGAAGCCGTCGAGGCGCTTGAAGCGCGCCATGGCATCGACGGCGATCGTCTCGTAGGCGTGCCCGATGTGCGGCACGCCGTTCGGGTAGGAGATGGCGGTGGTGATGTAGAACGGGGGCTTCGGGTCTGCGGAGGTCACACTATGAAATTACCCCGGTGCACACGGATTCGCCCAAGTGCGACGGCGCACCCTAGCCCGGGTACGGGTTCCGGCGTCCGCTCAGGCCCGCCCGACGGCGTCGAGTCCCAGCACGGCGTGGACGCCCCAGGTCCGGTTCGCGATCTGCGTCACCCGGAGGTCGACGACGGAACTGGCCAGGGCCAGCGCGGCCTTCCGTTCGAGTCCGTACAGCTGCTGGAGCCACGTGAGCATCGCACCGAGGGCCTCCGCCGTCGCCCGGTTCAGATCCGCGTCGAACCCGAACGTGATGCGCGCGGTCGGCGTCAGCGCGTGGATGCTCCGCAGCGGCGCGTCCCGGACGACGTCGACGGTGACCGTGGTGGTCATGCCGCACTCGATGGCGGTGCCACCCACCTCGCCGTCGCCCTGCGCCGCATGGCCGTCGCCGAGGTGCAGCATCGCGCCGGGCACGGTGACCGGGAGGAACAGGGTGGATCCGGCCGTCAGCTCCCGGCAGTCGATGTTCCCGCCCCCGGCCGCGCGCGGCGGCGTCGTGGAGTGCTCCCCCGGCTCGGACGGCGGCAGCCCCACCACGCCGAGGAACGGGGACAGGCGGACGGTGTGCCCGTACTGGTTCGTGCCCGTCCCTGCCGCCGCGTCGAGGTCCCACAGCAGCCAGGCGGGGTCCGTGCCCTCCAGGCCGAGCGCGCGTGAGAAGTCGTCCTCCTGCCGGCCGGCCGCCGTCCAGCCCCAGGCGGCGGGCTCGAACGACTCGAACCGGACGGCCAGCACGTCACCCGGCACGGCTCCGGTGACAGCGATCGGACCCGTGAGGGCATGGCCCCGCCGGTCCGGGAACCGGTACTGCGTTCCCGCCCCGGGCGTTGCCTGGCGTTCGAGGTGTCCCGACGCGTCGAGGGACACGACGACGACCCGGTCCCCCGGCTGCACGGTCAGCACGGGTGGGGTGTCCCGCGAGAGGACCTGGGTGGCGGTCGCCTGTTCGGCCGGGAGGTGGTGGGTGGTCATCAGTCCTGCAGGTCCACTTCCCGGGCCACGGTGGCCCCGATCTCGGCGCGGATGGCGTCGAGGACGTCCTGCGGCACGGAGCTGTCCACGGTGAGCAGGGACAGCGCCTGGCCGCCCTCCTTGTTCCGCGACACCTGCATGCCGGCGATGTTGATGTCCCGCTCGCCGAGGAGCCGGCCGAGGGCACCGATCACGCCGGGGCGGTCGGTGTAGAGCAGCACCAGGAGGTGGTCGCTGATGGGGATCTCCAGCTCGTAGCCGTTCACGCCCACGAGCTTCTCCACCTGCTTCGGACCGGTGAGTGTCCCGGCGACGGAGATCTGCGTGCCGTCGGAGAGCGCCCCGCGGAGGCGGAGCACGTTGCGGTACTCCTCGGACTCGGACGTGGTGATCAGTCGGGAGGTGACGCCGCGCTGCTCCGCGAGGATCGGCGCGTTCACGTAGGAGACCTGCTCGGAGACGACGTCGGTGAAGACGCCCTTCAGGGCCGCCAGCTCGAGGGCCTTGACGTCGAGGGCCGCGATCTCGCCGGCCACCTCGATGTCGATCTGCGTGAGCGAGGCGTGGGTCAGGGCCGTGAAGATACGGCCGAGCTTCTCCATGAGCGGGATGCCGGGGCGGACGGCCGGGTCGATCACGCCGCCGGCCACGTTCACGGCGTCGGGCACGAGTTCACCGGCCAGTGCCAGCCGCACGGACTTCGCCACCGAGATCCCGGCCTTCTCCTGGGCCTCGGCCGTGGACGCCCCGAGGTGCGGGGTCACCACCACGCCGTCGTGGGCGAAGAACGGGAGGTCGGTGCTCGGCTCCGTCACGAAGACGTCCACGCCGGCTCCTGCGATCCGCCCCTCCGCGAGTGCCGCGTGCAGGGCCTCCTCGTCCACGAGGCCGCCGCGGGCCACGTTGACCACGTACGCGGTGTCCTTCATGAGCGCGAAGGCCTCGGCGCCGAGCATCCCGACGGTCTCCGGCGTCTTCGGCATGTGGATCGTCACGAAGTCCGACTCCCGCAGCAGCTCCTCGAGGGGGACGAGCCGGACGTTCAGCTGCGCCGCGCGCGCGGAGGTGACGTAGGGGTCGTAGGCGAGGATCTGCGTGCCGAACCCCTGCAGCCGCGCCGCGACGAGGGCACCGATCCGCCCGATCCCGATGATGCCGATGGTCTTCTCGTACAGCTCCGTGCCCGAGTACTTCGAGCGCTTCCACTCCCCCGCCTTCAGGGCGGCGCTGGCCTGCGGGATGTTCCGCGCCAGGCTCAGGATGTGGCCCACCGTGAGTTCGGCGGCGGAGATGACGTTCGACGTCGGGGCGTTCACCACCATGACGCCCGCCCGGGTGGCGGCCTTGATGTCCACGTTGTCCAGCCCCACGCCGGCACGGGCGATCACCTTCAGCCGCGGGGCCGCCTGGATGGCCTCCGCGTCCATGCGGGTCGCGGAGCGCACCAGGACGGCGTCGACGTCGGCGAGTGCAGCGAGGAGCTGGGCGCGGTCGGCGCCGTCGGTGCTGCGGATCTCGAAATCGGGTCCGAGGGCCTCGACGGTGGCGGGTGAGAGTTCTTCGGCGAGGAGGACGACGGGCTTGGGGGTCACGGGAATTTCCTTCGGGGCTGGGGAGGCGGATCAGGGGCGGCGCGCGGGGCCGGGCAGGACCGGAGGCGGCCGGACACACGTCCGGCAGGGCACCCGCTCGTCGTCGAGCGCCAGGCGGGTGCCCTGCCGGGAGGAGACGGCGCTAGCGCGCCACGGAACCCTCGGTGTAGTCGTCGCTCGTCTTGATCCACGAGAAGAGCTTGCGCAGCTCGCGGCCCGTGCTCTCGATCGGGTGGTCCTCGCCCTTCTTGCGCAGCGCGGCGAACTCGGGCGCTCCGGCGTCCTGGTCGTCGATGAAGCGCTTGGCGAAGGCACCGTTCTGGATGTCCGCGAGGACGGCCTTCATGTTCTCCTTCACCTCGGGGGTGATGACGCGGGGGCCGGAGACGTAGTCACCGTACTCCGCTGTGTCGGAGACGCTCCAGCGCTGCTTGGCGATGCCGCCCTCGACCATGAGGTCCACGATGAGCTTGAGCTCGTGGAGCACCTCGAAGTAGGCGACCTCGGGCTTGTAGCCTGCCTCGGTCAGCGTCTCGAAGCCGTACTGGACCAGCTGCGAGGCACCGCCGCACAGCACGGCCTGCTCGCCGAAGAGGTCCGTCTCGGTCTCCTCGGTGAAGGTGGTCTCGATGACGCCCGCCCGGGTGCCGCCGATCGCCTTGGCGTAGGACAGGGCGAGGTCGCGCGCCGTACCGGACGCGTCCTGCTCGACGGCGATGAGGTCGGGGACGCCGCGGCCGGCCTCGAACTCGCGGCGGACGATGTGCCCGGGACCCTTGGGGGCCACGAGCGCGACGTCGACGTCGGAGGGCGGCTGGATGTAGCCGAAGCGGATGTTGAAGCCGTGGCCGAAGAACAGGGCGTCACCGGCCTGCAGGTTCGGGGCGATGTCCTCCTTGTACACGTGGCGCTGCACCTGGTCGGGGGTGAGCACCATGATGAGGTCCGCCTCGGCGGTGGCCTCGGCCACCGATACCACCCGCAGTCCCTCGGCCTCGGCCTTGGCGCGCGACGCCGATCCTTCCTTCAGCCCGACGCGCACGTCGACGCCGGAGTCACGGAGGCTCAGCGCGTGGGCGTGGCCCTGGCTGCCGTATCCGATGACGGCCACGGTGCGGCCCTGGATGATGGACAGATCGGCGTCGTCGTCATAGAACATCTCGGTCACGGGTGGTTCTCCTTCAGATGGTGGTGCTGGAAAGGTCTGCTGGTGGTGCTGGTGTGCTCAGGCGCTGCGCAGGGCCTGGCTCGAGCCGCTCATCGACTTCGCGCCGCGCCCGATCGCGAGCGTGCCCGACTGCACGATCTCGCGGATCCCGAACGGCTCGAGGACGGACAGGAGCGCCGAGAGCTTCTCGGGTGTGCCCGTCGCCTCGATGATGAGCGAGTCGATCGCGACGTCGACCACCGACGCACGGAACAGGTCCGCGGCCTGGGTGACCTGCAGCCTCGTGGCGGCGTCGGCCCGGACCTTGATCAGGACGTGGTCGCGCTGCACCGACTGCTCGGTGGTCAGTTCGACGATCTTCAGCACGTTGATGAGCTTGTTGAGCTGCTTGGTGACCTGCTCGAGCAGGTCACCCTCGGCCTCGACCACCACGGTGATGCGGGACATGCCGACGATCTCGGTGGGGCCGACGGCGAGGGAGTTGATGTTGAACGCGCGGCGGGCGAAGAGGCTGGCCACCCGGGTCAGGACGCCGGGTACGTCCTCGACGAGTACGGAGAGTGTGTGGCGTGCCATGGTCAGTCCTCCTGCTCCCAGGTCGGGGTCATGTTCCGGGCGATCTGGATGAGGTCGTTGCTGACACCGGAGGGCACCATCGGCCACACCATCGAGTCCCGGCTCACGACGAAGTCGATCACCACGGGGCGGTCGTTGATGGCCAGCGCCTGCTCGATGGTCGCGTCGATGTCCTCGTCCCGCTCGCAGCGCAGGCCCACGCAGCCGTACGCGTCGGCGAGCTTCACGAAGTCCGGCACGCGGACGGTGTCGTGGCCGGTGTTGAGGTCGGTGTTCGAGTAGCGGCCCTCGTAGAACAGGGTCTGCCACTGCCGCACCATGCCGAGCGAGGAGTTGTTGATCACCGCGACCTTGATGGGGATGTTGTTGATGACGCAGGTCGCGAGCTCCTGGTTGGTCATCTGGAAGCAGCCGTCACCGTCGATGGCCCACACCACGCGGTCCGGGTTGCCCACCTTGGCGCCCATCGCGGCGGGGACGGAATAGCCCATGGTCCCGAGGCCGCCGGAGTTCAGCCAGGCGTGCGGGCGCTCGTACCGGATGAACTGCGCGGCCCACATCTGGTGCTGCCCCACGCCGGAGACGAAGACGCCCTCGGGGCCGGTGAGCTCGCCGATGCGCTTGATGACCTGCTGCGGTGCCGACAGGCCGTCGTCGGGCTGCGTGAAGCCCACCGGGTAGGTCTCGCGGAGGTGGTCGATGGTCCTCCACCAGGTCGAGATGTCGGGGCGCTCCTGCGCGGAGAAGGCGTCGGTGACCGCCGCGGTCAGCTCCGGGATGATCTCCTTCACCGATCCGACGATCGGCACGTCCGCGGCGCGGTTCTTCGAGATCTCCGCGGGGTCGATGTCCGCGTGGATGACCTTCGCGTTCGGCGCGAAGCTGGACAGCACGCCCGTGACGCGGTCGTCGAACCGCGCGCCGAGGGTGATGAGGAGGTCCGCCTGCTGCAGTGCGGTCACGGCGGAGACGGAGCCGTGCATGCCGGGCATGCCCACGTGCTGCCGGTGCGAGTCGGGGAAGACACCGCGGGCCATGAGGGTGGTCACCACCGGCGCGCCGACGAGCTCCGCGAGCTCCTTCAGCTCCGCCGAGGCGTGTCCCTTCACGACGCCGCCGCCCACGTAGAAGACGGGGCGCTGCGAGGCACCGATGAGGCGTGCGGCCTCGCGGACCTGCTTCGCGTGGCCGCGCACCACGGGCCGGTAGCCGGGGATGTCGACCTTCGGCGGCCAGGAGAACGTCATGGTGGACTGCTGCGCGTCCTTGGCGACGTCCACGAGCACGGGGCCCGGGCGTCCCGTGGTGGCGATGTGGAACGCCTCGGCGAGGACGCGCGGGATGTCCTGCGCATCGGTGACGAGGTAGGAGTGCTTGGTGATCGGCATCGTGATACCCACGATGTCAGCCTCCTGGAAGGCGTCCGAGCCGATGAACGCGCTGGAGACCTGGCCCGTGATGGCGACCATGGGCACCGAGTCCATGTGCGCGTCCGCGATGGCGGTCACCAGGTTGGTGGCCCCTGGTCCCGAGGTCGCGATGCAGACACCGGGCCGGCCGGTCACCATCGCGTAGCCCTGGGCGGCATGGCCGGCGCCCTGCTCGTGCCGCACGAGGATGTGCCGGAGACGCGAGGACGCCATGAGGGGGTCGTAGGTGGGGAGGATGGCTCCGCCGGGCAGTCCGAAGACGTCGTCGACGCCGAGTTCCTCGAGCGACCTGACGATCGCCGCGGATCCGAGCATCGGGGTGGGCGCGACCACGTTGTTGGGGCCCCGGACGGGGCTCGCCGGAGCCGCGGGTGCGGTCTCCCGAGCGGGTGCTGCGGGCGGTGCCGGCCTTGCTGCCAGCAGCGCCGGGCTGATGGGCGATCCCTTGGACATCGATGACTTCCTTCGGAGCATTCGCTGCACTGCTGCAGGCTGAACTGCGGATTTCCTGCGCTTCTTCGCTGCCGGTGGGTGTCCCGACAAAAAAACCCCTCGGCCTTGTCGGGCTCTGCGAGGGGTTGCGCGTGACTGCAGTCGTCTACCGGACGGGCTTCAGGCCACGCGCTGTATAAGAATGACGACTACGGGTTCGGGCTGCATACCTGTAGTCTCCCCGCCCCCGCGAAATGGTGTCAACCGACCCCCCGCCTGTCTCACATCATGGACATCTCGTCCGGTCGTTGGACAGACCCCTGCTCGCCGCCGCCCGCCCGGGTGCTCCCGGGCGGGCGGTACGGGCCTAGCCCGTGTACGCGCCCTGGGAGGCGGAGTGCACGAGTTTCGCGTATTTCGCCAGCACGCCCTTGGTGTAGCGGGCCGGGAGCGGCTCCCACCCCACCCTGCGCTGCTCGAGCTCCGCCTCGTCGACGAGGAGGTCGAAACTCTTCGCCGCGATGTCCACGCGGATGCGGTCGCCGTTGCGCACGAAGGCGATGGGGCCGCCGTCGACCGCCTCCGGTGCGACGTGCCCGATGCACAGACCCGTGGTGCCGCCGGAGAACCGGCCGTCCGTCAGCAGGAGCACGTCCCTGCCGAGCCCGGCTCCCTTGATGGCGCCTGTGATGGCGAGCATCTCCCGCATGCCGGGGCCGCCCTTGGGCCCCTCGTAGCGGATGACGATGACGTCGCCGGCCCGGATCTCGCCGGCATCGAGCGCATCGAGGGCGCCCTGCTCACGCTCGAACACGCGGGCGGTGCCCTCGAAGACGTCGGCATCGAAGCCTGCGCTCTTCACGACGGCGCCCTCGGGGGCCAGGGATCCGTGCAGGATGGTGATGCCACCGGTCTTGTGCAGCGGGTTGTCGAGCGCGCGAAGGATCTTGCCGTCGAGGTCCGGGGGGTCGATCTCGGCCAGGTTCTCGGCCAGCGTCCTGCCGGTGACCGTCAGGCAGTCGCCGTGCAGCAGGCCGGCATCGAGCAGCGCCTTCATGATGACGGGCACGCCGCCCACCTTGTCGACGTCGAACATGACGTAGCGGCCGAAGGGCTTGAGGTCACCCAGGTGCGGGATGCGGTCACCGATGCGCGTGAAGTCATCGAGTGTCAGCTCCACCTCGGCCTCGCGGGCGATGGCGAGCAGGTGCAGGACGGCGTTCGTCGAGCCGCCGAACGCCATGGTGACCGCGATGGCGTTCTCGAACGCCTTCTTCGTCATGATGTCGCGGGCCGTGATGCCGAGGCGCAGCAGGTTCACGACCGCCTCGCCGGACTTCCGCGCGTACATGTCGCGACGGCGGTCGACCGAGGGCGGCGCTGCCGAACCGGGCAGGGACATCCCGAGGGCCTCGCCGATGCAGGCCATCGTGTTCGCCGTGTACATGCCGCCGCATGCGCCCTCGCCGGGGCAGACCGCGCGTTCGATGCTGTCGAGGTCCTTGTGGCTCATCTTGCCGGCGGCGCAGGCGCCGACCGCCTCGAAGGCGTCGATCAGGGTGACCTCCTTCTCGGTGCCGTCCTCGAGCTTCGCGAAGCCGGGCATGATGGTGCCCGCATAGAGGAAGACGGAGGCGAGGTCGAGTCGCGCTGCCGCCATGAGCATGCCCGGCAGGGACTTGTCGCAGCCGGCGAGGAGCACGGAGCCGTCGATGCGTTCGGCCTGCATCACCGTCTCCACCGAATCCGCGATGACCTCACGGGAGACGAGGGAGAAATGCATGCCCTCGTGGCCCATGGAGATGCCGTCGGACACGGAGATGGTGCCGAACTGCATGGGGAATCCTCCCCCGTCGTGCACACCCTCCTTGGCTCCCTCTGCCAGGCGGTTGAGGGACAGGTTGCAGGGGGTGATCTCGTTCCAGGAGCTGGCGACGCCGACCTGGGGCTTGGCGAAGTCCTCGTCACCCATGCCGACGGCGCGCAGCATTCCGCGGGACGGTGCCGCATGGATGCCGTCCGTGACGACGCGGCTCCTGGGCTTGATGTCTGGGGTCTTCTCCGGGGTTGTCTCCACGCTCATGCAAGCAGTCTAGGCCGGAGGGACACCACGCCTTCGCCATGTGACCCGCGCGTTACAGGCCCCCCGGGGAGCCCGCCGGAGGAATCCGTGACGCCCGGCACCCCTCGTGCGCCGCGCGCGTGCTCCGCTACAGTGTGGGTCACGCGGGCGATTCTCCTCCGCCTGCCGGCCGGGCCCGGTGCGACTCCGCCTCGGGGCTCCGGACCGACACCCCCTACCGCGATGGCGTGATATGACCCCCGACGAGCCGCACGATCCCAGCACACCGCTCGACGGCGGACAGGGGCTGAAGCACGCCCTGCGCCGTGTCTTCGACGGGCAGATCCCCAACTACGGCGACTACAACCTGGTCTTCGCGGCCCGGTCAGCGCAGGCGGACAGCGGGGCGGCGGCCACCGCGTACGTGGTCGGCTACCGCTGGAAGCCCGCCGAACTGATGATCGCACCCGTGGATCTCACCGCGATCACCAGCGCGGGCGTGCCCGTCGAGATCAACATGACGAACCTCGCGCATGCGCTGCAATGGGACCGGGACGGCAGCTACGAGGTGGGCACGAGCACCGGCCGGGTCTTCCGCTTCGGCATCTCCCCCGACCCCGTGCTGGACATCGGCCCGGGCACTCCCCTGCGCCTGGAGCAGGAGGAGGACGTCATCGATTTCACGTCCTTCATGGACGCCTTCATCGCGATGTCCTAGGCCTCGATGACCTGACCCCCCGATGGTCTGGACCCACCGCCTGGCCCCACGGCCCCCGCCGCACGAGGTTCTCCGGCTCCCGCTCCTCGCCGAGCCGCTCGACCTGGCGCTTGAGCAGCGCGAGGATCCTCGGCGGGAAGGCCTCCGTGTTGCCGCCCACGTGGGGCGTGATGATGACGCCGGGAGCACTCCAGAGCGGGTGGTCCGCCGGCAGGGGCTCCGGGTCCACGACGTCGAGCGCCGCCCTGAGCCGCCCTGCCCCGACCTCGCGGGTCAGGGCGTCGGTGTCCACGACGGCGCCGCGGGCCACGTTCACGACCAGCGCACCGTCCGGCAGCGCCGCGAGCACCTCCGCACCGATGAGACCCCGCGTGGCGTCGGTGAGGGGAGTGATCACGACGACGACGTCGTGGTGCGGGGCGAGGGCGACGAGCTCGTCGCTGCCGTGCACGTGGCCCCGTTCGTCGTCGCGCGCGGAGCTGCCCACGCGCGTCACCTCCGCCTCGAAGGTGACCAGGCGGCGCCGGATCTCCTCGCCGATCCCGCCGACACCCACGAGCAGCACGCGGCGGTCCGCCAGACCCGGGTACCGGGCGCTGTGCCACCGGCCCTCGGCCTGCTGCCGGACGGCGTCGTCGAGTCCCCGCAGCGAGGCCAGGGCCAGCCCGACGGCGAGCTCGGCGGTCGCCGCCGCATGGACGCCCGCCGCCGTCGCGATGGCCACGTCCGGTCCCACGAGGTCGGCGACGCCGTCGTACCCCGTGGACTGCGTCTGCACGAGCCTGAGGTTCGGGGCGGCCTCGAGCGCGCCGTCGAGGTGGGCCCGGCCGGTGTAGGGCAGGACGGCGGCATCGAGCGTGGCCAGGTCCAGGCCAGCGGGCGGGGTCGCGAAGTCCCAGAGGACGACGTCGACCGCCGGGGACGCGTCGGCGAGCGCGTCGCGGAGGTCGGCGGACGGGACGCTGAGGATCCGGACGGTCTGGTGGGCGGCTGCGGCGGAGGTCGTCATGCCGCCAGCCTAGAGGCACCCTGCGCCCGTCGGCGCGGTGGTGCGTCCGCGGTCCCGGTGGATGGACACCCCTCCGGCCCCGGGCCTAGGGTCGGAGCATGCCAGCCGCACGACGGCCACCTGCGCTCCTCCTCGCCCGCACCCTGCCCGCCGCAGCAGCCCTGCTGCTGGCCGGGACCGGCTGCACGGCCGTGTCGTCGGGACCGGAGCCCGTCTACGCGGGCGCATCCGCCCCTGCCCCCACGGCCCCTGCCGGTGCGGACGCCCCTCCCGCGGGGCTTCCGGATCTCACCCATGCCGGTGAGGCCGCCACGGGGCTCGGTCTCCCGTGGTCCGTGGTGGTCCTGGGCGACGGCGACCTGGTGGTCTCGGACCGCGAGTCCGGCCGGATCACGCGGGTCGGCGGTGGGACCTCCGAGGTCATCGGCAGCATCCCCGAGGCGGCATCCGCGACCGGCGAGGGAGGCCTGCTCGGACTGGCGGTGAGCGCCCCGGGCTCCGGGGCCGGTACGCCGGACGCGCCGCCCGACGCGCTGTACGCCTACTACACCTCGCCCACGGACAACCGGGTGGTAAGGATCCCCTGGACCGGCAGGCGGCTCGGGACCCCTGAACCGATCCTGACCGGCATCCCGAAGGCGGAGATCCACAACGGCGGGCGGCTCGCCTTCGGTCCGGACGGCCACCTCTACGTCGGCACCGGGGACGCGGGGGTCCGTGCCGCGGCGCAGGACCCGGCGACCCTCGGGGGGAAGATCCTGCGGATCACGGCCGACGGCGGCATCCCGGCCGACAACCCGACGCCCGGCTCACCGGTCTACAGTCTGGGCCACCGCAATGTGCAGGGGCTCGGCTGGGACTCCGCGGGCAGGCTCTGGGCCTCGGAGTTCGGCCCGGAGGTCGACGACGAGCTGAACCTCGTGACGCCCGGCGGGAACTACGGCTGGCCGGAGGTCACGGGCGCACCGGGCGATGCCCGGTACACCGACGCCCAGGTGGTCTGGCCGTCCACCGCGACGTCGTCACCGAGCGGCATGGCGATCCTCGACGACGTCGCCTACATCGGGGGCCTGCGGGGCCAGCGCCTCTGGCAGGTCCCGCTCCGTGACGGCATCGCCGGGATGCCGGTCAGCCACTTCGACGGGCAGTACGGGCGGCTGCGGGACGTGGCGGCCGGAGTGGACGGCGGACTGCTCGTGGCCACCAACGAATCCGGTGGCGGGCGGATCCTCCGGGTGGCCCGGCAGTGATGCGGCACCCGGTTTCATGTTTCGGCCGAAGTGCTGGTAGAGTTTCATGCTGTTGCGGATGACCGAACCGGGTGAAACCGGGAGGAAAAACGCCACGCACCTCTAGCTCAATTGGCAGAGCAATTGACTCTTAATCAATGGGTTTCGGGTTCAAGTCCCGAGGGGTGCACATCGGATCCCCGTCCTCCAGGTCTCGCCGCCTGGGAGGCGGGGATTCGTTCATGTCCGGGCCCTTCTCCCGGTCGTACCGCCGTGCGACGGCCCGGATCAGCGACAACCGGGCCCCACCGTCGCACCGCCGCGCAGGCTCCACGGCCCGCGCTCCGGTCCGCCCCGTGGAGCCCGGGCCTACGATGGACGCGTGAACGAAATCCTGTCCTTCGCCGGCAGCTACTGGTGGCTCGTCTTCCCGCTGTCGGGCGTGTTCGCGATCTGGGGCAGGTCGTGGTCCGAGGCCACGGAGCGGCGGCACCGGCGCAAGGTGGAGATGTACCGCCTGAAGCACCCCGGGGAGCTGCACGGCGCGCACGCCCAGCCCGACGCCGTCCCCGGCCGGCCGGGTGGTCGCGAACGCGATGTCCGGCATGTGGAGCGCATGCACGACGAGGTCGACCGCAGGTGGTTGGCCTACGAGCTCGACGCGGCGAAGCTGATCGACTACCCGACCATGACGGACGTGCGGGAACCGCTCACGGTCGCGTTCCTCCGGGCCAAGCGCGTGGCCGACTCGCTGCGCCCGCAGGACCCCTCCGCGATGTCCTCCGAGGACCTCGACGCCTACCGGTCCGCGGTCACCTCGTACGACGTCGCGTTCCAGGTCGCCGAGACCGAGGCCCGGCGCGTGCGGGCCAGCGGCTTCAGCCCCGAGGAACGGCAGCGCCTGGAGACGGCACGCAAGCTCGTCACCGTCGCGATCGACGGCGCCGCCACCGCCGCCGAGCGCCAGACGGCCTACCGACGCGCGCGGCGCGAGCTGGACGGCCTGATCGTCCTGCCCGACGCCACCATCAGCGATCTCGAGGAGAGGATCGCCGGCGCGATCGACCAGCGCCGATCCTGATCACCGGGACCATCGGGAGCAACCCGCCCGACGCTGCGCCTCCGGTGACCCTCGAGTGACCCTTCGGTCGGTCATCGGCGGGCCTTCCCTGCAGGTCCTGCCTGGACCATAATCGCTCGTGTCACCACGAAGGCATGGCGCAGGCCCCCGGCAGAGAGCGGACATCATGGCAGCGACGATCAACACGTACCTGAACTTCAAGGACACCGCCCGGGAGGCGATGGACTTCTACCAGTCCGTGTTCGGTGGCGAGCTGCAGCGCAGCACGTTCGCCGACTTCCAGCTCAGCGAGGATCCTGCCGAGCAGCACAAGATCATGCACTCGATGCTCACCACGCCGTCGGGACAGGTGCTCATGGCCGCGGACACACCCGACAGCATGGAGTACACGCCGCCGGCCGGTCACTCCGTGTCGATCAGCGGCGACGACGAGACGGAGCTCCGCGGGTACTGGGACGCACTCGCCGGCAGCGGCACCGAGATCCTGCCCCTCGCCCTTGCGCCGTGGGGCGACAGCTTCGGCATGTGCGTCGATCGTTTCGGTGTGAGCTGGATGGTCAGCATCGCCGCGGCACCCGCCGGGGACGCGGCGACCGCTCGGCCGGCCGACGTCGCCGGGGTCTGAACCCACGACCCGAGGGTCAGGCCCGCGGGTCGGCGCCGAAGCCGGGTGTCGGCTCGTCCGGCGTGGAGAGGGTCACCACGGCCTCCTCGATGCGCTCGTGGTCCTCGGTGTCGTGTTCGAGGCGTGCGTCGCGTCGTTCCTCACCGCTGTCCCCCCGGTAGTGCCGACGACGGCGGCGCGCCGGATGGAGCGCCACCGTCGTCCATGGCCTACTTGGACGCTTCCTTGTTCACGTCCGTGGGCGAGTCGAACTCGCGGTCGGGCAGGTTGCCCAGCGTCTCGAGGACCGACTCGTCGGCGCCCTTGTCCTGGGCGTGATTGACGAGGTCCTCCTTGGAGGCCGGGTACTCCATGCCGCCCAGTGCCTTCTGGATGTCGATCGGACTCGGATCTGCCATGTCGTGCTCCTTCGTGTCGGTTCGATTCCTGTGGTGCCCCCGTGGCGGGCGCACCGTCACTGGCCCAGGATCACCCGGGCAGCGTCTGTGGCACGGTCGGTGACCGTGGTGGGCGCCTCGAGGTGGACGGCGCCGGACGGGATGATGCCCGCCCCGCCGTAGCGCTCCATGACGCGCCACTGGGCGGCGACGTCCTCCCCGGCGTGCGCGGGCGGCAGGCGGTCCCAGAAGTCGAAGCCGCCGCAGTCCACGAGGGCCTCGCGGTCGAACAGGACGCACCCTCCCACCCACGCGACGCGGTACAGCCTCCACCCGCCGGGCGGGATGCCGAGGTCGGCGGCGGCGTGCGCCAGGTTGGCGGCGTTGTGCAGCGGCCAGCGGGCGAAGCCCTCGGTGCCCGGGCGGACGCGTTCGGGCACCACCTCGTTCTCCGGCCACAGCGCCAGTGCGGTCCGCTCGTGGGGCCTGCGGTCGCCGAGGTAGGACAGGCCCTGGACCGCGGAGCCCACGAATCCGCAGCCGGCCTCCCGCAGCGCCCTGCACATGCGGTCCAGCGAGCCGGGTTCGAGCCAGACGTCGTCGTCGAGGAAGAGGACCAGTGGCGCGCGTGCCAGCCCCAGCAGGTAGTGCCGGTGCTCGGCGAGTCCCTTCCGGGGCAGGTGCCGTTCGAGCCGCACCTGGCGTCCCTGGGCCTCGAGGACGCGCACCATGGCCCGGACGGCGGGCTGGATGAAGGAGGCGGCATCGCCGTCGGTCTGGTCGCTGACGATCACCCGGAAGGCGACCCCCTCCTGCGCCGCGAGGCCCGCGAGCGTCACGGCCAGCTCCGCCGGGCGCCCGAAGGACGGGATCAGCACGTCCACCGCGGGCTCGTCCGCGGTGGCGTCCAGTGCCCACTCCCCCGACCAGCGCGGGCTCACGTCACGTCACCGCCGAGCGGCATGGATCGGATCCTGCGGACCACCGCCGCCGTGGAACGCTCCGGGACGTAGTCGAGGATGCTGACCCTGCCCCCGCAGGCCTCGACGGCGGGGGTCTCCTCGAGCATCTGCGCGGTGTAGTCGCCGCCCTTCGCGTACACGTCCGGTTTCAGCAGTTCGATCAGCGGCACCAGGGTGTCCGTGGCGAAGACGGTGACGTAGTCCACGCAGCTCAGGGACGCGATGATGCCCGCCCGGTCCGCGATCGGGTTGATGGGACGGTCGGGGCCCTTGAGCCTGCGCACGCCGGCGTCGTCGTTCAGCGCGACCACCAGCACGTCGCCGAGCTGCTTGGCCTGGTTGAGCGAGCGGGTGTGCCCGCGGTGCAGCACGTCGAAGCAGCCGTTCGTCAGGACGATCCGCTTCCCCGCGGCGCGGTCCTCCGCCACCCTGCGCAGGAGCTCGTCCGTGTCCAGCGCCGTGTCCGCGGCCTGCTGCAGGTGGCCCGTGAGGTCCGCCGTCGTGCACACGGAGGTCCCCGGGCGGTGGACGACGACGTCCGCGGCGGCCTGGGCGAGGTCGAGGCTCGTTGTCAACGGCAGCCCGGCGGCCCTCGCGGCGGTGAGGCTCGCGACGAAGGTGTCCCCCGCCCCCGAGGCCTGCCGTTCCGTGGCCGGCCGGGCCCAGGTCCGGTGTTCCTCGCCGTCCTGCCCCAGCAGCACGGTCCCGTCCCGGTCCAGGGTCACGACGACGGCGGCGGCATTCGTGGCCGCGAGCAGCTCGCCGCTGCGGGCGGTGACGGCCGCGGCCCTGTCCGTCCGGGCGTCGAGGCGCGCACCGAGCACCTGGGCGGCCTCCTGCGCGTTCGGCGTCACGATGTCCGGGCCCAGCGCGGACCACGCCGCGGTGTCGTGCGCGTCCACGACGACGAGCGTCCCGGGGTCGAGGGTGGACGCCTGCGCGAGCGTCGCGCGGACCTCCCCGCCGAGCGCGCCGGAGCCGTAGTCGCACACCATGACGGCGCCCGCGCCCGCGACGGCGTCGGGGATGGTGGCGGCGAGCGCGGCGGCGGCCGCTGCGGGGATCTCCTCGGGCGTGTCGTCGAGGCGGAGCATGACCTGGTCGCCGCCGAGGATCCGGTACTTGGTGGTGGTGCCGACGCGCGGGTCCTGCAGCAGGTGCGTGGTGTCCACGCCTGCGTCCTCGAGGATGCCGCGCAGCCGCCTCCCGGCGTCGTCGGTGCCGATCAGGCCGCACATGCGGACGCGGGCACCGAGCGCGGCGAGGTTCATCGCCGTGTTCGCCGCGCCCCCGGCGGCGTACTCGCGCCGGGTGATGTCCACCACCGGGGCCGGCGCCTCGCGACAGAACCGTTCGATGGTGCCGCTCCACCAGCCGTCCAGCATGGCGTCACCGATCACGGTGACGAGCGGGGCCCGGTCGGCGATGGCGGCCGGGACCCACGCCGCGAGGCCGCGGACCTCCGAGAGGTCGAGCGCCACCTCGTCGCCACCGGCGGCAGCGGCACCCGGGTGGTCCTGCACCGCGTCGTCCGTCATGCGCCCGCCTGCGGGGGCGCGCTGAGGTGGACCACCTTGACGAGGGCGAACTCGTCGAGCAGTTCGGGCCCGTAGCCGAAGCCCGCGCCGCTGATGCCGCGGGGCTGGGCGGCGCCGCCGGGCGCACCGCCGAAGACGGCATTGACCTTGACCGTGCCGACCGCCAGACCGGCGATGGCCCGCTGCGCGTGGGCGATGCCGGCCGTGAGCACCGAGGCGGCAAGACCGTAGGGCCCGCTCGCGGCCAGGCGCAGTCCCTCGTCGAAGCTGTCCACGACGGTCACGGGCGCCACCGGGCCGAAGGTCTCCTCCGTCATGACCGTCATGGCGTCGGTGCAGGAGGCGAGGACCGTTGCGGGATAGTGGGCACCGGGGCCCTCCGGCACGGCACCACCCTCGAGGCAGGTCGCCCCGAGGCCGATCGCCTCCGCGACCTGCCCGTCGACGAGGTCGCGCATCGCGCGGTCCACGAGCGGCTGCCGGTCGTCCTCCGCGTTGCGCTTCCGTGCCTCCTCGACGAGGGCGGCGAGGAAGGGCTCGGCGATGGCCCGGTGCACGTAGATGCGTTCCACGGACGTGCAGATCTGGCCGCTGTTGGCGAAGGCACCGAGTGCTGCCTGGCCGGCCGCCCACACCGGGTCCACGTCGGCGTCGACGATCAGGGGGTCGTTGCCGCCGTTCTCCCGGATGACGTGCGCGCCGGTGAGCGCCGCGGCGCGGGCGATGCGCGCCCCGGTGGCACTGGAGCCGACGTGGGCGAAGACGTCCACGCCGGTCTCCATGGTGATCATCTGCCCTACGCCGGCTCCGCCGGTCAGGGTGGTGAGGACACCGTCGGGGAAAGCGGGCTGCAGCAGGCGCCCGAGCAGCTCGCCCACGTGGGGGCACCGTTCGCTGGGCTTGTGGATGACGGCATTGCCCGTGACGAGCGCGGCTCCGATGAGTCCGGCGGCCACGGCCACGGGGTCGTTCCAGGGCGTCAGGAGCACGGCGACCCCGCGCGGCTCGGCGACGGTGTAGTCGGTGGCGGTGACGGCTCCGCGCAGGCTCAGCCCGCGGTGCACCGGACCGAGTTCGGCGTACTGCTCGAGCGTGGAGATCCCGGCCTCGATGCCGCCGAGCGCGTCCGCGAGCGGCTTGCCGGTCTCCCGCACGTTCAGTTCCGCGAGTTCGCGGGCTCCGTCCCGGAGGGCTGCGGCGGCGCGCCGCAGGGCCGCGCCGCGGTCGGCGGGACTCGTGGCAGCCCATTCGGGCTGCACGGTCCGTGCCAGGGCGACGGCCAGGGCCACCTGCTCACGGGCGGCGCAGGGCAGCGTGCCCACCTCGCTGCCGTCGCGGGGGTCGGTGATGGTGATGGTGTCGTCGTCCTGCACATCAAGCAGGGTGGGTGGCTGGGAGTTGATGGACATTGCGCTCCTTGATGTCGTCTGCTCGTTCACCACGGCACGTCCTGGCGCCGGCTACTGGTCCCGTACCCGCCTCCCGCGCTTTCACACAGGGCGCCCGCCGTTTTCTGCACTCCGTCCGCACGGTCGTCAGCACGCTTAGCATATGGTGGCAGGAGGAGGAGGAGCAGCGGGTCTCCTGCGCCCGGCGAAGGCATTGACAGCGCCGCCGGCGGCACGGCCCGCGGCATCCGCGACGACACGGACGGGGAGCGATTCATGCGGCAGGGAGACACCACGACGGCGGATTTCGGCGGGCGGCAGGACACCGCGAGATCGGTGGGGCCCGTGCTCGCGCCGTTCGAGGGCGTCCGCAGGATCGCCGTGCTGCGCGGAGGCGGCCTGGGTGACCTCATGTTCGCGATGCCCGCCCTCGCGGCCCTGAAGGACCGCTACCCGGACGCCTCCATCACCCTCCTGGGCATGCCGGGGCACGCGGCGCTGCTGGGCGGCCGGCCCGGTCCGGTGTCCGAGGTCCTGAAGCTGCCCGTCTCCCCCGGTGTCCGCCCCGGCGAGGAGGATCCCGACGCCGTGGACCGGTTCTTCGCCGGCCTCCACGGGACCTTCGACCTCGCGGTGCAGCTGCACGGCGGAGGTCGCAACTCCAACCCCTTCCTGCTGCGCCTCGGGGCCCGCCACACCATCGGGACCCGGACGCCCGACGCCGTGGCGCTCGAGCGGACCATCCCGTACGTCTACTACCAGCACGAGGTGTTCCGCGCCCTGGAGGTGGTGGGCCTGGCAGGCGCCGTGCCGCGGGATCTCGAGCCGCGCGTGGAGGTGCTGCCCGGCGAGGTGGAGCGCGCTGCGCAGCTGACCGGCGCCCGCCCGGTGGTCGCGCTGCACCCCGGCGCCACGGATCCGCGCCGGCGGTGGCCGTCGTCGTCGTTCGCGGAGGTCGCCGTGCGCGCCGCGGCGGACGGGTGCGAGGTCGTGGTGGTCGGGGATGCCACGGACGTGCCGATGGCTGAGGAGATCGTCCGGCTGGCGCACGAGGCGGCTCCTGCGGCGGACGTCCGGTCGCTCGCGGGACGACTGACGCTCGGAGAACTGACCGGTGTGCTGGACCGCAGCGCGGTGATGGTCGGCAACGACAGCGGGCCCCGACACCTGGCCCAAGCGGTCGGCACGCCGACGGTCGGCATCTACTGGATCGG
This sequence comes from Arthrobacter sp. MDT2-16, assembly GCF_054510925.1. NCBI lineage: Bacteria > Bacillati > Actinomycetota > Actinomycetes > Micrococcales > Micrococcaceae > Arthrobacter > Arthrobacter sp. MDT2-16. The sequence continues at coordinate 33,198 of NZ_JBTNDP010000006.1, forward strand.
CAACGTCATCAACGCCGGGGCGATGGGGCGCAGCCTCCACCGCGTGCACTTCTCGTGGGTGGCGCAGTGCCCGGTGTGCGGCGTGGACGTCAGGCAGGTGGGCTGGACGGCCGAACGCTGCGAGCACGATGACTCGTTCGTCGCGGCCGTCCAGCCCGATGCCGTCTACGCGGACGTGGCCGAACTCAGGGCCACGAGCCTTCTTCTGCGTGGGCGATGACCATCTCGCGGATCTCACAGCTCTTGGGCTGTGAGAGCGCGAAGAGGATCGCCTCGGCCACGCGCTCGGGATCGTTGAGGCGGGAATCGTCCTGCGGCTTGTACTGCTCGTCGCGGTCGTCGAAGAACCGGGTCTTCATGCCGCCGGGGATGATCGTGGTGACGCCGATCTGGCCGGCGGTCTCCGCGGCGAGGGCCTGCGTGAAGCCCATGACCCCGAACTTCGAGGCGCAGTAGGCCGTCGCGTCGCCCACGGCCTTAATGCCGAGCGTCGAGGCGATGGTGACCACGCGGCCGTGCGTCTGCTTCAGGTAGGGCAGGGCGGCACGCGCGGTGGACGCGGTGCCCATGAGGTTCACGCCGATCACCATCTCCCACTGGTCCGCGGGCACGGTGTCGAGCGCCCCGCACCGGTCGATCCCGGCCGCGGTCACGACGGCGTCCAGGCCACCCAGGATCTCCGCAGCCTCACGGACCGCCGCCTCCACGGCCCCGCGGTCGGCGACGTCCACCTCGAAGGCCTTGACGCCGCTCACGCGGCTGATGTCGCGGTCCAGGACCACGGGGGTGCCACCGGCCTTGATGACGCCCTGCACGATGGCCGCGCCGAGGCCCGAGCCCCCGCCCGTCACCAGGACACGTCCCGGGTTGTACCCGGCGCCTGCCGGGGCTGCTGCCGGTTGTGCTGTGTTCTCGGTCATGCTGTTCCTTTCGTGGTGTCGCTCCCGGCCGTTCTGCAGGGCCGGGCGCTGGTCTGCAGAACGTCAGCCCACGCGGGCGAGCGCTGCTGCAAGCTTCGTGGTGGAGCGGGCCGGGATGTACGGGACGGTGACGGTCCTGCCACCCCAGCTGCTCACGAGGGCGGCCTCGGGCAGGTCCTCGGCGGCGTAGTCCCCGCCCTTGACCCAGATGTCGGGCTGGAGGCGGGAGATGGCGTTCTCGGGCGTCGACTCGCCGAACACGAGGACGGCGTCCACGCACTCGAGGGCGGAGAGCAGTTCGGCGCGGTCCTCCTGCTTGATGATGGGCCGGCTCTCGCCCTTCAGTCCACGCACCGACTCGTCCGAGTTGAGGAGGACGATCAGGCAGTCGCCGAGCTGCCGTGCGGCCGCGAGCGTGCGGGCGTGGCCGGCGTGGAGGAGGTCGAAGCATCCGCCCGTCGCGACCACGGTGCCCCCGGCCTCCCGGGTGCGGCGTGCGACCTCGAGGGCGTCGATACCGTCGACGGGCAGCTGCTGCGGCGCCTCCAGGCGCCGGCCCATCGCGCTCACGCCGCCGGAGGCGAGGAAGCGCGCCGCGGCGTCGGTGGCCTGCTGGGCGGCCGCGTCGATCGGGTCCCCGGCGGCCAGGCCGAGGGCGAGCGCCGAGGCGAAGCGGTCCCCCGCACCGCACGGATCGCCGGCGCTGACGCGGGGGGCCGGGACCACCTGGGGCAGGAGTCCGGCTGCGGCCACGAGGGCGCCGTGTTCGCCCATCGTGACGAGGACGGCCCGGCTGCGCCAGGCGGCCAGCAGGACGTCGGCGGCGGCCGCGGCGGCGCGCGTGCCCGAGCCCTGCACGTCGGCGAACCGGAGGGCCTCGCCGAGGTTGGGGGTCACGGCGGCGACGCCGGGCACGGGCTGCGCGCCGGACGGGTGGGGGTCCCAGACCACGGGGACGGAGGCGGCGAGGTCCTCGAGGCGTGCCCGCAGCGACTCCTCGGCGAGCAGCCCCCGGCCGTAGTCCGCGGCGATGATCGCATCCGCGCCGTCGAGCGCCGCCAGCATCTCTGCGGTGCAGCCGGGGGCGGGGGGCGGGGCGCATCCCTCGTCGAAGCGCACCACGGGCTGGCCGGAAGCCCGCACCCGCGTCTTGACGGGGGTCGGGGCGCCGGAGGGACCGGCGACGACGTCGATGCCGTCGAGCTCGGCGCGGAGCAGCCCCGCGGCGTCGTCGTCCCCGAGGACCGTCACGAGGACGGCCTCGTGGCCGTCGGCCTCGAGCATGCGAGCCACCAGGCCTGCTCCACCGGCGCGGCGCCGGACGGTGTCGACGTCCACGACGGGCACGGGCGCGTCGGGCGACAGGCGCCCTGCCCCGCCCGAGAGATCGGTGTCGAGCAGGACGTCGCCCACGACCACGATCCTCATCGCTGCTCCTCCTGCCGGCGGCGCAGCACTTCGGCGTCGAAGGCCCGGCAGATGGCGTGGAGGGCGATCAGGTGGCCCTCCTGGGCGTTGGCGGACTGCGCGTCGACCGCGACGAAGTCGTCCACCCGCTCCGTCAGCGGATTCGGGCCCGCCCCCGTGAGCGCCCACGTGGTGATCCCTGCGGCGCGGGCGGCGTCGGCGGCGTGCAGCAGGTTGGGGCTCTTGCCGCTCGTGCTCAGGAGCACGAGGATGTCGCCCTCGCGTCCATGGGCGCTCACCTGCCGGGCGAACACGCGGTCGAACCCGTAGTCGTTGGCGATGGCCGTGACCGCCGAGCTCTCGGCGTGGAGCGAGATGGCCGAGAACGGCTCGCGCTCGCCGTCGAACCGGCCCACGAGCTCCGCAGTGAGGTGCTGCGCCTCGGCGGCGGACCCGCCGTTGCCGGCGGCGAGCAGGCGCTGGCCGGCCATGAGCCGGTCCGCCATCTCCACACCCCAGCCGGCGAGGGTGCCGACGTTCTGCAGCAGGGACTCGACGGCCGGGGCGACCGAGCGCAGGTGGTCCGTCACGATGCGCCGCGAGTCCGCCTCCGGGTTCGCCGGGCTCCCGGCCCCGCCGGGAGCCTGTGGGTGCGGACTGCGCACGGGCGCCGCGGTGCCGGCGGCGGTGGTCCTGTCCGCGGATACCTCGGTGATGTCGGTGGTCTCAGTGGTCACAGTGCCCTGCCTCCCGTGCTCTCGAGTCGACGCGCGGCGCTCCGCCGCGCTGTGGCCGGTTCTGCGGGCGCTGCCGCGCCCAGGGCCGTCTGGTATGCCTTCTCCGTGTCGGCGGCGATGCGGCTCCACGAGTAGCGGGCCTTCACGCGCCGGTAGCCGTTGTCGCCGAGCTCCGCGGCCCACTCCGGGTCCGAGACCACCTCGGCGATGGCGGCCGCGATGGCGGCCGGGTCCTGGGGCGGCACGTGGAGGCCGGTCTTGCCGTCCACCACGGTGTCCACGAGTCCGCCGACGGCGGCGGCGATCACGGGGACGCCGCACCCCATCGCCTCGAGCGGCACGATGCCGAACGGCTCGTACCACGGCGCGCACACGACGGCGTCGGCGCTGCGCAGGACGGCCGGCATCTCAGCGCGGGACACCTGGCCCCGCAGCACCACGCGGTCCTCCACCCCGAGCTCGGCGGCGAGCGCACGCAGGCGCCGGGCCTCCGGGTCGCCGTCGAGCCCCGCCGTGGTGCCCGGGCCGCCCACGATGACGAGTTCGACGTCGTCACGGCCGGTGGCGGCGAGCTCGCGCATCGCGCGGATGACGAGGTCCATGCCCTTGCGGGGCACGAGCCTCCCGACGCTCACGATGCGGTGGGCCCTGCCGCGCTCCTCGACGGGTCCCTGCGGGGTGAACAGCCCGAGGTCCACGCCGCAGGGGGCGATCGAGACGCGGCTGCCGGGGATGCCCATGGCCTTGAGCTCGAAGACCTCGTCGGAGCAGGTCGCGACCACGCGGTCGGCGCTGCGGCCCACCATGGCCTCGAGCATGAGGCGCTCGGACGGGCTGGTGTCCTCCCCGCCCTGGTGGCGGCGCTTGACCGTCCCCAGGGCGTGGAAGGTCTGGACGACCTGCACGGGCCGGCCGGCACTGCGGGACTGGCGGGCGGCGTCGAGGGCGGCGATGCCGGACATCCAGAAGTGCCCGTGCACGATGTCGGGGGCGTCCTCGCCCCAGTCCCCGACGATGCCCTCGGCGAACTCGCTCATGTAGGGCAGCAGCATGTCCTTCGGGACGCTCTGCACGGGGCCCGCGGTGATGTGCACCACCTCCAGCCGGGGGTCGGTGCGGACACGGTCCGGCAGGGCGGGATCGTCGCGGCGCGTGTACACCGTGACGTCGTGTCCCCGGCGCGCGAGGGCGAGGGACAGCTCGGCCACGTGGACGTTCTGCCCGCCGGCATCGACGCCCCCGAGGGCCGCGAGCGGGCTGGCATGCTCAGACACCATCGATATCCTCACTGCGCTTTCCTTTCTGTTGCCGCCAGGACCCGGTGCCGCAGGGGCTCGCGCGTCAGGACGTCGTCCCAGTCGGCGAGGAAACGGGCCAGTCCGTAGCGTGCGAGTGCTGCTTCCCGTGCGGCCAGTCCCCGCGTCCTGGCCTCGTCGGGATCGTCGATGAGGCGGGACGCCATCCGCACGAGGTCCTCGATGCTGGTCGAGATCGCCCCGGCCTCCGGCGGTACCGCGCGTGCGGCCTCCGTGGTCGCGAGCGCCAGCACGGGGAGCCCCACGTGCATGGCCTCCAGGAGCGAGAGCCCGAGCGAGGTCCACCGCAGCGGGTGCACGTAGGCACGCGACCGGCCCAGGCGGGCGTGCAGTTCCCTCATGGGGAGGTCGCCGCCGATGCGCAGCTCACCGGGGCCGAGGTCCAGCGTGTCCGCGAGACGGTCCGTGCCCATGCCGAAGACCTCCAGGGGTGCGACGCCGGCGAAGCGCGGCAGCAGGTCGGTGCCGGTGATGCGCCCGCGCCGCACCGGCTCGTTGATGACGGCGGCCAGCTGCTCGAGCTCCCCCGTGTAGAGGTAGCCGGGGTCGACGATGCCGTGCTCGATCACCGTGGTCCTCGCGACGCCGCTGTCCCAGAACAGCTCGTTGAAGTGGGTCACGTGCACCACGGGGATGTCCGTCTGTTCCGCGAGGGGATGCACCGTCCCCACGATGTCGCGGCGTGGCGTGTTGTGCTCGAGGAAGACGGCCGGCAGGTCCCGGCCGGGCGTGCGTCCGAGGAGCCGCTCGCACTCGGCGATCTCCTCGACGCGCTGCAGGACGACGACGTCGATGTCGGCGTCCGCCAGGTCCTGCGGCGCCACCTCCACGACGGACGCCGGCCAGTCCCGCCCGGCCCGGCCCAGTCCCCACGGACCGCCCTCGGGCGTGGTGGGCAGCACGTAGGTGTGGGACCCTCGCACGAAGGCGTCGGTCCACCCTCCGTGGACGTGCCATAACAGGATCCTCATCGGTTTCCCCTCGTTGTTCTGCGGCCGTCGGTGCGGCCGATGCTACGGCGTGAGCCCAGTGACGATACTCCGGAGCCGAGCCGGAGGACGGCGTCCACCACGTCCTCCGGGGAGACGGTGGACAGGCAGGGGTGGCCCTGGACGGGGCAGATCCTCGCCCTGCTGAGGGCGCACGCCGCGCTCTGGTCCCCGAGCAGCTCCACGGGGACGCGGTACGGCGCCCAGCGGATCGCGGGGACCACGGGCGAGAAGAGGCAGACCACGGGGGTGCCCACGGCCGCCGCCAGGTGCGCCGGGCCGGTGTTCCCCGTGATGACCACGGATGCTCCCGCGATGACCGATCCCAGGGTCGCCAGGTCCGTCCGGCCCCCGAGATCGAGCGCCTCCGGCCCGGCGACGGTGGAGGTGAGATCCGTCTCGCTCGGTCCGCCGGTGACGACCACGCGGAACCCTGCAGCGGTGAGGAGTTCCACGGCGGCCGCGTGGTGGAGCGGCGGCCAGGCGCGGGCGGGGACCGACGCCCCGGGATGGACGACGACGTACGGACCCTTCCCCACGAGGTCGGAGGCATCGGCGAGGCCGGTGACCTGCAGCCGGCCGTCGTCGCCCGGCGGAAGGGCATACCCCGCGGCCTCCGCGATGCCGAGGGCGCGCTCGGCCTCGGGCTGGTCCTCGGGGAAGTCCTCGCCGGGCTTGAGCCGCACGTCGAGAAGGGATCCGGCGTAGTCGACGGACGCGCCGGCGATCCGGCGCACCCCGGCAAGCCGGAGCAGCAGGGCGAGCGGCAGCGGCGACTGGTGGAACGAGGTCAGCAGGACCGCCTCGTCCACCTCCAGGTCAACCACCGTCTCGTGCAGCGCTCCGACCAGCTCGGGCGTGGGCTCGGGCGGCGGGTCGACGATCCAGGGGGCCGACCACACGGCGACGTCGACGACGCCCGGGAGCAGCCGTGCAGCGGCGGCTCCCTGCGGCCCGCACAGCATGACGACGTCGTTCGGGGAGTCGCCGTGGTCGCCGGCGGCGACGGCACGGACGGCCGGTCCGGCGAGCAGGACGTCGCCGGCACTGTCGAGGCGCGCGACGAGGACGCGCCGCCTCACGGTGTCCCCGCCCACAGGGTCGCGACGGCCTCGGCGAGGTCCCCTGCGACGGCCGGAGCAGCGCGGATCTCGTCCTCGAGCGTGATGTCCGTCGGCACGAGCACGCCGCGCGCGCCGGCGGCCGCCGCGGCGCCCATGTCCGCCCCGATGTCACCGATCACCGCGACGTCGGAGGGGTCGAGGTCCAGCCGGGCGCTCGCGGCGAGGACCATGCCGGGACCGGGCTTGCGGCACGCGCAGCCGTCGTCGGCTCCGTGGGGGCACACCTCCCAGACCGCGAAGGGACCGAGCAGCTCCTCCACCCGGGCGTTGACGGCGTCGACCTGCTCCCGCGTGACGAAGCCGCGGGCGATCCCCGACTGGTTGGTGACGACGCCCACCGGGATGCCGCGCAGGCGCAGTCCGTCGAGGACCTCCCGTGCGCCCGGCACGGGCTGCACGAGCGAGGGGTCCCCGTTGTACGGGACGTCCACGACGATGGTCCCGTCGCGGTCGAACAGGACCGCCCTGGGAGCTGTCCGTGGACGATCGGCCGAAGTGTGCATAGTGGCTTAGTTCCCGGGAAGAAGCAGTACTAAACACTTTCCGCCGAACTTCTTCTCCTGCTGCTCCTCCGGCTCCTTCCCGCCGCCCCGCCCCCGGACGCCCGTACCGGGACGCGGAGGAACCTCTGGCAGGATGATCGGCATGACTTCCGAGGGCTCCACCGCCGCGATCGACCAGCCCGCCCCCACCGCTTCCGTGCGCATCCCGGCGTCCACTCCCGCCCCCGACGGCCGCCCGGAGATCCTCGCGCTGCGCGCGCTGAAGCTCGGCGACCTCCTCGTCGCGGTGCCCGCGCTCAAGGGCCTGCGCCGCGCCTTCCCCGAGCACCGGATCCTCTACGCGGCCCAGGAATGGCTGCGGCCCATCGTGGGCCTCACCGACGCGATCGACGACCTCCTGCCGACGCACGGCCTCGACGACCCGCTGCCCATCGAGCACGGACGGATCGACCTCGCCGTGAACCTGCACGGCAGCGGCGGCGAGAGCAGGGCACGCCTCGAGGAGATCGGCGCGAAGCGGCGCATGGGCCACCGCTCACCCGGCTGGGACGGACCCGAGTGGCGCGACGGCATCCTCGAACGCGAGCGCTGGGCCTCCCTGGTCAGCTGGCACGGCGTCCCCGCGGACCCGCTGGACTGCCGCCTGCGGGTGCCCGAGGGAGGCAGCCCGGCACCGGACGCCGTCGTCGTCCACGTCGGCGCGGCCTACGGCAGCCGCCTCTGGCCCGTGGACCGCTTCGCCGAGGTGGCGCGCACCCTGGCCGCCGCAGGGCACCGGGTCCTGTTCACGGGCAGCGGCAAGGAGCGCCCCCGGGCACTCGCCGTCGCCGATGCCGCGGGCCTGCCCGAGGACACGGTGGCGGCGGGAGAGCTGCCGCTGGACCGCTTCGCCGCGCTGATCGCCGGCGCGTCCCTCGTGATCTCCGCCGACACCGGAGCCGCGCACCTGGCCTCGGCCTACACCCGCCCGTCCGTGGTCCTGTTCGGCCCGGCACCCGCCTCGGAGTGGGGACCGCCGCCCGGACCGCACACGGTGCTGACCGACGAGTCGCTGCGCCTCGGGGAGACCTTCTCACCCACCCCGGACCCGGCCCTGATGGCGGTCACGGTGGAGCAGGTGCTCGCCGCCGCGGCCGACCACGGCATCTCCTAGGACGCAGGCCGGGCGTCACAGGGCCTCGGGCCAGGGTGTTCGGGCCAGGGTGTTCAGGCCATTCGCGGCCGCGCCACCTGGACCGGCGCGGACGGGACGCCGAGCAGCCTCTTCTGCAGCTTCACCAGGATCCGCGCCAGGCTCCGCGACACCTGCATCTGCGACATCCCGAGCTCGTCGCCGATGCCCTGCTGGGTCTGCTCCATGAAGTACCGGCGGTAGAGGAGCTCCTTCTCGCCGGCGTCGAGCTCGTTCACGGCGCTGCGCAGCGAGATCATGTCGTCGCTGCGCTCGATGCCATTGGAGTCGCTCGCGAGCGTGTCGGCCCAGGTGCGGCCCTCGAACGGTGCGTCGAGCGAGTCGGGGCGCAGGCTCGAGTGGGAGGCCTGCGCTTCGAGGATCTTCCTCTCGGGCCATCCCAGTTCCAGTCCCAGTTCCCGCGCGGTGGGTTCGCGTCGGAGGCGCTGCGCCATCGCGGGAGCCGCGCGGGCAATTTCCGTGCGGAGGTCCTGGACGTCCCGTGGCGGGCGGACCACCCAGCAGGAGTCCCTGAGGTAACGCTTGATCTCACCGTTGATCGTCGGTACGGCGAAGGAGGCGAACGGAACGCCGAGGGTGGCATCGAAACGCTGGACCGCCTTGATGAGTCCGAGGTAGGCGACCTGCCGGATGTCGGAGGCCTCCGGCCCCGAGGACGCGAAGGAGCGGGCCACGGACTCGGCGATCTCCATGTGCCGCAGGGCGATGTCGTCCTGCAGCGCAGCCTTCAGGGGACGACCGGGGCCTGTACCACCCGTCGGATGACCGACGGGTTCGACCGAGGCGGCATGCGCCGGCAGGGCGTCCCGGATCGGCTCGGGGGCGGCGGTGCTCTGCATGCTGTTCTCCGTCAGGCGTTGGACACTCACGCTTCCCAACAAAACATCAGCGTGCTTAGCACGCAAGTGCCATCGCCGTCCTGACCGATTTCAGCAGGGGTCTTTCCTTTTCCTGCCGGCACAGGTAGTGGTATCCGTCGGCCGTCCGGCGGGCGGAGGTGCCCCGGGCACGGAAAAGCCCCCTGCCGGAGGCAAGGGGCCCGGGGGACGGCGCGGGGCGTCAGTTCAGAAGGGTGGCCGCGGGTCCGGACCCGCCAGGACCCTCAAGGGCCACACCCTCCTGCGCGCCGGCGCCCGACGCCGTCCAGTTCCAGCGCGGCGCGCCCAGTTCGCGGATGACGGTCTGGAGGTGCTTGCGCAGTTCCTCCGACACCAGTCCCCCGCCGGCCACGAGCGTGCGTTCGATGTCCTCGGCGGCGTCGAGGACCCGACGGCCCGCGGGTGAGATCGACACCATGTGCGAGCGCCGGTCGAGGTCGTTCCGCACCCGCGTCACGTGCCCCCTGGTCTCGAGCCGTGAGAGGGTCTTGCCCATCGTCTGCGCCTGCACGCGGACGATCTGCGCAAGGCTCGCCTGGGTCATCGCACCCTGGTCCGCGAGGACGCCGAGGGCGATCACGCCGGCGTGCGTGACGCCGATGTCGACCAGCCGCTCGTTCCACGCGTGCTCGACGAGGCGGGCCGCCGTCGTCAGCAGGCGACCCGTGGGCCATTGCTCCAGATCGGGCATAGAACCGTGCACTTCCTCTCGCTCGCAGACCCGGTGACGGTCCTCGCCCCCCGGGTCCTCCACCTATGATAGCTAGGCCGGCCGGTCAGGTCCTTCCCGTCGCGTCCACGGACCCTGCGAGGAGGCGGAGCCGCCGCCCGAACCGTCAGAACCCCAGGAGTATGCATGTCGCAACGACTAGCCGCCGGTGATCGTGCCCCCGACTTCACGCTGATGGACGCCGAGGGCAACAGTGTCGCCCTGTCCTCGCTCAGGGGCAGCCGGGTGGTGGTGTACTTCTATCCGGCCGCCGCGACGCCGGGGTGCACCACCGAGGCCTGCGACTTCCGGGACAATCTGGCCTCGCTCGCGGGGGCCGGCTACAGGGTGCTGGGGATCTCCCCCGACCCGGTCGGCAAGCTCGCGGCGTTCGCCGAGCAGGAGTCCCTGAACTTCCCGCTGCTCTCCGACGAGGACCACGCCGTCGCCGAGGCCTACGGCGCCTGGGGCGAGAAGAAGAACTACGGCAGGACCTACGAGGGACTCATCCGCTCGACGGTGGTCGTGGACGGCGAGGGGAAGGTCGCCGTGGCACAGTACAACGTCCGGGCCACAGGCCACGTCGCCAAGCTGCGACGCGACCTCGGCCTCGGCCTCGACCAGTAGCCGGCGCCGGGGCCGTCACGGCGTTGGCGATACAGTAGGAACGGATGTCCCATCGGGACATCCGGGCGTGAGTGGCGGAATTGGCAGACGCGCTGGATTTAGGTTCCAGTGTCTTCGGACGTAGGGGTTCAAGTCCCCTCTCGCGCACCATCAGCACCTCCGGCACCCATGGCCGGACGGGTGCCCAGAGCCCCGCCGGGCCGTGACGCCCGGCGGGGCTCCTCCGTGCCCGCCAATAGTCGGGATTCCATCCTCGCGGGTCGGACGCCGACGCCGACGCCGGTGGGAGCGCAGCACATGGTCGGATGTGCTCCGGTGAAGTTCCTGCAGAAAACGAACCCATCCACCCCCACGGGTCGTCCGAAGTATCTCCGAGACATCGACACGATGTGTTTCACCGCCACTGACCCACCACGGGCGCCCGCTGGGACGCCTTCTACGGAGGACAACTCATGGAAATCACCAAGCGCAGGAATCTCTCGATCCTCGGCATCGCAGCCATCTCGATGATGGGCCTCGCGGCCTGTGGCGGCGGCGACGAAGCGGCCTCGGAGTCCACCCCGAGCAGCTCCGCCAGCAGCATGGCGAGCGAGAGCAGCATGGCGAGCGAGTCGGCGTCGGCCGAGGCCACTCCGAGCGCCTCGGCCTCCGCCGACGCCGCGATGGACCCAGCAGCCAACCTCGTGGGCCCCGGCTGCGCCGGGTACGCCGAGCAGGTCCCCTCCGGCGCCGGCTCCGTGGAGGGCATGGCCCTCGATCCCGTGACGACCGCGGCATCGAACAACCCGATCCTGACCCAGCTGACCGCTGCGGTCACGGGCGGCATCAACCCCGACGTCGACCTCGTGGACACCCTCAACAGCGGCGAGTTCACCGTCTTCGCCCCCGTCGACACCGCCTTCGAGGCCCTGCCCGCCGAGGCCGTCGAGGGCCTGAAGACCGACACCGAGGGCCTCACCAGCATCCTCACCTACCACGTGGTCCCCGGCAAGATCCAGCCCTCCGAGCTCATGGGCACCACGCAGACCACGGCGCAGGGCGCGACCCTCGAGGTCACCGGCTCCGGGGACGCGCTCATGGTCAACGACGCCAACGTGATCTGCGGCGGCGTCCAGACCCAGAACGCCGTCGTCTACCTGGTGGACACCGTCCTCATGCCCCCCGCTGCCGGCTAGGGACTGCTGACCACCCCGGCCCACCCCTCTGACGTGGCCCGGGGCACCGGACGGACCCCCTCACCCTCGCGGTGAGGGGGTCCGTCCGTTCGTCAGGGGGTGGCCGTCGGCCCCGATTCCTGCACGGCGCGGACAGGGTCATCACCTAGACTTGGGCTTCCAGACACCCGGGTCCCGCTGGACCGGGCCCCCCTGCCATCGGAGACCGAAGCTCGTGAAGACCCCTGCCGCGCGCCGCATCCGCCACGGACGGGGCGCCCGCGGCATGGTCCCGCTGGCGACGGCACTGGTCACCGCGGTCTCCCTCGTGGCCTGTACGGCCGGGGAGGTCGCCCCGCCCCAGCCCACCCCCACCATGACCACCGCGGCCACCGGCACGTCCACCTTCACCTTCGGGACCGCGGCCGACCCCCGGACCCTCGATCCCGCACTGGCCAACGACACCGAGTCCTACCGCGTGACGCAGCAGATCCTCGAGGGACTGGTCGGCGTGGACCCGCTCACCTCCGAGCCCAAGGCACTGCTGGCGGAGTCCTGGGAGGAACAGGACTCCGGCCGGGCCTACGAGTTCACGCTCCGGCAGGGCGTCGTCTTCCACGACGGCCGGCCGTTCGACGCCCAGGCGGTCTGCGCCAACTTCGACCGCTGGTACACCATGCCCGCCGCCGCACGGACCGGCGCCCCCCACCTGCCCTTCGAGAATGTGTTCAAGGCCTTCTCCGACAATCCGGAGCTCAGCCTCTACGAGGGCTGTTCCGCGACCGGCGCCTACACTGCCACCCTGCGCCTGGCCGGCAGGATCACCGGCCTCATCCCGGCGCTCGCCGCCCCGGCCTTCGCCATGTCCTCCCCCGCCGCGCTGCAGGCCGGAGCGGCCGACACCCTCAGCGAGTCCCGGGAGGGCAACGCCGTCTCCCGCTACGGCCTGGCGCCGGTGGGGACGGGACCCTTCCGGTTCACCTCGTGGGAGCCGGGCGCCGTCGCACTCGCCTCCTCCCCGGACTACTGGGGCGACCGCGGCGAGGTCGAGGAAGTGCTCTTCACCACCATCCCGAACCCCGACTCCCGGGCCCGCGCCCTCACGTCGGGGCGGATCGACGGCTACGACTTCGTCAGTGTCGACAGCGCCGTCGACCTCGCCCGCAACGGGCTCCAGTTCCTCCAGCGGGACCCCTACTCGGTGCTGTACCTCGGCATGAACGAGGCCTTCCCGGGCGTCGACGACCTCCTCTTCCGCCGCGCCGTCGCCCACGCCATCGACAAGGACGCCCTGATCGACGGCCGCTTCCTGAACGGCACGAAGCCTGCCCGCCAGTTCATCCCGGAGAAGCTCGGTGTGAGCAACGAGACGGTGCAGGACTACGGGCACGATCTCGACCTCGCGAGGGAACTGCTGGAGGAATCCGGCTACGACGGGCGGGAGCTGCCCTTCTACTACCCGCGCAACGTCTCCCGTGCCTACCTGCCGGCACCCGAAAAGGCCTACGCCGAGCTCAGCCGGCAGCTGACCGAGGCCGGTTTCAACATCCGGCCCGTACCGGTCGACTGGAGCGACGACTACGTGGCGACGGTCCAGGGATCCGGCGAGCGGGCCTTCCACCTCCTCGGCTGGAGCGGGAGCTACCAGGATCCCGACAACTTCGTCGGCGCGCTCTTCGGCGGCCGCAACCAGGAGTTCGCCTACGACGATCCGCAGCTGTTCAGCAAGATCAACCGGGCACGCGGACTGCCCGGCGGCGAGGACCGTACGGAGGCCTACGCCGACATCAGTGCACAGATCGCCAACAGGATCCCCGCCGTCCCGCTCGCCTTCCCCATCTCCGCCCTGGCGATGAGCGCGCGCGTGAGGACGTACCCCGTCAGCCCGGTGATGCACGAGGTCTTCAACCGCATCGACCTCGCGGACGCCGAGCCTCTCCCCGAGCCCTCCGGCCAGGGCGACGGGGACCCCGCTGATTTAGGGAGTGTCACTCCCAGCGGCTAGGCTTTCCCTGCTACGACCTCGCGACTGGAGACAACGTTGACCACTAGTAATCTGGGCACCCCTGCCAGGACCACCGACGTCGTGCTGATCGGCGGTGGGATCATGAGCGCCACACTCGGCGCCTTCCTCCGGCAGCTCCAGCCCGAATGGGACATCTCGCTCTTCGAGCGGCTCGACGTCGCCGGCCTCGAGAGCTCCGACCCCTGGAACAACGCCGGCACGGGCCACTCCGCCCTCTGCGAGCTGAACTACTCCCCCGCGGGCAAGGACGGTTCCGTGGACCCGGCCAAGGCCGTCGCCATCAACGAGCAGTTCCAGGTGTCACGGCAGTTCTGGTCGCACCTGGTGTCCGAGGGGCACATCGGCGACCCGCGCAGCTTCATCAACCCCGTGCCGCACATGAGCTTCGTCTGGGGCCAGGCGAACGCCCAGTACCTGCGCAGGCGCTACGAGGCACTGAGCCCGCAGCCGCTGTTCAACACCATGGAGCACAGCGAGGACCACGACACCATCGCCGGCTGGACGCCACTGGTCATGAAGGGCCGCAACCCGTCCCAGCCCGTCGCGGCGTCCCGGGTCGAGGGCGGCACCGACGTCGACTTCGGTGCCCTGACCCGCCAGCTCACCGGTTACCTCGAGGGCACCGGCGTCGACCTCCACTACGGCTTCGACGTGCTCGACGTCGCCCGCGCCACCGACGGCCGCTGGGACGTCAAGGTCAAGAACAGGGCCACCGGGGCGTCCAGCACCGTGACCACGAGATTCGTCTTCATCGGTGCCGGCGGCGGCGCCCTGCACCTGCTGCAGCGCAGCGGTATCCCCGAGGGCCGCGGCTTCGCGGGCTTCCCCGTCTCCGGCCAGTTCCTGCGGTGCACCGACGCGGAGCTCGTCAGCCAGCACAACGCCAAGGTCTACGGCCAGGCGTCCGTGGGCGCCCCGCCCATGTCCGTGCCGCACCTCGACACGCGCTTCGTCCAGGGCGAGCGCTCCCTGCTCTTCGGGCCCTACGCCGGGTTCTCGACGAAATTCCTCAAGCGGGGCTCCTACCTGGACCTGCCCTCGTCCATCAGGCCCTCCAACCTCGTGCCGATGCTGGCGGTCGGCAAGGACAACATGTCCCTGACGAAGTACCTCATCACCGAGGTGCTGAAGAACCGCGACGCCAAGAACGAGTCGCTCAACGAGTTCCTCCCGAGCGCGGACGGCAGCAGCTGGGAACTGATCTCGGCGGGTCAGCGTGTGCAGGTCATCAAGAAGGCCCCGAAGAAGGGCGGCGTACTGCAGTTCGGCACCGAGGTCATCACCTCCTCGGACGGCTCGGTGGGAGCCCTGCTGGGAGCATCCCCCGGCGCCTCCACGGCCGCCCCGATCATGGTCGAACTGCTCAAGCGCTGTTTCCCGGCCAAGATGGCCGACTGGGAGCCGAAGCTCAAGGAGATGCTGCCCGGCTACGGGGTCAAGCTCAACGAGAACCCGTCCCTGGCCTCCGAGGTGCAGTCGCTCACGGACCGGGTCCTCAAACTCAAGTAACGATGGCGGTCCCGGCCCGCGGGGCGCCCGCCAGCATCGAAGGCAGGTCCCTTGTTCCGTCTGGCCCACCTCTCCCTCGGCAACCGTGCCCTGATCGCGCTCATCACCGTCTTCGCGTCGGTCTTCGGCGTGATCACGCTCGGGTCCCTCAAGCAGGAACTGATCCCCTCGCTCGAGTTCCCGCAGATCACGGTGCTGTCCGCCGTGCCGGGTGCCTCCCCGACGTACCTCGACCAGCAGGTCAGCGAACCGCTCGAGGCGGCGCTCAGCGGCGTCGAGGGGTTGGAGTCGTCGTCGTCCACCTCGCGCACGGGCGTCTCGACCGTGAGCCTCGTCTTCGTGTACGGCACCGACCTCGACCGCGCGAGGGCACAGGTGGACCGGGCCATCTCGACGGTCCGCCCCACGCTTCCCGAGGACGTGGAACCGCAGGCACTCGCCGGCAGCATCAGCGATCTGCCCATCGTGTTCATGGCGGTCTCGTCCGACCAGACCCTCAGTGAGCTCAACGGCGACCTCGCGCGGCTGACCGTCCCCCGGCTGCAGAAGATCGACGGCGTGCGGACCGCGGACGTCTCCGGCGGCACCACGCAGCACGTGGCGATCCTGCCGCGGGCCGGAGCGCTGGAGGGGGCCGGACTGACCGTCGGCGACCTCACCAGCACGCTCGAGGACAACGGCGCGCTCTTCCCGGTCGGCACCCTCGAGGAGGATCCCCGCTCGCTGACCATCCAGGCGGGCAGCCAGATCGGGTCGCTCGAGGACATCGAGGCCCTGCCGGTGCTCCCCTCGTCGTCGTCCTCCGGCGACACGGGAGGATCGGGCTCGGCGCAGCCCGGAGCCGCGACCGGCGGAGGGACGGCGCCCGGCGGCAGCGCACCCGGCACCTCCCCGGATGCGCCGGCCGGTACGTCAGCGCTCGCTTCGCCCGCGCCCGCGCGGGGCCCGGTCGCCACCATCGGCGGGATCGCCGACGTCCGCCTGGCCGATGACGAGGCCACCTCCGTCACGCGGACCAACGGGGTGGAGACGCTCGCCCTCTCGGTGACCAAGGTGCCCGACGGCGACACGGTGGAGATCTCCCAGCAGATCGTGGCCCTCGTCCCCGAGCTCGAGGCGGAGCTCGGCAACGCCGCGGACATCACGGTGGTGTTCGACCAGGCGCCGTTCATCGAGAGCAGCATCGACGACCTCACCACCGAGGGGATCCTGGGCCTCGGGTTCGCCGTGCTGATCATCCTCGTCTTCCTCCTCTCGGTCCGCTCCACGCTGGTGACCGCCATCTCCATCCCGCTGTCCCTGCTCATCACGTTCATCGGGCTCTACGCGGCGGGCTACTCCCTCAACCTGCTGACCCTCGGAGCACTGACGATCGCCATCGGGCGCGTGGTCGACGATTCCATCGTCGTGATCGAGAACATCAAGCGGCACCTCGGCTACGGCGAGGAGAAGCGCGAGGCCATCCTGACCGCGGTCCGGGAAGTCGCCGGGGCCATCACCGCCTCGACCCTCACCACCGTCGCCGTCTTCGCGCCGATCGGCTTCGTCGGCGGCCTCGCGGGCGAGCTCTTCCGCCCCTTCGCCGTCACGACGGGCATCGCGCTGCTGGCGTCCCTGGCCGTGTCGCTGACGATCATCCCGGTACTGGCCTACTGGTTCCTCCCCCGCACCGCGTCCTCCCGCCGGGGAGCACGCCACGCGGCGCCCCTGCCGGATGACGGCGCCCGGGAGACCCCCGTACCCGAACGCCCGTCACTGCTCCAGCGTGGCTACCTGCCGATCCTGACCGGCACACAGCGCCATCCCGTCGTCACGCTCGTCAGCGGGCTGATCGTGCTGGGCGCGACGGCGGCGATGGTCCCGTTCCTGCCCACGAACCTCCTCGGCGGTTCCGGGCAGAACAGCTTCTCCCTCACGCAGACCCTCCCGCCGGGCTCCAGCCTCGCGACCACCGCGGAGGCGGCCGGCCGCACCGAGGAGATCCTGGCCGACAACCCCGAGATCAGGGACGTCCAGCTGACCGTCGGCAACGCGGAGGGGGGCTTCGCCGCCCAGTTCTCCGGCGGGGCCTCCGTGGCGACCTTCACCGTCATCACCGACGAGGAGGCGGACCAGGAGGCACTCCAGGAGTCGGTCCGCAAGGACCTCGAGGGACTGTCGGACGCCGGAAGCTTGTCCCTCTCGAGCCAGCAGGGCGGCTTCGGGACGTCCAGCACCATCGACGTGGACATCACCGCTCCCGCCGGCGAGGACCTCGAATCCGCGAACGCCGCCGTCCTCGACGGCATGCAGGGGCTCGAAGGTGCGGGCGAGGTCTCGAGCAACCTCTCCGCGGCATCGCCGCAGGTCCAGATCGACGTGGACCGGGCCGCCGCCGTCGCCGCGGGCCTCAGCGAGGGCCAGATCGCCGCGCTGCTGGGCGGCAGCATCAGCCCCGTCCCGGCCGGCTCCGTGCGGTTCGACGCCGACGACTTCCCGGTGCTGATCGGCGAGGGCACACGCATCACGAGCCTCGAGCAGCTGCGCACACTCCAGGTCCCGACGGCACGCGGGCCCGTCCCCCTGACCGACGTCGCCTCGGTGGAGGAGGTGCAGGTGCCGCTCTCCGTCACGAGTACGAACGGGGAGCGGACCGCCCGTGTCTCGATCACGCCGGCCGGGGACGACCTCGGCAGCCTGACCACCGCCGTCACCGAACGGCTCGAGGACATCGACCTGCCCGCGGGTGCGACCGCCACGGTGGGCGGTGCCTCGACCCAGCAGGTGGAGTCCTTCGACCAGCTGTTCCTGGCGCTCTGGGCGGCCGTCGCGATCGTCTACGTCATCATGGTGGCCACGTTCAAGAGCCTCGTACAGCCCCTGATCCTGCTCGTGTCGATCCCCTTCGCCGCCACGGGTGCCATCGCCCTGCTGCTGATCACCCGGATCCCGCTCGGGCTGCCCTCGCTCATCGGCATGCTGATGCTCGTGGGCATCGTGGTGACGAACGCGATCGTACTGATCGACCTCATCAACCAGTACCGCCTGCCGCGGAACGGGTCGCCGGGCCTGCCGGTCGCCGAGGCGATCCGCGAGGGCGCCCGCCAGCGCCTCCGGCCCATCCTCATGACGGCGCTGGCCACCATCTTCGCGCTCACCCCGATGGCCCTGGGCCTCACCGGCGAGGGCGGGTTCATCTCGCAGCCGCTGGCCGTCGTCGTGATCGGCGGGCTCGTCTCCTCGACGGCGCTCACGCTCGTCCTCGTCCCGGTCCTGTACCGGCTCGTCGAGGGGCGTCGCGAGGAACGGGCCCAGCGTCGGGCTGCCGCCTGAGGCCTCGCCTCCGGCAGCGGCGCCGCGTAGGGGCGCCGCGTATACTTGATGCAAACACATCGATTGCCGGGCGGACCGGCGGGAGGCCGGGCAGCAGCCATGGGCGAGGAGTCGAACACCGCCGTCGGGCAGCCCGGGCGGGCTCACGACGGCGAGGGCACGGGTGCGTCGGTCCGGCAGGCGTCGGAGACCTGGGAGGCCCTCTTCCGTGCGCAGGTGGGCGTGATGCGCCGCATCCGGCAGGATCCCGCGTTCCGGGAACTGCCCATCGGCGAGTACGACGTCCTGTTCAACCTCAGCCGGTGTCCCGGTGGCTGGACCCGGCTGAACGAACTCAACAACCACCTGCTGATCAGCCAGCCCAGCCTCAGCCGCATGGTGGACCGTCTCGAGGCGAGGAACCTCGTGCGCAGGCGCCCCGCCGAGAAGGACCACCGCGGCGTGGAGCTGGGGCTGACCGACGAGGGCAGGGCGCTGCAGCGACGGATCGGCTCGGCGCACGTCCACCGCATCCATGACGTGCTGGCTCCGGTCCTGGACCCCGCGGAGATGGACCAGCTGAAGGCCCTGACGGACAAGATCAACGCCGCCCTGGAGCGGTAGCCCCGCCCCGGGGAAGCGGCTGCAGGGCCGGCGGTCAGCGGAGGGACAGGCGTTCGGCCGCATGATCGACAGGCAGCTCGTCGACCGTCGCGGTCACCGTCAGGCCCGAGAGCTGCAGGGAACCGCCCACCGTGGAGACGAACGCGGTGTCGGTCGCGTCCCTTCCCGTCGCGATGCGCAGCATCGAGGCACGTGGGGCGAGCCCCGTGGCATCCAGCAGGTGCCACGTGCCGTCCACCCACGCCTCGACGACGGCGTGGAAGTCCATCGGGCTGAGACCCGGCGCATACACGGAGGCGAGGCGGGCAGGGATGTCCCGGGCCCGCAGGAGCGCGATCACGAGGTGGGCGTAGTCGCGGCAGACGCCCCGGCGGGCGAGGAGGGTGTCCACCGCGCCGTCGGTGAACCCGGAGGAGCCCGGGACGTAGGAGAGCTCGGCCGCGACCCAGTCCCGCACGCCCTGCATCAGGTCCACCCCGCGGAGGTCGGGTAACTGCGCGTAGGCGGTGGGCAGGATCCTGTCCGACTCGCAGTAGCGGCTCGGCCGCACGTAGCGCACGAGGTCGACGTCGTCCAGCGGCGCCGGGGCGGCGTTCCCCGTGACCTGCGCGCGGTAGCGCACGCGGATGGACGAGGCCCGCGGCGTGCCGAACACGTGCAGCCGCGTGCCGTCCCTGTCCTCGAGCGGGCGGAGCTCGGCCGGTTCACCGTCGATCAGCACGGCCAGCTCCTCCTCGACGGCCGTGTAGCTCCCCGGGGCGGCCAGGGCGATGGACAGGACGACCTCTGTACCCGCGATGGTCGTGGCATCGAGGTCGGCGGAGACGGTGCGCTGCATGGTTCGTTGCTCCCGGTAGGTGGCAGGTCCGCCCCCAACTCTATGCTGGGGCGAGGGCGCACCATCGACGCCGGACGGGCACCACCGGACCCGGGCAGGAGCCCCGGGCAGGAGAGGAACACATGAGCGACTTCACAGCGGACTCGATCGGCGATCTGGGGGGACGGCGCGCGGTCATCACCGGTGCCAACAGCGGGCTGGGCCTGCAGACCGCCGTCGGACTCGCCCGGAAGGGCGCGCACGTGGTGCTGGCCTGCCGCAACGAGGAGCGCGGGCGCGACGCAGAGGCGCGGGTGCGGTCCCTGAGCGGGAGCGGGGAGGTCGAGATGCGCGTGCTCGACCTCGCGAGCCTCTCATCGGTCCGCGCGTTCGCCGCAGCCCTGGACGGGCCGGTGCACCTGCTCGTGAACAACGCGGGCGTCATGGCCACGCCGAGGTCCACCACGGCGGACGGGTTCGAACTGCAGTTCGGCACCAATCACCTCGGTCATTTCGCGCTGACGGGCCTGCTGCTGCCGAACCTGCGCGCGGCAGGGTCCCCGCGCGTCGTCACTCTCTCGAGCATCGCCCACAGGCGGGGGCGCATCGACTTCGGGGACCTGCAGTCGGAGCGCCGGTACAGCCGGTGGGGTGCCTACAGCCAGAGCAAGATCGCGAACCTGTACTTCATGGTGGAACTCGACCGCCGGGCGCGCGCCGCGGGCTGGGACCTCACCTCCGTGGCGGCGCACCCGGGGCTCGCCAACACGAACCTGACCGCCGGCATGCAGGCCCCGGTGCTCGACGCCTTCGGGGGCTTCCTCAAGCTCATGGGCCAGTCCGATGCCGCCGGCGCCCTGCCCACGCTGTACGCGGCGACGGCGCCCGATGTCCGGGGCGGCGATTACTACGGCCCATCCGGGCCCGGGGAGACCCGCGGCGCTCCCCGCCTCGTGGCCCCCGTGCCCCGCGTGCTCGACCAGGACATCGCGGTGCGGTTGTGGAACCGCAGCGCCGAACTGACCGGGGTGGACTACACGGCCCTGCGGTCCGCCGCCTGACGCCCTGCCTGGTCTCCCGTCCGACGTCCCGTCAGCCGGCCGGAGCGGGCTCCACGCGGACGGAACGGACCATCTCGCGGATGGTGGCGAACTCCGGGGTGTCGTAGTACGCCTCGGCTTCCCCGATCGTGCCGAAGGAGACCGTCCCCGGTCCGGTGTTCGCCGGAGCCTTCGGAGCCAGCACCTCGAGGTCGCCGAAGCTGAACCGCCCGAGGGCCTCGCCGCCCTGGACCGTGTTGGGAAGGGAACACGCGAGACCGTCAGCCCCGCCCACCTGGTCCGTGATGCCGTAGGAACCGAAGAAGCGGAATCCGGTGATGATCCGGACCACGAAGCGCGGTTCGATACCGGCGGCCGGCGCACCGCCGGTCGTGTCGAGGGGTTCGCTGCCGAGGACGTAGTACGGAGTGCGCTGCGCGTCGGGGCAGGGGTCCTCGGGCGCCAGGATGCCGGAGTGCAGCTCTGCGGCCGTGGTCCCCTCCGGCGTGCGGACGGCGTAGTGCAGCGAGTCCGGCGCATAGGCGCCGGGCTCCGGCTCGAGCGGTTGCACAACCCACGCCTGCGGCAGCTCGAAGCTGATGAGCCGTCCGGGATCGGTGAACACCTTCCAGCCCTCGCGCGCCTGTCGCAGCGGCGCGGCGGCCGGCTCGGACGTCGGTGACGCGGTCGCCGACGCCGACGGGGCCCCGCCGTCGTCGCCCTGCAGCGTGGAACACGACGGCAGCAGGAGGCCCACGAGCGCGGCGGCGAGGACGCCCTGCAGGACGCGACTGGTATCACGCCCGCTGGTCGGTATCTGGTTCATCTGCGCTCCCCTCCGGGCGGCTCGGTGCGGCCAGTCTAGGGTCCGGTCGCGCCGACGCAGGGGTATGCCGCGCCGAGCGACCGGACGGCACGGACGGAGGCGACGACGGCCGCGGCCGCGCTCGCGAGCTCGTCGGAGCCTGTGTCGGAGGTCCATGAGAGACGCACGGCGGTGGAGGCGGTCTCCTCGTCCAGGCCGAGTGCCAGCAGCACCGGCGAGGGCTCCGTGGACCCGGCCGCGCAGGCGGACCCGCTCGAGCACACGATCCCCCGGCGCTCGAGTTCCAGCAGGACCGCCTCGCCGCTCACGCCGGGGAAGCAGAACGAGGCGAGGTTGGGCAGCCTCCGGTCGGCGTCGCCCGTGAGGATCGCTCCGGGCACTCCGTCCAGGACGGTGGAGATGAAGGCGGCCCGTGCCCCGGCAGCCGTGACCGCGGTCCCCGGCAGGGCGCCCTGCGCGAGCTCCAGAGCCCGCGCGAGGCCCACGGCACCGGCCACGTTCTCCGTGCCGGAGCGGCGTCCGCGCTCCTGCCCGCCGCCGTGCAGCACGGGTTCGCAGGGCGTCCCCGCCCTGAGGTACAGCACTCCCGTGCCCTTCGGCGTCCCGAGCTTGTGCCCCGAGACGCTGAGGGCCGTGACGCCCAGGCGGTCCACCCCGAGGGGAAGCCACCCCGCGGCCTGCACGGCGTCGGAGTGGAAGGGGACGCCGGCGGCCCGGCACACCCCGGCCAGCGCGGCGAGGTCCTGCACGGTGCCCACCTCGTTGTTCGCGTACATCACGGTGCACAGGGTCGTGCTCTCCTCGAGCGCGGCGGCCAGCGCCGACGGGGAGACGACGCCGGTGGAGGACACGGGCAGCACGGTGATGCGGAAGCCGTGGAAGCTGCGGAGGTAGTCGAGCACCTCCAGCACCGACGGATGCTCGATGGCACTCGCCACGATGTGCCGCCCCCGCGGCGCGGCCAGGGCGATCCCCTTGAGCGCGAGGTTGTTGGCCTCGGTGCCGCCCGAGGTGAAGACGATCTCCCCGGCCCGGCAGCCCAGCAGAGCGGCGATGCGCGCACGGGCGCGGGCCAACTCGGTCGCCGCGGCCTCGCCGTAGGTGTGGTGGCTCGAGGGGTTGCCGAACGTGGAGGTCAGCAGGGGCCACATCTCCTCGAGGACCTCACGCTTCGCGGGGGCCGTCGCGGCGGCGTCAAGGTAGATCATGGCAGTCGGTCCTGGAGCCGGGGCCGGGGCCGGGGCCGAAGTCCAGTCCGAGGTCGAGCGACCGGACGCTGTGGGTGAGGGCACCGGCGGAGATGAGGTCCACGCCGGTCGCCGCGATGGCCGGGACCGTGTCCAGCCGGACGTTGCCGCTGGCCTCGACCAGTGCCCGGCCGCCGATGCGGCGCACTCCCTCCATCAGGTCGTCGAGGCCGAAGTTGTCGAGCATGACCGTGTCCACCCCGGCGGCGAGGACCGGCTCGAGCTGGTCCAGCCGGTCCACCTCGACCTCCACGTGCACGGTGTGCGGCACACGGGACCGCACGGCCAGCAGGGACTGCGTGAGGGCTGCCGGCCCGTCGACCGCGAGCAGGGCCAGGTGGTTGTCCTTGACCATCACGGCGTCGGACAGGCTGGAGCGGTGGTTGGAGCCGCCGCCGCACCGGACCGCCCAGCGCTCGAGCAGCCGGAGGCCGGGTGTCGTCTTGCGGGTGTTGGTGATGCGCGCCCCCGTGCCGGCCGCGGCGTCGACGAAGGCGCGCGTCATCGTGGCGATCCCGCTGAGCCGCTGGGCGATGTTGAGGGCCGTCCGTTCCGCGGTGAGGATCCCGGCCGCCGGTCCGCTGATCTCCGCGAGGACGGCACCGGCGTCGAACCGGGTACCGTCCACCTGCGGGAAGACCACGCGGATGCGCGCGTCCGTGAGGCGCAGGGCGGCCTCGATGGCGGCGGTCCCGCAGAGGATGCCCGGCTCCCGTGCGGTGATGGTCGCCGTCGCCTCCAGGTCGGGGTCGATGAGTGCCTGGCAGGTGATGTCGCCCCAGGGCGCATCCTCGGCGAGCGCGGCGGCGACGACCGCGTCGATCAGGTGCTGCGGTGGCACGGACGTGGACGCCGACGGGGACGACGGGCGGGGAACGGCGGGGGGTGTCGGGCTGATGACGGTCTCTGTCATGGCGTTCTCCCTCGGGAGGCTCGGACGTAGGACCGGCTCGGGTCGGGCCGGTCGGGCGGGCTGGCGGGCTGGTCCGAGCGGAAGTGCGCTCCACAGGACCTGACCCGGTTCGCGGCGGCATGAACGAGGAGGCGCGCGCACAGCAGCAGGTTGGCGTTCTCGGGATCCGCGTCCACGCGGTAGGAGGCGAGGTGCTTGCGGGCGAGGTCCAGGCCCTCGCCCGTGCGCAGTAAGCCCGCGTGATCGGACATCAGCGCCTGCAGGTCCCGGCGCGTGAAGGCTTGCGCCGGGGCCGCCTCCGCTTCCAGATCCACCGGTTCGGCGTCGAAGACCGGCACCGCTCCCCCGCCGACGGCGATCGCCGCTGCACACCGCGCCCCGAAGACCACCCCCTCGAGCAGACTGTTCGAGGCGAGCCGGTTGGCGCCGTGCACGCCCGTGCACGCCGCTTCCCCGACGGCGAAGAGCCCGGGGACCGAGGTGCGGCCGTCCGTATCCGTCCTGACGCCGCCCATCCAGTAGTGCGCCGCAGGGACCACGGGCACGGGGACCGAGGACCAGTCGAGACCGTGCTGTGCGGTGAGCGCCGTGAGGGACGGGAAGCGCCCGGCCAGGAACGCACCACCGAGCGCCGTCGCGTCCAGGAAGACCTGCGGCGCCCGGTCCGTCGCCGCGCGGGAACGGTCGCGGGAACAGTCGCGGGCGAGCCGGTCCGCGAGACCCCGCGCCACGACGTCGCGTGGGGCGAGGTCCCCGTCGGGGTGGTAGTCCGTCATGAACGCGCGCCCTGCGCCGTCGACGAGTCGGGCCCCCTCGCCACGCACCGCCTCCGAGAGGAGCGGGTTCCCCGGCACGTCGAGCGATGTCGGGTGGAACTGGAAGAACTCGAGGTCGGCGACCACGGCGCCGGCCCGCCAGGCCAGTGCCACGCCGTCACCCGTGGCGACCGCGGGATTCGTGGTGTGCTCGAAGAGCTGCCCCGCGCCGCCCGTCGCCAGCACGACGGCGTCCGCGGTGATCCGCCCGGTTCCGTCGGCGGCGACCACCTCGACGCCCGTGGCGTGCGACGAGCCGTCGGGTGCGGCGTCGAGCAGCACCCGCGTCACGACCGTGTGCTCCAGCACGCGGAGACCGCCGTCGGCCCGGACCGCGCCGAGGAGCGCGTCCACGAGCCCGGCTCCGGTCGTGTCGCCGCCGATGTGCAGGATCCTCGCCGCGGAGTGCGCCGCCTCCCGGCCGAGGGCAGGCAGCGCGGTGGCACCGGCGGTGTCGAAGACCGCCCCCGAGTGCTCCAGCGCGGCGATCCCCTCCGCGGCTCCCTCACACAGGACGGCGACCGCGTCCGCATCGGCCAGGCCGGCCCCGGCACGGAGCGTGTCGGCGGTATGGGCCTGGACCGAATCGAGGACACTTGCCGTGCCTGCACCGCCGTCGGGCATCCCCGCACCTGCCGGACGCGGCACGACGGCGGCGATACCGCCCTGGGCGTACCCGGTGTTGCTCTCGCCGAGCGGCCCCTTCGACACCAGGACCACCTCGGCCGTCGGGTCGAGGCGACGGAGCACCAGGGCTGTCTGCAGCCCTGCGATCCCCGCGCCGACGACAACGGTCCGCAGGCCCGGCGAATCGTTCCTCCCGCCCGAGGCAGGGACTGTCCTCATGGCCGGACCGCGAGCATCCGGTTCAACGCCACCCGGGCGGGTTCCGCGACGGAGTCGGGCACCGTGATGCGGTTGAGCACGTGCCCGTCGACGAGCCCCTCGAGCACCCACGCGAGGTAGCCGGGGTGGATGCGGTACATGGTGGAGCAGGGGCAGATGACAGAGTCGAGACAAAAGATGGTGTGCTCGGGATGCTGCGCGGCGAGCCGGTTCACCATGTTGATCTCCGTGCCGATCGCGAAGGTGCTGCCAGGCTCCGCCGCGGCGATGGCCTTCCGGATGTAGTCGGTGGAGCCGGACTCGTCGGCGGCATCGACCACGGGCATCGGGCACTCGGGATGCACGATCACCCGCACGCCGGGGAAGTCCGCGCGGGCCTTCTCGATCTGCGCCACGGTGAAGCGCTTGTGCACCGAGCAGAAACCGTGCCAGAGGATCACGCGGGAGTCGCGCAGCGTCTGTTCGTCCGTGCCACCCCAGGGCTTGCGAGGATTCCACATCGGCATCTGCCCGAGCGGCACGCCCATCGCCTTCGCCGTGTTGCGGCCGAGGTGCTGGTCGGGGAAGAAGAGCACGCGCCGGCCCCGCTCGAAGGCCCACTCGAGGACGGCAGCCGCGTTCGACGACGTGCACACGATCCCCCCGTTCTCCCCGCAGAAGCCCTTCAGGGCGGCCGAGGAGTTCATGTACGTCACGGGGATCACAGGCAGCCGGCCGTCGGCGTCCGGCTCCGACCCGAACAGAGCGGTCAACTGGTCCCAGCACTCCGACACGGAGTCGATATCCGCCATGTCCGCCATCGAGCAGCCCGCCGCGAGGTTCGGCAGGACCACGGCCTGCTGCGGTGTGGACAGCATGTCGGCCGTCTCCGCCATGAAGTGGACGCCGCAGAAGATGATGGCCTCGGCGGCCGTCCGCTCGGTGGCGGCCCGCGCGAGCTGGTAGCTGTCCCCCACGAAGTCGGCGTATCTCACCACCTCATCACGCTGGTAGAAGTGCCCGAGGATCACGACGGACTCGCCCAGTGTGTTCTTCGCGGCGAGGATCCGGCGGTCGAGCTCCTCGGCCGGGGCGTTCCTGTACTCCTCCGGCAGGTCGCCCTGCCGCGGGGTCGTCGCCGGGGCCGGGTCCTGCACGGACGCCCCGGGCCCGTAACCGGGCAGCGGGAGGGCGTCGAACGCCCACGGCTCACGCACGAGGTCCGGCGAGCAGGTCCCCGGAGCTGCGCCGGTCCCGGCGGGGCCTCGCGCGAGGTCATGGATGGCGGTGGTGACGGACATGGCGTTCTCCCTGGGGGTGGGCTGTCGGGCTGTCGGGCTGCGGGGCCGGTCGTGGGGGTGACGGCGTCGACGAGGCAGCGTCGGGTGATCGTCGGGACGTATTCGGCACACCGCCCGTCACGAGGTCGGTCGGTCGTCCGCCGGCGTGCGGGCGGACGGCGGTGCCTGCGCGGTCTGCCCGGTGTAGCGGTAGAGGCGGGGCGGCCGGTTGCGCCCGCCCTGGAGTACCTCGTCCGTCGCGGCGATGTCCCGTGCCGACCGGAGCTGGCGGCGGAAGTTGGCCGGATCGAGCGGCCGGCCGAGCACGGCTTCGAAGACCCCTCGCAGCTGGGTGAGCGTGAACCGATCGCCCAGGAAGTGGTAGGCGACGGAGCCGTGCTCGATCCTGCCACGCAGCCGCTCGAGGGCGTAGGCCACGATCTCGTCGTGGTCGAAGGCGAGGCCTGCCGCCTCGGACGCGCGGAACCAGCGGACGTTCTCCGATTCCCGCGCCAGGTCGGCCTGGTCGGGGCGGACGAGTGCCCAGTAGACGATGGACACGAGCCGCTGCGTGGCCGCCCGGTCGAGTCCACCGAAGGCATAGAGCTGCTCGAGGTAGGTCGGCTCGAGGTCCGTCGTCTCCCTCAGGTTCCGCGCTGCTGCATCCTGCAGCGACTCGCTCCCACCGAGGGGTCCGCCGGGCAGCGCCCACTTGCCGAGGTGCGGTTGCCGGATCCTGCGGACGAGGGGTAGCCAGATCTCGGACCGGCCGGTCCCGGGATCCGTGCGGAGCGCGAAGATGACCGTCGAGATGGCGAGGGCGGGTGCCTGGGCCTGCCGCTCCGTGACGTTGGCCGAGCCGTACATACCCGATCCTTCCGTCCAGGGGCGCGCCCTGTTCGGGTCAAGATGACTATAACTCATGGGAGCGGCGGTCGACAGCCGGTCGTGATGCAGTGTCCGTACCGCCCGTCCCCGTCGCCGGGACCGCGTAACGTGCAGCCGAGGGGTTGCCCGATCCGGTCGGAGTGTCTAAAGTCACTGGCGTCGGCCCCCGGGCCGCGCGGCGGGGATGTGTTCAACGGTGCACATGTCTCTGCCGCCCTTACGATGGGACGCATGGATCACCACGCTGTTCACGCCGTCGAGGGGACCGATCCCCGCCTGTCCATCACCCGCAGCCTCCCGGACTCCCCCGCGCCCCTGCCGCCGGTCCTCCTGCTGCACGGCTTCGGCTCGTCCTCCCGGCAGAACTGGATCGGAACGGGCTGGGTCCGTCTCCTGAATGATGCGGGCCGCGGCGTCGTCATGGTGGACCTCCCCGCACACGGCGAGAGTGCGACGCCCGACGACGCCGGCGCCTACGCTCCCAGCCGCATCCGTGCCGACATCCTGCAGGCCCTGTTCGATGAGCGTGTCCTCCCTCTGCGCGGCGACGACCCGACCTCCGGCGTCGACATCATCGGCTACTCGCTGGGTTCCAGGCTGGCGTGGGAGTTCGGCGCCACCCAGCCCGAGACGGTGCGGAGGATGGTGCTGGGCGGACCGGGCACGGCGGACCCCCTCGCGGCCTTCGACCTCGAGGGCGCCGAGCGTTTCCTCGCCGGCGGAGACCCTTCCCAGGACCCGACGACCGCCGACCTCCTGCGGATGGCTCAGGCCGGCCCGCACGCCGACCTGCCCGCGCTCCTGGCGCTGGTCTCGGCCATCAAGACGGAACCGTTCGACCCGCAGGGCGCCGTCCCGAAGATGCCGCTGCTCCTCGTCGCGGGGGACCAGGACGACTACGCCGTCGGCCTCGAGGACCTCACACGGTGGGCGCCGGATGCGGTGGTCACCACACTGCCGGGCAGGAACCACACGAACGCGATCACCTCCCGGGTGTTCAAGGAGGCGGCACTCGCCTTCCTCGCATGACGGGACGCGGTGACGTGCGGTGAAGGTTCGGTAACGCGTGTCCGGCACACGCCGGGGCCGCACCGGTCGAGGCTATACTCGGAATTGATCAGCAGCCTTATGGCTGTGTGACGGTCGACCATCACAACCTGGCGCGGGAGGACACGCATGCACGTGCTCCTTGCCGACCGTTATGAGACCACGGGTCTCCTCGGTGTCGGCGGCACCGCGTCGGTGTACCGCGCCGTCGATCGCACTCTGGGCCGCGACGTGGCGATCAAGATTTTCAACCCCACGACGTCCGACGACGACGACTACCGTCGCCAGCACACGGAGACGATGCTGCTGTCGACGCTGAATCATCCCGGTCTCGTGACGCTGCACGACGCCGGCATGCACGAGGACGAGGAGGGCCGTACCACGGGATTCCTCGTCATGGAACTCGTGGACGGCGAGGATCTGCGACACCTGCTCCGAGGCGGGGCGCTTCCCGCGGAGGACGTCGCGCAGCTCGGAGCGGACCTGGCGGACGCTCTCGCCTACATCCACTCCGAGGGCGTGGTGCACCGCGACGTGAAGCCCGCCAACATCCTGATGTTCCTCAGCACGGACAGTGGCACGCGCCTGTATGCCAAACTCACAGACTTCGGGATCGCCCGCCTGGTGGAGGCCACCATGGCCACGGCGGTCGGCGCGACGATCGGCACCGCGAGCTACCTCAGCCCCGAGCAGGCAAGGAGTGATCCGCTCGACGAGCGCAGCGACATCTACTCCCTCGGCCTCGTACTCCTCGAGTGCCTGACCGGCGAGAAGGCGTTCCCGGGACCTGTGGTCGAGGCCGCACTGGCCCGTCTCCTGCGGGATCCCGAGGTACCGGATTCGCTCGGTCCCGAGTGGGCGGACCTGCTGCGGCGCATGACGTCGCGGGACCCTGCCGCGAGGCCCTTCGCGCATGATGTCGCGCTCCAGCTGCGCAGCCGCGACGACGATCACGCGCCGGCGCCCGTGGCCGCACCCTCCACCCGGGGGGCCAGCGGCTCCGAGTTCGTCCCGGCCGGCAGGATCACCGGCGGTATCGTCGGGGGCAACGTGCGTCTCCCCGAGCCGCCCCGCTACGCGCCCAGCATCAGCTGAGCGCGGCAGGGCCGCTTCCGCCTACGAGGCGCCGCCGTCGTCCTCCTCGGGCTCGAAGTTGCTCGGCTCGTCGGTGGATCCCGCCGCGATGCCGTCGTCGCTCGCCGGGATCGTGCCCTCGGGACCCGCGCCCTGCGCGTCGTCGGTGCCCTCGTGGCCAGTACCGTCCTGGGTCGTGCCGTCGTGCTCGGTGCCTTCGGTGCTCATGGGTCCTCCTGCAGCTGGGATGTCCTCCGATCCTATGCGCGGCAGCGCCGCGAGGACCAGCGCCGCCGGCTGGTGGCGCCCGTGCCTCGATCGAGCTGCCGGCGCGGAGGGCGACGGTGCTACCTCCCGGGCACCGGAGCCTGGGTGGAGCCGCGGCCGCGCAGGGCGACGGCGGATGCGACACCGAGGAGGAGCAGCACGGCGGCAGCGAAAGCGGGGACGCCCGCCGCTGCGGCCGGCCCCGCCGCTTCGGCGAGTGTTCCGGCCAGCGCCGAGCCGATCGCGGTACCGGCGACGATGCCGCTCGCCAGGAGCGTCATGACGGTGCCGAGCCGGTGCGCGGGGGCGACCGCCGACCCGATCGAGAAGATGGTCACCATGGTTGGCCCGACGAAGAGTCCGAGGACGAGCAGCACCACGAGCATGGTGGGGATCGAACCCGGGAGGGCGAGCACCGCGGCGGCCACCGCCATCGCGGCCGCGGAGGCGATCCAGCGGCGGACATGGCTGAAGCGTGGGGACCAGTACGCCACGGACAGGGCGGCCACCGCCGAGCTCAGCCCCATCACCGCATACAGCAGGCCCGAGGACTCGGTGGCGCCGAAGCGCCCGGCGAAGGCGGTGAGGAACGTCTGGGTCGAGCCGAAGAAGGTACCCATGGCGATCATCCCCACCACCGGGAGCAGGACGGGCCACGCCCGGGACGGGCGGGCGGCGTCGCCGTCGGGCGCGTCTCCTCCGGGCTCCGGGCGCGCGTCGCTGAAGGCCACCGTCCGGTGCACGGCGAAGGCGCTGACGAGCGTGATGGTGAGGGCGGCCGCAAGCGCCAACGGGAGCCATGGCGCGATCAGGCTGGCGAGCACACCGACCAGGGCGGGACCGAGGACGAACGT
This sequence comes from Arthrobacter sp. MDT2-16, assembly GCF_054510925.1. Classification (NCBI taxonomy): domain Bacteria; kingdom Bacillati; phylum Actinomycetota; class Actinomycetes; order Micrococcales; family Micrococcaceae; genus Arthrobacter; species Arthrobacter sp. MDT2-16. Next base: position 64,097 of record NZ_JBTNDP010000006.1, read on the forward strand.
CAGCTCGTCGGCCGTGCCCTCGTAGGACAGGGCCGTGTCCAGGTCGGAGCGGGGGCCGCGCCGCGTCATCGCCATCCAGCGGACCCTCGCCAGGGGACCGATCTGCGGGCAGGTGAACCCCGTGGCGAATGCTGCGGCGAGGACGACGGCGAGCGGGCCGCCCGTGAAGCCGGTGCTGGTGAGGGTCGCGACCAGCAGCCCCGCGATGGCCAGGGTGTTGAGGATCGCCGAGACGAGCAGCACGATCCGCTGGCCGTGCTTGTCCGCGAGGACACCGAGGACGGGCGCCCCGAGGGCCGAGCCGATACCCACGGCCCCGGCGGCGAACCCTCCGGCGGCGTAGGAGCCGCTGGCGGTGGTGACGAGTGTCAGGGCGCCGACCGTGAGCATGGCCAGGGGGAGCCGGGCGAAGAGGCCCACGACGAGGAAGGAGGTGCCGGCCAGACGCGGGAGGACCTCGAACCTGCCGAGGCGGGAGCGCCCGGTAGTGCTCGGGCGCGGCGCGGCGGATGATCCTGCGGACGGGAGGGAATTCGGCGATGCCGGTTCCGGGTTCTTGTACATGGCGCTTTCCGGGTGCGTCGAACGCGCATCGTCCCCCCTCCCGATGCGCCCGACCCGGTAACGCCCACGAGTTTACACGCTGATGGGCTGTTCCACGAAGCGCAGGACCGATCCCTGCCGTCCCTTCACCACCTGCAGCTGCGCGCCGACGCGCTGCTTGAGTTCGGGTACGTGACTCACGAGCCCGACCACGCGGCCCCCGCTCCGCAGGCCTTCGAGGGCGTCCATCACCTGTTCGAGCGCCTGGTCGTCGAGCGAGCCGAATCCCTCGTCGACGAAGAGGGTCTCGATGTCGAGTCCGCCCGCTTCCTGCTGGACGACGTCGGCCAGTCCGAGTGCCAGGGCCAGGGAAGCCATGAAGGACTCGCCCCCCGACAGCGTCGAGGTGTCCCGGCGGTTGCCGGTCCAGCCGTCGATCACGTTCAGCCCCAACCCGGAGCGCCTGTTCCCCGCCGTGGCGTCGCTGTGGACCAGCTGGTACCGGCCGTCCGACATCTGCAGGAGCCGTTCCGTCGCCGCGGCGGCCACCTGCTCGAGCCGCGACGCGAGCACGTACGTCGCCAGCGACATCTTGTACAGGTTCTCCCCCGCGCCGCGCGCGGTGTCCGCCACGGCCTGGACCAGGTGCGCCCTCTCGCGCAGGGGCGCCGCGATCCGCTCGAGGTCCGCGAACTCCCGGGCGTAGGCGTCGAGCTGCGCGACCGACTGGCCGAGCACCTCCGCGGTGATCCCGGCACGGTGCGCCCGGGTCCGGAGCTCCTCGGCGAGAACGCCGGCCTGCTGCTCGTCGTCCTCCGAGGGCGGCTCGACGCCGTCCTGCTCGTCACGGAGACCCGCCCGGATGGCGTCGTCGTCCCACGCCGCATCGAGGCGGTGTCCGCGCACCTCGTGCTCCCGGATCGCGTGCGCGATGCGGCCGTAGTGGTCCTCCGGCAGCAGGGCCGCGCGCGCCTCCTGCGCGTCAGCGAAGGGCGTGGCCCGCAGCGCCTCGTCCAGGCGCCGGGCGATGTCCGTCCGGCGGTCCACAGCGCGCGCCAGGTCGTCGGTGGCGTCACGGAGACCCTGGAGCTCGTCGTGTGCCCGCTGCACCTGGGCGATGCGGTCCGCGAGCGATCGCGCCCCCGACCGGAGGCCTGCGAGCCGCTGCTCGAGGTCCTCCTCCTGCTCGAGGAGCGAGGACGTGCGCGATTCCGCCGCGGAACGCTCCTCCCTCAGCAGGTCCCGCGTCCTGCAGGCCTGGTCCTCCTCCTCGACGGCCTTCCGCACGCGCTCCTCGACGGCCGAGTATTCGGCGGAGGCCGCCTCGGCCGCCTCCACCTTCGCCCGGGCGGTGCGGATGGTGGCCGCAGCGTCCTCCGGCGAGGAGTCGCCGCCCCTGGCTGCGAGGTCGGCGACCTCCAGCCGCACCCCGTCCAGCGCCTCCCGGGCATCGTGCAGGCTCCTCTCGGCCTGGGCCTGCAGGCGACGGGCGGCCTGCTCCTCCTCGAGAGTGACGCGGTTCCCGCCGGGCGATGCCACGGGTGACGGGTGGTCGCTGCTGCCGCACACCGGGCACGGCTGCCCGTCCTCGAGCTGCTCGGCGAGTTCCTCCGCGGCCTGCTCGAGGCGGAACTGCAGCTTCTCGAGCCACTCCGCCTTCAGCCGAAGGAACCGCTCGGAAGCCTCGGCGTGGGCGGTGTCCGCCGCGGCCCGGCGGTCCGAGGCCGCCCGGTACTGCCGCACGACGTCCTCGGCGGTCACCGCTGCCGCGAGATCGGCCCGCAGGTGCGCCACCCCGTCGGCGGCGCGGCGGAGCGGTTCGAGGCTCTCGGTGTCGGTGGCGCGTCGGCGCTGTAGCCGTGCGATGCGCCCGACCGTGTCCTCGAGGCGCGCGTCGAGGCTGCCGGCCTCCGTGACCAGCGCCCGCAGGGCCGATCGCACGTCCAGCAGCCGCTGCTCGTCCGGGAGGGCGGCACGGAGGATCCCCAGGGCGGACGAGGCCGCAGCGCACGCGTCGGTGAGCGCCTCGCGCCGGAACCCACCCTCGGCGGACGGGTCCCCCTCGAGGTGGTCCGCCGCGGTGTCGTTCCGCAGCAGGCGCTGGAGAGCCTCCCGGTGCAGGGACCCCGCCCGGTCCACCGTCACCGCTGCCTCGTCGTCGAGCCCCAGCAGGGCCGCCAGTCCCTGTGCCTGGTCGGACCGGCGCACCGACTCGGACAGGCGCCCGATCTCCTCGGCCCGCCCCTCATGATCAGCTCGCTGCACCCTCAGCTGTGCGAGGGCCTCGAAGCGACTGCGCCGTCGCCGCACCTCCGCCAGTGCGCCGTCCGCGAGGGAGCTCCGCTCCGCGAGCTCGGTGACGTCGAGGGCCGCCTCGTCCCGGCGCACGGAGAGGGCGTCGATCATGGCCTGGATCGACGCTGCCCGGTCGACGGCGGACCCCGTCTCGGCATCGGTGTCCGGTGCGGCGAGGTCATGGCGCTCGGCCTCGTCGACGGCGCGGAGGTAGAGGTGCCGCTGCTTCCCCTCCTGGTCCGCGAGCTCCCGGGCGGTCCGGTGGCTCTCCGCCGTGAACAGTGTCTCGAGGGTCTCGAAGCGCGTGGTCGAGAAGAGTCTCTGCAGCAGGTCCCGCCGTGATGCGGCGTCGGCCCGGAGGAAGGCCGCGAACTCTCCCTGCGGCAGCATCACCACCTTGGTGAACTGTTCCTTGTCCATGCCGAGCAGGGTGCGCAGCTCCAGGCCCGCCTCGTCGTTGCGGGCCGACTTCTGCACCCAGTCGGCGCCGATGTGCTCGCTGAGGAGCGTGTTCGCCTGTTCCGTCGTGGTGCCGGTGCCGCGCCGTGACGGCCGTTCCCATGCCGGAGACCGCTCGACCCGGAAACGCCGGCCACCCACGGAGAACTCGAGGATGACCTGCGGGGCCACCGACTCGGCCGCGTGGTCGCTGCGGAGTCTCTTCGCCGCCTGGCGTGCGCCGGGCACCGAGCCGTAGAGCGCGAAGCACACGGCGTCGAGCACGCTCGACTTGCCGGCGCCGGTGGGTCCGTTGAGGAGGAACAGGCCCTGGGCCGACAGGGCGTCGAAGTCCACGCTCTGCCGGTCGGCGAACGGCCCGAACGCCTGGATCTCGAGGCGGTGCAGTCTCATGGGCGCGTCCTAATGTTCGTGGGCGAGGCTCAGGGCGGCGTCCACCGTGGACCGGACGAGCGCCTGCTCCTCCGGTGAGGGCGTCCGGCCGCGCACGTGGTCGAGGAAGCCGCAGCAGATGTCGGCGTCGTCCTTGGCTCCGGCGATCCGCTCGCTGTACGTCCGGACGTCGTCGCGCTGCCCCCCCTCGGGGGCGAAGGCGAGGACGAGGGTGTCCGGGAACCGCGTCCTCAGCCGCTCCATGGCGCGCGCAGGGCGTTCGCGGTCCGTGAGCGTGATGTGGCAGTACGCGTCCTCGGCCCACTCGAGGTCCGTGCGCGCCAGGAGGTCGTCGATGGTGCCGGAGAGGACCGCGAGGTTCCGCGGGGCGGGCCACTCGACGGCCCGTACGTCGCGTACGCCGTCGGCGTCGACCTCCAGGAGCCACCCGCCCTTGTTCTGGTCCACCTCCGAGAAGGAGTAGGCGATCGGTGAGCCCGAGTACCGCACGTTCTCGGAGAGCTTCTGCCGGCCGTGCAGGTGGCCGAGCGCGCTGTAGTCGAACCCGTCGAACAGCGAGAGCGGGACGGCCCCGAGCCCGCCGATGGCGAGGTCGCGTTCGCTGTCCGAGGGGGCTCCCCCGGCGGCGAAGGTGTGCGCCATGACGATGGACACGACGCGCCGGCCGGCCGTCCGCCGTGCGAGGTCCTCGCGGACGCGCTCCAGGGCGGCACCGGTCACGGCCGTGTGGGTGCCGGCCTCAGCCTGCAGTCCCCCGGCGACGACGCGCGGTTCCAGGTAGGGGATGCCGTAGACGGCGAGTTCGGCGTCGTCCCCGAGAGGCCAGGTCACCGGGACCGCGATGTCCTCGATACGCGTGCGCAGATGCACTCCCCCACGGGCGAGGAGACGCCCACCGAAGCCGAGCCGCGTCGCGGAGTCATGGTTCCCGCTGGTGATGACCACCTGCGCGCCGGCCACCGCGAGCCGGTCCAGTGCGTCGTCGAGCAGTGACACGACGTCGACGGCGGGGAGCGCGCGGTCGTAGACGTCGCCCGCCACCAGGACGACGTCCACGGCCTCCTCGCGCACGGTCTTCTCGAGGCTGTCGATGAAGATGCGCTGGGCGTCCAGCGTCCCGGTGCCGTGGAAGGAGCGGCCCAGGTGCCAGTCGGATGTGTGGAGGATCCTCATGATTTTCACGCTACCGCCGCACGCCGACATTCGCCGGATCAGCGCGGCGGCCTCGGGAACGGTGCTAGCGCACCGGCCCGGAGGTCCCGGTTGCGTCACCCGACGACGGCGGCACATCGGTGCCCGGCCTGTCGAAGAACGACGCCGCATCGCCTGCCGACGCGCTGCCGCGCGGTGCCGGCTGGCCGTCGACGGGCGCGGCGTACTGCGCATCCAGGGCGGTGTCCTGCCCGGCGGTGCGGGTGTCGTGGCCGTCGATGTCGGCCGCCGGCACGGCGGCGGTCCCGACGGACTCGACGGTCTCGACGGACTCGACGGACGAGTCCCGGGCCTGCGCCGGCGCATCGATGCTGCGGAAGAGCAGCCCCGCGATCAGGCCGCCGACCAGGGGCGCGGCCCAGAACAGCCACAGCTGCTCGAGGGCCCACGACTCGGCGAAAACGGCCGACGCGGTGGCGCGGACGGGGTTGATGCCGCCGTTGGTCACGGGCAGCAGGAACGAGAGCAGGCCCGCGTAGATCAGGCCGACGGCGAACGGCGCCAGGTCGCACCGGACGCGCCGCGACGTCGCGCCGAGGAAGACCGCCACCACGAGGGCCGCGGCGACCACCTCGAGCAGGAAGGCGCTGGTCAGGGGGAACTGCGCCGCGGAGTGCTCACCGAAGCCGTTGGCGGAGGAGCTGAAGAAGCCACGGATGCCGGTCAGCTGCGCGTTGGCGCTGAGCGTCAGCCAGATGAGCCCGGACGCGGCGAGGGCGCCCAGCACCTGGGCCACCACGTAGGGCACCACGGACTTCCATCCGGTCCGGCCGGCCACCGCCGAGCCGATGGTGATGGCCGGGTTGAAGTGGCCGCCGGAGATGTAGCCGAAGGCGATCATCGCTGCGATGACGGCGAAGCCGAACACGAGGGTGGGCTGCAGCGCGGTCTCCGTGGCCAGCATGGTGGCACCGAGACCCGCGAGGATCACGAGGAACGAACCGGCACCCTCGGCGATGGAACGGGCCAGGAGGCCGGGGGTCCGCACGTCGTCGGACGTGCCGACGCGGACGGCGCCGGCCGTAGCTCCGGTGTGTGGCGTGGAAGAGGTCATGGAGGCGCAATCCTTCGGTCGTGCGGGAGTCGGTCCGGCGGTGCACCGCACCGCCGACAAGCCTTCCATCCTAGTCTGCACGGCGGCTGGGAGGACAGGCACGGTTCATCCGGTACGGGCTTCCCTAGACTGGAGGGGTGACGACCGACAGCACCGAGAGCAGCACGACGGAGAATTCCACCCCGGCGGACACCACGCCCGCGGACTACGAGGACCGGGTGCTGGGATGCCTGCTCGGGGTGATGGCGGGTGACGCCTACGGCGTCCTGGTCGTCGCCGGGGACGATCCCTCCGCCGCCCTGGCGGACCCTGCGGCGCTCGCCGTCTCGGACGCGACCCAGCTGACGCTGTACACCGTGGACGGCCTCACCGAGGCACTGGAGTGGGCCAATGACGGCGTCGCGGCGGACGAGGCGGCCTGCCTGTGGCTCGCCTACCTGCGCTGGCTGAACCGGCAGGGTGAGCACCTCCCCGCGAGCGCGCCCGCACCGCCCCCGCGATGGCTGGACCGGCAGGAGGACCTGCTGCCGGTCCACGACGCAGACCCCGAGACCGTGACCGCACTGCTCACCGGCGCGATGGGGACACGGTCCCGGCCGCTCAACCCCTTGGCGTCGGGCCCCGGAGCCCTGATGCGCTCCGCCCCCTTCGGTCTGGTACCCCGCATCCCCGCGAGCATGGTCGAACGGCTGACCGTCGACGCCGCGGCCCTCACCCACGGCTCCGCCGCCGCACGGAACACCGCGGCCCTCTTCAGCGGCGTCGTGCGCGCACTCGCGATCGAGGGCGTCGACCTCGCCGGAGCCGTCGATGCCGCACGCGGGGAGGAACACCGCCTCGCCGTGGGCGCTTACGTGGGCGGGAGCACCGACGGCAGTGCCGTGGCCGGCGGACCTCCGGACGGCGGACCGACGGCGGCGGGAACCTTCGAGGCGGCGCTGCAGGCCGTGCTGGAGGGGGCATCGGCGGGCTCGCCCCGCGAGCACCTGGCGGCGGCCCTCGCCCACGCGGCGGCAGCCGGCCGGCCCGACGCCTCGCCCGTGATCGCCGCCTCCGTGGCGGGCGCGATCGTCGGCGCCCTCCACGGCACGCAGGCCCTCCCGCCGGCCCACCTCGATGCCCCCGGGGTCCCCGGCGTCGTCCGGACTCTGGCGCGGACCCTGCTCGCCGCGACCACGGGCGCCTGAGGGATGCGTTCCACGCCCCACTCCCCCGGTGCCCGTCCCGGTTCCGTGCCCGGCTGGGACCCGACGAACCTCCCCCCGCTCACCGGGCGGCGCGTCCTCGTGACCGGCGGCAACGCGGGCCTCGGCTATTTCGCCTGCGAGCAGCTCGCGGCGGCGGGCGCGAGCGTGGTCATGGCCTCGCGCAACAGCGAGAAGGCCGGGCGTGCCATCGGTGCCATCCGCGCCCGGCATCCCCGCGCGGACGTGACCTTCCAGCCGCTGGACCTGGCCGACCTGTCCTCGGTGCGGACCGCCGCCGCGGCGATCGCCGAGGGGCCGCCCCTGAGCGGGCTGCTCGCAAACGCCGGCGTGGTGGGTTCTGCGGAGCGGCGGAGCACGGCGGACGGGTTCGAGCTGCAGTTCGGCACCAACCACCTCGGCCACTACGCCCTGATCGCCCTGCTCCTGCCGACCCTCGCAGCCTCCGGGACGCGGATCGTCCACCTCGGCAGCATCAGCCATAGATGGGCGCGACTGACGCCGTCAGCCCTGCAGCCGTCGACGTACCGCAACGGGAGCGCCTATGCCACGTCGAAGCTCGCGGTGATGGCGTTCGGCTTCGAGCTGGCGCGGCGCCTGGCCCTGACCACCAGTGCGGCGACGAGCGTCGTCGCCCACCCCGGGTTCGCCCTGGGCATGTTCACCCCGGAGCGGCCGGGGATCGACGCGCACCGGCCGGCTGCCTCGTGGAAGCGCCGCGTCATGGAGCCGGTGGCGCAGGGCAAGGATCACGGCGCCTGGCCGCTCGTGCGGGCCGCGGTCGACGCCGGCGTCCCGAACGGCGCCTACTGCGGCCCCGACGGCTGGTTCCAGCTCAAAGGGCGGCCGGGCCTGGTGCCGGCGAAGCCCGCCGCGCGCGAGAGCAACGCCGCGTCGAGGCTCATCGAGCTGTCGGCCTCCCTGACGGATGTCCCGCTGCGCTTCTGAGCGGTGCTGCGCGGGCTACTGGCTGTCCGCGGGCCACCGTCCGCCGGTCATCTGCAGGAACTCGGCCTCCGAGAGGACCTCGATCGCCTGACCCCGCTCGTGCAGTTCCAGCACACGCCGGGCCTTGCCCGTCACACGTCCGTTGCGCAGGTCCGAGGCGACGAAGCCGTCGCCGACCACGAGGACGGTGGTCCTGCGTGTGACGGAACTGGCGGGCTGGGCGCCGAGCCGCGCCGCGCGCTCCTTGGCCTGCGGGCGCGGGATGCCGAGATTCCCGGTGAAGACCACGGTCTGTCCGTAGAGCGGGTGGCGCGGATCGGCCTGGGCGTTGGCGTGCGGGTTCTCGCCCTCCTCGGGCCAGCCGGCCCAGCCCGTCGGGGACGTTCCGCGGCCCAGCGCCGTCCGGGTGGCCTTCGAGAGCTCATCCACCCCCGGCGCGTACGGCTCGGCCCGCGACAGCAGGAGGTCGTGGTGTCCGAGCACCTCTTCCACACTCGGGGCGTCGTGCCGGCGGGCGATGTCGAGCATGATGCCCGCGCAGGCGCGGGCGTCCTCGACGGCGTCGTGGTGATTGACCAGCGGGACACCGGCGGCCTCCGCGACGAAGGGCAGGGAGTAGGAGGGCAGTGAGTAGCTCCTGCGCGAGAGCAGGACGGTGCAGGCGTAGTCCCATGCCGGCCCGGCGAGCGCGGAGACCTCGAGGGCCGAGCGGATGACGCCGAGGTCGAAGGCGGCATTGTGCGCCACGAGGACGTCGGACCCGATGAAGCCGCCGATCTCGGGGAACAGCTCCCCGAACCGCGGGGCGTCCTCGACCATGCCGGCCGTGATGCCGTGGATCGCGATGTTGCGGGAATCGAAGTGATCGTGCCCGGCTGGTGGACGCATCAGCCAGAAGGCCTCCTCCACGACCCGGCCGTCCCGGACCTTGGTGAGCCCGACGGCGCAGGGGGATCCGCGGAAGCCGTTCGCTGTCTCGAAGTCGATGGCCGTGAACGCGATTCCCACCCGATGAGTTTACCGCCGCCCGCCCGCGCACCGGGCCCGCGTTCATGTAACGTTCACCGCGGTCCCGATGCGTCCCCCGGGGAACGGTCCTATCCTGAACCATGGTCCCAATCAGCAGCTCCCCACGGTGGTATCTCATCGACTACGGGAACGTCGTCTCCACCGCGCCCACGCCCCAGGACTGGGAGTTGCTCGCGGAGGCCACGGGCGTGCAGAACCTGCAGGACCCGGCCTCCACCTACTGGCGGCAACGCTTCGCGTACGACGCCGGGGCTCTTCCGCCGGAGGAGTACTGGTCGCTGGTGTGCGGCGAGCGCGTGGAGCACGTGAGGGCAGCCTGGCTCGACGTCCTCGACGGCAACCAGTGGTCGCACCCGAACCTCGAGACGCTGGACGTCCTGGAGGACCTGGAGGCGCGGGGCGGACACCTGGCGCTGCTCTCGAACATGCCGGCGCCCATGGTCGCCCAGCTGTCCCATGCTCCGTGGACGAGGCTCTTCTCCCGCCTCTTCTTCAGTTCGTCGCTCGGGCTCGTCAAGCCCTCGTCCGCCATCTTCGAGCACGTCCTGGCGGAGCTCGGCGTCGACCCGGCCGCGGTGACCTTCGTCGACGACGCCCCGGCGAACATCGCCGCTGCACGCGCCCTCGGGATCGACGCCCGCCTCTTCGATGCGTCGTCGGACCTGTCCCGCGTCCTGTTGCAGCCGGCGGGCGTCCCGGCGGATCCCATGCCGTCGGCGGTCGTCGCGGGTCCTGCCGTCAGCCGGCCGGTGCCGGAGCCCGCCCGGGAGTGAGGAAGGCCAGCACCTCGGGCGCTCCGTCGACATGCGCGCTCCAGTCCGGCCGCGCGAAGTCCTCGCGCGCGAGCAGCAGGTTCTGCTGCGTCTGCACCTCACCCGGGCGGGCCTCGACGAGCGCAGTCCCGTTGGGCACGTAGCCCAGGCGCCGCGACACCCCGAGCGAGGCGGCGTTCCAGTCGGCGGCGCTAGACACCGCCGACGTCGCCCCGAGGTGGTCGAAGGCGAACTGCAGCACCGCGGCCCTCATCTCGGTGCCGAGGCCGCGCCCGTGCACCGGACGTGTCAGCCACGACCCCGATTCGACGCGTCGCAGCAGCGGGAAGCGCCGCGCCGTCAGGTCCTGGACACCGACGACACGGCCCTCGTGCAGCACGGCGAAGTTGATCGTCCAGTCCTCGGGCGAGACACCGACGCGGGTCCTCCACTGGTGCCGCACCGTCTCCGTGACGAGGACGTCGCGGGGTGCGTCCGTCCAGGGGACGCTGAACGGCATCTCGGCCGGATCGTGGACCCCCGCGAGCACGGCGTCCACCAGCTCCGGCAGGTGCCCGTCGCGGACGGGCGTGAGGACGAGGCGGGGCGTGGTGATGACGAGCCCGAACAGCGGCCATACACCGACCAGCGGGTCGGTGGTCCCTCCCGCTGCCTGTGCGGGACCGGTCACCGGACCCGTTTCTGGGCGCGGTACTTGCGTACCTTGGTCACGACGAAATAGACCGCGAACAGCACGACGGCGATGATCACGATCTTCTGGAAGGTGTCCGCGTACTGCTCGACGATGTGCCAGCTCTCGCCTAGGTAGAACCCCGCCAGCACGAAGATGGTGTTCCAGATCAGGCTGCCGGCCGTGGTGAGCAGCAGGAACTTGCCCAGGGGCATGCGCTCGATCCCGGCGGGGATCGAGACCAGACTCCGGAAGAGCGGGATCATCCGCCCGAAGAAGACCGCACGGTAGCCGTGCCGGTCGAACCAGGCCTCCACCTTGTCCACGTCCTCGAGGTCGATGAGCGGGACCCTGGCCACGAGCCGCCTCATGCGGTCGCGTCCGAGCCACGCACCGAGCGCGTACAGCACATAGGCGCCGACCACCGACCCCAGCGTGGTCCACAGGATCGCCTCGAACAGCGAGAAGTTGCCGCGGCTCGCGGTGAACCCTGCCAGCGGCAGGATCACTTCGCTCGGCAGCGGCGGGAAGAGGTTCTCCAGCGCGATGGCCAGGCCGGCGCCGGGCGCGCCGATGGTCTCCATCAGGTTCACGGCCCAGTCGGTGACGGCGCCGAGGGCAGAACCGTCCGACGTCGTGGTCGCCGTCGCGACGTTGACCGCCTGCGCGGCCTGGACTGTCTGGATGATGCTCACGGTGGTATCCGTCCCTGGTCTGGGCCGCCCCGGTGGGCGGCTCGCGTGCTGTGCTTGTTCGTCTGGTGCTTGTACGTCTGGTGCTTGTTCGTCTGCTGCGTGCTACCGCAGTGCGTCGATGAGGTGCGGCAGCAGCGCCCGGAAGGCGATGCCCCGGTGGCTGATGGCGTTCTTCTCCTCCGGGGCGAGCTCCGCGCAGCTCCTGTCGAGGCCCTCCGGCACGAGGACGGGGTCGTAGCCGAAACCTCCCGCACCGCGTGGGGCCGTCAGCAGTGTGCCGCGCAGTTCGCCGCGCTCGGTGCGGCCGGCGCCGGGAGCGCCGACGGTTCCACGCGGATGCGCGAGGGCTGCGGCGCAGACGAAGGCCGCGCCCCGCCGTTCGTGCGGGATGTCGGCGAGCTGGGCCAGGAGGAGTGCGAGGTTCGCGGCGTCGTCGCCGTGCCGTCCGCACCAGCGCGCCGAGAAGATGCCGGGCGCCCCGCCGAGCACGTCCACGGCGAGTCCGGAGTCGTCGGCGACGGCGAGCAGCCCGGTGGAGTCCGCCACCTGTTCCGCCTTCAGCAGCGCGTTCTCCTCGAAGGTCACGCCGCTCTCCACCACGTCCGGGGCACCCGCGGCGGCCGCGTCGATGACCTGCGTGTCGACGTCGAGCCCCGGCACCTGTCCGCGCAGCAGCTCGCGCAGCTCGCGCAGCTTGCCGGGATTGCGCGTGGCGAGGACGAGCCGTGGCGCGTCAGCCACCCTGGGAGTCCCGGAGCGTGTCGACCTGGATCTGCGCGAGCTGCGCGGTGCCGAGCAGCGCGAGGTCCAGCAGGGCGTCGAGTTCCGCACGGTCGAACGGCGCGCCCTCGGCTGTGCCCTGGACCTCGACGAACGTGCCGGATCCGGTGACGACGACGTTCATGTCCGTCTCGGCGCGCACGTCCTCGACGTAGGGCAGGTCGAGCATGGGGACGCCGTCGATGATGCCCACGCTGATGGCGGCCACGGTGTCGGTGAGCGGGTTCGCCGATGCGGGGATGAGCTTCTTGTCCTTCGCGTAGCGGATGGCGTCGGCGAGGGCCACATAGGCGCCGGTGATCGCCGCGGTCCGTGTGCCGCCGTCGGCCTGCAGGACGTCGCAGTCGAGGACGATCGTGTTCTCCCCGAGCGCCTTCGTGTCGATGATCGATCGCAGCGAACGGCCGATCAGGCGTGAGATCTCGTGGGTCCTGCCGCCGATCCGGCCCTTGACCGACTCGCGGTCGGAGCGCGTGTTCGTGGCGCGCGGGAGCATGGCGTACTCGGCGGTCACCCAGCCCTTGCCCTCGCCCTTGAGCCAGCGCGGCACACCGCTGGTCAGGCTCGCCGTGCAGAGCACGCGGGTGTTCCCGAACTCGATGAGGGCCGACCCCTCGGCCTGCTTGGACCAGCCGCGCGTGATGCTGATGTTGCGCAGCTGGTCGGGCGTCCTGCCGTCGGCACGCAGCACGGGGGTGGTGTTGCCGGCGGTGGGTGCGGGCGTGGGATTCGCGGAGGTCATGATTTCCAGTCTAGACGGGAGCACCTGGGAGGACGCCCGGGGATCCGGGACCACGCACCGGCTCCGGATGCGTCAGACGGTGTAGGAGACGCCCGCGACGGCGATGGCGAGGTGCCCGTCGTAGCTCTCCCTGGCCTCGCCGACGGCCACGTTCGCGTCGTTCCACACCGGCAGGTGCGTCAGCAGCAGCCGCTTGGCCGACGCCCGGGTCGCCACGTCCCCCGCCCGCTTGCCGGTGAGGTGCACCCCGGTGATCGCGTCGTCGCGGCCCTCGTGGAAGGCCGCCTCGCACAGGAAGACGTCGGCGTCCTTGGCCGCGTCCACCAGCCCGTCGCACGCGTCGGTGTCGCCCGAGTAGGTCAGGATGTGGGGCCGGGCCTCGCCCCCGGCATCGGCCTCGGTCACCTCGACCCGCAGCGCGTACGCCTCCTCGATGGGGTGCAGGACCCGGTAGGGCGTGATCGTGAAGGGCCCCAGGGACACCGCCGACCGGTCCTCCCACGACCGGAAGTCGAAGTCCTCGTGCATCCCCGGATCCGGATCGAGGCCGTACGCGCTCGCCATCCGGTCCGCCGTCGCGGCCGGTCCCCAGACGGGGATGCGGGGCAGCCCCCAGCCGGACGGGTCCCAGTGGACTGCCACGTGCAGGCCGCACAGGTCCATGCAGTGGTCGGGATGCAGGTGGGAGAGGAACACGGCGTCGATCTCGCGCAGGTCCATGTACCGCTGGAGGGCACCGAGCGATCCGTTGCCCAGGTCGAGGAGGATCCGCCACGTGCGGCCCTCCCACTCGGCGCTGAGGAGGTAGCAGGAGGCCGGGGACTGCGGGCCGGGGAAGGATCCGCTGCAGCCGACGATGGTGAGCTTCATGCGGGCGGGAACCCGGCGGCGATCATCTCGGGCGTGATCCGCGCGAGGCTGCCGGTCGGATACTGCGCGGCCACATGGTCCACGTGCTGGACGCTGAGCACCTCGGGCCCCAGGAACCGGCGTGCCAGCACCTCGAAGCCTGCGGCGTCGCCCGTCGCGATGAAACGGTGCGCCCCGGGTGCCGTGCCGTCCCGCTCGAGGTCGTGGGAGACGAGCGCGCGGTACACGTCCTTGGCGGTCTCCTCGGCGCTCGACACCAGGGTCACGGCATCGCCCATGACGTAGGAGATGACGCCGGTCAGCAGCGGATAGTGGGTGCAGCCGAGCACGAGCGTGTCCACACCCGCGTCCTTCAGCGGCGCGAGGTACTCCTCGGCCGTCCTCAGGAGGGCAGGGCCGCCGGTGATCCCGGCCTCCACGAACTCGACGAAGGCCGGGCACGCCACGGAGGTGACCTCGAGGTGCGGGGCGGCGGCGAAGGTGTCGTCGTAGGCCCGGGACCCCACGGTGGCGCTCGTGCCGATGACCCCGATCCGGCCCGAGCGGGTGGAGGCGACGGCCCGGCGGACGGCCGGCTGGATGACCTCGATCACGGGGATGCCGTACCGGGCGGTGTAGCGTTCCCGCGCATCGCGGAGCACCGCGGCCGACGCCGAGTTGCACGCGATGACGAGGAGCTTCACGCCCGAGTCGACCAGCTCGTCCATGACGCCGAGCGCATGGGCTCGGACACGCGCGATCGGCAGGGGTCCGTAGGGCCCGTTCGCCGTGTCACCGACGTACATGATCGATTCGTGGGGCAGCTGGTCGATGACGGCTCGCGCGACGGTCAGTCCCCCGACGCCGGAGTCGAAGATGCCGATGGGCGCTTCGCTGCGGTCGGTGTTCGCTGGCTCTGGGCTCATGATCCTCTGAGACTAGAACGTGCCGCCCGCGAAAACTATTCATCGGCCCGTGGGGTGTGTCACAGCCCTCCACCGGTGCGCGTCAGCGCTCCAGCCGAGCCGCTTTCAGCATGGCTTGCACGAGGGACTCCTGGAGCCAGGTGATGAAGTTGTAGACGAGCGCGAGGTAGGACTCGACGTCGTCGACGTCCTTGGAGTCCGCGATGTCGTGCAGCCGTTCGGCGTCCTCCTCCGTCTCGATGCTGAGCCGGTCGGCGAGGACGAGGCGGACGTCGTTGAGCGCCTGTGCGAGGAGCCGTGCCTGCTCGGAACCGAGGGTGATGGGATTCGTCTCGATCACCAGGGCGCTGCTGCGCAGGGCGCCGATCTTCTGCTCGCGCAGCGACCGCTCGGTCAGGCGCCGGAAGGCGAGCGCCTCGTCGTCGTCGCCGCGGACGGCATCGGGCAGGAGGCGGCGGACGGCGGAGTCGTCGGGCGCCGTCGCCTCGGCGTCCGTACCGGACATGCCCACGATCGCCGCCAGCGGGTCGTCGCCGGGCTCCGTCTCGGGCTCGAGCATGGAGATGACGTCCTCGAGCAGCGCGCCGAGCAGGCGCGCCTCCCCGGGTTCCAGCGCGCCGGTGATGCCGCGGCGCGTCGATTTGAACGGCTTTGCCATGGGGTGGGCTTACTCGCTTCCGATTTTCTCGAAGGTGGCCCACAGCCCGTACGAGTGCAGTGCCACGGTGTCCTGTTCCACTTTCTCGCGGCTGCCGGAGACGACGGCGGAGCGGCCCTGTTCGTGGACCTCGAGCATCAGCGTGCGGGCCTTCGCCTCGCTGTAGCCGAAGTAGGACTGGAAGACGTAGCTCACGTAGCTCATGAGGTTCACGGGATCGTTCCAGACGACGACCACCCAGGGCTGGTCCAGGTCGGTCTTCTCGGTCGTCCGCACCTCTTCCAGGGTGTCGGTGCCGGTTGCAAAGCCTACGGTCATCCCCTCATTCTAGGTCGCATCCCCACTGCCCGCTGTCCGGGTACTCACACCCCGGGCGCCCCGCTATCGTTTCAAGGGTGATCAATGCCCACACCGAACCGCCCGCCGCCGGTGCGGCGCCTCCCGCCCCGACCATGCCGAACAGTGCGCTCTTCACCGACCAGTACGAGCTCACGATGCTGCAGGCCTCCCTGCACTCGGGGGCGGCACACCGCCGTTCCGTGTTCGAGGCCTTCGCCCGCCGGCTCCCGGCCGGGCGGCGGTACGGCGTCGTCGCCGGGACGGGGCGCCTGCTCGAGGCGCTGGCGACCTTCCGGTTCGACGACGCGCAGCTGGCGTTCCTCAGCGACCACCGTATCGTCGACGACACCACCCTCTCCTGGCTGGCGGACTTCCGGTTCACGGGTTCCATCTCGGGCTACGCGGAGGGCGAGGCGTACTTCCCGAACTCGCCGATCCTGACGGTGGAGTCCACCTTCGCCGAGGCCTGCATCCTCGAGACGCTCGTGCTGTCGATCCTCAACCACGACAGCGCCATAGCCTCCGCGGCCTCGCGTATGACCGGTGCGGCCGCCGGGCGCCCGTGCATCGAGATGGGTTCGCGCCGCACGCACGAGGAGGCCGCCGTCGCCTGCGCGCGTGCCGCGATCATCGGCGGCTTCGCGAGCACCTCCAACCTCGAGGCCGGCCGCCGGTACGGCCTGCCGACCGTCGGCACCGCCGCGCACTCCTTCACGCTCCTCCACGATTCCGAACGCGCGGCGTTCGAGGCGCAGGTCGCAGCCCTGGGACGGGGCACCTCGCTCCTCGTGGACACCTACGACGTCGAGCAGGGCGTCCGCACGGCCGTGGAGGTGGCGGGCCCCGAGCTCGGCGCCGTCCGCCTGGACTCCGGCGACCTCGTGGCGCAGGCCCGCTGGGTGCGGCAGCTCCTCGACGACCTCGGCAACCACACCACCAGGATCGTGGTGACGTCCGACCTCGACGAGTTCGCCATCGGGCTCCTCGCCTCGGCCCCGGTCGATTCCTACGGTGTCGGCACGTCGCTGGTCACCGGCTCCGGTGCGCCGACGGCGGGCATGGTCTACAAGCTCGTGAGCCGGCAGGACGACTCCGGCGCGTTCGTCTCCGTGGCGAAGGCCGCGAAGAACAAGGCGTCAGTCGGCGGACTCAAGCACGCCCTGCGCCGTCGTGACGAGCACGGGGTGGCCCAGGCTGAGATCGTGGGCATCGGGATCACGCCCGGCGACGACGGCGACGACCGGCCGCTGATGCAGCAGTTCATGCGCGACGGCGTCGTCCTGCCCGGCTGGACCGGGCCCGAGGCGGTCCTGCGGGCCGCCGGGCAGCACGCCCGTTCCATCGCCGAGCTGCCCGGAGCCGTCCGGCGCCTGCAGCGCGGCGAACCCATCATACCCACCGAGTACGAGGAGGCAGCACCGTGACGCGAGCACTGATCATCGTGGATGTGCAGAACGATTTCTGCGAGGGCGGGTCCCTCGCCGTGCAGGGTGGCGCGCAGGTCGCAGCCGCGATCAGCGACCACATCGACGAGCAGGCCGGCTCCTACGACTACGTCGTCGCGACGCAGGACTGGCACATCGATCCGGGGGCGCATTTCTCCGAGGACCCCGACTTCGTGGACTCCTGGCCTGTCCACTGCGTCGCCGACACCAAGGGGTCCGACTTCCACCGGGACCTCGACACCGAGAGCATCGACGCCGTGTTCCGCAAGGGGCAGTTCGAGGCCGCGTACTCGGGCTTCGAGGGTGTCAAGGCGCCCGACGACGAAGTTCCCACGGGTGAGCAGAAACTCGGCGGCGGGGCGGTCGACCCCGACGAGGACCCGATGACCCTCGACGACTGGCTGCAGGACCACGAGGTGGACGACGTCGTGATCGCCGGGCTCGCCACCGACTACTGCGTGCGGGCCACCGCGCTCGACGCACTCCAGGCGGGGTACGCGGTGTCCGTGCTCACCGACCTCACGCGGGGCGTGCACGAGGACAGGTCGGAGCAGACCCTGGACGAACTCGAGGCCGCAGGCATCGAACTGGTGCGCTAGAACCGGATGCACGAGGGCCGGGCTGGTACGTCCAGCCCGGCCCTCGTTCTGTGTCCGCGCAGCGCTACTTCTTGCCGATGAACCAGTCCTGCAGCTTCTGCAGGCGGCGCTGGAGCTGGTCCTCGTCGGCCTGGGCCACGGCCGGGCCGCCGCACTGCCGGCGCAGCTCGGTGTGCACCTGGCCGTGGGGCATGCCCGTCCGGGCGGCCCACGCCGAGACGTTCTTCGCGAGTTGCCCACGCAGTTCGGTGAGCTGCCGGTGGTCCACCACGAGCGGCTCGGCGGCCGCCGCCGCCGTCGGGCGTGTCTTGCGGCGTGACTGCTGCTCCTGCTGGCGCTGGCGCAGGAGCTGGCCCACCTGGTCGGCGTCGAGCAGCCCGGGGATGCCGAGGAAGTCGAGTTCCTCGTCACTGCCCATCTCACCACCGGTCCCGAACTCGCCGCCGTCGAACAGGACGCGGTCGAAGGACGCCTGTGACTCGAGCGCCTCGAACTTCTGCTTGGTCAGCGAATCCGACGCCTTGTCCTCGCGGTTCGCCTCCTCCATCAGCGCGTCCTCGAGGCCGAACCCCTCGTCGTCCTTCTCCGGGCGGTCGAGGGCGTGGTCGCGTTCGAGTTCGAGCTGGTTCGCCAGGGCCATGAGGTTTGGCACGGACGGCAGGAAGATCGACGCCGTCTCGCCACGCCGTCGGGCACGCACGTAGCGTCCGACGGCCTGGGCGAAGAACAGCGGGGTCGCGGTGGACGTCGCGTAGACGCCGACGGCGAGTCGCGGGACGTCCACGCCCTCGGACACCATGCGCACCGCCACCATCCAGCGCTTGTCCCCTGCGGAGAACTCCTCAATCTTCGAGGAGGCCTTCGCGTCGTCGGACAGGATCACCGTCGGGGACTCCCCCGTGATGCGCTTGAGCTGGCCCGCATAGGCGCGGGCGTCGTCGTGGTCCGTCGCGATGACGAGGCCCCCGGCGTCGTGCACGGTACGGCGCACCTCGGTGAGGCGCTTGTCGGCGGCGGCGAGGACCGCGGGGATCCACTCGCCGGCCGGGTTGAGTGCCGTGCGCCAGGCCTGGGCCGTGATGTCCTTCGTCACCGCGGCCTCACCCAGCGATGCCGCCATCTCCTCCCCACCGCTGGTGCGCCAGCGCATCTGGCCGGAGTACGCCATGAACATGACGGGCCGGACCACGTGGTCGCGGAGGGCCTGGCCGTAGCCGTAGGTGTAGTCGGCGCGTGAACGGCGGATCCCGTCGCGGTCCTCGGCGTACTCGACGAAGGGGATGGCCGCGGTGTCCGAGCGGAAGGGCGTCCCGGTGAGCGCGAGGCGGCGTGCCGCGGGTTCGAAGGCCTCGCGGATGCCGTCGCCCCACGAGAGGGCGTCGCCGCCGTGGTGGATCTCGTCGAGGATGACGAGGGTGCGGGCAGCCTCCGTCTTCGCGCGGTGCAGCATCGGCTTGCTGGCCACCTGGGCGTAGGTCACGGCCACGCCAATGAACGCACCGCCGTGGCGACCGTCGGCGTTCTTGAAGTTGGGGTCGATCGCAAGGCCCACCTTCGCGGCAGCGTCCGCCCACTGGCGCTTGAGGTGGTCCGTGGGCGCGACGATCGTGATGCGGTTGATGACGCCGCGATCGACGAGCTCGGTCGCCACCCGGAGGGCGAAGGTCGTCTTGCCGGCACCCGGGGTGGCCACCGCGAGGAAATCGCTCGGGGACTCCCGGAAATACTTCTCCAGCGCTTCGCTCTGCCACTGGCGCAGCTTAGGGGCGGTCCCCCAGGCGGCGCGCTCCGGATATGCGGGGGGCAGGGCTGCGCCGGCACCGAACAGGGTGTCACTACTCACGCCGGGACAGTACCTTCCATTGACTTGCTGGGGGTGAGGCCGGGGCCGTCGTCGGATGACCTGGCCCCTCTCAGACCCGAAACTATACCTGCTGCCGTGAACACCCACAGAGCGAGCCAGATCGCAACGAACGTGGGCACGTGTCCCGGATCGGCGGGATCGCGCAGGAGCGCGAACAGGGCACCGGCACCGGCCGTTCCGGCGACCCCGCCCAGCTGGTCGGAGATCTGCAGGGCGGCCGAGTTGCGCCCCTGCTCGGTGGTCGGCGACAGTTTCAGCACCAGCACCGACGTGCTCGACAGCGTCATCCCCATGGCGAAACCCGAGAGTCCCCACACCACGGCGAGCACCCACAGTGGCGCTTCGACCGCCGTCGCAAGCGCGAAGCCGCCGAGCGAGAGCGAGAGGATCGAGGAGCCGGCGACGAGCAGCCACTGCCGCTTGAACGTCACACGCGCCTGGACGTAGGACCCGGCGCTCCAGCCGAGTGCGCCTGCACTCAGGGTGAGGCCGGCGGTCCCGGGGTCGATGTCCCGCGAACTCGCCAGCATGAGCGGGATGAAGGCCTCGGTACCGAAAAAGGCCACATTCACGAGGCCGCGTGTCGCGATGATGCTCGGTAGCCCGCGGCCGAGGACCAGGGTGCCCTTGGGCAGGAGTGCCGGCAGGACGAACAGGGCGACCACGACGCCGGCCGCGGCCAGCAGGGCGAGCCCGGTGACGGTCCCGGCGTCGGGATCCTGCGTGTCGGCGAGCCGGACCACCGCCCATTGGGCCACGAAGACGCCACCGACCAGGGCGAGGCCGCGCAGGACCCGCGCTCTCGCCGAACCGGCCTCGTTCGAATCCAGCGGCCCGAGCTCCCTCGTCTTGGGCCATACGATCACGACGGCGGCGAGGACCACGGGCGCGGCACCGAGGAACACCCAGCGCCATCCGAACTGCTGCGTGACGAAACCCGCGACCACCGGTCCGATCAGGGCCGGCAGCACCCATGCGGCGGCGAGCCAGCCGAACACCACCGGCTGGGCCCGCTGCGGGAAGGAGCGCCCGATGACGACGTACACCGCCACGATCATGGCGCCACCGCCCAGTCCGGACACCGCACGGCCCACCGTGACGAGCCAGAAGTCGGACGCCACTCCCGCCACCAGCAGGCCGAGGATCATGAGGGTCATCCCGACGGCGAGCGCGGGCCGGGGACCCTTGCGGTCGCACCACGAGCCGGCGACGACGGTGCCCAGCAGGGATGCCGTCAGGTACATGGAGAACGCGAGGCCGTAGCTCGCTTCGCCGGAGAGCTCACGGGCCACGGAGGGCATCGCGGTGATGACGGCCATCGCCTCGAAGGCCGCGCAGGTGATGATCGCGAGGATGCCGATGGTGAGGGGGCGCAGCTCGGGCGTCATCACGCCGGCTGACTTCTTCGTGGCCGTTCTGGCGGTCTTGCTCATGGCACCTGGTGTTCTACTGGGGTCTGCTCATGCGTGGCCGGCGTGGCCGTGGCTCGCCGGTGTTCCTCGGTCAGCGGCGCACCGAGCCACCCCGAGGGGTGCGACTGTGCCGACGTGTCGGATGGCCACGTGCCTCGCGCAGATCGGCATGGCATGAACCAGCCCTTCACCCTGTGGAGCTCCAGGACCTGCAACGGACCCCTGGGGCGCATGCTCCCGCGGTCGGGCGTGCTACTGCCCGGTTGTCAGCTCTTGGGGTCGTCGTTGCCCGGACGCAGGCCGTTGTAGATCTCTTTGCATTCGGGGCACACGGGGAACTTCTCCGGGTCGCGGCCCGGTGTCCACACCTTGCCGCAGAGGGCGATCACGGGCTCGCCGGTGAAGGCCGACTCCATGATCTTCTCCTTACGCACGTAGTGCGCGAAGCGCTCGGCGTCACCGGGCTCGACCTCCTGACGCACTTCCTCCCGTTCGATGGTTGCCGTGGAGCCGCCGGTGCCGGGGTCGAGGGGATCGTTGGCGAAGGGATCTGCAGGCATAGTCATGACCCCAGTCTATCGCCCGTCCGCGCAGGGCCCCCGGCGGAAGTTCTGAGTATCCCATTCCTTTCTCCAGGATATCCCGCATCGACTCGACGAATTACTTGAACTCGCCTCCTGGATTGCATTCGCAAGGCCCCGATAGTGTCGGTGGCGGGGTCGATGATGGAGGCATGAGAACGGGTGCCGAGTATCGGACGGAATGCGAGCGGATCGACGCACGCATACTGTCCCTCAACGCCGAGAAAGCCCGCATCGACGCCGATATGGCAGCCGCCACCGAGGAACTGCGTGTACTTCTCGAAGACCAGTTCTTCGATTACCAGTCCGGCGCGGAATCCGGTGGGGAATCCGGTCGACAATCCGATCAGCACGGCACCAGGCGACGCCGCACGAATCTGGCGGATACGACCGCCGCAACCGAGCTGGCATGTCTGCTGCGGATCTCCGAACGAGCCGCTCATCGCCTCGTGCAATACTCCGCGGTCCTGGTCAACCACCAGACGAGAACCCTCCAGGCCCTCCGCGAGGGAACCATTTCCTGGGCACATGCGACCACCGTCGTGCACGAATGCGAGGGGCTGCCCGCAGGCGCGGCCGCCCTGCTCGAGGATCAACTCCTCCCACTGGCCGCGGACACCACCCCCAGCCGCCTGTCCGCCAGGGCACGCTCACTACGCACGCGGCTGGACCCCGAGCCCCTCCTCGACCGGGCTGCCACCGCCGCATCCCGTCGCCGCGTGGACATCGAACCCGATCACGACGCGATGGTCTGGCTGCACGTGTACCTGTCCGCCACCGATGCCACCGCCATCGACACCCGCCTGAACCTGATCGCCCGTACGCTGCAGACTCCCACCGAGCACCGCACCCTGCCCCAGCTACGCGCCGATGTCCTCACCGACCTGCTGATCTCCGGAGACGGCTGCCCCGGCACCACCGCCTGCCAGAGCGCTGGTGCCGGGACCGGGTCGGACACGGGGGCTGGTGCGGATGCGGGTAGTGCGAGTACGGGCACCTGCTCCGGGGCCGGTGCCGGGGTGGCAGCCGGGGCTGGAAGGATCAGGGCCCACGTCAATGTCACCGTCCCGGTGCTGACGCTGCTCGGCGTGGACGACGCCCCGGCCGATCTCGAAGGCTACGGACCCATTCCCGCCGATATCGCCCGGCGGCTGGCAGCCCACGCGCCCTCGTTCACGCGCCTGCTCACCCATCCCGAAACCGGGGCCGTGCTCAGCGTCGGCCGCACCACCTACAGCGTCCCTGCGGACTTGAAGACCTGGCTCCGGGTCCGCGATCAGACCTGCCGCCATCCCGGCTGCACCATCCCGGCCTCCCGCTGCGAACTCGACCACACCGTGCCCTGGTCCCATGGCGGACCCACCAGCTATGACAATCTTGCGCACCTGTGCCGCAAGCACCACAAGCTCAAGAGCGAAGGCATCTGGCACTACACCCAGGATCCCCGGCATGCGCTTGACACCGGGAACACTCCTGCCGGTCATAACGCCCTCGGCACACAGGACACCCGAGACCGACAACCATCCGGTCGACTCACCGCCATCTCACCCACCGGCCGCGTCTACACCAGCGACCCCGTACCCCCGCCGTTCTGATCCCTGCCGGCAACCACCTGTAGCCGTCGGCCAGCGATCATCACCGGCAACCACTCAGCGGGCAGGCGGCTGGCAGCCGATCCCGGTGGGGTTCTCCAGGCAGTCTTGGCTCACCTGGTGTCCCCGCGTGCGCCAGATACTCATCAGATGCGGCGCCGAGACCACGGCGGCCTCTCCGGCGACCGGCTGGAACGGCCCGCCGTCGACCGAATAATCCCCGGCGAAGAACGTGGTCACTGTCACCTGGAAGTCCCCCGTCTCGGCGTACCGGTGACTCGTCGGCGTCTGCGTATCGAACCCATTGCCCGGCACCGGACCGCCAGGGCTGGTGGTGCGTACGGTCGTGCCATCGCCGGACTCCCACAGATACGCGACCGGACGGGCCATGAGCACGACATCGGCGTCCTGGAACTCGAACGCGAACTCCTGCTCCGCAGCCTGAGCCCACAAGTTCGAGTGCGCGTTGCGCAGCCCGAAATTCGCGGGCTGCGACAGGATCGTCGCCGCAAGCACCGGCTGCTTCTGGAACTCCTCCACCGTGATCACCACCGGCACTTCCGCGGGCACGAATCCGGCCTCCACCGGCGCGACCGGTGGCTCGCCGGGATACATGCAGGAAGTCCTACCCGTGGGCGTCCGGGTTGCCGGTTGCACCCGGGTATCGATGGCGATCCAGTTCACCAGAGTGCCACCCTCCTGGGCGGCACACACGGCATCGACCCGTGGACACGTCGCAGGATCCAGGGCCTCACCAGCACCTGCAGTACACGCTCGCTCGTAGGTGTACTCAATGCCGTCGTCCACCGGCGAAGCGGCGGGCGTTGTCGAAGGTGGCCCTGCGTCAGGGACGACTCCATCGCCTTCTGCAACAGGACGTCCGCCTTGCTCAGTCTTCGAGACGCTTTCTGCGTTTACAAGTCCTCCATCCGAAAAGCCGCTCCTACCTTTCTATTGTCGGCAGTGGCGCTACTCGCGCTGACCGAATGAATGCACAATACAATGGTGACTGCCGTAATCACCCGACCCAATCTTCGTCTCATATCAAGCTCCCTCAGGAGAGCCGAACTCGAGCATAAGCCATTTATCTTGGTCCCAGAGTGCAATAGTGACGTTTATGGTCGATGGCAGCGGCTCAGACCGATCTACTTCCCTGCCTGTTGAATTAAAGTAGATCAACTCCGACTGTTCTACGTCGACGAATGAATTTATCGAGCCCGAAGTATTCTTTAAGAATTCAGTTTGCAGCGAGTTCAGGCGCACGTTTCCGCCCTTAATCCATCCTCCATTGGTGTAGTGGTCACGGACCTGACCCGTAAGGTTTGAGCAGGACCGACAACCGGCATCTGTTAGTTCGTCATATGTCGCCCAGTCGTTGGTCTCGTATCCGTATGAGAACAGTTCGAACCAGTACTCGGTGAACGCCTCCAGCCCCTCGGCCGAGTTCTCGTCGGCCAACGGTGGCTTCACCGGTACCGGAATGTTCGCAGCGGGCCCCGCCGAAGACGCGGGCGATGGCGCGGGGCTGGACGAAGCGGACGCGGATGCCGACGCGGAGGCTGCAGACACCGACGGCTCAGGAGTAGGGGACGCCGAGGGATCGGCACCGCCCTGGCATCCGGTCAGCACCATTGCCGCGATGACTGGACCTGCCAGAGCCGGCACGAGACGTCGGCCTTGAAGTGTACGCACAGGAAACACGTGATTCCCCAATCGTCCTCGCCCGCCAAGCCGGAATGGGTGCCAGCATAACGGCAAGCACTCCGACTGCCACCGGTTATACACAGGTGGAATCGGCGACTGCGCACAAATCTGCTCCGGTCTTGCCAGGTCCTCGGACTCGACCTAGGGTTCGCCGCGCGCCTTCGACGGAAAGGAGCAACGCCGCGACGAGCCCGGCAACGGGCAGGAACAGCGCCGCGACAAGCCTTCCACCGAAGCGCTCCTCGGGAGACGGACCGGTCAGCGGTTGGCGGATACGGCCAGCAGCAGTTCCGGCGCCCTGCTGTCGTACCACCGGCCACCGACCCGGATGCCCGCCACGAGCAGGACCGCTCCGAGGACCAGTCCGACCAGCAGTGTCAGCCACCCGAACAGCGCATCCCCGGTCACGAAGTAGACGATCGTCAGGACGAGCTCGGGCAGGGCCAGCAGCACCATCACGATCCAGCCGATGAACTGCACGGTGAACATGGTGAAGTTGGTGCCCGGCGGCGTCTTGAAGGCGCTCTCGCCGGGAAGCGGCACGTTGTACGTGTACCGCGCCGATACGAGGCTCGACAGCCCTGCACCGGTCAGCAGCAGGCCGAGCGCCAGTCCCAGCATCACCGGTAGGTCCTCGGGCCGGCCCGTGATCAGCAACGGCACCACCGTGAACACCAGGGTGATGGGCAGGGAGAAGACCAGCAACGCCGCGGCCCGGCCCAGACGGTCGTCGAGACCGCGGACCCCGGTCGACAGGTGGAGGCTGAAGGCCGTGTTGTCGTAGGAGATGTCGGCCGAGATGGACCATGCCAGGAGGAATGCCGTGAGGGGACCGAGGAAGGCGAAGGCCGTACCGGACGCTCCCCCCGAGAAGTACAGCAGCACCGCGACGAAGGGGATCACCACGAGTGAGGCGGAGTAGCGCGGATCGCGGAGCCAGTAGGTCAGGGCCCTCGCAGCTACCGCCCCCGCGGGGGTCGCGGGGAACCGGCCGAACCAGCCGAGGTTGCCACCGGCCCGCTTCGCCACCGCATTGTAGGGAGGTGTGACCAGCGCGTGGGCGAGGGTGCGGCTCCACAGCACGAGGAACAGCAATAGGGTGGCCGCCCCGATCAGGAACCGCAGCAACGCCGTCCCGGGATCACCCATGGCGACGTCCGCCGGCACCGCCCAGAGGGCGCCGAGTGGTGTCCAGGCGAGGACATCGGCCAGGGATCGCGCGAAGCCTGGCGAGCCCTGGAATCCGGCGGTCACTCCCCCGATGATCGGCCCCAGGAAGATCAGCGGGATGAACGCCACGATGCCGTTGATGTCCTTGAAGCGGCGCGAGCCCGTCAGTGAGGACACCGCCGTCGTGACGAGGCGCGATGCGACGACGCACAGGAGGACGGCGACCAGGGCGCAGACCAGGGCGGCCAGGGCGGCCGCGGGATAACGGATCCATGTGAGCACCTGCGTCAGCGCGGCGATGAGCGTCACGATCCCGGGGATGCCCACGAGGCCTCCCAGCACCAGCCCCGCGAGCAGTTCGCGTCGCGGGATCGCGAAGGTCACGAAGCGTGCGGGGTCGAGCGTCATGTCGATGCCGGCGGCCGCGATGGGGATCACGATCCACCCGAGCACCGTGGCTGAGCCGCCGATCACGAGGACGGTCCGGATAAGCTCGGGGTCCTGACTGCCGAGCAGCACGAGGCCCACCACGATCAGCCCCAGGACGCCCAGTCCGTACAGCCCGCCGAGGATCACCCCGATGAGCTGCCCGGTGCTCCGCCTGAGCGAATTGCGCAGCAGGAGGATCTTGAGTCTCAGGAGGTGCGCAACCACGTCAGCCCTTCCGAGGTGTTCCGGCCGCCGACGAGCTCGACGAAACGATCCTCGAGCGTGGCGTCGCCCCGGACCTCGTCGACGGTCCCGGCAGCGAGGACGGTGCCCGCCGCGATCACGGCGACGTGGTCGCACATGCGCTGCACGAGGTCCATGACATGGCTGGAGACGATCACCGATCCCCCGGACTGCACGTATCCGGTCAGGATGTCCCGGATGTTCGCCGCCGAGACGGGATCGACGGACTCGAACGGCTCGTCGAGCACCAGCAGCTTGGGGGCGTGGATCAGGGCGGACGCGAGGGCGATCTTCTTCGTCATCCCTGCCGAGTAGTCGACCACGAGCGTGCCGGCGTCGTTCGTGAGATCGAGGGCGCGCAGCAGGTCACCCGTGCGCTGGACCACGGTCTCCCGGTCCATGCCGCGCAGCAGCCCCGCGTAGGTGACCAACTGCTCACCCGTGAGGCGGTCGAAGAGCCGGACGCCGTCGGGCAGGATCCCCATCAGCTTCTTGGCCTGCAGGGGCTGCGCCCACACGTCCACCCCGTGGACGAGTGCCTGCCCGAAGTCGGGACGCAGCAGGCCCGTGGCCATGGACAGCGTGGTGGTCTTGCCGGCGCCGTTCGGACCGACGAGCCCGTAGAACGAACCCGGCGGGACCTCGAGGCTGACGCCGTCGACGGCGATCTTCTCGCCGAAACGCTTGGCGAGTCCACGGATGCTCAGGGCGGCCGTGCCGGTCCTGGCCTGCGGATTGTCCTCATCGGTCGGCGGTGGCACGAGTGAACTCATGGTGCCACGCTAGCAACGCACGCTTCCGCCACTCGTCATCCCAAAGGAGGAGAAGGAGTGGGCCGTCAGAAACCGCCCGCCCGTTCGTACTGGGGTGCCGGGACGAGGTCGTGGCCGAGCTCGTGGGCGGCCCGCATCCACCAGTGGGGATCGCGCAGCGCGGCCCGCGCGATGAGGACGACGTCGGCCCGCTCCTCGCGGATCACGGCGTCGGCCTGACCCGGGTCGCTGATGAGCCCGACGGCGCCGGTCGGCACCCCGGAGGAGCGCACCTCCTCGGCCAGCGCCACCTGGTAGCCCGGACCCACGGGGATGGATGCGGCGGGAACGGCACCGCCGGAGGACACATCGATGAAGTCGACGCCCTCCTCCGCCGCGCGCTTGGCGAGTCGCGCGGAGACACTGCCGTCGATGCCGCCCTCGGTCCAGTCGGATGCCGAGATGCGCAGCAGCAGCGGCATGGTGGCCGGGATGACGCGACGGATCTCGCGGATCACCTCGAGCGTCAGGCGGAAGCGGGCCTCCTCCGAACCGCCCCAGCCGTCCGTGCGCGTGTTGACGAGCGGCGACAGGAACTGGTGCAGCAGGTACCCGTGCGCGGCGTGGATCTCCATGGTGTCGAAGCCGGCTTCCACGGCGAGCGCGGCGGCCGCACCGAAGTCGCCGATGACCTTGGCGATGTCCGCCTCCGTCATGGCGCGGGGCGCGGCGTACCGGCCGAAGGCCTCGTCGGTGGGGCCGAGGGTCTGCCAACCGCCCTCCGACCCGGGGACGGAGTCGTGCCTGCCGCTGAACGGCCAGTACGTCGACGCCTTCCGTCCGGCATGTGCCAGCTGCACCGCCGTCTTCGTGCCGACGGCGCTGTGCTCATGGATGAAGTCGTTGATGCGGCGCCAGGCCGCGGCCTGCTCCCGAGTGTAGATGCCGGCGTCGCGCGGGCTGATCATGCCCTCGTGGCTCACGGCGGCGGCCTCGGTGATGATGAGTGCCGCGCCCCCGGTGGCGAACTGGCCGAGGTGCACGAGGTGCCAGTCGGTGGGAACGCCGGCCGCACCGGCAGGATCGCAGGAGTACTGGCACATGGCGGCCACCCATCCCCGGTGCGGCAGGTCCAGGGATCGGAGCGTGATCGGGTCGAAGAGGCCGGGGGTGCCCGACGGGGAGACAGGGGAGGTCATGGGATCCTTCGGATCGGACGGGCTGGGCGGGTTCCTAGAACAGTGCGCGGGCGAGGGCGCCGCGGGCCTTGGTCACCCGCGGATCGGTGACGCCGACGACGTCGAACAGCTCCAGCAGGCGTTTGCGCGCCGCTTCCCTGTCCTCCCCTGCGGTGCGTGCGATGAACGCGACGATGCGGTTGAACGCGTCCTCCACATGGCCACCCATCAGGTCGAGGTCGGCGACGGCGAGCTGCGCCTCGACGGCGTCGGGTTCGTCGGCGCCCCGCCGGCGGACCTCTGCGGGGTCGGCGTCCTGCACGCGCTCCATAAGTTCCACCTGCGCCAGCCCGGCTTTCGCATCCGCGTCGGCGGGCTGCTCCGCGAGGGCGCGCCGATACGCCGCGGCGGCCGTAGCGTAGTCCCCCGCCTCGATGGCGTCGAAGGCCTCCTGGTGCAGCGGCGGCAGAGGTGGCTCCTCCGCGGCGGCCGGGCCGGGCTCCGAGCCGTCGTTGAGCGTGCCTGTCACGCCGTTGGCCTCGGCGACCTTCATGAGCTCGTCCAGGTACGCGCGGATCTGGGGGTCGGGCAGGACGCCCTCGAACAGGGGCACCGGCTGGCCCTTGACGACGGCGACGACGGTCGGCACGCCCTGCGCCTGGAACGCCTGGGCGATCTGCGGCTGGGCCTCGAGGTCCACGTTGGCGAGCAGGATCCGCCCGTCGAACTCCACGGCCGCACCCTCGAGGACGGCCGTGACCTGGTTGGACTGCTCGCTCCACGCGGCCCGGAGGTTCACGATCACGGGCACCTGGGCCGAGAGCTGCACGAGCTGCGGGAACGTCTGCTTCGTCACCTCGACGATGTAGGGACTCGGTGCCGCCGCGGCCTGTCGCGCCGGGGCCGGGCGGGATGCAGCGTCTGCGCGCGCCTTGAGCGCGGACAGGTCCACCGCTCCCCGCAGGTTCATGCTCGACGGCGGCATCCCGCCCCGCTGTGCTGGTGTGGACAATGCTCTGCCTTTCTCTTGCTGCCTGGCTGTCGGAGGCAGGAGTGCGGGGGCCGGGTCAGCGGAGTGCGGCCGAGAGCAACTGCTGCGCGGCGCCGATGACCCGGATCTTATCGTCGCTCCCGGCCCCGGGAACGTACATCATGACGGCCTCGCCGTAGTTGACGTCGATGCCCTTCTCGCTGGAATCCTTCCCCGTCAGCGACTGGTACACCGTCCCCTTGAGGTCGATGCTGTCTCCGGCGCCCTTCGGGACGCTGGAATAGGTGTGGGTGAGATAGCCGAACACCATCGCGCCACCGTCAGCGGTCGGCAGCGCCTGCGTCCGGGTGCCGTCGGCCGTGTGCGTGAAGGTGATGTCGGCGGCGTTGTTGCCGGGATCGGCGACCACCCCGGCCTGGAAATCGGTGATGGCCTTGGAGAAGGAGTTCTCCTCGAAGATCCCGGACGTGGCGTCGGTCGGCTTCGTCAGGAGGTCGGCGATGGAGGCGACGGCGGCCTGCGGCGCCGTCGTGAGCGCTCCGGCTTCGTCCAGCGGCACAACGCCTCCGGCCCCGGGTGGCGGCGCCGAGGGGAAGGTGCTGCCCGGCAGCATCTGGACCGCCGAGGTGAGCTTGTAGTTCTCGCGCGGGGTCGCCTGCACGAGCAGGAGGGCCTGCGGCACCGGGTTGTCATCGCCCTGCGTCAGGGCGACGATCGTGCGGGGCCATCCGGCGCCCGCGGGGATCATGTCCAGGAGGACGGGGTCCGCGGCGATCGGAGCGGGCGCCGCGGCCTGGGCGTCCTTGGCCCGCACGGCGTAGGAACCCGTGCGCAGGTCCAGTGCCGCACCGCCGACCCGCAGGGCCAGGCTCTCGGCGTCGGATGCGGCATCGGCCTCGGCGATGGTCGTTGCCACGGAGCCGAGGATGCGCTCGAGCTGGCTTGCGAGGACGACGGGAGGACCACCGGCTTCGCTCCCTGCCGAGGAGGAGGAGGACGACGCCGTGGCGGAGGGGGACCCGGTGGCAGAAGCCGACGGCGTCACGGACGAACTGGATGCGGCGGCGGACGGAGATGCGGTGGCAGAGGCCGACGGGGCTGCAGACGGGGACGCGGTGGCAGTGGCCGACGGCGACGTCGTCGCCATCCCCGGAGTGATACCGACGAGTGAACCGGCGCCGATCAGGCTCGCGACGAGCAGGACCGGCCCGGGCGCCGCGATCGAGGACGCTCCGCCCGGCCTTCCGGCGTCGGCGTGGATACGCGCATGGGCCCTGGTGCCCTCGACTGCGTCGGAATCCCGCTTCGCGCCGCGGCGCGGCGGGACGAGGAGGAGCGCGATGCCGAGGACGACGACGAGCGCTCCGCCGATGATGAGCGGCAGGGCGAACGGCGTGGAGGTGTCATTGGGGCGCGTGATGGAGACGTCAGCCGGGGCGGCCGATTCGCCGTCGCCGGCGAGCAGGATGGACAGGTCGCCGTCCGCGGGTTCTTCCCAGCGGTACGTCAGCGCGCCGTCGCCGGGCTCCTCGCTGATCCACAGATCGCTGCCGCGCGGGTCGGGGACGGTGTCCTCGCCGTCGGCGTACTCCGAGGACAGCGTGTCCTCGCTGACGCCCGTGACGCTCAGGTGAGCGGCATCCCCCACCCAGGCCTCGACGTCGGAGGACCTCCCGACCGCGAGGACGAAGGGGTCCTCGGCCTCGACCGTCACCTCGACGGGACCGTCGGCGGTTCCCAGTGCGCCGGCCTCGATGACCGTGACAGGAGCCGACCGGGACCCCTCGGCGAGGCCGGCGGTCACCGTCTCGGCCGGGGCCCAGATGGTCCGCTGGCCGATACCGAGGAGCATCAGCAGGAGCCCTGCCACGATGATCGTTACTGCTGTCTTTCCTCGCACCGCTCGCCTATCGTCGTCCGTTCCGGCGGACCGCCTGGCCCCGTCCGCTCTGATGGCCCGGCGCATGTCGCGGCGGGCCATCAGGAATAGTCACCCAATGGTAACGAAGTTCCCCCGCCCGGTCGGGCCGGGCGCGGGCGACGCCTCCCGGGAAGAGTGATCAGCCGTGCCTCGGGCACCTCCGGTGGCGCCGTTCGTCAACTCCGTCCTGCGCCCGCCCCCGGCTGTTAGGGTTTCGCTAGTCGCCCCACCCGCCTACCCGCACCGCCCTCTCCGAAAGCAGAGCTCTTCGTTGACAGACCACCAGGAAGTCCCGCTCGACCAGCCGCTCCCGCGGCCCGAGCCGCCCGGGACAGGCGAGGAACTGCAACCTCCGGCCGACCCGCCGACCGGCGCCACGGCGCCGTCGACCCTGCGGTCCCTGTTCTCGCTCGCCCGGAAGTCCCTGCCCGCGGCTCAGCCGCGGCCGCGGTTCGAGTTCCCGCCCGAGCGCGAACCCGAGCCGGTGACCGTCGACCCGGACGTCTCGCTCGCCGACGAGCGCCTGAAGTTCAGCGGTGCCCACCCGCGGGAGTTCAGCGGTACCCAACTGCGGGACGTGAGGGCCCATCCCATCCACTTCGGCTTCATGATGAGCGTGGGCGTGGGCCTCGCCCTGCTGGCCTTCTTCATCATCACCAACGTGGGCCAACTGCTCGTGTGGATCGGGGCGGCCCTGTTCATCGCCCTCGGCCTCGATCCGATCGTCCGGTGGCTCGAGACCAAGGGCGTGCCGCGGCCGGCGGGGATCGCGGTGGCCCTGTCCATCCTCGTGGGCATCGTGGCCGGGTTCTTCGCGCTGCTGATCCCGACCATCGTGAACCAGACGTCGCAGATCGTGGAGCGCGCCCCCGGCTACGCCGCCGATTTCCTGAACTCCGAGTTCTTCACCACGCTCGACCAGCAGTTCCAGGTGCGTGACCGCGTCACCTCGGAGATCGACAAGTTCTTCGCGAACAGCGCCGCGGTCGGCGGCATCTTCGGCGGCGTGCTCGGCGTCGGGACGGTGATCGTCAACGGCCTGTTCGGTTCGCTCGTGATCCTGGTGCTCGCGCTCTACTTCCTCGCGTCGCTGCCGTCGATCAAGAAGTGGGCGTACCGGCTCGCCCCCCGCTCGCGCAGGCCCCGCGTCGAGGTCCTCTCCGAGGAGATCACGCGCAGCGTGGGCATGTACGTCATCGGGCAGGCCTGCGTGGCGCTGCTCAACGGCACCTTCGCGTTCATCGTGATGTCCATCGCCGACGTCCCGTTCTCCGTGCTGCTCGCCTTCGTCGTCGCACTGCTGGCGTTCATCCCGCTCGTGGGAGGCACCATCGCCGCGGTGCTCGTGAGCCTGATCGCCATGACGGTGGGCTGGCACACCGCACTGCTGTTCGCCATCCCCTACGTGGCCTACCTGCAGTTCGAGGCGTACTTCATCTCGCCGCGCATCATGCAGCGTGCCGTCGCGGTCCCCGGTGCGGTCGCGGTGATCGCGGTCATCGCCGGCGGCAGCCTCCTCGGCGTCCTCGGGGCCCTGATCGCCATCCCGACGGCGGCCGCCGTGATGCTGCTCCTCAAGGAGGTCTTCATCGCACGCCAGGACAGCCAGTGACGCTCTCCGGTCTGCGGCCCGGCGGCGGGCCCGTCCTGTCTCCGCTCAGCCGGCGGCGGTAGCGGAGGGCGCGACGGCCGCGGGTCCGGTCCACTGGGAAGGCAGCGGGAGGTCCACCTCTGGACGCACGACGCCGACGATCTCGTTGAGCGCGCGGGCCGCGTACTTCTCCCCCACCCACAGGTGCTTGGCGCCGTCGACCCCGGTCACGTCCGCCTGCGGCACGCGTGCGAACCGCTGCTCGGCGTCCTCGGGCACCAGGTAGTCGTCGAACTCGGGGACGAGCACCTTCAGGGGGAGCCCGCTCGCGCCCCATGCATCGAGGTCGGCGTCGACCGCGCGGTGCAGTGGGGGCGAGAGCAGGATGGCCCCTTCGATGAGCTCGGCCACCGGGTCCTGGGCGCCGTACTTCAGGCAGAGTTCGGTCCCGAAGGACCATCCCACCAGCCAGATGTTCCGGAGCCCCTGGTCCACGGCCCACTGCACGGCCGCCTGCAGGTCCAGGCGCTCCCCGTCGCCGCCGTCGAACACGCCCTCGCTGCAGCCGCGCGGCGAGCACGTGCCGCGCGTGTTGAACCGCAGCACGGCGATGTCCGCCAGGGCCGGCAGCCGGAAGGACGCCTTCCGGTACACGTGCGAGTCCATGAAGCCGCCGTGCGTGGGCAGCGGGTGCAGTGTGACGAGCGTCGCCTCGGGGGTCCGGCCCTCGGGCGCCGCGAACTCCCCCACGAGGGTCAGTCCGTCGGCGGTGTGCAGCTCGATGTCGCGTCGGTCGGCGGGAAGGACCGTCGAGGCGCGGATCTCGATCGCCTCGTCGTTGGGCGTGAACGTGTACTCGGGCGACTCGGTGGGCATGCCACCAGTCTAGGACGGGCGCCCCGCGCCGTGCGGTGCGGGGTGTCCAGGGCGCCTCAGTAGCGGAAGCTCCGGGTCTGCCAGCACCGCACGTGCCAGTGCCGACGGTCGGCGAGGGCCGTCTCGGGACCGAACAGCGAGTCCTCCCGCCACACCACGAGGTGGGCGATGCCGGGCAGGATCGGGGAGTTGCATCCCGGGCAGGTGTAGGTCTTGGCGGCGTTCCGCTCGGTGATGCGCCGCACGGACCACTCGCCGTCGGGCGCCGATTCCCGCAGCGGCAGACCCACCCGCGTCCTCTCCAGGTCCTGCTCCGGCGACGCGGACCACTTGGTGGGACGCGAGGACCCGCGGGGGCGGTTCGGGCGATTGGATCGGGGCACCCCTCCAGTCTGCCCGATCCCGCGGACCGCCGTGCGGGCACGTGACCTGCCCGGCGCCGGGTAGAGTTTCCGTCGTGCGTCTTGTCATTGCCCGCTGCTCCGTCGACTACATCGGCCGCCTCCGGGCTCATCTGCCCCTGGCCACCCGGCTCCTCATGGTGAAGTCGGACGGCTCGGTCCTGGTGCACTCCGACGGCGGGTCCTACAAGCCCCTCAACTGGATGAGCCCGCCCGCGACCCTGCGCGTGAGCGAGCCTGACGACGCCGACCGCGCCGAGGGCGTCACCGAGGTGTGGACCGTCCAGCACGGCAAGAGCGACGACAGGCTCGTGATCAGCATCCGGGAGCACCTGCACGAGTCCTCCCACGACCTCGGCGTGGACCCGGGCCTCGTGAAGGACGGCGTGGAGGCCGACCTGCAGCGTCTCCTGGCCGAGCAGATCGAACTCCTCGGAGCCGGTTTCACCCTGATCCGCCGGGAGTACATGACGGCGATCGGCCCGGTCGACATCCTCGCGCGGGACGCCCAAGGCCGCACGGTGGCGATCGAGCTGAAACGCCGCGGGGACATCGACGGCGTGGAGCAGCTCACGCGCTATCTCGAGCTGCTCAACCGCGACCCGATCATGGCCCCGGTGCGCGGCGTCTTCGCCGCCCAGCAGATCAAGCCCCAGGCCCGCGTGCTGGCCACCGATCGCGGGATCGACTGCCTGACGCTCGACTACGACGCCATGCGCGGCGTCGACGACAGCGCCTCGCGCCTCTTCTAGCCGCCCGTCCGGGCTGACATCGTCCGCGACCGGCACCCGGTCCCCGCCGAATCACCCCGGCACCGCCCGCCCGGAAGCGGACCGCCTAGAATCGGTCCATGGCCCACTCCAGCGGAACGCCCACTGCCCTGTCGGGACGCCTGGTGACCGACGCCGGCATCATCGAGGACGGCGTGCTCCGCTGGGACGGCACGCGCATCCTCGAGGTCGGGACGGTCGAGGGCGACGCCGCCGCCGAGCGCCTGCCCGAGGGGTACTTCATCCTCCCCGGACTCATCGACCTCCACTGCCACGGCGCAGGCGGGGGCGACTTCACCTCGGGTTCCGCTGAGGACATCGAGGCCGCGGCCCTCCACCTCCACCGCAGCGGTTCGACGACGCTGCTCGCCAGCACGTGTTCGGCGCCCATGGAGGACCTCGAGGCCGCGTTCGGCCGGCTCGCCATGGCTGCCGAAGCAGGGCTGGTCGCAGGCATCCACGCCGAGGGGCCGTTCCTGTCCAAGGAGCGCAGCGGCGCGCACGATCCGGCCTTCCTGCT
This sequence comes from Arthrobacter sp. MDT2-16, assembly GCF_054510925.1. Lineage (NCBI taxonomy): Bacteria > Bacillati > Actinomycetota > Actinomycetes > Micrococcales > Micrococcaceae > Arthrobacter > Arthrobacter sp. MDT2-16. The sequence continues at coordinate 99,706 of NZ_JBTNDP010000006.1, forward strand.
CCTGCCGACACAGGAGGACGTAGCCCGCCTGGTCGCTGCGGGCCAGGGACACCTGGTATCGATGACGTACGCCCCGGAACTGCCGGGCAGCGACGTCCTGGTCTACGAACTGGTGACGCACGGCGTCATCCCCTCGATCGGGCACACGGACAGCTCCACCGAGGAGGCCACCGCAGCGCTGGACCTCATCAACGAGGAGCTGGCATCCACTGGGTTCGAGGGCTTCAGCGGCAGGCCCACGGCCACGCACCTGTTCAACGCGATGCCGGTCATCCACCACCGCTCCCCCGGTCCCGTCCCCCTGCTCCTGCAACGCGCCCGCGCGGGCGAGATCGCGGTCGAGCTCATCGCCGACGACGTGCACCTGCATCCGGAGACGGTCCGGATGGCCTTCACGATCGCGGGAGCCGAGAACATCTGCCTGGTCAGCGACTCGACGGCAGCGGCCGGACGCCCCTCCGGCACGTACCGGCTGGGGCACCAGGAGGTCACCCTGGTGGACGACGCCGCCGTCCTGATCGCCACAGGAGCCCTCGCCGGGGGCGCCGGCAGCCTGCTCGACGTCGTGCGGCGCACGGTGCGGGCCGGTGTCGGCGTGGTCGACGCCGTGCGCGCCGCCACCGCCGTCCCGGCCGGGGTGCTCGGGCTCGCCGACGAGGTGGGCAGCCTCCGCGGCGGGCTCCGTGCCGACGCGCTGGTGCTCTCACCGGATCTCGAGCTGAAGGGCGTCCTCCGCGCCGGGACGTGGATCAGGCCGCTCGAGGTCGGCTAGGGACCGGCAGCACCGCCGGACGCGGGGTCAGCGCCAGGTGCCGATCCCGATGACCGGGCCGGCCTCGATCCAGGAGGAGAGACCCGCGTAGACGTCGTACTTCATCGCCAGGTCGAAGGGCTCGCCCTCGTACGCGAGCTGCACGACGATCGCGCCGGGCTGGATACGCACGCGCTCCGCCTCGGTGGGCGCCCGCCAGCCGGCGACCTCGAGGGAACTGCGGAGGAAACGGAAGCGGGGCACGGGGCTCAGGGAGAGGAGGTCGAGCCACTCGAGGTGCTTGTCCGTGTAACGACAGACCCCCACCCGCCAGCCCTGGGGAGGGAGGCGGATGGAGGCGTCGAAGGTGCCCAGGGCACGGTTGAGCTGGTAGCGGCGCAGGAGGAACGCGATGATCACGAGCACGAGCAGGCCGAAGACGACCGCAAGGCAGATGATCGTCACACCGAGTGCCTCCATGCGGAGAATCCTAGACGGATTCCGGCGTCACCGAACCGCCGACCTTGGCGTTGTCCGCCACGATCACCACGCGGTTGGAGTCGACCGAGAAGAAACCGCCGTCCACGCCCACCACCAGGCGTTCACCGCTGACCGGCTCCACGGAGAGCTCCCCTGCTTCGAGGATGGCCAGGATGGGGGCGTGACCGGGAAGGATCCCGATCTGCCCGTTGGCGGTACGTGCGTTGACCGTGCGCGCCGCGCCCGACCACACGAAGTGGTCGGCCGCGACGATTTCGACCTCGAGTTCGCCGTTCGATGCCATCGGCGTTACTTACCGGTCTGCTGCTGGATCTTGGCCCACTGGCGCTCGACGTCGTCGAGGCCGCCGACGTTGAAGAAGGCCTGCTCCGCAATGTGGTCGAGGTCGCCGTTGCAGATCGCCGCGAAGCCCTCGATGGTGTCCCGAATGGAGACGGTCGAACCTTCGACGCCGGTGAACTGCTTGGCCGTGTACGTGTTCTGCGAGAGGAACTGCTGGATGCGGCGCGCACGGGCGACGACCACCTTGTCCTCCTCGCTGAGCTCGTCGATGCCGAGGATCGCGATAATGTCCTGCAGTTCCTTGTTCTTCTGCAGGATCTGCTTCACCCGCACGGCCGTGTTGTAGTGATCGTGGCCGATGTACTGGGGATCCAGGATGCGCGAGGTCGACGCGAGCGGGTCCACGGCGGGGTACAGGCCACGCGACGCGATCTCGCGGGAGAGCTCGGTGGTCGCATCGAGGTGGGCGAAGGTCGTCGCCGGAGCCGGGTCGGTGTAGTCGTCTGCAGGCACGTAGATCGCCTGCATGGACGTGATCGAGTGGCCCTTGGTCGAGGTGATGCGCTCCTGCAGGAGGCCCATCTCGTCGGCGAGGTTCGGCTGGTAGCCCACGGCGGACGGCATGCGGCCAAGCAGGGTCGAGACCTCCGAGCCGGCCTGCGTGAACCGGAAGATGTTGTCGATGAACAGCAGCACGTCCTGGTTCTGCACATCGCGGAAGTACTCCGCCATGGTCAGGGCCGAGAGGGCCACGCGCAGGCGCGTTCCCGGCGGCTCGTCCATCTGGCCGAACACGAGGGCGGTGTCCTTGAGGACGCCTGCCTCCTCCATCTCGACCCAGAGGTCGTTGCCCTCACGGGTACGCTCGCCCACACCGGCGAACACCGAGGTGCCACCGAAGTTGCGGGCGACACGCGTGATCATCTCCTGGATGAGGACGGTCTTGCCGACACCGGCGCCGCCGAACAGGCCGATCTTGCCACCCTTGATGTACGGGGTGAGCAGGTCGATGACCTTGATGCCGGTCTCGAGCATCTCCGTGGAGCCCTCGAGCGAGGCGAAGTTCGGAGCTGCACGGTGGATCGGCCAGCGCTCGGTGATCTCCAGTGCGGTCTCCTCGACGTCGAGGGGCTTGCCGAGGACGTTGAAGATGTGACCCTTCACGCCGTCGCCGACGGGCACGGTGATCGGGGACCCGGTGTCCTGCACCACGGTGCCGCGGACGAGTCCGTCGGTCGCCTGCAGCGAGATGGCCCGGACGAGGTTGTCGCCGAGGTGCTGCGAGGTCTCGAAGGTGATCAGGCGCGTCACACCGTTGAGAGTGATCTCGGTGGTGAGGGCGCTGTACATTGCGGGGATTGCGTCGGCCGGGAACTCGACGTCGACAACCGGGCCGATGACACGTGCAATACGGCCGGTGGCGCCGGGGGCAACTGAGTCCGTACCGTGTTCAACAGTCTGGGCAGTCATCTCTCTCACTTCATTTACGTAGATGGCGTGGAACTAGGTCTTGCTGACCGGCGTCCTCGGGGACCCGGACGGGAGTGCGTCAGGAGGCGTTCAGCGCATCCGCGCCGGCCACGATCTCGGAGAGCTCCTGGGTGATCTCCGCCTGGCGGGCGGTGTTGCGGAGGCGCGTGTACTTCTTGATGAGTTCCGTCGCGTTGTCACCGGCGGACTTCATGGCCCGCTGCCGGGCGGCGAGCTCGCTGGCGGACGCCTGCAGCATGGCCGCGAAGATCCGGGACTCGATGTACCGCGGGAGGAGCGCGTCCAGGACCTGCTCGGGCTCCGGCTCGTACTCGTAGAGCGGCAGCAGCTCGCCGTCCTGCGGCACCTGCTCGTCCACGACCTCGAGCGGCAGCAGGCGCATGACGGACGGCTCCTGCACCACCATGGAGCGGAACTTCGTGTAGACCACGTGGATCTCGTCCACGCCGCCGTCGTCGTAGCCCTTCAGGAAGGTGTCCAGGAGCGCCTCACCGACCTCGCGCGCCGTCCCGAACTCGGGGGCGTCGGTGTTGCCCGTCCAGACCCGCTCGTAGTCGCGGCCGCGGAAGTCGAAGTACGACTGCGCCTTGCGCCCGATCAGGTAGGACTGGATCTCCTTGCCCTCGGACCGGAGCACCTCAAAGAGGCCCTCCGCCTGCTTGAGCGCGCTGGCCGAGTACGATCCGGCGAGGCCGCGATCGGAGGTCAGCACCAGCACGGCGGCGCGCCGCACCTCGCCGTGCTCGGTGGTCAGCGGGTGGTCGATCTCCGTCTGCGACGACACGGCCGAGACGGCCCGGGTGATCGCGTTGGCGTACGGCAGGGCCGCAGCGACACGCGTACGTGCCTTGCCGATGCGAGACGTCGCGATCAGCTCCATCGCCTTGAAGATCTTCCGCGTCGACGTGGTCGAGGCGATCTTCTGGCGGTAGACCCGGATCTGGGCTCCCATTCTTGTCCTTTCCTTCGCCTCCGCAGCGGGAGGCGATCAGGCCAGGGTCCTGCTGCCGGGAAGGTTTCTCCCTCCCGGCAGCAAATCCTCTAGCGCTTCTGTCGAACGATCTTTTCCTGCTCGACCGAGTCGGCGTCGATCGCCTGGTGCTCCTCGTGACCGGCGGCGAGGCCGTCGCGCCCGACCCCGAAGAAGCCCTGCTTGAAGCCCGTGATCTGGGTCTTCAGCTCCTCCGCGGTGGAGTCCTCGAGCTTGCCGGTCTGGGCGAGCGTGGTGAGGACCTGCGACTTGTGGCCCAGGTGCTCCAGGAACTCGGACTCGAAGCGGCGGATGTCCTCGACGGGTACGTCGTCGAGGTAGCCGTTCGTCCCGGCCCAGATGGACACGACCTGCTGCTCCACCGGCATCGGCGAGTACTGGCCCTGCTTCAGCAGTTCCATGAGGCGCGCCCCGCGGGTCAGCTGCTGGCGGGATGCCGCATCCAGGTCGGAGGCGAACATCGCGAAGGCCTGCATGTCGCGGTACTGCGCGAGGTCCAGCTTCAACGTGCCGGAGACCTTCTTCATCGACTTCACCTGCGCGGCGCCGCCGACGCGGGAGACCGACACGCCGACGTCCACGGCGGGACGCTGGTTGGCGTTGAAGAGGTCCGACTGCAGGAAGATCTGGCCGTCGGTGATGGAGATGACGTTGGTCGGGATGTAGGCCGACACGTCGTTCGCCTTCGTCTCGATGAGGGGCAGGCCCGTCATCGAGCCGGCACCGAGCTCGTCCGAGAGCTTCGCACAACGCTCGAGCAGTCGGGAGTGCAGGTAGAACACGTCGCCCGGGTAGGCTTCACGTCCCGGCGGACGGCGCAGCAGGAGGGACACCGCACGGTAGGCCTCGGCCTGCTTCGACAGGTCGTCGAACACGATGAGGACGTGCTTGCCGCCGTACATCCAGTGCTGGCCGATGGCCGAACCGGCGTATGGGGCGAGGTACTTGAAGCCCGCGGGGTCGGAGGCGGGAGACGCGACGATGGTCGTGTACTCCAGCGCACCCTTGTCCTCGAGGGTCTGGCGGACCGCCGCGATGGTCGACGCCTTCTGGCCGATCGCCACGTAGATGCAGCGGACCTGCTTGTTCACGTCACCCGAGGCCCAGTTGTCCCTCTGGTTGATGATGGTGTCCACGGCGATCGCGGTCTTGCCGGTCTGGCGGTCACCGATGATCAGCTGACGCTGGCCGCGGCCGATGGGGATCATGGCGTCGATGGCCTTCAGGCCGGTCTGCATCGGCTCGTGCACCGACTTGCGCTGCGTGACGCCGGGGGCCTGGGTCTCAAGTGCCCGGCGCCCCTCGGAGACGATCTCGCCGAGGTCGTCGATGGGCTGACCCAGGGGGTCGACCACGCGGCCGAGGAAGGCGTCGCCGACGGGGACCGAGAGGATCTCGCCCGTGCGGTGCACTTCCTGGCCTTCTTCGATCCCGGTGTAATCACCGAGGACGACGACGCCGATCTCACGCGTGTCGAGGTTCTGGGCGAGTCCGAGCGTGCCGTCCTCGAAGCGCAGCAGTTCGTTGGCCATGACGGAGGGAAGACCCTCGACACGGGCAATGCCGTCGCTGGCGGTGGTCACGCGGCCTACTTCGACGCGCTCCGCGTTTCCGGGCTCGTAGGACGCCGCAAAGTCGTTCAACGCACTGCGTACGTCTTCGGCGTTGATGGTCAATTCGGCCATCTCAGTCCCTGCTCTCCTGTGTTGTTGGTCTCCATGGGATGCGTGGCGACCGGTGTGTGATTCAGTGGGTGGATCTCGGATGGGGACGGGCGCGGACGCCTATCCCACCAACGTGCGGCGGAGTGCTGACAGCCGCGTGAGAACGGTGGAGTCGACCATCTCGTCGCCGACGCTGACCCGGACTCCCCCGATGAGTGTCGGGTCGACCTTCACGTTGACCTTGAGCTCGCGGCCGTACATGGCATTGAGCCCCGACTCCAGGCGTGCGAGCTGGCTCGCCGTCAGCGGACGGGTGACGCTGACGTCGGCGATCCAGCGCTGCTGGCGTGCGGCCACGAGTTCCAGGAACCGCTGCACGAGCGCCGCGGGCTTCAGGCCGCGCGGGGACCGCACGGCCTGCGTGATCAGGAGCCGACCCGCAGGACCTGCCTGGGGAACGAGCTTCAGACCGAGTGCGACCTTCGACTCCGGCGTGGCCTGCGCTTCCGAGAGCGCCCTCTGCAGGGCGTGGTTCGAGGCGACCACCTGGATGAAGGAGTACAGCTCGCTCTCGAGCTGCTCCAAGCCCTCCACACCGCTGCCCTGCTCGGCCACCGAGATGACGACGGTCGCGGCGAGGGTCTCCAGGGCGTCCCCGATGTCACGGGCGTTGGCCCAGCGCTCGTTGACGAGATCCCGGACCACGCCGGCTGCTTCCGCCGACACCCGGCCGCTGATGAGCTGGTCCACCAGCACGGCCTTGTCGCTGCCGGTACGCGATGGATCCGTCAGCGCACGGCGGAGGCCGGCATTGCTGTCGAGGATCGCGAGCACGCCGAACAGGTCCTCGGCCAGGGCCAGTGTCGCGCCCGGCAGGCGGGGCTCCAGTCCTTCACGGACCGTCGCCAGGGAGACGCTCGATACTCCTGCCATTACTTAGCTGCACCTGCCCGGTGTGAGCCTGCACCGTTCGAGGAGGTCTCGAGGTCGGCCAGGAAGCGGTCGATGACGCGCGATGAGCGGGCGTCGTCGGCGAGGGACTCCCCGACGATACGGCTCGCGAGGTCGGTCGCGAGCGTGCCGACCTCGGCACGGAGCGAGACCACGGCGGCCTGCCGCTCGGCCTCGATCTGCACGTGCGCCTGCTCGGTGATGCGCGCCGACTCGGCCGCTGCCTTCTCCTTGAGGTCCGCGAGGATCTGTGCGCCTTCGGCGCGCGCTTCCTCACGGATGCGGTTGGCCTCGGTGCGAGCATCCACAAGCTGCTGCTTGTACTCGTCCAGGGCCGCGTTGGCCTCGGCCTGTGCGGCCTCCGCCTTCGCGATGCCGCCTTCGATCGCCTCCGTGCGCTCTGCGAACGTCTTCTCGAACGCCGGCATGACGTACTTGAAGACGATGAACAGCAGGACGGCGAAGCCGACAACGGTCACCAGCAGTTCCCACAGGTTCGGGATCAAAGGGTTCGATCCCTCTTCCGCCGCCATAATCGCTGCGTTAAGCATTTTTCACCCGTCTTTCTTCAACTGGTCTTCGGTCGGTCAGGGCGGCCTTGTCAGGCGCCGATGACGAAGGCGAAGACGAGGCCCAGGATCGCGAGGGCTTCGGTCAGTGCCAGGCCGAGGAAGGCGATGGGCTGGAGGACACGCTGTGCCTCAGGCTGGCGAGCTACGCCATTGATGTAGGCCGCGAACACGAGACCCACACCGATACCACCGCCGATTGCGGAGAGACCGTATCCAACGAGGTTGAGGCTACCCTGTACTTCCATTGTGTTCCTTTCAAGATGCCGCCTTGGTGCGACAGGTTGTTTGGGATCATCCCCGACGGGGAAGACATGTGTGAATCAGTGGGCGTCGGCGTGCAGTGCGCCTTCGATGTAGATCGCGGCGAGCAGCGTGAAGACGTAGGCCTGGAGGATCATGATCAGGGCCTCCAGCATGTACATCGCCACCGAGCCGACGAGGACGAGGACGCTCGTACCCTGCAGCAGGATGTTCCCGGTGGAGACCATGTACTCGATGGCCGACCCGGCGAGGGTCACGATGAGGTGACCGGCGAGCATCGTCGCGAAGAGTCGCAGCGAGTGCGTGACCGGGCGGACGATGAAGTTCGAGATGATCTCGATCGGCACCACGATCAGGAGGATGTACCACGGGACGCCCGACGGGACGACGGCCAGCTTGAGGTAGCGGATGCCGTGCCTCTTCAGGCCGATGCTGACCCAGAGGACGAAGAAGATGGCCGCGATGCCGTAGGCGCTGCCCGGGTGGGAGAACGTGGGCAGCTGCAGGAACGGGATGGCGCCGAAGATGTTGTTCACCAGCACGAAGAAGAAGGCGGTGAACAGCCAGGGCACGTACGTCAGGAACTCGCGTCCGCCGATGATGTCCTTGCCGATGGAGTTGCGGACGAAGCCGTACGCGGACTCGCCGAGGAACTGCAGCTTGCCGGGCACCAGCTGGTGGCGGCGGGAGGCGACGAGGAAGAAGGCGGCGATGAGGACGACCGAGAGGATGGTCAGCAGCATCTGCTTCCCGAAGCCCGGGTCCAGCAGGACGCCGTATTCACCGCCCCACGGGAGGATGTCCCGGTAGTGGGTGTCCTCGATCGTCGGGGCTACGAATCCCTCTTCGGTAGTTGCGGCCGGGAGCGCAAGCGCGATCAACGCGTTTCCTCTCTGCTGTGTCCATCATTGGGCAAGATCTGTTCGGCCGCAGCGTTACTGGTCCGACTCGTCAAGTTCTGGGGATTCACTCGGGTCCGTCCTCGGCACCGGGCGTCACCCGGGATCCGCTCGGCGGATTCGGTGTGTGGTTCCGGGTGAGGTTGTGCATGTGGGAGAGGTAGAAACCCCCTGCTGCACCTAAGAACGCTCCCGCCAGCACCAACCAGCGCGTGTCGAGGAGATTATCCAGCCCCCAGCCTATCAAACTCCACACCAGGATCCCGCCAATGATGTAGCTGAAGACGGCCATGCCCGCGTTGTAACCGCCGTTGGAAAAACGCGCGTCGCCGTCCTGCGGCGGCGTGCCGGGGACCCCGTCCCGTCCTCGATCCGTGCCCGCCACGTCAGCGTCCCTTCATCGGGTCGGCCGGCGACGTCGGCACCGGCATCGGGGACGGCGTTGCCGGTGTGACCGCCGACGTCGGGGCGCCGGCGACGGGTGCGTCGTCGTACAGGGGTGTGCGCAGGCGCGAGAAGGCGAGGACCTCGGCGACCTGCCATGCGATCACGGTCGCGAGCGCCCCCGTGAAGAACCAGGTGCGGTCGAGCCAGCCCGGCGTGCCGAGGAGGAACAGGACGGCGGCGAAGCCCACCACCTTGATCGCGTAGGTGACGGCGAAGAGCCCGAGCGCACCGGAGGGGTTCGTCCTGCCCGCGAAGTGCCCGATCAGGAGGCTGATGCCGAAGAAGGCGATCACCAGGCCCGCCCCTCCGAGCACGCTCAGGCCGGCGGAGGGTGAGGTCGCGAGTGCGGCGGCGACGGCGAGCACGACGGCGAGTCCGCCGCCCGCTGCGGCGCTCCTGGCGAGGATGCCCAGCCAGGGGGACTCGGTGGCGCCCGATGCCGTCACGGAGTGCGGGGAATCGGTTCCGTTCGCCCGATGCTCGGGTCGTGGCACGTGCTGTCCGCTCTGTCGGGTGCGCCGTCCGGCGCCGTGGGTCCTCCGGCGACGACGTCGGGAGGGCTTGGCACCGGACCAGCAGGTACTGCTGGTCGCCGCGCCCGGCGCCTGAAATTCTACCGCATCACGAAGACGGCCCGCGGGCCGGCCTGCTGCTGTGGGCACCCTCTCCGGCGGCTGCTGTGGCCCGGCGCCGCGCGAGTGCGCGGAAGATCCGGGGCGAGTAGAGGTACAGCGCGACGACGGCGGCGGCGAGGAGCGAGGCGGACACGGCCAGCGGGGCCGACGCCGTGGCGGACACGAACCCGGCGGCACCGGTGAGGGCGGACAGGACGCTGACGAGGAGCGAGACCTGCACGTGGCTGAGCCCCGTGTCGGTGAGCCGCTGGTACACGTGCTGCCGGTGCGCGGTGTGCAGGCGCTCGCCCCTCCGGGCCCGGCGCACGAAGGTGGTGAAGGTGTCGGCGAGGTAGATGAGGACCGGTGAGAGCAGGTACTCGAGGTAGACCCCGGCCAGCAGCCCCGTGACCGCCAGGGCCGCGACGGAGGCGCCGAGCAGGTAGCTGCCCACGTCGCCGAGGAACACGAACCCGCGGCCGAGGTTCCACGGCAGGAAGCCCGCGAAGCCCGCGGCGACCACGAGGCCGCCGACCGTCAGCCACAGCTGGTCGCTGAGGATCCCGGCGCCGGAGTAGAAGAGGCCGACGACGACGCCGTGCATCCCGGAGATGCCGTTGATGCCGTCCATGAAGTTCGCGGCGTTGATGTAGGTGGCGACGGCGATGGCCCCGATCGGCACCCACCAGTAGCTGCTGTCGTCGATCGTGGTGGCCAGGGCGGCCGTGCCGATGACGCCGATCAGGAGTTGCGCGGTGGCGCGGACCTTCACGGACAGGCCCCGGAAGTCCTCGATCCAGCCCAGCGTCGCCGCCGCGCCGACCATGCCGATGACGATGACGATCAGCGACCGGTCGACGGCGACGAGCCCTGTGGCGAGGGAGAGGACCAGGCCGACGAGGATCGCGGCCGCGACGGAGACACCCATCCCCCGGATGACCACCGCGCTGTGCGAGGAGCGGTCGTTGGGGATGTCGACGACGCCGAGTCGCTTCAGCAGGGGTTTCACGACGACGGGCAGCGCGAGGGACAGCCCCAGGGCTGCGAGCCCGACGAGGACAAGGAGCTCGTTCATGAGGCCCGTCCCCCGGCGTGCGAGTCGACGGGCGGGACGGGGGCGTCCGAGGACGGGGTTGCGCTCGGCCGGGTGCCAGCCTGGGACTGCCCCGACGTGATCCCGCGCGTGCCGTGTCCGAAGCCGCCCTCGGCCTTCCACGCCTGGAGGCTGAGCTGCTGCGGATCCAGCGGCGCCACCGAGGTGTGGGAGATCTTGGGATGCAGCGGGCGGGAGTCGTTCTCCCCCACTCCCATCAGGTCCTCGTGCATCTTCTCGCCCGGGCGCAGACCCGTGAAGACGATGTCGATGTCCTTGCCGGACATCGCGATCATGCGCTGAGCGACGTCGAGGATCCGCACGGGCTCGCCCATGTCGAGGATCAGCACCTCGCCGGCCCTGCCGATCGCGCCCGCCTGCACCACGAGCTGGCAGGCCTCGGGGATGGTCATGAAGAAGCGCGTGACTTCGGGGTCGGTGACGGTCAGGGGTCCGCCGTTGCGGATCTGTTCCGTGAAGAGCGGGAGCATGGAGCCGCGGCTCCCGATCACGTTGCCGAAGCGCACGGAGACGTACTTCTGCCCCGTCCGCTCCGCATGCCAGGACGTCAGCTTCTCCGCGACGCGTTTGGAGTGTCCGAGGACGCTCGTGGGGTCGGCCGCCTTGTCCGTCGAGATGTTGACGAAGTTGGTGACGCCCACGGCACTGGAGGCACGCAGGACGTTGAGCGAGCCCTGGACGTTGGTCTTCCACGCCTCCTCCGGGTACTGCTCCAGCAGCGAGACGTGCTTGAGTGCCGCGGCGTGGAACACGACCTGCGGCCGGCGGTCCTCGAAGATGTCCAGCAGCGCGTCCGCGTCGCGGATGTCGGCCAGGACGGTGTCGCGGCCGGTGAGCAGGCCGCGGCCCGTGATGGAGATCTGCGTCGACTGCAGGCCCGTCTCGTCGCGGTCCAGCATGATGAGCTCGGCCGGCGCGAAGCCCGCGAGCTGCCGGCACAGTTCGGAACCGATCGACCCCCCGGCGCCCGTGACGAGGACGCGCTTGCCCGCCACGTAGCCGGCCACCTCGTCGGGGTGGATGTCCACGGGATGGCGACCGATGAGGTCCTCGACCGCGACCTCGCGGAAGTCGGCGATGGCTGCTCCGCCCGCGCCGAGCATGTCGCGCAGCGGCGGGAGGACGAGCACCTTGATCCCCAGCCCTGCCACCAGGTCCGAGACGCGGCGGACCTGCGCGGCCTCGACCTCGGCGAAGGCGATGACGAGCATCTGGGCCTGGGTCCGGGTCGCGACCTCCCGCAGGTCGTCGATCCGCCCGAGGACGGGCACGGAGGACAGTCGCAGATGCTTCTTGGCGGGGTCGTCGTCGATGAGCCCCACGGGGAAGTAGGGGGACTCGGGGTCCTGCATCATGCGGCTCACGAGGGAGTTGCCGAGGAACCCGGCCCCGTAGATGAGGGTGCGCTGCGCGTCCTCCCCCGGCTTGGCCTTGCTCTCGACGTACATGCGCTTGAGGTAGCGGGTCGCGGCGAGGAACATGCACGCGAAGGGGAACGCGATGATGCCGATGCTGCGCGGCACCTCGAGGACGGTGAAGAACGCGACGCTGGACAGCACCAGGATCACGGCGACGAGGACGGCCACGATCACCAGGAGCTTGGCCTCGTGGAAGCTGCCGAAGCTGTACCGGCCGCGGTACAGGGCGAAGCTCAGTCCCACCGCGAGCTGGGCGACGACGGCCACGGCGCAGAACACCGCGATGCCCGGGACGTTGACCTCCTTGACGAGGAGCTCGTAGCGCAGGATCAGCGCGAGCAGGATGGCCACGATCCAGGCCGCGGCGTCGAGGAGGTACTGCGACCACAGCCAGATCGCCGGCTTGTCGCCGGTTGGAGCCGCGGCGGAGGAGCCCCGCGTCCGGGCTGCGGCGCCCCGTGGTCGGCCTTCGTTGAGTCCCATGATTCCTAACCGTGTCACGCAGTCCGTCGCCGCGTTCCGCACCCGGCGTGGTGCTGCCGGGAGACGCCGGCGCTCGAAGGACCGCACGGGTCCGGTGGGGGCTGGAACACGGTGTAATAGACTGCTATTACCTCAGAATACTAACCGCCCCGCCTGTGCCAGGCCTGTTGCGCACTGCCCTGGCGCGGCCCGGAAGGACTCCGTTGCACGTCTCCGACGCCGCCAGTCCGCGCGTGTTCATCGTCATCACCACCTTCAACCGGGCATCCCACCTGCAGGACCTCCTCGCGTCGATCGCCGGGCTCGACCCGGCGCCGTCCGGCGTCGTCGTGGTCGACAATGCCAGCACGGACGGCACCGAGGACGTGCTCGCGGCCGTCGAGCTTCCCGTCCCGGTCCTCGTGCACCGCCTCCCGGTGAACGTGGGCGGGTCGGGCGGGTTCGCTGCCGGCGTGTCGCGCGCCCTCGACGAGGGGGCCGAATGGCTGTGGCTGATGGACGACGACGTCGTCGTCCTGCCCGATGCCCTCGCCTCCTTCCGGCCCTGGATGGACCGCTACTCCTGCATCCACGGGCGCCGCTACGACCACGCGGGCGAGCCCTTCTTCTGGCAGCACATCCTCCACGAATCCCTCGGGGTCCATCTTCCCGTGCGCGGGGACGTGTTCGCGCGGTCCAGGGTGTTCCACACCAACGTCGGCTGCTTCGAGGGGATGCTGGTGGCCGCGGACGTGGTGCGGGAGATCGGGCTGCCCGATGCGCGGTTCTTCCTGAACGGCGACGACCTCACGTACGGCTGGCTCGTCTCGCGGCTGCATCCGGTGGCCTACGTGGACGCCTTCGTCCTGCGGAAGACGCGCGCGCAGCGGCAGGTGGACCTCGGCGTCCGGCACCTGAACGACTCGAGCGACCTGTCGCGGTTCTGCGGCATGCGCAACCGCGGGCACCTCGCCCGCTACCTGCGGCTCCACGGCCGCTTCCACCCCGTCGCGTTCGGCCTGGGGACGCTGCTGTCCGCCGGGAAGGAGATCGTGCGGCTCGTCGCCGTCGAGCGGTCCCTCTCCGGTCTGGCATCCGTATGGCGTGGCTGGCGGGCGGCACGGGTGATCCTTCGGGATCCCGCGTGGCTGCCCGAGCCGCCGCTGGCCGTCCCGGCCACCGGCGCCCGGGACGCCGGGGGGTCACGATGAGCTGGGTGGTGCTCGGCGGTTCGGGCTTCGTGGGTGCGTCGGTCCTGCGCGCCCTGCACGCGGCGGGGATCGACGCACGCGCCGTGCCCGCACCGCGCCTCACGACGACCGCACGGACGCCTGACGCGCTGCTCGAGGCGGCAGCGGTCACCGACGCCGCCGCGCTGGTGGCCGCGCTCGAGGGCGCCGACGTCGTCGTCAACGCCGCCGGTCTCGCCACGCCCTCCGCCCCCGACGGCGAGGAGCTCCGAGGCGCGAACGCCCTGCTCCCTGCCGTCGTCGCCCGTGCCGCAGCGGATGCCGGTGTGGGCCGCCTCATCCACCTCGGCAGCGCCGCCGTGCAGGGGCGGACCCCCGTACTCGACGAGACGGACACCGTGCGCCCGTTCTCCGCCTACTCGCGCAGCAAGGCGCTCGGCGAGCAGGCACTGGCCCTCGCTGCGCACCGGGACCCGGCGCTGTCCGTGGTGATCGTGCGCGCCACGTCCGTCCAGGGACCGGACCGGCCGACGACGGCGGCACTCGTGCGCCTCGCGCGATCCCCGCTGGCCTCCGTGGTGTCCCCGGGCACGGCGCCGTCCCCCATCACCTCGGTGGACGCCCTCGCCGGGCTGGTCCTCGCCGTCGGGCTGCACGCGGGTCCGGTCCCCCGCATCGTGCTGCAGCCGTGGGAGGGACTCACCGTGCGCACGGTCCTCGAGGCGGCGGGCGGACGGCCCCGGATCCTGCCCGTCGTGATCTGCCGGGCGGCGGTGGCCGGCGGCTACGCGGTGTCCTCCCTCGTGCGCGGACGCCTCGACGGCCACGTGCGCCGGGTGGAGCTGATGTGGTTCGGGCAGGACCAGGCGCGCGGCTGGGCCGTGGAGCAGGGCCTCGTACCGCCCGCCGGGGTCCGCGCGGTGCTGGCGCGGGCGCAGGATCCGGGACCCGGCGGCGCGCCGTCCGGCTGAGGCGGGTCACGCCGAGGGGGTGTCGACATCCTCGACGGTATCCGCCGGTGCTGGGGCATCCGCGGCATGCGCACCGGCTGCCCCGGCCCGGGCGTCGTCGATGCCGACGATGCCCGGCACCACCTCGCGCAGCCGGTCCAGCGGGATGGTCCCCTGGCGGACCACGCGCAGCGTCTCGCCCGTGGCGTCGACGATGGTCGATCCTGTCCCGTCCGCCGCGGTCCTCGGCCCGGCGTCGAGGTAGACCGCCACCGACTCGGCGAGCTGGGCGGCGGCGTCGGCCGCGGTGGTCGCTGCGGGCTGCCCCGTCCGGTTGGCCGAGGACACCGCGAGTGGACCCGTCAGCGTGAGCAGCTCGAGGGCGACGTCGTCGTCGGGGACGCGCAGGGCGACGGTCCCCAGGGTGTCGCCGAGGTCCCAGGTCAGCGACGGCTGGGCATGGCAGATGAGGGTGAGGCCCCCGGGCCAGAACGCCTCGGCGAGGGCACGGGCGTCAGCGGTGATGTCGGTCGCGAGCCCGTCGAGGGTCTGCACGCGGGGAATGAGGACGGGCGGCGGCATGTTGCGGCCGCGGCCCTTGGACGCGAGCAGGGTCGCGACCGCCTGGGGCGAGAACGCGTCCGCGCCGATCCCGTAGACGGTGTCCGTCGGCAGCACGACGCACTGCTTGAGGGAGACCGCGCGCTGGGCGGCGGCGAGCCCCTCGCGTCGCTGGGCAGGGTCGGAGCAGTCGTAGCTGGTGGTCACCGTTTCATCTTTCCATTGCGGAACGCACCGCCGCACATCGGAGGACGTCGGGCACAGGGTCAGGAGGGCGTCAGGACGGCGGCGGACCGAAGCCCGTGCCCCGCAGCCCTGCGGAGTACGCCGCGAACCAGGCGCGCAGTCCCTTCAGGTCGCGCTGCGTGAGGAAGTAGTACGGGAAGCCGATGACGTCGGCGCCGAACCAGCGCAGGTTGCGGTACTTGCGCGCGTTGTAGGCACGGTTGCGGAAGTAGGAGAAGCGCTTGAAGTCGCCGTCGGGGATGACGGGCGTGATGAACCCGCCGAAGATCGGCTTCATCTCGGACCAGGTGGCCGGGTGCCGGACGGCGACGGTCGCGAGCGTCCCGTACTTCAGGCCCGCCCGGCGCACGCGGGCCAGGAAGTCCACCTCGTCGCCGCGGATGAAGTACTTCATGTCCGGCAGGCCGATCGTCGAGAAGACCTCGGTGCGGACCAAGGCGCCGTTGAAGAAGTGCACCATGTCGGGCAGGTAGCCCAGGGGCTCGAGGGTGGCGCGGTCGTTGGTCAGCAGGCCGTTGATGCGGAAGTTGAAGGACAGCCGCGTGGGGTCGGCGGTGGCGGCGACGAGCGGACTGACGATGTCGAGATCGTGGTCGTGCGCGGCGCGGAGCAGCTCGGCGAGGCAGTGCTCGTCCTCGGGGTGGCCGTCGTCGTCCATGAGCCAGATCCAGCGGGCTCCGCTCGCGATCGCGGCGAGGATGGCGAAGGCGAATCCGCCGGCGCCACCGAGGTTCGCCTCGGAGCGGAGGTAGTGAATGGCACCGCCATCGGCTGTCGCGGCCTCGACGACGGCGGTGGCTGGCCGTGTCCCCGAATCGACGAGCGCCACGGTCCTGATCGGGGCGGTCTGGGCCGCGAGGGAGTGCAGGAGCTGCGCGAGTTCCTCGTGCCGGTCGTAGGTCACGGCGGCGACGGCGACGGTTTCGGTGTCGGTGTCGAGGGGAGCGCCCGCGTCGGTGGCGGCGTCCGTGCTCCCCACCGTCGTGCCGACCGTGTCCGGTACCGGCCCGGCCTGCGTGCTGCGCTCCGTCATCGTGCTGCCTCTTCCGTCGTCGTGGTCTGCCCCTGCGGCGCGAGGACCGCGCTCGTCGCGCGGTCGCGGCCGCCGAGGTCCTGGTGGGTCGTCACAGCGCTCCAGGTACCCATCTTCCCGAGAAACGCCGCGACCCAGGGTGCCTGCACCTCGGCGTGCTCCATTACGAAGTAGCCACCCGGCACGAGCAGGCGGGCGGCGGTCACGGCGGCGGCCCGGGGCAGCTCCATGCCGTCCACTCCCCCGCCGTACAGTGCCATCCGCGGATCGTGTTCGGCGACCTCGGGTTCCACGGGGACGGCGTCGGCGGGGATGTAGGGCGGGTTGGACACCACGATGTCGAACGAGCCGTCGTGCTCGGGCAGGGCGGTCGCGAGATCGCCCTGGACGAGGTGGACGCCGAAGGGCTTGAGATTCGGCCCCGCCCACGCGAGGGCCAGGTCGCTGAGTTCGACGGCGTACACGTCGGCCCCCGGGACCTCGTCGGCCACGGCCGCGGCGATCGCCCCGCTGCCCGTGCCCAGGTCCACGATCCTCGGTGCGTCGAGGGTGGCGGCGCGGTCGATCACGAGCTGCGCGACCGTCTCCGTCTCGGGCCGCGGCACGAACACCCCCGGGCCCACGGCCAGCTCCACGCGGCGGAACCAGGCCGTGCCCGTGAGGTGCTGCAGCGGGACACGGCGTGCGCGCTCGTCGACGAGGGCCCTGTAGCCCTCGGGCACCGGGGCGCCCGTCAGGGCGAGGGCGCGCAGCCGGCCGCGCGATACCCCGAGCAGGTGGGCGGCGAGGAGCTCGGCGTCGACGCGGGGGCTGGGCACGCCGGCCTCCCGCAGCCTGCGTTCGGCCGCCCGCAGGGCCTCCTCCACGCCCTACTCGTCCGCGCCGATGGCGTCGAGGCGCGCCTGCTCGTCCATCTCGATGGCGGACTGCACCACCGGCTCGAGCTCGCCGTTCATGACGGCGTCGAGGTTGTAGGCCTTGTAGCCCGTCCGGTGGTCGGCGATCCGGTTCTCCGGGTAGTTGTAGGTGCGGATGCGCTCGGAGCGGTCCATGGTGCGGATCTGCGACTTCCGGATGTCCGAGTTCGCCGCGTCGATCTTCTCCTGCTCGTGCGCGAGGATCCGGGAGCGCAGCACGCGCATCGCTGCCTCGCGGTTCTGCAGCTGCGACTTCTCGTTCTGCATCGCGACCACGATCCCGGTGGGCAGGTGCGTGATGCGCACGGCGGAGTCGGTGGTGTTCACGGACTGCCCGCCGGGGCCCGAGGACCGGTAGACGTCGATCTTGAGGTCGTTCTGGCTGATCTCGACCTCTTCCGGCTCGTCCACCTCGGGCAGCACGAGGACACCCGCGGCGGAGGTGTGGATGCGGCCCTGCGACTCCGTGACGGGCACGCGCTGCACGCGGTGCACCCCGCCCTCGAACTTGAGCCGGGCGTAGACGCCCTCGGCGGGGTCGTTCGACGAGCCCTTGATGGCCATCTGCA
Organism: Arthrobacter sp. MDT2-16; assembly: GCF_054510925.1. Taxonomy (NCBI): domain Bacteria; kingdom Bacillati; phylum Actinomycetota; class Actinomycetes; order Micrococcales; family Micrococcaceae; genus Arthrobacter; species Arthrobacter sp. MDT2-16. The sequence continues at coordinate 117,590 of NZ_JBTNDP010000006.1, forward strand.
CGTCCTTGTAGCCGCCGAGGTCCGACTCGTTGGCCGAGATGAGCTCGGTCTTCCAGCCGCGGGACTCCGCATAGCGCGCGTACATGCGCAGCAGGTCCCCGGCGAAGAGTGCTGCCTCGTCGCCGCCCTCGCCGCCCTTGACCTCGATGATGACGTTGCGGCTGTCGTTGGGGTCCCGCGGGATCAGCAGGCGTCGCAGCCGCTCCTGCGCCGTGGCGAGCTGCTCCTCCAGGACCGGCACCTCCGCGGCGAACTCGGGGTCCTCGGACGCCATCTCGCGGGCCGCCTGGAGGTCGTCGTCGAGCGCGCTCCAGCGATTGTGGGCATCGACGATCCGCCCGAGCTCCGCGTACCGGCGGCCGAGCTTCCGCGCGAGCGCCTGGTCTGCGTGGACGGCGGGATCGGCGAGCTGGTCCTGCAGTTCGGAGTGTTCGTCGAGCAGTCCCTGGATGGACTCAAACATCGGGTGTACCTCTTTCGGCGTGTGCAGCCAGTCTACGAAGGTCGAGGGGGCAGGAGCCGCCCGTTAACGGGGAAGCCGCCCGGCAGGAGCCGGCCACGAGGTGACCGGCTCCTGCCGAACGGCTGCCGTTGCTAGTCGGAGTCCTTGGAGCCCAGCGTGGTCTTCTGGACCTGCATCAGGAACTCGACGTTGGACTGCGTCTCCCGGATCTTGTTGGTGAGCAGCTCGAGTGCCTGCTGGGTCTCGAGACCCGACAGCACGCGGCGCAGCTTCCACATGATCTTGACCTCGTCGGGCGAGAGCAGGTTCTCCTCACGGCGCGTACCGGACGCGTTGACGTCCACGGCCGGGAAGATGCGCTTGTCGGCGAGGCTGCGCGAGAGGCGGAGCTCCATGTTGCCGGTGCCCTTGAACTCCTCGAAGATGACCTCGTCCATCTTGGAACCGGTCTCGACGAGCGCGGTGGCGAGGATGGTGAGCGAGCCGCCGTTCTCGATGTTGCGTGCCGCACCGAAGAAGCGCTTCGGCGGGTACAGCGCGGCCGAGTCGACGCCACCGGAGAGGATACGGCCCGAGGCCGGGGCGGCGAGGTTGTACGCACGGCCGAGGCGCGTCATGGAGTCGAGGAGCACGACGACGTCCATGCCCATCTCCACGAGGCGCTTGGCACGCTCGATGGACAGTTCGGCGACCGTGGTGTGGTCGTCGGCGGGACGGTCGAAGGTCGAGGCGATGACCTCGCCCTTCACGGTCCGCTGCATGTCGGTGACCTCCTCGGGACGCTCGTCCACCAGGACCATCATGAGGTGGACCTCAGGATTGTTGATCGTGATGGCGTTGGCGATCGCCTGCAGGATGAGCGTCTTGCCGGCCTTCGGCGGCGAGACGATCAGGCCGCGCTGGCCCTTGCCGATCGGCGCGACGAGGTCGATCACGCGCGGGCCGATCTTCTTCGGGTCCGTCTCGAGGCGCAGGCGGTCCGAGGGGTAGAGCGGGACGAGCTTCGCGAACTCGACGCGGTCCTTCAGGTCCTCGGCGGGCTTGCCGTTGACCGACGTGACGCGCACCAGGGCGTTGAACTTCTGGCGTGCGCTGGCCTGGGTCTCGCCGTCGCGGGGTGCGCGGATGGCACCGACCACGGCGTCGCCCTTGCGCAGGTTGTGCTTCTTGACCTGGGCGAGCGAGACGTAGACGTCGTTCGGGCCCGGCAGGTAGCCGGAGGTGCGCACGAAGGCGTAGTTCTCGAGCACGTCCAGGATGCCGGCGACCGGCAGCAGGACGTCGTCCTCGGTGACCTCGACGTCGTCGACGTCGGGCTGGTTGCGCCCGCGGCGACGGTCGTTGCGGTCGTTGCGGTCGTTGCGGTCGCGGAAGCGGCTGCTGCGGTCCTCGGGACCATTCCCACCGGCGCGGTTCGCGCGGTTGCGACGGTTGCGCCCGCGGCCCTCGTCGTCGTTCGCGCCGTTGCCCCGGTTGTCGCTGCGCTCGCTGCCGTTCCGGCCGTTGTCGAACTGGGTGTCGCCGTTGGACCCGTTGTTGGAGCCGTTGGACCCGTTGTTGGAGCCGTTGGACCCGTTGTTGGAGCCGTTCGAGCCGTTGGACCCGTTGTTCGAGCTGTCGTCCCGGCCGTTGCGTGAGCGGGTGCGACGCTCGCCGCGGCCCTCGCCCTGCTGTCCGGACTGCGTGTCGGCCTCGCCCTGGCCGGCGTTCTGCACATCGGCCGAGGAGCCGTTCTGGCCCTCGTTCTGGCCCGACGGCGTGTCGGTGCGGTCATCGCCACGGCGGTTGCGGCGGTTCCGCTGGCCACGGCCACCGTTCTCACGGTCTCCGCGGTCCTGCTGCTCGCCGGCGGAGGTGTCCTCCGCAGCGTCACGGGCGGGAGCCTCGCCCTGCTCGTCGGCGACGGCGGCGTCCGGCGCGGGCGTGGAGACGACTCCGTCGCTGCCTGCGCGGCGGTTGCGGTTGCGGGTGCGGGGCTGGCGCTCGGCCGGAGCGGACTGCTCGTCCTGGCTGTCGGCCGCCTCGGCAGGGGTGCCCGCGACGGCGGGGCGCTCTGCGTCGGTGCTGCGCTCGCTGCGCACGGTGGGGGTCTTCTGGCGGTCGGCGACGGCGGACCCGCGCTGGTGGTCGGAGATCGCGGACACGAGGTCGCTCTTGCGCATCCTCGATCCGCCGGTGATCCCGAGCTGACCGGCAAGAGCCTGCAGCTGGGCGAGCTTGAGGCCCGCGAGACCGCTGCTCTTGGAAGTCGTCGCGCCGGCTGTGTCGGCGTCTTGGGTGGCCACACCTGGTAACAGGTCAGTGGTTTCAGTCACGAAGGATCCTTCCCCCTCGTCGGGCGGCCACCTGATCGGTGGTCCGCGGTGGTTTGCCCCGTGCCGCATGTGAAGCAGGCGGGGTTCAGTCCGTCCGGAGGTGATCCGGCGCGGCCTGGGTGTGCTGGAAGCCTGAGGTCGTCGATCTGCGGGAGGTTGATCCGCACGCACAAAGATGATGTCGGAGGCTGCACCCGGGGATTGCTGGTGCGGGTGGGACCCGCAGTTTCGCGGCGGTCTAGAGAAGAGGACGGCGAATTCAACAGAAGCACGAGATGCCTGTTGGGAGACACGGTGTCAGCTGAACGACACGGTCCTTGCTGGAAGACACACTGGTGCCGATGGGCGCATGGTGCGCCCGGCGGTACCTACCCTTGGTGCACTCCTACTTTAGCACCTTCCCGCGCCACAGCGAGCCTGAGGACGCGCCAGTCCTGCGGCGTGTCGCCCTGTCCCAGGAGCTCCCGCACGGCGTCCTCCGCGGCGCTCGCGCCGGCCTCGCCGACGGCGAGGGTCAGCACGCTCGGGCCGGCGCCCGAGATGGTGCTGGCGAAACCGGCCGCCCGCAGTCCGCGCATGAGCGTCGCGCTCGGCAGCATGGCCTGCGCGCGGAAGTCCTGGTGGAGCGCATCCTGCGTGGCGGCGAACAGGAGGGACGGGTCCTGCCCCAGCGCGTGGACCAGGAGGGCAGCACGGCCGGCGTTGGCGGCGGCGCTGCGGTGGGAGACCGACGGCGGCAGGAGCGCGCGGGCGCTGTCCGTGGACAGAGCGAGGTCGGGGACCGCGAGAACGGGGACGACGTCGGGGTGGACCTCGACGCGCGTGCTGCGGTAGGCGTGGCCGCTCTCCCACGAGATGGCGAGGGACCCGGCGAGGGCAGGCGCCACGTTGTCCGGGTGGCCCTCGATCGACGCCGCCCACTGCAGCAGGTGCGCAGCGTCGAGCCGCTCGCGCTCGGGCAGCAGGGCGTTCGCCGCGAGCACGCCGGCCACGATCGCCGCGGCGGAGGAGCCCATGCCGCGACCGTGCGGGATGACGTTGACGGTGTCGAGTTCGAGCCCGGACGCACGCCGTCCGGCGTGGTGCAGCGTGCTGATCAGCGACTTCGCCACGAGGTGCCGCTCGTCGGTCGGGAGTCCGGCCACGCCCTCCCCCGTGGCCCGGACCACGGTGGTCCCCGACGTCGTCGTGCGCACCCTCACGGTGTCCTGCAGGGTCAGTGCGAGGCCGAGCGTGTCGAAGCCCGGCCCGAGGTTCGCGCTCGTGGCGGGTACCGTGACCAGGACGTCCTGCCCGGCCTCGACGCCGGGGAGGTCGAGCACGTCCGAGGTGGCCGGGGCTGCGTGCAGGCCGGCCACGTCAGTCCTCGAGTCCGAGCGCCGCCGCGACGCTCACGACGTCGAACTCGACCTTCGTGGGCTCCACGTCCGAACCGTCCGCCATGCGCAGTGCCCACTGCGGGTCCTTCAGGCCGTGACCGGTGACGGTGATGACGATCGTCTTGCCGGCGGGCACGAGACCCTGCGCGTGCTTCTTGAGGAGCCCCGCGACACCCGCGGCGGAGGCCGGTTCCACGAACACGCCCTCCCGCGAGGACAGCCAGCGGTGCGCGTCGAGGATCTCCTCGTCCGTCACGGCCTCGATGAGTCCGCCGGAGTCGTCGCGCGCGGCGACGGCGAGGTCCCAGGAGGCGGGGTTGCCGATGCGGATGGCGGTCGCGATGGTGTCGGGCTCGGTGATCGGGTGGCCCTTGACGAGCGGCGAGGCGCCCTCGGCCTGGAAGCCCCACATGACGGGCGTGCGCGTGGCGACGGCGGGCAGCTCGCCGGAGTGCATCGAGGCGTAGGGCGCCGCGTACTCCCTGTAGCCCTTCCAGTACGCGCTGATGTTCCCGGCGTTGCCGACGGGCATGAGGTGGTAGTCGGGGGCGTCGCCCAGGGCGTCGACGACCTCGAAGGCCGCCGTCTTCTGGCCCTCGAGGCGCGCCGGGTTCACCGAGTTGACGAGGAACACGGGGTAGGCCTCGGCGAGCTTGCGGGCCACGTCGAGGCAGTTGTCGAAATTGCCGTTGACCTGCAGCAGCTGTGCGCCGTGCGCGATGGCCTGGCTCAGCTTGCCCATGGAGATCTTGCCGTCCGGCACCAGCACCGCGCAGGTGATGCCCGCCTGCGTCGCGTAGGCCGCGGCGGAGGCAGAGGTGTTGCCGGTGGACGCGCAGACCACGGCCTTGGCCCCGGCGGCGACGGCGGCGGTCATCGCCATGGTCATGCCCCGGTCCTTGAAGGATCCCGTGGGGTTCATGCCCTCGACCTTGAGGTGGACGGCGGATCCGGTCAGCTCGGACAGGTGCCGGGCGTACACGAGGGGCGTGCCACCCTCACCGAGGGTGATGACCTCGGTGGCCTCGGTGACGGGCAGTCGGTCGGCGTATTCGCGGATGACTCCGCGCCACTGGTGGGCCACTTAGATTCCCTCTACTCGGAGCACGGACGAGACGGCGGTGATGACGTCGAGTGCCGCGATGTGCTTGACGGTCGCGGCAAGGGCCGCCTCGGGTGCGCGGTGCGTGACGATCCGCAGCTCGGCGGTGGTGCCGCCGTCGGGCCCGCCCTGGTGGATGCGCTGGCGCATGGTCTCGATGGACACGCCGTTCTCGGCGAAGATCTGCGCGATGCGCGCGAGGACGCCGGGCTGGTCGGCGACCTCGAGGCCGATGCAGTAGCTCGTCCGGACGGTGTCGATGCTCAGCGGCGGCACGTGGCCCGTGGTGGTCTCGGTGCGGCCGGGACCACCGAGGACCATGCGGCGGGCGGCGCTGACGACGTCGCCCAGCACGGCGGACGCGGTCGGCGTGCCTCCCGCGCCCTGGCCGTAGAACATGAGTTCGCCGGCGTTCTCCGCCTCGATGAAGACGGCGTTGAACGCACCGCGGACGGCGGCCAGCGGGTGGGAGCGCGGCAGGAGCGTGGGGTGCACGCGGACGCCCACGCCTGCAGCACCCGCCTCGTCGGTGAGCATCTCCGCGATGGCCAGCAGCTTGATGACGTAGCCGTCCTCCGCGGCGGCCGCGATGTCGTCGGCGGTGACCGAGGTGATGCCCTCGCAGTGGACGTTGTCGAGCGCGAAGCGGGTATGGAAGGACAGCGAGGCGAGGATGGCGGCCTTCGCGGCGGCATCGTGCCCCTCGACGTCGGCCGTCGGGTCCGCCTCCGCGTAGCCGAGGTCCTGGGCGGCCTTCAGCGCATCGGCGAACGAGGCGCCCGTGGAGTCCATCTGGTCGAGGATGTAGTTGGTGGTGCCGTTGACGATCCCCAGCACGCGCGTGATGCGGTCACCGGAGAGGCTGTCGCGGATGGGACGGAGGATCGGGATGGCGCCCGCCACCGCTGCCTCGTAGGACAGCTGCACCCCGGCGGCGTCGGCCTGCTCGTAGAGCTCGGGGCCGTCCAGCGCGAAGAGCGCCTTGTTGCCGCTGACCACGGTGGCGCCGTGCCCGATCGCGCGGAGGATGAGCGACTTGGCCGGCTCGATCCCGCCCATGAGCTCGATCACGATGTCGGCGTCCTCCACGAGCGCCTCGGCGTCCGTGGTGAGAAGTCCCGCCGGGAGCTCCACCTCGCGCGGGGCGTCGAGGGTGCGGACGGCGACGCCGGTGAGTTCGAGCGGCGCGCCGGCGCGGCGGCCGAGGTTCTCGGCGTCCTCGAGGAGGATGCGGGCTACCTGCGAACCGACGTTGCCGCAGCCGAGCAGGGCTACGCGCAGCGCGCGTACGGGGGGTGTGGCTGGTGAGTTCATGCTGTCCGTGGGGCTCCTGGATCCGTGGCGGGCACTGCAGTTCCTGGCGAGGCGGGCTCGCGCTGGACGTCCCTGCGGAACAGGTCCTCCTCGGTCTCGCCGCGCACGATCAGCCGTGCGACGCCGTTCGCGACCGCCACGACGGGCGGACGCGTCAGGTAGTTGTAGTTGCTCGCGAGCACCCAGCAGTAGGCGCCGGTGCCCGGGACGGCGAGGAGGTCACCGGCTCCGGTGTCCTCGGGGAGGTAGACGTCCCTCACCACGATGTCACCGCTCTCGCAGTGTTTCCCAACCACGCGCGAGAGCACCGGGTCGGCATCGGGGGTGCGGGATGCCAGGACGGCCGAGTAATCCGCGCCGTAGAGCACCGGACGGGGGTTGTCGCTCATCCCGCCGTCCACCGACACATAACGCCGGGGGTGCGTAACGGAGGTGTCCTCGAGGACCTCGGAGCCGTCGGCCGCGGCGTCGACGCGTACCGTCTTGGTGGTCCCGGCGGTGTAGAGGGTGAACGTGGTGGGACCCACGATGGCTCGGCCGGGCTCGATCGAGATGCGGGGCACGGCCAGTCCCAGCTCCCGGCACGTCGACCCGACGACGGCGGCCATGGCACGGGCGATCTCCGCTGCGGGGCGCGGTTCGTCGGCCTCGGTGTAGGCGATGCCGTAGCCGCCGCCGAGATCGAGCTCGGGCAGTTCGACGCCGTGCCGGTCGCGGACGCCGGCGAGGAAGCCGAGCAGCCGCCGCGCGGCGAGCTCGAAGCCCTCCGGCTCGAAGATCTGCGACCCGATGTGGCAGTGCACGCCGAGCAGGTTGATGCCCGGGTGTGCCAGCGCGTCCGCGACGGCGCGTGCGGCCGGCGACGAGGTGCCGTCGCTCTCGTCCTCGTCCTGGCCCGGTCCCTGGTCGGTGGTCAGCGACAGACCGAACTTCTGGTCCTCGTGGGCGGTCGCGATGAACTCGTGCGTGGAGGCGTGGACACCGGGCGTCAGGCGGAGCATGACGTTGGCGGTACGGCCGCGCTGTACGGCGAGATCACCGACGAGCGTGACCTCCTGGATGCTGTCCACGACGATCCGGCCGAGATCCGCGTCGATGGCCCGGACGATCTCCGCGGCGGACTTGTTGTTGCCGTGCAGTCCCAGTCTCGAGCCCGGCAGTCCGGCGCGCAGGGCGACGGCGAGCTCACCGCCCGAGCACGTGTCCAGCCCGAGGCCCTCCTCGCGCACCCAGTGCGCCACCTCGGTGCACAGGAAGGACTTGCCCGCGTAGAACACGTCCACTCCGCCGCACAGCTCGGCGAAGGCCTCGTCGAAGGCGTCACGGAACGTCGACGCGCGCGTGCGGAAGTCCCGCTCCGACACGACGAAGAGCGGCGTGCCGTACTCCTGCGCGAGGCTGTCCACGGAGACGCCGTCGATCCGCAGGACGCCGTCGGTCCCGCGCTCCACATCCTCGGCCCACAGCTTCGCATCCAGGCGGGTCGGGTCGGCGGGGACGGACAGCCACTCCGGTGCCAGCGGCGAGGCCCCTGCGGGGCGTGTCGTCGTCATGGCTACATCCGCTCCGGCGCGGACACGCCGAGGAGGTCCAGCCCGTTCGCCAGGACCTGCTGCGTGGCGTTGTTCAGCCACAGGCGCGAGCGGTGCACGTCCTCGACGGGTGCCTCACCGAGCGGTGCGACACGGCAGGCGTCGTACCAGCGGTGGTAGGTCCCCGCGACGACCTCCAGGTGGCGGGCCACGCGGTGCGGCTCGCGGAACGTGGCCGACTGCGCGACGACACCGGGGAACTGGCCGAGGGCGGCCAGCAGCTCCCCCTCCGTGGGATGGGCCAGCGACGCGGCGTCGAAGCCGCTGGTGTCCACGCCCGCCGAGACGGCGTTGCGGGCGACGGCGTGCGTCCTGGCATGCGCGTACTGCACGTAGAACACGGGGTTCTCGTTGGTGTTCTTCTTCAGCAGCTCCGGCTCGATCGACATCGCCGAATCCGCCGGGGAACGTCCCAGCGAGTAGCGCAGCGCGTCCGCGCCGAGCCAGTCCAGCAGGTCGCGCAGCTCGATGATGTTGCCGGCACGCTTCGAGAGCCGGGCGCCGTTCACGGACACCATCTGGCCGATGAGGATCTGGATGTTCCGGTCCATGTCGTCACCCGCGCACGCGGCGATGGCCTTGAGGCGGCCGATGTAGCCGTGGTGGTCGGCACCGAGCAGGTAGATCTTCTCGGGGAAGCCGCGGTCCTTCTTGGAGAGGTAGTAGGCGGCGTCGGAGGCGAAGTACGTGGGTTCGCCGTTGGCCCTGATGAGGACGCGGTCCTTGTCGTCACCGAAGTCGGTGGTGCGCAGCCACACCGCTCCGTCGAGGTCGAAGACGTGGCCCTGGTCCCGCAGGCGGTCGACGGCCTGCTCCACGGCGCCGCCGTCGTGCAGGGCCGACTCGGAGAAGAACACGTCGAAGTGCACGCCGAAGTCGGCGAGCGTCTCCTTGATGTCGGCCATCTGCGCCTCGTAGGCGAGCGTCCGGACGATCGGGAGCGCGGCGTCGTCGTCGAGCTCCGCGACATCGGGGCGGGCGGCCAGCACCGTGCGGCCGAGGTCGGCGATGTACTCGCCGGGGTAGCCGCCCTCGGGCGTGGGGCGGCCCTTCAGGGTCGCGAGGACGGAGGCCGCGAAGTTGTCCATCTGCGTCCCGGCGTCGTTGATGTAGTACTCGGCCGTCACCTGCGCGCCGCTGGCCCGCAGGACGCGGGCGATGGAGTCGCCGAGGGCGGCCCACCGCGTGTGGGCCAGGTGCAGCGGGCCCGTCGGGTTGGCGGACACGAACTCCATGTTGATGGTGTGGCCGGCGAGCGCGTCGTTGGTGCCGTAGGCGGGGCCCGCCTCGACGATGGTGCGCGCCAGCTCACCGGCGGCGCCGGCGTCGAGCGTGATGTTCAGGAAGCCGGGACCTGCGATGTCGACGCTCTTGACGCCGTCGATGCCCGCGAGGCGGTCGCTGAGCAGCTGGGCGAACTCGCGCGGGTTCATGCCCGCCTTCTTGCCCAGCTGGAGGGCGATGTTCGTGGCCCAGTCGCCGTGCTCCCGGTTCTTCGGTCGCTCCACCCGCACCTCGGAGGGGAGGTCGATGTGCAGGTCGCCGGTCTCGACGGCGGCCTTCAGGCAGGCGGAGATAGCTGCAGAGAGTTCTTCGGGAGTCACCCGTCCAGCATAGCGGCGGGGACCTCCGCGCCCTGCTTTCCGTGACGCGGCTCAAGCCGGAGCCGGTCCACCCGGGCACCCCGATAGGATTCCCGCGACAGTCCGACGCGCTGCAGGCAACGAATGAGGCAGTGGGACGTTGGACAGTGCAGGCATGTTGGTTCGAGCTTCAACCTTCCCTCGGTGCGGACCCCCTCCGCCCGGTCCCCGGCGACCTCCAGGAGCACCCAGTGACCCCTCGCACGACCGACCTCCCCGCGGCCGCCATCGGACGCGCACCGGGTGCCCTGCCCCGGCGTGTCCTGACAGCGCTCGCCGCCGTCTCGATCCTCGGCGCGGCCGGCTGCGCGGGCGCGGAGGCCGAGACCCCGACGGTCGAATCGCCGGCCGCCGAATCACCGACCGCCGAATCACCGGCCGCGGAGTCGCAGGCGGCATCGGCCCCGGCGGAGACGCCGGCCGCCGCCGGGGCAGGCGACGCCGCGGCCGACCAGTCCTACGAGGACGGCACCTACACCGAGACCGGCACGTACCAGTCCCCCGCCGGCAGGGAGGAGGTCGGGGTGACACTCACGCTCGAGGCCGACGTCGTCACCGCCGTGGAGGTGGAGCCGATGCCGAGCAACCCGACCACCGAGACGTACCAGGGACGGTTCGCCGGCGGGATCTCGGACACCATCGTGGGCCGGAAGCTCGACGAGCTCTCCGTCGACAAGGTGGCCGGCTCCTCGCTGACCAGCGGCGGCTTCAACGAGGCGACGGACAAGATCAAGAGCGAAGCCCGGCTGTAGGCGGATCGCACGTGGCGGACTCCTTCGGCTTCGACGCGATCGGCACCCGCTGGCGCGTCGACACGAGCGCGCCCCTCGCACGGGGGGAACGGGACGGGCTCCTGCGCCTCGCCGAGGAGTACGACGCGCTGTACTCGCGCTTCCGCGAGGACTCGGGCATCACGGCGCTCGCGGTGTCGGGAGGGTTCCTCGCGCTGCCCGGACACGGAGCGGCGCTCGGCCGGCTCCTGCGGACCCTCCACGACCTCACCGGCGGTGGGGTCTCGCCACTGGTCGGCGAGCGCCTCGCTGCGCAGGGGTACGACGCCGGGTACTCCTTCGTCCCCACGCAGGAGCCCGCACCCGCCCGCGCGTGGGACGGGCTCCTGGAGTGGACGGCCGACGGCGTCACCCTGGCCGGGCCGGCCCTCCTCGACGTGGGGGCCGCGGGCAAGGGCCAGCTCGTCGACCTCATGCTGGCCCATCTCGTGGCCGGGGGCCACGAGGACGCGATCGTGGATGCCAGCGGGGACATGCGGCGCACGGGGGCAGGCTCCATCACCGTGGCGCTCGAGCACCCCTACGATCCGACGTCGGCCATCGGAACCGTGCGCCTGGGGAGCGGGGCGCTGTGTGCGTCCGCGTCCAACCGCCGCGTCTGGGGCGACGGACTGCACCACGTCCTCGACGGGCGGACGGGGCGCTGCGTCGACACCGTCGTCGCGACGTGGGTCCTCGCCCGTGACGCCATGACGGCCGACGGCCTGTGCACGGCCCTGTTCGTCGCGGACCCCGCGGACCTCGCGCCGGTCTTCGACTTCGACTACGTCCTGATGTACTCGGACGGACGCGCCCGCACTTCCGCCGCACTCCCAGGAGCCCTGTTCCCATGATTCCAGCACTCGACGGCCTGCTGGGCCGTATGACCATGTACCGGCTGACGCTCGCCCTGCTGCTGGTGCTGGGCGCCGAGGCCTTCGTCCTGTCGCTGGCCGGACTCCTCGCCTACACACCGGCCGAGCTCGGCGGCACGCTCGCCGCCGCCGTCGGAGGGACGATCATCGGGACGCGCCTGATGGCCCTGATCCTGCGGCTGCGGCCGCACGGCGAGTCCTCGCTCATCACGGGCCTGATCCTGTTCCTCATCCTGTTCCCGTCGAGCACCGCCGCAGGACTGGGCGGGATCCTCGTCGCCGGCGTGGCCGCCGGCGCCTCGAAGTTCCTCCTGGCCGTCCGGGGACGCCACATCGTCAACCCCGCCGCGGCGGGCGCCGTCGTCGCCACCCTGCTCGGCGTCGGCGCGGCCGCCTGGTGGGTCGCCAACCCGTACATGCTGCCCGTCGTCGCCGTGGGGGCCGCCCTGCTCCTGTACCGGACGCGGAAGCTGTCGATGGCCGCGGTGTTCCTCGTCGTGGCCCTCGGCATCCTGCTGGTCGGCCTGGTGCAGGGCGGCATGACGGCCGTCGCCGGGCTGCAGCTCGTGCTGGCCTCCTACCCCGTCCTGTTCCTGCTCGGCTTCATGATGACCGAGCCGCTCACCCTCCCCCCGCTGCGGTGGCAGCAGTGGCTCTTCGCCGCCATCGTGGCCGGGGTGTTCGCGCTCCAGCTGTCGGTGGGTCCGGTGTTCCTCGGCCCCGAGTTCGCGCTGGTCATCGGCAACACCGTGGCCTTCCTGATGGGCCAGCGGCGGGGCGTGCGGCTGGCGTTCACGGGCTCTCGGCAGCTCACGCCCACCAGCACCGAGCTCGTCTTCGCGCCGGCCAGGCCCGTGCGGTTCCGCGCCGGCCAGTACATGGAGCTGAGCATGCCGCACCGCGGTGCTGACAGCCGCGGCAGCCGCAGGGTCTTCAGCATCACCTCCGCGCCCCAGCAGCATGACGCCGTCACCTTCGGGCTGCGCACCACGGAGGCGGGGAGCTCCTTCAAGAAGGCCCTGCTCGACCTGCCGAAGGACGCCCGCGTCACGGGCACGGTGGTCGGGGGTGATTTCTGCCTGCCGCGCGACCCGTCCGTCCCCCTGCTGCTCGCCGCCGGCGGCATCGGCGTGACACCGTTCATCAGCCAGCTGCGGGATCTCGCCGCGCGGGGCGAGGAGCGCGACGTCGTCCTCGTCTACGTGGTCAGGGGCGCGCAGGAGATCGCGTTCCGCGACGAGCTGTCCGACCTGGGGACGCGCGTGGTGCTCTTCCTGCCCGCGGGAGCCGATGTGCCCCCACTGCCCGAGGGGTGGGTGCACGCGGGGTCGGAACCGACGGCGGAGGACCTCCTCGCCGCGGTGCCGGATCTTCCCGGGCGGACCGTGCTCGTCTCGGGATCGCCGCGGTTCATCGGGGACTTCCGTTCCACGGTGCGCTCGGCCGGGGTGTCGCGGGTGCGGACGGACGCCTTCCTCGGCTACTGACGCCCCGGATCGGGGGCCCGGCGTTTCACCCACCCGACCGGCACCTGCTAAGCTCGACGAGTCCCTAACGGGCACGGTCATCCCCGTGTTCGCCTTCGTAGCTCAGGGGATAGAGCGTCTGCCTCCGGAGCAGAAGGTCGTAGGTTCGAATCCTATCGAGGGCACCCGAGACTCACGCAGAGTCCACCGCCGTCGGCCACCAGGCCGGCGGCGGTTCTGCTTTTGGTAGGCTCCACAGGACGCGGCCCCGCGGGCCGCACTGGCACCGACCGGCGGGGGAAGCGTGGGGACGAAGGGCAGGTTCCGCCTCGGCGCCCCCGCCTCCCTCCTGACCGTGCTCATGCTCGTCCTCGCGGTGCTCGCCGCAGGCTTCATGGGTGATTTCTCGGCGGACCCCGTGGTGGATCCGTCCTCCGCCGTCGGGCAGGAGCGCACGCCCGCCCCGACGGCCCCGGCCACCTCCGAACCACTGCCCGACGGCGAGCGCCTCGAGATCGGCGGGGACTGGGCCGTGGCGGCCCTGCTTCTCCTGGTGACCGCAGGGCTCGCGCTCCTGGTGAGGTTCCTGCTCCGGCTCCGCACCCGACGGACGGTCGAGGAGGGCCCGCTCGAACGCACGGACCTGCAGCGGCAGGACCTCCCCGCACTCGCCTCCGACGCCCTCCCCGCCTGGACGGCGGACTCGCACGCACTCCTGGCGGAGGGGACGGACACCTCCGACGCCGTCATCCGGTGCTGGCTCGCCTTCGAGCAGCTCTGCACCGCGGCGGGCACAGGGCGGACACCGGCACAGACGACGACGGACTTCGCGACCGCCGCTGCCGCCGCCCTCGGTCTGCCCGTCCGGCCGCTGGCGACCCTCACGCGCCTGTACCAGCGGGCCCGCTTCGGCCGGGCCGGCACCCCGCTGCCGCTCGACGACGGCGACCGGGACCTCGCGACCGCCGCCGTCGGGGAGCTCGCGGCGGCCCTCCGCGCCCGTCGCACGGCAGCGGGCGCGGGATGAAGCGCTCGGCGTGGGCCATCACGGCGGTCCTGGTGGGGCTCGCCGTCGCCGCGGGATGGTTCTTCGGCCTCGACAGCCGCCACGCCGTCGCGCTCGTCGGGGCGGCGCTCGCCGCCGGCGTGGCGAACGGGCTCCTCGAGGCCGTGGACGTCCGGCGGGTCGCCCTCCCCCCGCTCCCCGATCCCGTCCTGGGGATCGCCGACCTGCAGTCCCTCGAGTTCTCGCTGGCATCGACCGACCCCGGCGCCCGCGCCGTCCTCGAGGTGCATGCCCTCGCCGAGATGGTCGCAGCGGCACGTCCGCACGCTCCACGGAGCGATGCCCTCGTCGCCTTCGCCGCGCGGTCCCGACCCCTCGCGCCGACCTCCCGCGAGCTCCGCTCCCTCGTCGACGAACTCGAACGGCTCGTCCGACCGGCGCCCGCCGCGGGCTCTCCCGCGGCACGGCCCGCGATGGACCCCTCCGCAGCACCGACCGCACACCACCAGGAGATCCCATGACCGCCGCCGACGTCGACGGGCCTTCAGCCCCATCCTTCCCGGACCTCGGCCCCGAGGACGCGGCCCGCGTGGGCCGGGAGATCCTCGCCCGCACGGGCACCGTCGTCGTCGGCGCAGAGCAGGCCCTGCGCCTGGCGCTCGCGGCCGTCCTCGCCGGCGGCCACGTGCTCTTCGAGGACCTCCCGGGGCTCGGGAAGACCCTCGCGGCCAAGACCCTCGCGCAGGCGCTCGGCCTCGACTTCCGCCGCCTGCAGTTCACGCCGGACCTCCTGCCCTCGGATGTCACGGGGTCCTCCATCTTCGATCCGGCGACGCGGACGTTCGAGTTCAAGCCGGGGCCGATCTTCGCGGGGCTGTTCCTCGCCGACGAGATCAACAGGACCTCCCCGAAGACGCAGTCAGCGCTGCTGGAGGCGATGGCGGAGGCGCAGGTGTCGGCGGAGGGCGCCACCCTGCCGCTGCAGCGTCCCTTCCACGTGTTCGCGACGTCGAACCCGGTCGAGTTCGAGGGCACGTATCCCCTGCCGGAGGCTCAGCTGGACCGCTTCCTGGTCCGCCTGCGGTTCGGGTATCCCGGCCCGGGCGGCGAGCAGGACATCATCGCGCGGCGCCTCGGCCGGCGGCGGGACGAGACCCGGGTGGAGAGCGTCACCACGGCGCAGGGCCTGCTGCGCCTGCAGGCCGCGGTGGAGTCCGTGGGCGTCGACGACGACGTCATCGACTACGCGGTGCGGCTCACCGCCGCCACCCGCAGTCATCCCGCCGTCGAGGTCGGCGCCTCACCGCGCGGGTCCCAGGCGCTGGTCCTCCTCGGCCGGGCCCTCGCGGTCCTCGACGGCCGCACCTTCGTCCTCCCCGAGGACGTGAAGGAGGGCGCGGTGGCGGTCCTCGCCCACCGGCTCACCCTCACGCCGTCGTCGTGGGCGCAGGGGGTGGCCCCGGAGAGGGTGGTGCGGGACGTGCTGGCCGAGGTGCCCACGCCGTCGACCGTGCCCCGTGGCTAGGGCCGGGACCGGCCGGTCCCCCGTCGAGGCCCTGGCGCTCATCCTGGCGCTCGTGTGCATCGTCGCGGGACTCGTCGCCGGTCGGCCCGACGCCGTCGCCCTTGCAGCACCGTTCGCCCTGCTCGCGCTCGCCGGCCGTGCCGCGCCCGGAGGCGGGGAGGAGCCTCCCGTGCGGATCTCCACCGATCCACGGACGCAGGGCTCCCGCCTCCGCCTGCTGCTCGCACCGCCGGCAGCCGGCGGCGGGCCGTCGGGCGGCCTCGTCGCCACCACCCTGGCCGCTCCCGGGTGTCCGCCGGACGCCCTCGTCCTGAGGTCCGACGAGGAGTGTCCGCTGCTGGTGCGTGCACCGCTCTCGGGTGAGGCGGACGTCCTGTCCTACGGGGCCGCGGGCTTCACCGCGGACCTCGCGGTGTCCTCGCCCTTCGCGCCCGCCCCGCCCGTCCGCGTCAGCATCCTCCCGCCGATCGGCGAGCCCCTTGCGCGTCCCGTCTCGCGACGGCTCGTGGGCCTCGCTGGCACCCATGCATCCAGGCGCGCGGGCGACGGCGGGGAGCTGCGATCGATCGCGCCGCTGCAGCCCGGCGACGCCCTACGGCGTATCGACTGGCGTGCCACCGCGCGCCGCTCGGCGGACCAGGACAGGCTCATGGTGCGACGCTCCTTCGCCGACGCGGAGGCGTCCGTCCTCCTCGTGGTCGACCAGGCGCACGACCTGCCGTCGTCGACCGCCGACTGGTTCACCGCGGGACCGCGCCTCTCCGCCGGATCCCTCCATACGGCACGGGCGGCGGCGACGACGGTGGCGGCGTCGTTCGTCGCGGGCGGTGACCGGGTGGGTCTCGACGACCTGTCGGGCACGCGGCGGGCGCTGCGCTCGGCCGGTGGAGCCCGGCACCTCGAGCAGATCCGCGTGCGGCTGGCAGGGACGTCCGTGGTCCCGCGACGACGACGAGGCCGGGATCCCGTGCCGCCGCAGGGCTCCGTGGTCGTGGTGTTCTCGGCGTTCCTCGATGCCGAGCCTGCGCGCCTGCTCCGCCTCTGGCACGCTCAGGGCCATCTCGTCGCCGGCGTCGACTGCGTGCCGCCGCTTGTCCACGACGCGACGACGACGGCTCAGACCCAGGCCGTGCAGCTCACGCTGCTCCGGCGTCACCTGCTCCTCGAGGACCTGGGGAAGGAGGGCATCCCGGTCTTTTCCGGTGCTTCGGCGGTCGTGGGCGTTGCGGCGGACGCACACCTCCCGGACAGGGGCGGACCGGACCTCGAGACCGGCCTCCGCCTGATGGCCAGGCAGTCGGGTCGACACGGCGGCGGCGCTGCGCAGGGCGCTGCCCGAAGACCCGGACGCGCGGACGATGGGACGACCCCATGAGGCTGTTCCCCGCGGCGCGAGGAGCAGGGGTCGCCGCCGTGCCCGACCGCGGCGGTCTCATCCCGTTGACCGTGGTGCGGGCGGCGACGGCGCTCACCGCGGTCCTGCTCGGCATCGTGGTGTGGAACGGGTCCGTGTGGGTCGTCGTTCCTGTCGCGGTGGCGGCGGCCGCCGCTGTACTCCCGTCGATCGGTCTGGTCTTCGTCTCCCTGCTGCTCCTGGTGGTGGCGTACGCGGTGAACATGCCTGCCGGGTCGCCGTGGCTCCTGGTCTTCGTGGCCGGGCTCCATGCCGTGTTCGTGCTGTACGTCCTGCTCCTGCATCTTCCGCTGCGGGGGTGGGTCAGCGTGGCTGCGGTGCGCGAACTCGTGCGGTCCTTCCTTCGCGTCCAGGTCATGGCGCAACCGATCGCACTGCTCGCGCTCTGGGTGGGCGACGCCGGGCAGAGCCTTCCGGTGGTCGCGGTGGGCGTCGCGGCGTTCTGCTGGTGGACGTTCCGGCTGGCGGTGAGGCGCCCGTAGTGCGGTGTCCGTCCCGACGGATCAGCCGTCGGGGGGTTCGGCCCGCCGGGAGCAGCGTGGCCCCGAGGTCACATGGTGTGGCGGTCACGACAACCGACGGTCGGCACGGCGATTCCCTCGAGCAGCAGTGATCCAGGACAGTTCCTGTCCGCCGGTCGTCGTACCGTGGGAGCATGATCGAGACCTCGGCACGGTTGCTGCAGCTCCTCTCGCTCCTCCAGCTGAGGCGGGAGTGGACCGGCCCGGCCCTCGCGCAGCGCATGGACGTCACGGAGCGCACCGTCCGCCGGGACATCGGCAAGCTCCGCACCCTCGGCTACCCGATCAACGCGTCCCCCGGCGTCGCGGGCGGCTACCAGCTCGGCGCCGGCGCGCAGCTCCCGCCGCTCCTGCTCGACGACGACGAGGCGCTCGCCGTCGCCATCGGCCTCACCGCCGTCACGGCCAGTCCCGTCTCCGGCGTCGGGGAGGCCTCCGTCCGTGCCCTCACCAAACTGGAGCAGGTGCTGCCGCCCCGCCTGCGTCCCCGCTTCTCGGGACTGCGCTCCGCCGTCACCCGCATGGCGGCCGCGAGCACGCCCGTCAATCCGGAGGTGCTCACCGCGTTCTCGGCGGCCATCACGGAGCGGCGGTGCGTCGCCTTCCGCTACGACCGGCACGACGGCGAGTCCTCACGACGCATCGTGGAGCCCTACCGCCTCGTGGACACCGGGAGGCGCTGGTACCTCGTGGCCTTCGACCGCTCGCGCGAGGACTGGCGGACCTTCCGCGTCGACCGCTGCCAGAGCGTCCCGGTGGCCCGCGACCGCTTCCTGCCCAAGCCGCTGCCTGCGGCCGATCTCGCCGCCTACGTGCAGGAATCCATCACGCGCTCGCCCTACTCCTACGACGCCGTCATCCGGTTCCACGCACCGCTGCACGAGCTGGAGTCACGTGTCCCCTCCAGCACGGGCACCCTCGAGGCCGACGGCGAGCACGCGACACTGCTCCGGGCCGGCTTCGATTCGCTCGACTTCCCCCTCGCGTACCTGGCGAGCTGGGACATCGACTTCGAGGTCCTCGAGCCGGCCGAGATGCGCGAGCGTGCCGTCGTCGTCGCCGACCGCCTCCGCCGGTCGGCGGGTACTCCCGCCGCCGCACACACGGGCGCCGCCGTCGACCAGGAGCCCAGCCCTCGGTGAACGCCCGCCTGCGGTCCGGCGCGAGCAACTAGACTTGCAGGCAACCATGACACTGACTATCTCCTACCCCGCGGACCTCCCTGTCTCGGAGCGCCGGGCAGACATCATGGCCGCGATCGCGGCCAACCAGGTCACCATCATCGCCGGTGAGACCGGGTCCGGGAAGACGACGCAGATCCCCAAGATGTGCCTCGAACTCGGGCTCGCCGAGCGCGGGCTGATCGGCCATACCCAGCCGCGGCGCCTCGCCGCGCGCACGGTCGCCGAGCGCATCGCCGAGGAGCTGCAGGTGCCGCTCGGCGAGGAGGTGGGCTATCAGGTCCGCTTCACCGGGTCGGTGGGCCGCAGGACGAAGATCAAGCTCATGACGGACGGCATCCTGCTCGCCGAGATCCAGCACGACCGGATGCTGCGCAAGTACAGCACCATCATCATCGACGAGGCGCACGAGCGCAGCCTCAACATCGACTTCATCCTCGGCTACCTCCGGCGGATCCTGCCCGAACGGCCGGACCTGAAGGTCATCATCACCTCGGCCACGATCGACCCCGAGCGCTTCGCCGCCCACTTCGCCGCCGACGCCGCCGTGGAGGACACCTCCCCCGCGCCGATCATCGAGGTCTCCGGGCGCACCTATCCCGTGGAGATCCGGTACCGGCCGCTCGACCAGCCACCGGGCGGGCTCGACGACGGCGACGGCGGGGCCGACAGCGAGCTCGAGGAGGAACGGGACCCGCTGGACGCCGTGTGCGACGCGGTGGACGAACTCTCCCTCGAGGCGCCCGGTGACATCCTCGTGTTCTTCTCCGGCGAGCGCGAGATCCGCGACGCCGCCGACGCCCTGCGCGCCCGGATCCAGTCGACTCAGCGCCTGCGCGGCACGGAGGTCCTGCCCCTGTTCGCGCGACTGTCGCTCGAGGAGCAGCACCGCGTCTTCCGTCCCACGGGCAGCCACCGCCGGATCGTGCTGGCCACGAACGTCGCCGAGACATCGCTCACCGTGCCCGGCATCAAGTACGTGATCGACACCGGGACGGCGCGCATCTCGCGCTACTCCCACCGCACCAAGGTGCAGCGCCTGCCGATCGAGCGCGTGTCCCAGGCGTCCGCGAACCAGCGCTCGGGCCGCAGCGGCCGTGTCTCCGACGGCATCGCCATCCGCCTCTACTCGGAGGAGGACTTCGAGTCGCGCCGGCCCTTCACCGAGCCGGAGATCCTGCGTACGAGCCTCGCGGCGGTCATCCTGCAGATGGCCGCCATGGGCGTCACGCGCAGCCCGAAGGACATCGCCGAGTTCCCGTTCGTCGAGCCGCCCGAGACCAAGGCGATCAACGACGGCGTCGCCCTGCTGCGCGAGCTCGGGGCGCTGAAGGACGACGGCGGCCTCTCCGCCGTCGGACGCAAACTGGCGCAGCTGCCCGTGGACCCCCGGCTCGGGCGCATGATCGTCGAGGCCGGGGCGCGCGGTGCCGTGAAGGAGGTCATGGTCCTCGCCGCGGCGCTGACCATCCAGGACCCGCGCGAGCGGCCCTCGGCCGACCAGCCGGCGAAGCAGCAGCAGGCAGCCGAGAAGCACAAGCGCTTCGTCGACGAGAACTCGGACTTCACCGCCTATCTCAACCTGTGGCGCTATCTGCAGGAGAAGCAGGACGAGCTCTCCTCGACGCAGTTCCGGAAGCTGTGCAAGGCCGAGTTCATCAACTACCTCCGCGTCCGCGAATGGCAGGACCTCTTCCAGCAGCTGCGCCAGCTCGCCAAGCCGCTCGGCATCACCCTGCCCGCCGGTCCCGTGGACCCCGTGGGCCTGCACGAGCAGATCCACGTGAGCCTGCTCTCGGGCCTGCTCAGCAACATCGGCCTGTACGACCAGCGCAAGCGCGAGTACGCCGGAGCCCGCGGGACGCGCTTCGCCGTCTTCCCCGGGTCCGCGCTGTTCAAGAAGTCGCCCGACTGGGTCATGGCCGCCGAACTCGTGGAGACCTCACGGCTCTGGGCCCGCGTCGTCGCGCGTATCGATCCCCTGTGGGCCGAGCAGGTGGCACCGCACCTCGTGAAGCGCACCTACAGCGAGCCGCACTGGTCCCGGAAGATGGGCTCGGTCATGGCGTACGAGAAGGTCACGCTGTACGGCGTGCCGATCGTGCCCCAGCGCCGTATCAACTACGGCAGGATCGACCGCGAGGTGGCCCGCGAGCTGTTCATCCGGCACGCCCTCGTGGAGGGCGACTGGAAGACGCACCACACCTTCTTCAGCCGCAACCAGGCCCGCCTCGCCGAGGTGGACGAGCTCGAGAACCGCCTGCGCCGTCGGGACCTCCGGGTCGACGACGAGACGCTCTTCGAGTTCTACGACCAGCGCATCGGCGCCGACGTCGTCTCGGAGCGGCACTTCGACTCCTGGTGGAAACAGGCCCGCCAGGACCACCCGGACCTGCTCGACTTCGACCCCGAGAAGCTCCTCAGCGAGGACGCGGCCGAGCTCGACGAGTCCGCCTTCCCGAACGTGTGGCACCAGGCGGGCTTCGAGCTGCCGCTGGCGTACGAGTTCTCACCCCTGACACCGGGCGCGCACGACGGCGTCACGGTCACCATCCCGGTCCTGTTCCTCAACCAGCTGGACGCGAAACCGTTCCGCTGGCAGATCCCCGGCCAGCGTGTGGAACTCGTGACGGCCCTCATCAAGTCCCTGCCGAAGCAGGTCCGGAAGAACTTCGTGCCTGCGCCCGACGTCGCACGGACCGTGGTGGCCGCCCTCGCGTCGGACTTCGACCCTGCCCAGGACGACCTCGAGACGGCCCTCGAACTCGCGTTGCGCCGCCTGCGCGGACACATCATCCCGCCCGGATCGTGGAACTGGTCGGCCGTGCCGCAGCACCTGCTGATGATGTTCCGGATCGTCGACGCCGGCGGACGCGTGCTGGACGAGTCCCGCGACCTCGAGGCGCTCAAGGAGCAGCTCGCCCCCGCGGTCAGCCGCGCCATCGCGCAGTCCCTCGGGGCGACGCCGGGCAGCACGCGGCCCGCGGCCGGCCCCGGTCGGGGTGGCCGCGGAGGCCGTACGGGTCCCGCCGGGCGGGATGACGGACGGCCGGCGTCCACCCGCGGCGGACGCGGTGCTCCTGCAGCCGAGGCGCCCCGGACGGGCGGGCACACCGCGGCCGCACCGGCGTCGCGGGGCGGCGTCGCCGTGGCCGAGGCCCCCGCCGTCGCCGAACGCACGGGCGAGAAGGCATGGGCCTTCGGCAGTATCGAGCGCGAGGTCTCGCGCACCGTCGCCGGCCACCGCGTGACGGGCTTCCCTGCCGTCGTCGACGAGGGCACCTCCGTGGGCCTGAAGGTCTTCCCCGACGCGGGGCAGCAGGCGACGGTCATGCGCGCCGGGGTCATCCGGCTCCTGTCGCTGCGCATCCCGAGCCCGGCGAAGTACGTGCTGGAACACCTCAGCAACACCGAGAAGCTGACGTTCAGCCAGAATCCGCACGGCAGTGTCGCGGAGCTGATCCGTGACTGCTCGCTCGCCGCGATCGACAAGCTGGTGCCGGAGGAGCTGCCCTGGACGGAGGAGGCCTTCGACCGGCTGTACGAGGAGGTCCGGGCCGAGCTCATCGACACCGTGTTCACCGTGACGGCGACGGTCGAGCGCGTGCTCTCCAGCACCCGTCGGATCCAGAAGCAGCGCAAGGGCACCACGAGCCTCGCGCTGATCACGTCGCTCAACGACGTCCGGAGCCAGATCGAACACCTCGTGTACCCCGGGTTCGTGGCGGCGACGGGCTATGCGCAGCTGGCCCACCTCCCCCGGTACCTGAGGGGCATCGAGGTACGGCTCGAGAAGCTGCCCACGAACGTGCAGCGCGACGGTCTCGGCACCGCGGTGATCCAGCGGCTGGAGGACGAGTACGACGACGCCGTCGCGTCCCTCGCCGCCGGCCGGCACCGCCCCGCGGCACTCAGGCGGGTCCGCTGGATGATCGAGGAGCTGCGCATCAGCCTGTTCGCGCAGGACCTCGGCACGGCCTACTCCGTCTCGGAGAAGCGCGTGCGGACGGCCCTGAACGAGGCGCTCGCCGCGACGCGGTAGGGGCCGGCTACCCCGGCACGTGGGCGCCGTGCCCGGCGTCCCGCAGGGCCGCGCGCAGCTCCTCGGCCGCGCGGTCCATGGTGGTGGGATCCGGGGCGACGTCGACACGCTTGACGTCGAAGTCCTGCGGCGACTGCGTGGGCCACACGTGCACGTGCAGGTGGGGCACCTCGTAGCCTTCGAGGAGTACGCCCACGCGCCTGGCGCCGAACGCCTGCTCCTGGGCCCGGCCGATCGTCTGCGCGACAGCCATGACCTTCGACAGCGTGTCGGCGTCGGCGTGCAGCCAGTGCTCGATCTCCCGGCGCGGCACCACGAGCGTGTGGCCCGGCGTGATCGGGGCGATGGTCAGGAACGCGACGACGTCGTCGTCCTGCCAGACGAAACGGCCGGGCACCTCGCCGTCGATGATCCTCGTGAACAGCGTGGGCATCGTTCCTCCTGGGGTGTCGGCCGGGGTTCCGGGTACAGGTTCGGGTGCGGTGTCGGCGGACGTCGCGCGCGGTGGGACGCCGTCCGCGGACGCGCTGGTGAGTCGGGCACCGCTGCGCAGGGGCGGCGGCGAGGGACGTCCTGGGGTCATGCCCCGACGCTACCCGAGCAACTCCGGGGCGGACCAGTTCCCCGTCCGCCCGGGAGCCGGAGGTGCCGGCCCGGCCGTCAGGCCCCCGTCGCGACGGGCAGCCCTTCCGTCGTGGACCACTGCGACCACGAGCCCGGGAACAGGGAGGCATCGATGCCTGCGATGTCGAGAGCCGCGATCTCGTGGGCGGCGGTGATGCCCGAGCCGCAGTAGACCGCGACGTGGCCGCGGTCGGCGCCGAGGGCACCGAAGCGGCGCCGGAGCTCGTCGGCCGAGCGGAACCGGCCGTCCTGACCGAGGTTCTCCGCCGTCGGGGCGCTGACGGCACCCGGGATGTGCCCGGCGATCGGGTCGACGGGTTCCTGCTCGCCGCGGAATCGTTCGCCCGCCCGTGCATCGAGCACGACGTCGACGGTCGAGGCGTCGAGGAGATCCGGGACCGAGACCACGGCCATGTGCCCCGCCGAGAGGTGCACCGAGCCGACGCAGTGCCGCTCCTCCCCGCCCTCGACGTCGAAGCCCGCGGCACGCCACGCCGCCAGGCCGCCGTCGAGCAGGCTGACCGACGCGAAGCCGGCGTTGCGCAGCAGCCACCAGAGACGGGCCGCGGCGAGGTTGCCGGAATCGTCGTAGGCCACCACGGTGTCGCCGTCGTTCAGTCCCCACTGCCGTGCCGCTTCCTGGAGGGCATCGGCGTCCGGCAGCGGATGACGGCCCAGCCCGGGACCGCCGGGAGCGCAGAGCTGGGTCTCCATGTCCACGTACACGGCGCCGGGGATATGGGCGGATCGGTAGTGGTCGTGACCGTGCGCGTCACCCAGCGTCCAGCGCACATCGAGCAGGATCGTCTGCGCGCCGGAGGTCATCCGGCCCTGCAGTTCCTGCACATCCATCAGAGTCTTCATCGAGATCTCCTGTCGGGACGGGCGGCCGGACCACGGCGGTCGCCGTGGCCGGCCCTGATGCAGGCCAGTCCACCACACGGCGCTTTCCGCACCAAGGACCCCGTACGCCGGAGCCCCGGGGGGTTTCACGCCACCGCGACCGTGTACGTCAGAGCTCGACGGTCTCCCCCGTGGCGAGATGCCGGAAGGTCGTGCCGTAGCGTTCCCCGAGACGCGTGACGTGGCCCTCGACGATGCCCAGGCCCGCCGCGTTCAGCAGCGCGTCGTGGATCTGGAACGCGCTGGGCGCCCCGACCGAGATCACGAAATCCACCACCTCCGCGAGCTTGGACCAGGGTGCATGGACGGGCACGAGCAGTGTCTCCACGTCGACGCCCTCCGGGACGACGAACGAGTCGCCCGGGTGGTAGAGCGTCCCCGCGACGAGGAAGCCCACGTTGGCGATCACCGGGACCAGGGGGTGGATCAGCGCGTGCTGGCCGCCGAACGTGCGGATGTCGAAGCCCGCGGCAGCGAACTCCTCACCGCCCGCCACGGCGTGGATCCGGTCCCCGGCGGCGTCACCCAGGCCGCGGGTCACGGCGTCGGCGACGCCCGGCGGACCCCAGAGCTGCACCGACACGTCCGCCGCCAGGCCGGCGACCACGCGGTCGACGTCGATGTGGTCGGGGTGCTCGTGCGTGACGAGGACGGCGTCCGCGCCCTCGAGGGCCTCCTCGACCTCGGAGAACGAACCCGGATCGATGACGAGCACGGACCCGTCCTGGTCGAGCCTCACGCACGAGTGCGAGTACTTGGTCAGCAGCATGCGCCCAGACTACCCGCGGGCGCGCTGATAATCTTGACTCTGGTCCAGGGCACCGCCAGCGCCCGCGGGAGGGGTAGAACATGACGCCTGAGGCGACATCCGAAGCAGTATCGACGCCGGGCACAGCCGGAGCGCAGCCCGTCCGCAAGGGGTCGGAGCAGCGCGTGACGCGTCAGCGCCGCGCCGTCAGCGCCGCCCTCGACGACCTCGACGACTTCGTCAGCACGCAGGAGCTCCACCGCCTGATCCATGACCGCGGGGAATCGGTCTCGCTCGCGACGACCTACCGGATCCTGCAGTCCATGGCGGACGACGGCCTCGTGGACGTGCTGCGCAGCGGGGACAACGAGGCGGTCTACCGTCGCTGCGCCGTCGAGCACCACCATCACCACCTGCTGTGCAGGAACTGCGGCAGGGCCGTGGAGATCGAGGCGCCCGCCGTCGAGCAGTGGGCCGCGCGGATCGCCGCCGAGCACGGCTTCACCGACACCGCCCACACCGTCGAGATCCACGGCCTGTGCCCGGAATGCTCGGCCCTGGCCGCCCGTCCCTGAGGGCGGCCCCCGGGTAGCAACCGGGCGATGACCGGTAGACGAGCCGGAGCGGACGCCTGTCAAGGGACCGCTGCCGGCACCTGCCCTCCCCCGACGGCAGTCCTCGCCCTCGGCTACGCTGAACCACGTGATACCTCCCGAGAACCCGGCCCCCGCCGCAGCGGATCGGGCCCCGGTGACGTCCGGGACGGACCACGACGCCGGCCACGTGAACCATCTCGACGCGCTGACCGACGCCGTCCGACGGTACCGGGACGCCGAGGGCGCCATGCGCGGCCGGAGCCGGGAGTCCATGCACCTCGGCAAAACGGACATGACGGCGCTGCGGCTCCTGCTCCGGGCGGGCCGATCCGGACGGCCCCTCAGCGCGGCCGCGCTCGCACGCGAGCTCGCGATCTCCACGGCGGCGACGACCGTCCTGGTCGACCGCCTCGAGAAGAGCGGCCACGCGGAGCGCCGCCGGAGCGCCACCGACGGGCGGGGCGTGGAGATCTGGCCCACGGCCTCCAGCGACGAGGAGGTCCGCTCGACCATGGGCGCACTGCACGAGCGCATGAAGGAGATCACGAACGCGCTGTCCCCCGAGGAGACCGCGGTGATCCACCGCTTCCTCGGGGACCTCGGGGTCGCGGTATCGGCGCTGGACTTCCCGTTTCCCGCCGCTGGAGGCTGAGGACCGGTACATCGGGTCGGTCGAACTCCAGGACCGATCCCGGGTAGCTAGAGAGGTTGACTACTAGATGCCCTAAGCTGTACTCATGATGACCTCGGACGCCCCGCAGGGAGCGGGTTACTGGTACCCGCCGTCCCGTGAGGGCGTGCCCGGCCGCGGTGCCACGGGCGTCGACGTCCTCAACGCCCTGAGGGCGTATCGCGTCCTGGAGAGCGACCTGCGCCGGCGCCTCAGCCAGAGGCTCAGTATCAACGAGACGGACCTCAACGCCCTGCGCCACCTGTTCGCCGCCTGGCAGCGCGACCAGACGGCGAGCCCGAAGGACCTCGCTCTTGCCCTGGGGATCTCGAGCGCGTCGACCACGCTCGTCATCGACCGGCTCGAGAGGGCGGGGTTCATCCGGCGCCGCCGCCACACCGTCGATCGCCGGGCCGTGATCCTCGAAGCCGGGGAGAAGGCGACGGCGGAGTTCCGCGCCGCCTTCGACATCGAGAAGCGCGGCGTGCTCGCCGCGGCGGACGGCCTGACCGACGACGAGACCGAGACGGTCACGCGGTTCCTGCGCAGCATGGAACAGGCGATCGCCGACGCCGTCGACCAGTCGGATCGTTCCCCCGAGCCCTAGCCCCCGGTCGGCGCCGTGACCGGTTCGGCGGACGAAGCACCGGACCTCCGCGATCCCCGCCTCGTCCTCCGCGCACCGACGAGGCGGCACACCAGGTAGATCACGAACGAGATCGTGGTGACATAGGGGCTGATAGGGATCCGTCCACCCAGTGCCAGGAGGATGCCGCCCACCACCGAGGTGCAGGCGAACAGGACGCTGAGCAGGACCACGAGCCCGGGCGCCGCCGTGACCTTCAGGGCAGCCGCGGCGGGCGTGATGAGCAGCGCGAGGACCAGCAGGGCGCCGACCACCTGGATGGACAGCGCCACGGAGATCCCCAGCAGCACCATGAAGAGGATCGAGAGCGCCCGGACGGGAACGCCGCGCGCCTCGGCGAGGTCGGCATCGGCGCTCGCGAAGGTGAGCGGACGCCAGATCGCGGCCAGGGCGAGGATGACGACGACGGCGCAACCCACCAGGAGGTTCAGCTGCACGTCGTCGACCGAGACGATCTGCCCGGTCAGCAGGCCGAACTTGTTGGCTGCGCGCCCCTCGTACAGGGCGAGGAACAGGATGCCGAGGCCCAGGCCGAACGGCATG
This sequence comes from Arthrobacter sp. MDT2-16, assembly GCF_054510925.1. NCBI lineage: Bacteria > Bacillati > Actinomycetota > Actinomycetes > Micrococcales > Micrococcaceae > Arthrobacter > Arthrobacter sp. MDT2-16. Next base: position 144,928 of record NZ_JBTNDP010000006.1, read on the forward strand.
ACGACCCCGATGATCGAGTTCTGGTCCCGCGCCCGCATGCCCATGAGCCCGAGGACGAGCGCGGCGAGGACCGAGCCCACGAGGGAGCCGGCCACCACGTTGGCGCCGACGAGCAGCGCGAAGGCCGCCCCGGCGAAGGAGAGTTCGGCGATGCCGTGCACGGCGAAGGCGAGGTCGCGCATCATGACGAACGTCCCGATGAGCCCACCCAGCAGTCCGAGGACCGCCCCGGCGATCAGCGAGTTCCGGACGAGGGGCAGCAGCTGCGCGTAGTTGTCGAACGTGAAGACGGCGCCGACGATCTCGGAGAAGTCCATGGTCAGGCGCCCTCGTGGTGATGGGTCGTGGCATCGGGCAGGCCGACCACCACGATCCGGCCGTTGCTGTGGAGGACCTCCACGGGGCTGTCGTAGAGATCGGAGAGCACCTCGCTCGTCATGACGTCGGCGGGGGCGCCGACCCGGAACCTGCCGCCGGCAAGGTAGAGGACGCGGTCGACGTAGTCGATCACCGGATTGATCTCGTGGGTCACGAAGACCACCGCGCTGTTCCGCTCGTGGCACTGCCGGTTGATGAGCGAGCTCACCGCCTGCTGGTGGTTGAGGTCGAGTGACAGCAGCGGTTCGTCACACAGGAGCACGGTGGGCTCGGTCGCCAGGGCCTGGGCCGCGCGCAGTCGCTGCTGCTCACCGCCGGAGAGCAGTCCCACGGGGGCGTCGGCGTAGGCCTCGGCACCGACGTCGCGCAGGAGGCGGTCCACGCGCTCGCGGTACGCCCTGCCCCGCGTCCGCAGCCCCCACCGGTGACCGTCGACGCCGAGCCCCACGAGGTCGCGTGCGCGCAGCGGTGTCTCGGGCGGGAACGACTTCTGCTGCGGGATGTAGCCCAGGCTCCTGCTGCCCCGCGTGACGGGCCGGCCGTCGACGGTCGCGGTGCCGGCGGTGAGCGGCTGGAGGCCGAGCAGGACCTTCAGGAGGCTCGTCTTGCCCGACCCGTTGGGGCCCAGCACGGCCAGGAACTCGCCGGGCCGGACGTCGAGGTCCAGCCCCTCCCACAGGGTCCGCTGACCGAAGGAGAGCGCTGCGCCCCGCAGGCGGACAGCCGGCGGACGTGCCGACACGTCCGGTGCGGGCGCGTGCCGGGGCGTCGTCGAGGTCATGCGGGGCGGTTTCCAGTCTGTCGGGTGCAGGGTGGTGCAGGGCGGTGCGGGGGTGCTGCAGGGAATCGGGTGCCCGGATCCTCAGGACCCGAGCGCGGCCTCGATGCTATCCGTGGAAGCCGTCATCCATGAAACATAGTCCTCCCCGTCGGGCAGCGTCTCGGTGAATCCGAGGACGGGGAGTCCCGCGTCCTCGGCGACGGAGCGCACCGCCTCGGTCTGCGGTCCCTCCGTCTGCTCGTTGTACGCGAGGAAGGTGAGCGTGCCGCCCGCGACGAGCGTCGTCATCTCGTCGAGGACGGCGACGGGGACGTCGGTCTCCTCCTCGATGGCCTCGCCGAACTCCTCCGGCGTCACGTCCTCGAGGCCTGCGGCCTCCAGGAGGTAGGCGGGCACGGGCTCCGTCACGGCCACGGTGCCGCCGGGGCCGTCCGCCTTCAGCGCCGCGAGACGGTCCTGGACTGGCTGCAGAGCGGCGATGAAGGCATCGGCCCGCTCGCGGTAGGCGTCGGCACCGGCCGGGTCGAGCCGGCCGAGCTCCCCGGCGATGGCGTCGGCGAGCGCGACCATGGCGGGCGGGCTGTACCAGACGTGCTCGTTGAAGGCGCCGTGCGCGTGGCCCTCCTCGGCGTGTCCCTCTGCGGATTCCTCGGCGTGTTCCTCCGATTCCTCGGCGTGCTCCTCCGATCCCTCGAGCCCCGACAGCTCGACGGCGTTGAGCACGGACTCCACGCCCGTCTCCTCGGCGAGGCGCCCGAGGAACGGGTCGTAGCCTCCCCCGTTCTCGATCACGAGATCCGCCTCGGACACGGACAGCTTGTCCTGGACGGTGGCCTCGTACGAGTGGGGGTCCTGGCTGAGGCTGTCCACGATCGCGGTGACCTCCACCTCGTCGCCGGCGATCGTCGCGGCGATGTCCCCGTACACGTTGGTGGAGGTGACGATGCTCAGCCCACCGTCCTCGGCGGCGCCGGGCGCCTCCGAGGCGCCCTCCCCGCAGGCGGCCAGACCGAGCGCTGAGGCGACCAGGAGAGCTGGCACGGCGAGACGGCGGGAGAAGGACATCGGTACCTCGATCAGACTAATGAGAACTGTTTACGTTAGCCAGACGAGCATAGCTGAAACGCGAACGGTTCGCATCGTGCCGGAGCGGCGGCTCAGGTCATCGAGGCTGCGGTGCTGCCCCCGCCCTCCCCCGTCCTGCGGACTCCCTGGTTCTGGGTGGCGTCCCGGATCTCGCCGATGAGCTGCTCGATCACGTCCTCGAGGAAGAGCACGCCGCGGGTGGAGCCGTCGGGGCCCAGCACGCGCGCCAGGTGGGAACCGGTCCGCTGCATCACCGCGAGGGCGTCCTCGATCTCGTCCCCGAGTGAGAGATTCACCAGCGTGCGGACCTTGTTCTCCGTGATGGGCCTGCGGTACATGGACTGCGGCATGGACATGATGTCCTTCAGGTGCATGTAGCCGGTCAGGTTCCCGCCCTCGTCCACCATCACGAACCGTGAGAACCCGGTGCGGCCCACGGCGCGCTCGAAGTCCTCTGGCGTGGCGTCGGTGCGGACCGTCACGAGTTCGCCGAGGGGGACCATCGTGGTCTCGGCCGTCTGCCCGGAGAACTCCAGGGCGCTGGTGATCAGGCCGGACTCGTCGTCCACGAGTCCGCTCCTGGTGGACTCCTCGACGATCGACTGCACCTCCTCGAGCGTGTACGTCGAGGAGACCTCGTCCTTCGGTTCCACCCTGAGGGCGCGGAGGATGTGGTTGGCGGTCCAGTTCAGCGTGGAGATCACCGGGTTGACCACCCGCGCGATCATGACCAGCGGCGGAGCCAGCAGGAGCGCCGCCCGGTCGGCGACGGAGACCGAGATGTTCTTGGGCACCATCTCACCGAACGTCACGTGCAGGAACGTCACCAGGAGCAGGGCGAGCGCGAAGGCGACGCCGCCCACGAGCCCTTCGGGGAGCCCGACGGCCTCGAGGGGTACCTCGAGCAGGTGGTGGATGGCCGGCTCGGCGACCTGGAGGATCAGCAGCGAGCAGACCGTGATGCCGAGCTGTGCGCAGGCGAGCATGAGGGACACATGCTCCATGGCCCAGATGGTGGTCCTGGCCCTCTTCGATCCCTCGTCCGCCAGGGGCTCGATCTGGCTCCGGCGCGCGGACATGATCGCGAATTCCGCGCCGACGAAGAAGGCGTTGCCCATCAGGAGGATGACGAGCCAGACGATTCCTGCCCAGTCGCTCATCGCGCGTCCTTCCGGGTCGTGGTGCTGCCCGCGAAGGCGGGGCGGGCCGTGGCAGGGGGGATGGCGTCGTGGGAGCCGGTGCCCAGGGGCACCGGCTGGTGCTCCGGCACGACGGCCTCGTCGATCTGCCCGGCGCCCCCGCCCTCGGGGACGGGTGCCGGCCGGAACTGGACGCGGTCGATGCGACGGTTGTCCATGCGCTCCACCGTGAGGGTCCCGGCGGGCACCTCGACGGTGTCGCCCGGAGCCGCGACGCGCCCGAGCTCGGCCATGATGAACCCGGCCACCGTCTCGTACCCGGCTTCGTCCGGGACGACGAGGCCGGGGATCTGGACCGTGACCTCGTCGGGACGCAGGAGGCCCGGGAAGAACCAGTCACCCGCTGCGCTCTGCAGCACCCCGGGCTTGAGCTTGTCGTGCTCGTCCTTCACCTCGCCGACGATCTCCTCCACGAGGTCCTCGAGCGTGGCGACGCCGGCCGTGCCGCCGTACTCGTCCAGCACGACGGCGAGCTGGAGGTTGGCCTCCCGGAGCTCGCTGAGCAGCGAGTCCAGGTGCACGGTCTCGGGCACGCGCAGCACCTCGGTCATGATGGTCCCGGCGGGCAGTTCCGCGCGCTTGTGGCGCGGCACGGAGACGGCCTTCTTGACGTGCACCACGCCCCGGATGTCATCGGCGGACTCGCCGATGAGGGGGAAGCGCGAGTAGCCGGTCCGCCGAGCGGCCTCCACGACGTCGGCCACGGTCTGCTCGGAATCGATGACCTCCATGCGGATGCGCGGGGTCATGACGTCGGCCGCCGTGCGCTCGGAGAAGCTGAACGTCCGGGCGAGGAAGTCGGCGGTGCCCTGGTCCAGCGTGCCCATCTCCGCGGAGCGGCGTACGAGCGAGGAGAGCTCCGACGGCGTCCTCGCGCCCGAGATCTCCTCCTTGGCCTCGAGGCCGAAGACGTTGAGCACCTTGTTGGAGAAGCCGTTGAGCACGACGATGGCCGGCTTGAAGACGGCGGTGAAGACGAGCTGCGGACGCGCGAGCGCCCTGCCGACCCGGAAGGGCAGGGAGATGGAGAGGTTCTTGGGGACCAGCTCGCCGATGAGCATCGAGAGCAGGGTCGCCAGGATCATCGCGATGACGATCGAGGTCGAGGCCGTCAGCGCCTCCGAGAGTCCGAGGGCCGCGAGCGGGGTCTCCAGCAGCCGTCCGACCGACGGTTCCATGACGTAACCGGTCAGCAGCGTGGTCAGGGTGATGCCCAGCTGGCAGCTGGACAGCTGCGTGGAGAGCGATTTCAGGCATCGGAGCAGGGGCTCGGCCTTCGTGTCGCCCTCGTCGACCGCGCGCTGCACATAGGTCTGGTCGAGCGCGACGAGGGCGAACTCGACCGCCACGAAGAAGCCCGTCCCGAGGACGAGCAGCAGGCCGAAGGCCAGATAGATCCACTCCACCGCTACCCCACCTCCCCGGGACACCCGGGCAGGGCAGGCAGCGGGCCGCGTCTGAGGGGGTCCGCGGCGTCGGAGGAGAGGGCTGCTGCGTCGGAACCGGCATCGGCCGGGCGTTCCGCATCACAGGCAGGCAGCTGATGGGCAAGAGGTGAGGGTATGCCGGCGTCGAGCCGGCCCCTGGAAGGACTGTCCATAAGGTGTCCCAGTTTACCGGCTCGCGCCCGCCGCGGGCGGAGGACTTCCGCCGGGTCCGCCGCAGGCGCAATCGGACCCGGCCCGTGCGCCCTACCAGCTCTGCTGGAGCGGCCGCCCCTCCTCGTAGCCGGCGGCCGACTGCACGCCCACCACGGCGCGCTCCCGGAATTCGGCCAGCGACGCCGCGCCCGCGTAGGTCATGGAGCTGCGGACACCGGCGGTGATCGAGTCCAGCAGGTCCTCGACGCCGGGACGGGCGGGGTCGAGGTACATCTTCGACGTGGAGATGCCCTCCTCGAACAGGCCCTTCCGGGCGCGCGCGAAGACGTCGTCGCGCCGGGTCCGGTTCTGGACGGCGCGCGCCGACGCCATGCCGAAGCTCTCCTTGTAGCGGCGGCCGTTGCTGTCGGTCTGCAGGTCGCCCGGGCTCTCGTAGGTGCCGGCGAACCAGGAGCCGATCATGACCTGGCTCGCGCCGGCGGCGAGGGCCAGGGCCACGTCGCGCGGGTAGCGGACGCCGCCGTCCGCCCAGACGTGGGCGCCGAGTTCGGCGGCCGCCTGCGCGCACTCGTGGACGGCGGAGAACTGCGGGCGTCCGACGGCCGTCATCATGCGCGTGGTGCACATGGCGCCGGGGCCGACGCCCACCTTGACGATGGACGCCCCCGCGGCGACGAGGTCGCGGACGCCGTCGGCGCTCACCACGTTGCCGGCCACGATGGGGACCTTCGGATCGAGTCCGCGCACCACGGCGAGGGCGTCGAGCATCTTGCGCTGGTGGCCGTGCGCGGTGTCGACGACGAGGACGTCCACGCCGGCCTCGAGCAGCGCGGCCGCCTTGGCCCCGACGTCGCCGTTGATCCCGACGGCGGCGGCCACGCGGAGCCGGCCGGAGGCATCGAGCGCGGGATCGTAGATCGTGGAGCGGAGCGCTCCCGTGCGGGTGATCACGCCCTGCAGCACGCCGTCCCGTGCCACGGGGGCGAGCGCAGTGCGCGCGCCGTCGAGGTCCTCGAAAGCCTTCTGCAGCGCGGCGGCGGGGTCACCGTCGAACATGGACGCCTCGAACGCGGCCGGGGCGGCACGCATCACCGATTCGAGCGAGGCGAAGCGGTCCACCTCCTCGCAGTCCGCGGCCGACACCACGCCCACGCACGACCCGCCGTCGTCGACCACGAGGACCGCTCCGTGCGCGCGCTTGTGCATGAGGTGGAGCGCGTCGATCACGGTGTCGCCGGGCTGCAGCTTGAGGGGCGTCTCGAAGACGGGGTGCCGGCCCTTGACCCAGGAGGTGACCTCGGCGATCACCTCGACCGGCACGTCCTGGGGCAGTACGCCGATGCCGCCGCGGCGGGCGACGGTCTCGACCATGCGCCGGCCGGTCACGGCCGTCATGTTCGCGACCACGAGCGGGATCGTGGTGCCCGTGCCGTCGTCGGAGGAGAGGTCGACGTCGAAGCGCGAGACCACCTCGGACGCGCTGGGCACGAGGAAGACGTCCGAGTAGGTGAGGTCTGTGGTGGGCGGGGTGAGAAAGCGCACGGTTCTCCCTGGATCGACGGCCGGAGGGGCAGCCTGGTGGACGGCCGGGTGTACGGCCGCGAAGAGTCTAGTGCGTCGCCCCCCGCGGAGCACATCCGCCGGGCGCCCGCAGTATCGCACGGCGCACCTCCGGGCGACACGCCTGATTGGATGTTGCCTACTCCTGTCACTACACTTGGACAGGGTCCAGACACGGCTTTCCGCCGAACGTGCCGCCCGCACCGCGCTCAGGGCAACTTACGGAAGAGGCGTATACCAAGTGCCAGAACAAACCAGCCACCGTCTACCTGAAGAATTCGGCGGGAACGAGTGGCTTGTTGATGAACTCTACGAGCAGTTCCAGAAGGACCGCCACTCGGTCGACAAGAAGTGGTGGGACCTGTTCGAGTCGTTCGACGCGGAGAAGTCGCCGGCCGGGAACGGCCGCCACGCACCCGACCAGGCCACCGCGCCGGCGCCCGCTGCTCCGGCGGCGCCTGGGAACAGCGGCACCTCGGCCACCGTGGACCCCCGCCCCGCGACCAAGGAGCTCCCGGTCGTGAAGGCCGAGGCTCCCGCGCCGAAGGCGTCGGGTGAGAGCCCGGCCAGCACGCAGCAGAACGGCAAGCCCCCCGTCGCGAAGGAACCGGCGAAGAAGCCGGATACGCCGCGGGAGGACAAGCCCGCGCCGAAGCCCATCCCGGCAGAGCTGCCCGCCTCGGACCGCAACGGCGAGATGGAGGAGAACAGGGTCAGCGTGCTGCGCGGCCCGGCCAAGGCCATCTCCACCAACATGGAAGCCAGCCTGAGCGTCCCCACGGCGACCAGCGTCCGCGCCATCCCGGCCAAGCTGCTGATCGACAACCGCGTGGTCATCAACAGCAACCTCGCCCGGGCCCGCGGCGGCAAGGTCTCCTTCACGCACCTCATCGGCTACGCGATCATCCGGGCCCTCGCGCAGTTCCCCTCGCAGAACGTCTACTACGACGTCGTCGACGGCAAGCCCTCAGCCATCCAGCCTGCGCACGTGAACTTCGGCCTCGCGATCGACATGCCGAAGCCGGACGGCACGCGCTCGCTCGTTGTGCCGAACATCAAGAAGGCCGAGACCATGAACTTCTCGGAGTTCTGGCACGCCTACGAGGACCTGGTGAAGAAGGCCCGTGCGGGCAAGCTGGGTGCCGACGACTACGCCGGCACCACGGTGTCCCTGACCAACCCGGGCGGCATCGGGACGGTCCACTCCGTCCCCCGCCTCTCCAAGGGCCAGGCCTGCATCATCGGCGCCGGCGCCCTCGAGTACCCCGCCGAGTTCCAGGGTTCGAGCGAGAAGACCCTCGCCAAGCACGCGATCAGCAAGACCATCACGCTCACCTCGACCTACGACCACCGTGTCATCCAGGGCGCGGGCAGCGGCGAGTTCCTGCGCATCATCCACCAGCTGCTGCTGGGCGAGCAGGGCTTCTACGACGAGATCTTCGAGTCCCTCCGCATCCCCTACGAGCCCGTGCGCTGGAGCGCCGACATCCAGGTCGACCCGATGGACCAGATCAACAAGGTCGCCCGGATCCAGCAGCTCATCCACGCCTACCGTGTGCGCGGTCACCTCATGGCGGACACGAACCCGCTCGAGTACGTGCAGCGCAAGCACGCCGACCTCGACATCCGCACGCACGGACTCACGCTGTGGGACCTCGACCGCGAGTGGCCCACCGGCGGCTTCGGCGGCCAGCCGATGCTGAAGTTCCGCGACATGCTCGGCGTCCTGCGTGACGCCTACTGCCGCACCACGGGCATCGAGTACATGCACCTGCAGGACCCGGCCGAGCGCCAGTGGTTCCAGGACGAGCTGGAGCACCCCTACTCCAAGCCCAGCCGCGAGGAGCAGCTGCGCATCCTGCACAAGCTGAACTCCGCCGAGGCCTTCGAGACCTTCCTGCAGACCAAGTTCGTGGGCCAGAAGCGCTTCTCCCTCGAGGGCGGCGAGTCCCTGATCCCGCTGCTCGACGCCGTGATCTCCGGTGCGGCGGACGACGGCCTGGACGAGGTGGCCATCGGCATGGCACACCGCGGCCGGCTGAACGTGCTGACGAACATCGCCGGCAAGACCTACGCCCAGGTGTTCCGCGAGTTCGAGGGCACCCAGGACCCCCGCTCCGTACAGGGCTCCGGCGACGTCAAGTACCACCTCGGCACCGAGGGCACCTTCACCTCCGACGCCGGGAACGAGACCAAGGTCTACCTCGCGGCGAACCCGTCCCACCTCGAGGCCGTCGACCCCGTGCTCGAGGGCATCGTCCGCGCGAAGCAGGACCTCCTCGACCAGGGCGACACCTTCCCCGTGCTGCCGATCCTCATCCACGGCGACGCCGCGTTCGCCGGCCAGGGCGTGGTGGCGGAGACGCTGAACCTGTCGCAGCTGCGCGGGTACCGCACCGGCGGCACCATCCACGTGATCGTGAACAACCAGGTGGGGTTCACCACGAGCCCCACGTCCTCCCGGTCCTCGGTGTACTCCACCGACGTCGCGAAGATGGTCCAGGCCCCCGTGTTCCACGTGAACGGCGACGACCCGGAGGCCGTGGTCCGCGTGGCCCAGATGGCGTACCAGTTCCGTCAGCGGTTCAACAAGGACGTCGTCATCGACATGGTCTGCTACCGCCGCCGCGGGCACAACGAGGGCGACGACCCCTCGATGACGCAGCCCATGATGTACAACCTCATCGAGGCCAAGCGCTCGGTCCGGAAGCTCTACACCGAGGCCCTGATCGGTCGCGGCGACATCACGCAGGAAGAGGCCGAGCAGGCCCTGCGCGACTACCAGGAGCGCCTCGAGCGTGTCTTCGCGGAGACGCATGCCGCCCAGACCTCGCCCATCCCCGTCATCACCAAGGACCCGAAGGCCGTGTCCGACCTCGAGCGCCCCTACGCGCAGCAGGCCGAGGGCGGGGAGAACGAGGCGCCGCAGACGGCGATCAGCCCCGAGACGCTCGCCCGGATCGGCGCGGCGCACACCGCGATCCCCGAGGGCTTCACGGTGCACCCGAAGCTCAAGGCGCTGCTCGAGAAGCGCGAGCAGATGTCCCGCGAGGGCGGCATCGACTGGGGCTTCGGCGAGATCGCGGCGTTCGGTTCGCTGCTCATGGAGGGCGTGCCCGTGCGGCTCGCCGGCCAGGACTCGCGCCGCGGCACCTTCGTGCAGCGCCACGCCGTGTTCCACGATCGCGCCACCGGCCACGAGTGGCTGCCGCTGGACGACCTCAGCGACGACCAGGCGAAGTTCTGGGTCTACGACTCCCTGCTCAGCGAATACGCCGCGATGGGCTTCGAGTACGGCTATTCCGTGGAGCGCCCCGACGCACTCGTGATCTGGGAGGCGCAGTTCGGCGATTTCGTCAACGGCGCGCAGACCATCATCGACGAGTTCATCAGCTCGGCGGAGCAGAAGTGGGGCCAGCGCTCCTCCCTCGTCCTCATGCTTCCCCACGGCTACGAGGGCCAGGGTCCCGACCACTCCTCGGCGAGGATCGAGCGCTTCCTGCAGATGTGCGCCGAGGAGAACATGGTGGTGGCCAACCCGAGTTCGGCCGCATCCCACTTCCACCTGCTGAGGCGGCACGCGTACAACCGTCCGCGCAAGCCGCTCGTGATCTTCACGCCCAAGCAGCTGCTGCGCCTGAAGGCCGCGGCGAGCCCGGTCGAGGACTTCATACAGGGCACCTTCCGCCCGGTCATCCCCGATACGCTCGAGACGCCCGGGAACGACGTCGAGCGGGTGATCCTCGTGTCGGGCCGGCTGTACTACGACCTCCTGTCCTCGCGGCAGAAGCTCGACGACGCACGGACCGCCATCGTCCGCGTCGAGCAGCTCTACCCGCTCCCCCTGGACGGGATCCACGCCGCCCTGGCCGCGTACCCGAACGCGGAGATCGTGTGGGCGCAGGACGAACCGGCCAACCAGGGACCGTGGCCCTTCATCGGACTGAACCTGCCGCAGGAGCTGGACCGGCGCATCCGCCTGGCCTCGCGCCCGGCGTCGGCGTCCACCGCCACGGGTTCCGCGAAGAACCACGCGGTGGAACAGGAACTCCTCATCAAGAGGGCTTTCGGCCGCCAGTAGCAAGCCGTCAGTATGATGTCGGGTGGGGCTCCGGCCCCACCCGACGTCTTTAAGGCTGGAACGGGACCCTGCCGTCACGGCACCCCGGCTCCGCCCGAACCCATCCGACTCCGTACGACGACCAGCACACCGAGGGACCAGTGGAACAACGCAGAATCCGGCTAGCAGCAGTGGGCGACGAACTCCTTGCGGGGCTCGGTGATCCACGGGCGCTCGGCTGGCTCGGACGCGTGATGGCCCGCACCCGGCCCGACGGCGCCTCCCTGGAGGCCTACAGCCTCGCGGCCCCCGGGGAGGGGACCGAGTCTCTCGCCAACCGCTGGCTGCAAGAGGCCGGGCGGCGCTTCGGCGACGGTTTCGAGAACCGCCTGGTGATCGGCCTCTCGGACCGGGACCTCGACCTCGAGCTGTCCACGGCCAGGAGCCGTCTCAACCTGGCGAACATCCTCGACGGAGCCTCGCAGATGAGCGTCAAGGTGCTCGTCGTGGGCCCTCCCCCGGGTCTGGATCCCGAGCGCAACCGCCGCCTGGCCGATCTCTCAGCCGCCTTCGGCGACGTCACCACGCGCCGCAAGCACGTCTTCGTGGACACGTTCACCCCACTGCTGGCCCACGAGCAGTGGCGCCACGATCTCGCCTCGAACGGCGGCACCCCGGGCCAGGCCGGCTACGGCCTCATGGCCTGGCTCGTGCTGCACCGCGGCTGGTTCCAGTGGCTGGACGTGCCGGCGCCAGAATAAGGCACCAGCACGCCGGAAAGCCCCGGGGACACGGTCCTCCCGGGGCTTTTCGTTTGCGCAGCAACCTTATGTTTCACCGAGGTAACGAATGGGTTAGGAATGGTTCGCTGAGTGTCCGGAGGCAACGAACCTTCGCTATGCTGGCCCAGTGTGATTGCCGTCACTGCAGCAATCCGCCTCGTGGGGCATCCCTTGGCCCCTCGCGCCAAGCACAGTAAGGACTATCTCAATGCGTAATAAGCGCGCTACGACGCTCGCCGCACTGTCCATCGGAGCGCTCATGCTGAGCGCCTGTGGATCGGCGGGCGGGACGGCCGAGAGCCCGGCATCGGAAGGTGCCACGGAGAACCTGGCGACGACGATCAACATCGCGATCAGCCAGGCACCGACGGGTTACAACGGCAACACCGCCGCCACCAACTCCGTGTACAACGGCTACGTGAGCAACCTGACCACGAGCGGCTTCGCGGCCTTCACCGCGGCCGGCGAGCTGGAAGCCAACCCGGACTTCGGCACCTACGAGAAGGTCAGCGACGACCCGCTGACGATCAAGTACACCATCGACGAAGATGCTGTCTGGTCCGATGGTGTCCCGATCGACTACGACGACCTCCTGCTCACCTGGGCCGCCATGTCCGGCACGAACCCCAGCGGTGTCACGGATCCCGAGACGGGCGCCGAGTCGGACCTGTTCAAGGCCTCGTCCACCAACGGCTTCGCCCAGACCAAGATGATCGAGGGTGAGCCGGGCGACAAGGAGTTCGAGCTCGTCTTCAACGAGCCGTACGCCGACTGGGAGGCACTGCTCACCGGCGACCTGATCGTGCCCGCGCACATCGCGGCCGAGCAGGGCGGACTGTCCACCGAGGGTGACGGCGCCGCGCTCGTCGATGCCATCCAGAACAAGGACGTCGCCGCGCTCACGCCGGTGGCGGAGTTCTGGAACACGGGCTGGGACTACGAGGCGGATCTCCCCACCCTCCCAGACCTGGCACTGCTGCCCTCCTCCGGCCCCTACAAGCTGGACAACGCCACCAACGGCACGCTCACCCTCGTCAAGAACGACAAGTACTGGGGCGAGGAGCGTGCCGGCAAGACCGACACCATCGTCTTCAAGACCATCGTCGACGAGGAGGCCGTCCAGGCCCTGCAGAACGGCGACGTGGACGTCATCGACCCGTCCAGCCCCTCCGTGGACACGAAGGCCGCCCTCGAGCAGATCGGTGAGACCGTCACGGTCGACACCGGGACCTCGCTGACCTTCTCGCACATCGACCTCGACCAGCGCCCCGGCGCCGTCTTCGAGGACGTCAAGGTGCGCCAGGCCTTCAACGCCTGCACGCCCCGTGCCGACATGGTCGACAAGTTCGTGACCCCGATCGACCCCGAGGGGACGGTCATGAACCTGCGCGAGTACCAGCCGGGCCAGCCCGACTACGAGACGGTCCTCGACGGCGCCGAAGCCGCCCAGGGTGACGGTTCCGCCGACATCGAGGGCGCCAAGAAGCTCCTGGCCGAGGCCGGCAAGACCGAGCCCGTAAAGGTCAGCCTCATGTACGCCGCCACGAGCCAGCTCCGCGCCGACATGGTGGCCCTCGTCAAGGACTCCTGCGACAAGGCCGGTTTCGAGATCGTCCCGCAGCCCGAGGCCGAGTGGAGCGCCAAGCTCTCCCAGCCCGGCGCCTGGGACGCCGTCCTGTTCGGCTGGGCCGGATCCGGCCTGGTCGCCTCCGGCCAGTCGATCTACGTGACCGGTGGCGAGCAGAACTTCGGTGGCTACACCGATCCCGAGGTCGACCGCCTGTGGACGGAGATCGCCACCACCACTGACGCCGACAAGGTGCCTGCGCTCAAGACCGAGCTCGAGCAGCGCCTCGCCGAGACCCAGTACAACGTGGTGCTCTACGCCAACGCCGACATCATCGCGCACTCCTCGAAGCTCGAGGGCGTGGAGATGAACCCCACGCAGACCGGCATCACCTGGAATGCCTACAGCTGGACGAAGCAGGCCTGATCGCTCTCTCCGGATCACGCATGAGGACGGGCAGGCCCTCGGGCCTGCCCGTCCCTGTGCCCGGCCGCGCGCCAGCCAGCACCGTTTCCTAGGAGCCCCCACGTGTTCTACTTCATCGCCAAGCGATCCGTCATCTCGTTCTTCATCATGCTCGCAGCGACCACGCTGATGTATTTCCTCACGATCTCCTCCGGCGATCCCTTCGAGGACCTCGGGGAGACCAACGGACCGGAGAAGGCCGCCACGATCGCGGCCCGGACCGAGGCCATGAACCTCGACGTCCCCCCGATCCCCCGCTACTTCCTGTGGCTGCAGGACGTGGGACACTGCCTCGTCCCCGGCGGCATCAGCTGCACCCTGGGCCAGGACCGCACCGGCGCGGCCGTCCTCCCGCAGCTCGAGAACGCGATGGGCTCCACGCTGCGACTCGTCGTCGTGGCGACCGTCCTCGCCCTCATCCTCGGCGTGGTCGTGGGCATCGTCACCGCGATCCGCCAGTACAGCGTGTTCGACTACTCGGTCACCTTCCTCTCCTTCCTGCTCTTCTCGCTCCCCCTGTTCTGGCTCTCGACGCTGCTCAAGCAGTACATGGCGATCGACCTCAACACGTGGCTCGCGAATCCACAGTTCTCGTATCTGACCATCGCCCTGATAGGGGTGATCGCCGGTGTCGTCTGGGCGGTCGTCGTCGGCGGCGACCGCCGACGCCGGCTGATGGTCTTCGGGGTCGCGGCCGTCGCCACGGCACTCGCCCTGTACCTCCTGCTCGTCACGGGCTGGTTCACCAAGCCGGGCTTCGGCCTCCTCGGGATGCTCGTCTCCGCGGCGGGTGTCGCCGTCCTCTGGACGGCCCTGCTCGCCGGGTTCCGGCGTCGCCGGGTCCTGCACGCGGCGCTCGCCGCCGCCGCGGTCAGCTTCATCGGCTACCTCGTCTCGATCCCGCTGCTGGAGAACCCCAACTGGTTCATCGTGCTGGCGCTCGTCGTTGTGACCGCTGTCGTGGCCTACCTCGTGGCCGGTGTGGTCGGTGGACCGTTCCGCGCGCAGGCCGCCAAGATCGGTGCCGTCATCGCGGTATCGGTGGGCCTCCTGATCGTGGTCGACCGCCTCCTCCAGGCGTATCCGACGCTGTCCGCGAAGGCCGGTGGCCGGCCCATCCCGACGACCGGCTCGCAGTCGGCGAACCTGGCGGGGACGTTCTGGGAGATCAACCTCGACTTCGCGCTGCACCTCATCCTGCCGACCATCGCCCTGACGCTGATCTCCTTCGCCACCTACACGCGCTACACGAGGGCCAGCCAGCTGGACGTCATGAACCAGGACTACATCCGGACGGCCCGCGCCAAGGGTCTCAGCGAGCGCACCGTGCTCGTGAAGCACGCCTTCCGCAACGCGATGATCCCCATCACCACGCTCATGGCGTTCGACTTCGCCGGCGTCCTCGGCGGCGCCGTCATCACGGAGCAGGTCTTCGGCTGGAACGGCATGGGCAAGATGTTCGTCGACGGCATCGACCACGTGGACCCGGGGCCCGTCATGGCCTTCTTCCTCGTCGTCGGCACGGCGGCCGTGCTGTTCAACATGCTCGCCGACATCGCCTACGCGTTCCTCGACCCGCGCATCACCCTGAGCTAGGACCCATCATGACCAGAAACGATTCCCCGCGGGACGACTCCCGCGCGTCCGTCGAGCTGTCGGAGATGACCCTGCAGAGCCAGGACACCGACATCGCGACGGCGACCCCCACGCGGGAGCAGACCGACCGCATCCGCACCACCGAGGCGAAGAGCCAGGGCCGCCTCATCAGGGAGCGCTTCTTCCGGCACAAGGGCGCCCTCGCCGGCATCGCCCTGCTGGCCCTGATCTTCCTGCTCGCCTTCACCTCGATCGGCTTCGCCGGCATCCCCGGGTGGTGGAACAAGGACTACGACGTCCTCGCGGACCGGTTCAACGAGGGCCGGCCGACCCTGACGCTGTGGCCCTTCAGCCTCGGCGAGCACCCCTTCGGCCAGGACGTCCTCGGCCGCGACTACTTCGCCCTGACGATGCGCGGCACGCAGACCTCGCTCATCATCGCGTTCATCGTGGGCCTCGTGGCCATGGTGATCGGCACCACGGTCGGCGCGATCGCCGGCTACTTCCGCGGCTGGACCGAGGCGTTCCTCATGCGGATCACCGACGTCGTCATCACCATCCCGACGGTCGTCATCGCAGCCGCGGTCGCCGGTATCGTCGCGAAGCACGGCATCATCCCCTTCGCCCTGTTCCTCGGCGCCGTGACATGGACCGGGCTGGCCCGGCTCGTCCGCGGCGAGTTCCTGTCGCTGCGGGAGAAGGAGTTCGTGGAGTCCGCGAAGTCCGTGGGTGCGAGCTCCGCCCGCATCATCTTCCGCCATATCCTCCCCAACACGGTGGGCGTGATCATCGTCTCGACGACGCTGGCCATCTCGAGCGCGATCCTGCTGGAGACCGCCCTGAGCTACCTGGGTCTCGGCGTCACGGCGCCGGACACCTCGCTCGGCAAGGCCATCAACGACAACCGCTCGGCCCTCACGGTCCGGCCGTGGCTGTTCCTGTGGCCCGGAGCGTTCATCATCGGCATCGCCCTCGCCGTCAACTTCATCGGTGACGGCCTGCGTGACGCGTTCGACCCCAAGCAGACAAGGGTGAAGCAGTAATGAGCACCAGTTCCGTCATCATCTCCGACGAGCAAGCGCCGGTCGGCAACGGCCCCATCCTCGAGGTGAAGGGCCTCGGCGTCGAGTTCAACGTCGACAATGAGTGGGTCATGGCCGCCGAGGACGTCTCCTACGAGATCCACCCCGGGGAGATCCTCGCGATCGTGGGCGAATCAGGATCGGGCAAGAGCATGTCCTCCATGGCCCTGCTGGGCCTCCTCCCTCGCAACGGGCGGTCCTCGGGCAGTGCGAAGATGCTCGGGAAGGAGCTGATCGGGGCGTCGCAGAGCACGCTGCGGCGCGTCCGGGGCAACGACATCGCCATGATCTTCCAGGAGCCCATGACCGCCCTGAACCCCGTGCTGACCGTCGGCGAGCAGATCCGCGAGGCCGTCGAGCAGCACACCGAGCTCTCCCCCGCCCAGGCGAAGAAGCGCGCCATCGAGCTGCTGCGCATGGTCGAGATCCCGGAGGCCGAGCGCCGCTACGACTCCTTCCCCCACCAGTTCTCCGGCGGCCAGCGCCAGCGCGCCATGATCGCCATCGCCCTCGCCAACGACCCCATGCTGCTCATCGCGGACGAGCCGACGACGGCGCTGGACGTCACCGTGCAGGCCGAGGTCCTCGACCTCATGCGCAAGCTCAACAAGCGCCTCAACAGCGCCGTGCTGCTCATCACCCACGACATGGGCGTGGTGGCCGACCTCGCCGACCACGTGGTCGTCATGGAGCAGGGCCGGATCGTGGAGGCGGCGCCCACCGCGCAGCTGTTCGCGGCGCCGGCCGAGGCCTACACCAAGCAGCTCCTCGGAGCCGTGCCCCACCTCGGCTCGAAGGTGGGCGGCGTCCTCAGCGACGTCGAGGTGGTCG
Source organism: Arthrobacter sp. MDT2-16 (assembly GCF_054510925.1). Lineage (NCBI taxonomy): Bacteria > Bacillati > Actinomycetota > Actinomycetes > Micrococcales > Micrococcaceae > Arthrobacter > Arthrobacter sp. MDT2-16. The sequence continues at coordinate 161,916 of NZ_JBTNDP010000006.1, forward strand.
ACGGGCACGCGAGCATCCACGAGGAGTACGCGGAGGCGGCGTTGCGGGCGCAGGCCACGCACACCGCGTCCGGCGTCGTGCCCGCCCTCGAGCTCACCGACGTGGACATCGAGTACCCCGGCCGGTTCCGACAGCCGGCCTTCAAGGCGGTCTCGGGGGTCTCGCTCACCATCAACCCGGGCGAGGTCCTGGGCCTGGTGGGTGAGTCGGGCTCGGGCAAGTCGACCATCGCCCGCGCGGTGACCGGCCTGATCAAGACCTCCGGCGGCAAGGTCCGGATCGGCGGCACGGACATCACGGACCTCAGCGCGCGGCAGCTGCTTCCGCTGCGCAAGAAGTTCGCGATCGTGTTCCAGGACCCGGCGGCCTCCCTCAACCCGAGGCTCTCCATCGGCGAGAGCATCGGCGAGCCACTGCTCCTGCACGAGAAGCCGGGCCGCGCCGAGCTGGACAAGCGCGTGGCGGCCCTGCTGGAGGACGTGCAGCTGCCGGTCGCGTTCCGCAACCGGTACCCGCACGAGCTCTCCGGTGGACAGCGCCAGCGCGTGGGCATCGCCCGCGCCCTGTCGCTCCGCCCGGACCTCCTCGTGGCCGACGAGCCGACGTCGGCCCTCGACGTGTCGGTGCAGGCGAAGGTCCTGGAGCTGCTGCAGGACCTCCAGCGGGAACGGGGCTTCGCATGCCTGTTCGTGAGCCACGACCTCGCCGTCGTCGAGCTGCTCGCGAGCCACATCGCGGTGCTGAACAAGGGCATCCTCGTGGAACAGGGCAGCACCGAGCAGATCCTGAAGTACCCGCGCGATCCCTACACGCGCCGCCTGCTCGCAGCGGCGCCGGTGCCGGACCCGGCGCACCAGGCGCTGCGCCGGGAGCAGCGCTCCGCCCTCATCGCGGCGGGCGCCGTCGACTAGCGACGCCGCACCACGGGAAGGGATCCTCCGCGAACGGAGGGTCCCTTCCCGTGTGTCCGGGGGCTGCTCAGTGGCGAAAGACGATCTTCCCGAACACGTCCCCCTCGAGCATCCGCCGGAAGCCCTCCGACGCGTCGTCGAGCGGCAGGACCGTGTCGATGACGGGGCGCACACCCGTGGCCACGAGGAAGCGCGTGAGCCGCCCGAGTTCCTCCCGCGTGCCCATCGTCGAGCCGAGCACGCGCAGCTGGAGGAAGAACACCCGGTTGAGGTCCGCGGAGGGGGCGGGCCCGCTCGTCGCACCGCACGTCACGACGGTCCCCCCGGGGACGAGCGACTTCAGGGAGTGCGACCAGGTGGCCTCCCCGACGGAGTCGAAGACGACGTCGACGCGCTCGGGCAGCCGGGCACCGGCGTCGAAGGCCTGCTCGGCGCCGAGCTCCAGCGCCCTCTCCCGCTTGGCGGCGGTGCGGCTCGTCGCCCACACACGGAAGCCCGCCGCCGCGGCGAGCGCGATCAGCGCGGACGCCACGCCGCCGCCCGCACCCTGCACCAGCACCGTCGACCCCGGTGCCGCCGGGGAGACGGTGAACAGCATGCGGTACGCCGTGAGCCACGCCGTGGGCAGGCACGCCGCCTCCTCGAAGGACAGCTCCGCGGGCTTCGGCACCAGGTTCCGCCCGGGAACCCACACGTAGTCCGCCATCGTGCCCGGGTGGCGTTCGGAGAGGAGGGAGCGCTTCGGATCGAGGGTCTCGTCGCCGCGCCACTCGGGCGAGGACACGACGCCGTGCACGATCACCTCGTTGCCGTCGTCGTCGATCCCCGCGGCGTCGCACCCGAGGACCATCGGCAGTCGGTCCTCCGGCAGTCCCACGCCCTTCAGGGACCACAGGTCGTGGTGGTTCAGGCAGGACGCCACCACCCTGACCCTTCGGAAGCCCGCCGGGGCCTCCGGTACCTGGAGGTCACCGATGGTGAGGCCGGCGAGCGGATCGTCCGGGGACTGGGTGGCTGCGTAGGCGGCGCGCATGCATAAGCTCCTTCGATCATGGATGGTCGTGCTCATCCTAAGCACGCCCTCCAGGGGCGGGCCTGTTTAGGCGGGGCAGGTCGCCGTATGGGAGACTGGGGAGCAGTTCTGCACGACTGCAGTGCCTGAAGAAGAAGGAGGCAGCCATGAGCAAGCGAGCACGCAAGCGCCGCGACCGGAAGCGTGGAGGCGCGAACCACGGTAAGCGCCCCAACACCTGAGTCCAGGCGTATCAACGAAAGAACCTCCGGCCCGCGGGCCGGAGGTTCTTTCGTTGATACGGCTCTCGTCCCGGTGGGCCGTCAGTGGTCCACGGACTGGAGGTGGCTGATGCGGTCGAGGATGCTCGCCTTCAACGTGGTCGGCGCAACCTCGGTGCACGAGCGCTTCACGACCGACCGGATCACGCACTCGAGGTCGTGTTCCTCGGCGCACTGCGGGCACCCGTCGAGGTGGTCCTTGATCTCCACCAGGTCCTGATGGGACAGAGCCCCGTCCAGGTACTCGTAGAGCCGTTCGATCCGCGAGTCGGCGCAGTCGCCGAGACTTCCGCAATCACTCATTTCTTCATCTCCTGTTCCTTGCCCCCTGCACCTGCGGCGACCGGGGTCTTGGCACCAGCTCCTCTGGTGGCACCGAGGCCCCGCTCGTGTGCGTACTCGGCGAGCAGTTCCCGCAGGAGCTTGCGTCCGCGATGCAGCCGGGACATGACGGTCCCGATGGGCGTGTTCATGATTTCCGATATTTCCTTGTACGCGAAGCCCTCGACGTCGGAGAAGTACACGGCGAGCCGGAACTCCTCGGGGATCGCCTGCAGGGCGCTCTTGACGTCGGAATCCGGCAGGTGGTCCAGGGCCTCCGCCTCGGCGGACCGCAGGCCCATCGAGGTGTGCTCGGCGGCCTTCGCGAGCTGCCAGTCCTCGATGGTGTCCGAGTGCGACTGCAGGGGCTCGCGCTGCCTCTTGCGGTAGAGATTGATGTAGGTGTTCGTGAGGATGCGGTACAGCCACGCCTTCAGGTTGGTCCCGGGCTTGTACTGGTGGAAGGCCGAGAACGCCTTGGTGTAGGCCTCCTGTACCAGGTCCTCCGCGTCGCTGGGATTGCGCGCCATGCGCATCGCGGCGGAGTAGAGCTGGTCGACGTACTGCATGGCGTCGCGCTCGAAGCGGGCCTTCCGGTCGGCTTCCGACTCGGTGGACACATCCAACTCTGCATCTTCGGCCTGATTGCTGCCTGCGGGGGCTGTAGTATTCATCGTCCTGAAGTCTACGCGCCGGAGCTGCCGCGGCCCCGTGGGACCGTCATGCTTGACCGTCGTCGAGAGCTGGAATCCGGGTCTGTCGACCGTAGCGGTCTGTCCACCTGTCATGTGCGTGGGTACCCCTTCACCGTCGTCTGCGTCACCCCTGGTCCAACCTCCTCCGGGGTCCTTCTATTCCTGCCCCGGAGCCCCGGCCGCCGCCGGTGGGCCCCGGGACGGGACGACACCCGGTCGGCGGCGAAATCCGCCCTCGGTGCGGCGACGCACAGCAGGAGGGTCCCCGCAGGAGCCGCTTCCGGATCGCCCCGCCCGATGCGGCATGTAAAACTAGACCCAGCGTGCTTAGTAATTGCTCGGAAGTACAGACCCGACGTCCGGCGGAACCGCCGGCAACCAGGAGGCAGTTGTGACCCTTGTCCGCGTAATCGCCCGACCCCTGCTCGCCAGCAGCTTCGTGTTCTCCGGCGTCGACCGGCTCCGCACCGCGGGCGCCACGGCCCCGCAGCTCAAGCCGGTCCTCGCCGGCGTGACGAAGGTGGTCCCGTCCGCCGCCGCGCTCACGAGCAACGAGAAGCTCGTGGGCCAGGTCCTCGGGGCCACGCAGATCGGTGCGGCGCTCCTGCTCGGCATCGGCCGGTTCTCCCGCGTCGCAGCCCTGCTGCTGACCGTGACCGCCACCGTCAACGCCCTGGTGGACTACCGCTCGGCGGACGCCTCCACGCCCGAGGGCAAGAAGGCCCGCCGCGCGCAGCTGCTCAAGCACCTCTCGCTCATCGGTGCCGTCCTGCTCGCCGCGGTGGACACCAACGGCCGTCCGGGCATCGCCTGGCGTGCCGAGCACCTCGCCCTGGACGCGAAGAAGAACGCCGCCGGCTTCGGCAGGGACGCCCGCAAGCAGCTGAAGAAGGCCGACAAGGCCGTGCGCAAGACCGCGTCCGACGTCGTCGGTTCCTAAGCGACATGACCGTTACCTCAGGCGGGGTGTCCGACCACATCCTGTGGCGGGCGCCCCGCCTGACGCGTCCCGTGGACGCCGAGATCTCGGTGCCCGGGTCCAAGTCCCTCACCAACCGCTATCTGGTGCTCGCGGCCCTCGCCGACGGTCCGTGCCTGATCCGCCGCCCGCTGCACTCCCGCGACTCCGCGCTGATGGTCCGGGCCCTGCGCTCGCTCGGCGCCGTGGTCGAGGAGGTGCCGGGCGACGGCGGGTTCGGGCCGGACCTGCGCGTGACGCCCCTGCAGGCCGGGCCGGGCACCGCAGCAGACCGCGCCGTCGACTGCGGGCTCGCGGGTACCGTGATGCGCTTCGTCCCGCCCCTGGCCGGGCTCGTGACCGGCAGCACCCGGTTCGACGGCGACCCCCACGCGCGCCGCCGCCCGATGGGCAGCATCATCGCGGCCCTGCGCGGCCTCGGCGTCGCCGTCGACGACGGCGGGGCGGGGTCGCTGCCGTTCGCCGTCGCGGGCGAGGGGAGCGTGCGAGGCGGACACCTCGTGATCGACGCGTCCGCCTCGTCGCAGTTCGTCTCGGCGCTCCTGCTCGTCGGGGCCCGGTTCACCGAGGGCCTGCACCTCGAGCACGTGGGCAAGCCCGTGCCCAGCCTCGACCACGTGAGGATGACCGTCGAGACGCTGCGGTCCCTCGGTGTCGCCGTCGACGACTCCGTGCCGGACCACTGGAACATCCCCCCGAGCCCCATCGCGGCCTTCGACGTCGCCGTGGAACCCGACCTCTCCAACGCCGGACCGTTCCTGGCCGCGGCCGTGGTCACCGGCGGCACCGTCCGCGTGCGGAACTGGCCCTCGGACACCACCCAGGTGGGTGACGCGTGGCGGCGCATCCTGCCGCTGATGGGCGCGACGGCGACCCTGGACGACGGCGTCCTGACGGTGACGGGCGGCCCGTCCGTCTCCGGCGGCACCTTCGCGGACACCTCCGAACTCGCCCCCACCGTCGCGGCGCTGTGCGCACTGGCGGACGGACCCTCGACCCTCACCGGCATCGCGCACCTCCGCGGACACGAGACGGACCGGCTCGCCGCGCTCGTCGCGGAGATCAACGCCCTCGGCGGCGATGCCGAGGAGACCGCGGACGGCCTCGTGATCCGGCCGGCACCCCTGCACGGCGGCGTGTTCCACACCTACGACGACCACCGCATGGCGACCGCCGGCGCGATCATCGGACTGGCCGTGGACGGCGTGGCCGTGGAGAACATCGGCACCACGGCCAAGACGCTGCCCGAGTTCCCCGGGCTCTGGGCGGCCGTGACCGGCACCGAGGAGACCGCCGGTACCGAGGACACCACGGCTCCCGGCTCCACGGAGCACGAGGACGGACGCCGGCCCGGAATGGCGGCCCGGGCATGAGCGAGGCCGGCAACCGCCGCGGGTCGCGGTCCTGGGACGAGTCCGACGTCCGGATCCGCCCCAACAAGAAGGGGTCCCGCCCCCGCACCAAGACGCGTCCCGCCTACGACGACGCCGTGACGGGACGCGTGGTGACCGTGGACCGCGGCCGCTACACCACCGTGGTCGACGAGGACACGCCCGACGAACGCATCGTCATCGCCGCACGCGCGCGCGAACTGCGGCGCAACGCCGTCGTCGCCGGCGACCTCGTGGCGCTGGTCGGCGACCTCTCCGGCGGCCCCGACTCCCTGGCCCGCCTGGTGCGGATCGAGGACCGGCACACCGTCCTGCGCCGCAGCGCCGACGACACCGATCCGGTGGAGCGCGTCGTCGTCGCCAACGCCGACCAGCTGGTCATCGTCGTCGCCGCCGCCAACCCCGAACCGCGGACGGGCTTCATCGACCGCGCCCTCGTGGCCGCCTACGACGCCGGGATCGAGCCGCTGCTGTGCATCACCAAGGCGGATCTCCGCGACCCGGCGCCGCTCCTCGCCAACTACGAGCACCTCGACCTGCGCGTGATCATCAGCAGGACGGACGAGGCCGTGGGGATCGAGGCCACCTCCGACGACGGCGAGTCGGCCCGCCTCTCGCACGGCGCGGTCGATGCCCTGCGGGACGAGCTCGACGGGCAGGTCAGCGTACTGCTCGGCCACTCCGGCGTCGGGAAGTCGACCATGGTCAACGCCCTGACAGGATCCACGCGTGCCACGGGCGGCGTCAACGCCGTCACGGGCAGGGGACGCCACACGTCGTCGTCGGCCCTGGCCCTCAAGGCGGCGGACGCCGCACCCGGCACCTGGATCATCGACACCCCCGGCATCCGGTCCTTCGGCCTCGCGCACGTCGACGCCGACCGCATCCTGAAGGCCTTCCCCGACCTGGAGCCGGGAACCGACCGCTGCGAGCGCGGATGCCGGCACGACGGCAACGCCGTGGACTGCGGGCTGGACAGCTACGTGGCGGAGGGGCTCGCCGGCGAATCCGGCCCGGTGCGGCTCGCCAGCCTGCGCCGCCTGCTGACTGCCGGGACCGCGGAACCGCGGGGCAGCGCACACGACGCCAAGGAGCTCGGCCAGCAGTGAGGCCGGCCCCCGATGTCAGGGATCCCGGTCGGGCCTGTTAGAGTGAACGAAGTTGTTGTTTGCGCATTACATCTCTAAGCCTTGACCCTCCACCTGGAGTTCGACAGCTTTTTTGATAAGCGGTCAACGAACACCACGATGAGCCCCCGAACGTCGGGGCGCTCCCCCAGGTAAGGACGTACAGCATGGCTACTGGCACAGTGAAATGGTTCAACGCCGAAAAGGGCTTCGGCTTCATCGCTCCCGAGGACGGCGGCGCTGACGTGTTCGCCCACTTCTCCGCGATCAACTCGAACGGCTACCGTTCCCTCGAGGAGAACCAGAAGGTCAGCTTCGAGACCACCCAGGGTCCCAAGGGTCCCCAGGCCGAGAACATCTCCGTTCTCTAACTTCCTCCGTGCCGCGCTGCGGCGACGGACCGAGAGCCACCGTGCGGCGCGAGCCCGCGGTGGCTTTCTGCTTGTCCGGCCCGATCCTGCCCCGCCCCCGCCCGCCCCGCGCACGGAGCGCCTGATGCGCCCGCCCAGACGATAGGTTGATCGGTATGAGTTTCTCGCAGGGCTACAACGACGACCTCCGCCTCGCTCACATCATGGCGGACTCGGTCGACGACCACACCATGTCGCGGTTCAAGGCACTCGACCTCCGTATCGAGACCAAGCCGGACCTCACCCCCGTCACGGACGCCGACAAGGGGGCCGAGGAGGCCATCCGTGGGCAGCTGTCCAGGGCCAGGCCCCGCGACGCCGTCCTCGGCGAGGAATTCGGCAGCACTGGCTCCGGCTCGCGTCGCTGGGTGATCGACCCCATCGACGGCACCAAGAACTTCGTCCGGGGTGTACCGGTGTGGGCCACCCTGATCTCGCTGATCGACGACGGCCGGCCCGTGGTCGGCGTCGTGAGCGCACCGGCGCTCGGCAAGCGCTGGTGGGCCGCCGAGGGCACCGGCGCCTACACCGGCAAGTCCCTCGCCGCCGCGCAGCGCCTCCGGGTCTCCAACGTCTCGCGGCTCGAGGACGCCTCGCTGTCCTACTCAAGCCTCTCCGGTTGGAGGAAGCGCGGCGCACTGGCCGAGTTCGTCAACCTGACGGACCGCGTGTGGCGTACCCGCGCCTACGGCGACTTCTGGTCCTACTGCCTCGTGGCCGAGGGCGCCGTCGACATCGCGTGCGAACCCGAGCTCAACCTGTACGACATGGCGGCCCTCGTGCCCATCGTGACCGAGGCGGGCGGCCGCTTCACCTCGCTCGAGGGCGAGGACGGGCCTCACGGCGGCAACGCCCTCGCGACCAACGGTTCCCTGCACAGCGAGGTCCTGCGGACCCTCAACCCGGACGTGGATGACCTCCTCTAGCGGTACGGGTACGCCCCAGGGCGGCCCGTGGTGACGGGCGGACCGCGGTTCGACGACCAGCGCCGTCGCGCCCTGGCCGGCGCCTACCTGACCGGGGCCGGCCAGTACGACCGCGTGCGCCCAGGCTACCCGGCGGGGATCGCCGACTGGGTCGTCCCGCCGCGGGCCCGGCAGGCCGCCGACATCGGGGCGGGGACCGGCATCTTCACCGGCCTGCTGGCCGACCGCGGCCTCGAGGTGACCGCCGTCGACCCGTCCGAGGACATGCTGGCCGTCCTCGCCACCCGTCTTCCGGGAGTCCCCGTCCTCGAGGGCACGGCGGAGCACTCGCACCTGCCGGACGCCTCCATGGACCTGCTCACCCTGGCCCAGACCTGGCACTGGTGCGACCACCCGGCGACGGTCCGGGAGGCCGCCCGGGTGCTGAGGCCCGGTGGCCGGCTGGCCGTGCTCTGGAACCAGCTCGACGTCTCGCTGCCCTGGGTCCATCGCCTCTCCCGCATCATGCACGCGGGCGATGTCTTCTCCCCCGCCTACCGTCCCTCCTTCGGTCCGCGGTTCGCACCCCCCGAGGACGTGCTGGTGCGCTGGACCCAGGAGCTGAGCGTCCCCGACGTCGTCGACCTCGCCCGCTCCCGCAGCTACTACCGGCGCGCCACGCCCGCTCTCCGACGCCGCGTCGAGGCGAACCTGCACTGGTACCTCACCGACTACCTCGCGTTCACCCCGGAGGCCTCCCTGCGCCTCCCCTACTACACGCACGCCTGGCGTGCACCCCTGCTTACCACCTAGATTTCGGTACGGCTAAACCTTATCTTTAGGTGTGCCTCAAAAACCGCGGCAGGGATCGGTGCGGGCGTCTCTCGCCGGATGCCTCGTCCTGCTCGCGGCGCTGTGCGGGTGCGGTGCCTCCCCGGCGGACCCTCCGGAGGCCGCGGATGCCGACGGGCGTCCCCTGGTCCTGACCACCTTCTCCGTGCTCGCGGACCTCGCCGACACCGTAGGCGGCGGGCACGTGCGCGTCGAGTCGATCACGAAGATCGGCGCGGAGATCCACGGGTACGAGCCCACACCGTCGGACCTCGTGCGTGCACAGGACGCCGACCTGATCCTCGACAACGGACTGGGCCTCGAACGGTGGTTCGAGCGCTTCCTCACCGCCGTGGACGCCCCCCGCGCGGTGCTGTCCGACGGTGTGGAGCCCGTGGCGATCCGCTCGGGCGACTACAGCGGTCGCGCCAACCCGCACGCGTGGATGTCCCCGCTCGCCGCACAGACCTACGTGGACAACACGGTGGAGGCCCTCTCGGAACTGGTCCCGGAGCATGCGGCCGACTTCGCGGAGAACGGGCGGCTCCTGAAGGACCGCCTCGCGGGACTGCTCACGGAGTTCCGCGCCCGGATCGCGGGTTCCGGGGTCCCGGCACTCGTGACCTGCGAGGGCGCCTTCTCCTACCTGGCCCGCGACGCCGGCCTCGCCGAGGCGTTCATCTGGCCGGTCAACGCCGACTCCGAGGGTACCCCCCGACAGATCCGCGACGTCATCGGCTTCGTCGAGGAGCACGGTGTGCCGACGGTCTTCTGCGAGTCGACGGTCGACGCCTCCGCCCAGGAGCAGGTGGCCCTCGCCACCGGGGCGGAGCTCGGCGGGATGCTCTACGTGGACTCGCTGTCCGCGCCGGACGGTCCCGTGCCGACCTTCCTGGACCTGATCCGCCACGACCTGGCCACCATCGCGGAAGGAATCGCACCATGACCGCACTCCACGCCGACGCCGGCGTCCCCGTGCTCGACGTGCGGAACCTCGGCGTCCGCTACGGAGAGGTCCACGCGCTCGACGACGTCTCGATCACGCTGGCGGCCGGCAGGATCTGCGGGCTCATCGGTGTCAACGGCTCGGGGAAGTCGACGCTCTTCAAGGCGCTCATGGGACTTCTGGTCCCGCGCGAGGGCAGCGTGGAACTCTTCGGGACGACCACAGCGCGCGCCAGGAAGCAGGGCCTGGTCGCCTACATGCCGCAGGCGGAGGAGGTCGACTGGACCTTCCCGGTGTCCGTGGCCGACGTCGTCGCCATGGGTCTGTACGGGCGCCTCGGCGCCTCCCGCCGCCTCAGGACGGCCGAGCATGCCGCCGTCGGTGACGCGCTGGAGCGCGTGGGACTGGACGGGCTGAGGAAGCGGCAGATCGGCCAGTTGTCCGGCGGTCAGCGCAAGCGCGTGTTCATCGCCAGGAGCATCGCGCAGGACGCCCGGCTGCTGCTGCTCGACGAACCGTTCGCGGGCGTGGACCAGGCCAGTGAGCACACCATGACCGGGTTGCTGAAAGGGCTCCGCGACGAGGGGCGGTCCGTGCTCGTCTCCACCCACGACCTCGCCGGCGTCCCCGACCTGTGCGACGAGGCCGTTCTCCTGCACCGGCGGGTGCTGGCCTCCGGCGACCCGTCCGCCGTCCTGACGCACGGCAATCTGGCTCTCGCTTTCGGGGCCGCGCCCGCCGCCCCCCTCCCGGACGGAGGGTCCTGACGTGGACGTCCTCGCCTTCCTGCTCGAGCCGCTGCAGTACGGCTTCCTCACGCGGGCCCTCGCCGTGACCGTCGCCGCCGCGGTCGTGGCCGCCGTCCTCTCCTGCTGGCTCATCCTCATGGGCTGGTCCCTCATGGGCGACGCCGTCTCGCACGCCGTCCTGCCCGGGGTGGCCCTCGCCTACATCCTCGGGATCCCGTTCTCGATCGGCGCCTTCGTCTTCGGTGCGGGCGCGGTGGCCCTGATCGGGATCGTCAGGTCCACCACGAAGCTGAAGGCCGACACCGTGATCGGGGTGGTCTTCACCGCACTGTTCGCCTCGGGGCTGGCCATAGTCTCGGCGACGCCGTCGCAGGTCGACCTCATGCACATCCTGTTCGGCAACGTCCTCGGGGTGTCCGCGGGCGAGGTGTGGCAGGTGCTGATCCTCGGGGCCGTGACCCTCGCCGTCCTGCTGTTCAAGCGGCGCGATCTGACCCTTCTGGCCTTCGACCGCACGCACGCCCACGTGATCGGCCTCAACACCCGGCTGCTCTCGGCACTGCTGCTGGGACTGCTCGCCCTCACCGTCGTCGTCGGCCTGCAGGCGGTGGGGATCATCCTCGTCGTGGCCATGCTCATCACGCCCGGGGCCACCGCCTTCCTGCTCTCGCGCAGCTTCGACCGCATGCTGGGAATCGCCGTCATCCTGACCGTCACGGCGTCCGTGGCCGGGATCTATGCCAGCTACTACCTGGACATCTCGACCGGCGCGGCCGTGGTGCTGTGCCAGGCGCTCGTGTTCACCGCCGTCTATCTCTTCGCCCGACCCGACGGCGTCCTGTGGCAGGCCCGACGCCGTGCGGCGGCGCGCGCAGGCTCCGGGCGGCTGGCCGCCCCCCGGTCCGCGGCCTGATGGCGGGCCGCAGGGGCGCCGTCCTCAGCATCGAATCGACCAGCGTGCAGGACTACGTGAAGGCCATCTACGCCTTCACGGAGTGGCAGGACGCCGCCGTGACCGCGTCCCGGCTGGCAGCACGACTGTCCGTCGCCAACTCCTCGGTCACCGGGATGGTGGCCAAGCTCGTGGACCTCGGTCTCGCGGAGCACCGCAAGTACGGTCCCATCAGCCTCACCACCTCCGGTCGGGCGCTCGCCCTGGCGATGGTCCGTCGGCACAGGCTCATCGAGACGTTCCTCGTCACGGAACTCGGCTACGGCTGGGACGAGGTGCACGACGAGGCCGAGCAGCTCGAGCACACGGTCTCCGATGCCTTCGTCGCGCGGCTCGACGCGAAGCTCGGCCGCCCGCCGCGCGATCCTCACGGGGATCCCATCCCGGCGGCCGACGGCTCCGTCGCGTACCCGCCGGCGAATCGGCTCGACGGCGTCGACGACGGCCATGCGGGCCGGCTCGTGCGGGTCAGCGACGAGGACCCGGGCGTACTGCGCTTCCTCGACCGGCACGGGATCGGACTCGACGCCCACCTGCTGGTACGGCACGGTGCCGGCTCGCCGGTCGAACTGCTCCTCGGTCCGTCCGCGCCCGCCCTGCCCGTGGACGCCGCGCTCACCCGTGCGCTGTGGATCGGGGGCAGTGTCCCGCACGAGGGGTGCACGCTCCGGAATCCGCTGTAGGTCGGCGGCGTTCCCCGCGTCATGCGCGCCGTGGCGTTCCCGGACTATGGCACCCGCTCCTAGACTGAGCGGGATGTGCGGCTCGATCCTGCCCCCGACGTGATAGGAGTTCCCGATGACCACTCTCGGCCTTGAGGAGGAGTACCTGCTGCTCGAACCGGTGTCCGGGCTGCCCGCCCACCGTGCCACGGAGGTGCAGGAGCTCCTCGAGGCGGTCCCGGGGATCAGCGAGGACGAGGTCCAGCGCGAGCTCCTGTCGTGCCAGATCGAGACGGCGACGCCCGTGTGCGAGACCCTCGGGCAGGCCGAGGAGTCCCTCCGGACCTTCCGCCGCACGTTCGCGGACGCTGCCGGACATGCCGGGACGATCGGTGCCGCGACCGGGACGGCCCCGTGGATCCGTCAGGCCTACCCCGAGCTCACCGACAAGCAGCGCTACGAGGACCTGCGGGCCACCGCACCCGGCATCGTGGGTGACCAGTTCGTCAACGGCCTGCACGTGCACGTCGGTGTCCCCGACCAGGAGCGTGGGGTGCAGGCCCTGAACCGCATCCGCCCGTGGATCCCCCTGCTCACCGCCGTCGGCGTGAACTCCCCCTACTGGCTGGGCAGGGACAGCGGGTTCGGCAGCTGGCGGGTGGTGCACTACCGCCGCTGGGCCGTCCAGGGCGTGGCTCCCTACTTCGCGGACGCCGCGGACTACGAGCGCCGCATCAGCGCCATCAGCGCCACCGGCGCGATCCTCGACCGCGGGGTCCTCACCTGGGTGGCAAGGCTCTCCGACCGCTACCCCACCCTCGAGCTGAGGGCGTGCGACGTGCAGCTCGAGGCGGAGGACTCCGTCCTGCTCGGGGCGCTGACGCGGGCGCTCGTGGTCACGGCACTGAAGGACGCCGAGGCGGACACCGCGCCCCTCGTGCCGGATCCCGAACTGCTCGACGCCGCCCTGTGGCAGGCGGCGCGGGACGGCATGGAACGCCAGCTCGTGGATCTGGCGACGGCGGAGCCCGTGCCCGCACGCCGGCACCTCGCGGCCTTCCTCGACTACGTCGGCGCCGCGCTCGAGGCCGAGGGCGATACCGCGTGGGTCCGGGCGGGGCTCGAGACCATGGCGGAGCGCGGTACGGGTGCGGAGCGCCAGCGGCGTGCCATGCGCGACGGCGGCCTGGAGTCGCTGCTGTCCCTCTACGGGCGGACGCTCACCTCCCGGCCGTGACCGGGTCGGTCGGGCGGGCGGAGCGAACGGATCAGGGAAGACCGGCGTCGATCCCAGCGGTCACGGCGCGGAGCTCGATGAGCAGGGTCTGCTCGGGGAGCAGCACGGGCGCCTGGAGGCCCACCTGCGCCAGTGTCCGGCCGGTCAGGCGGAGCGGTGCGCCGTCGAGCGCCGCCTGCAGCCAGGCGAGCGGTGACTGCCCGTTCCCGGGATGCCCCTCCTCGGGTACTGCCGGCCGCACCGCGTAGAGCGTGTCCGGGTCGAGCCCGGGGAAGGTCAGCGGACCGGGCGGGTAGCTCGCGCTCGAGCCCGTGAGCGAGTACCCGAACAGCGCCCGCCGGCCGCCCTCGGAAACGATCCCCCGCAGGTCCATCGCAGGGTCGGTCAGGTCGGCATGCACGACGGCGCCGCGGTGCAGGTCCGCGCGCCACGCCCGGTGGAGTCCGACGTACCGGCCGAGCACCTCGTACTCCCCGTCCGTGAGGTCGGAGATGTCCCACTCGATGCCGTAGTGCCCGAAGACAGCGGTACCGGCCCGGAACGGCAGGGTGTGGGCGCGGCCGGTCGAGTGCGAGACCGGGCCGCCGACGTGCATGCCCAGAAGCTCGGGCGGCACGACGAGTCCCGTGTACTTCTGGTTGACGAGCCGCTCGATCGGGTCGATGCAGTCGCTCGTCCAGATGCGGTCCGTCCGGGCGAGGATGCCGAGGTCCACGCGGGCCCCGCCCGAGGCGCAGCTCTCGATCTCCAGCCCGGGGTGGCGCCGCCGCAGCTCGTCGAGCAGCCGGTACAGTGCCTCCACGTGCCGGTGCACGGCGGCGTGTCCCGTCCGTGCGTCCGCCGCCTCGAGCAGGTCCCTGTTGTGGTCCCATTTCACGTAGGCGATGTCGTTGGAGGACAGGATGTCGTCGAGGCGTTCGAGGATGTAGGCGTAGGCGTCGGGATTCCCGAGGTTCAGCACCTGCTGCTGGCGCCCTGGCAGGGGCAGGCGTCCCTCGGGCTGCAGGATCCACTCCGGATGGGCCCGCGCGAGGTCCGAGTCCGTGTTGACCATCTCGGGCTCGAACCACAGGCCGAACTCCATCCCGAGTCCCCGCACGTGGTCGATGATCGGGGCCAGCCCCGCAGGCCAGACCGTCCCGTCGACGTACCAGTCGCCGAGGCTCGAGGCGTCGTCGCGCCGCCCACGGAACCAGCCGTCGTCGAGGACGAAACGTTCGACGCCCAGGGAGGCGGCCCGATCCGCGAGGGCCAGCAGGCGCGGCAGATCGAGGTCGAAGTACACGGCCTCCCAGGTGTTGAGGGTCACCGGCCGGGGGCGCTGCGGGTGTGACGGACGCGAGCGCAGGTCGCGGTGGAAACGGCCGGCGAGCTCGTTCAGCCCGTTCCCCCACGAGCCGAGGGCCTCCGGCGTGGCGTAGCTCTGCCCGGGGGCCAGCAGGACCTCCCGCGGCGAGAGCACCTCCCCCGCGGCGAGGAACGCCGGGCCGGCGGGATTCTTCTCCGCCAGGACCTGCTGGTTGCCGCTCCATGCGAGGTGGATGCCCTGCACCAGGCCGTGCTCGAAGCCGAAGCCGTGTGCCCCGGCGGCCAGGAGCACCGTCGCGTCCGCCCCGGGGCGTCCGCGCCGACTCGTCCGCGCGTAGGTGCCGGCGGTCAGGGTGTGGCGCTGCGGCGAGCGCTCACGGAGGTGGCGGCCCGTCGTGTCGAGGACCTCGGCCGCGGTGTGGTGCAGCGGGAAGAAGAGCGCGAGCGACCGCACCTCGTAGTCGTCGTCGCCCGTGTTGGTGAGCACCAGGCGCTGCGTGAGCAGGCCCGATGCTGTGAGGCCCACGTGCGCGCTCAGCGCGAGTCCGGCGTCGTCGTCGCGCGCCCCGATGACCACCGCTGCCGCCCCGGGAGAGCGACTCACCGAGGTGACGGTGAAACGCGGATAGAGGTGCGCACCCGAACGGTCGCCGGTCAGGCCGGGGGTGCCCTGCCAGCCGGTCGACTCGAGGGGCAGGAGGGTGAGCCGCGCCGGGACGTCGATGCCGCCGGAGACGCGCTGTGGACGCTGCGCCGCCGTGAGTGCCTCGAGCTCCTCCCCCGCGAGTTCGCCGAGCTGCGGGCCCCAGTAGGTGAGGACGGGCAGACCGGAGGGATGGGGCTCGAGCACCACGCTGGTGCCGCCTCGCGCGAGGTGGAGGGGTTCGAAGGTCATTGATTATTTCTATCGCGAAAGTAATAACCGGGCAACGCGTCTAGCGCTCGCGGGTGTCCCGCCGCAGCAGGCCGAGGATGAGGCACAGCAGGCCGAGGATGAGGGGTATCAGCGTGTAGAGCGTGTGCGTGCCGCCCAGGTAGCTCATGACGAAGATGTAGATGAACGTGCCGCCGACGAGGAGCCAGCCGAGCACGATCAGAGCGCGGCCCCTGTGGGGCGGCGGCACTGGCGGGAGCCACGACGGCGGCCTGTCGGTCCAGCTCATTGCCCCAGTGTAGTTCGCGCGGGCGCCCCGTCGGGGACCGGTCAGTAGGACGGCGCCGCCGGGATGGACATGTAGTGCTCGAGCGTCGGTAGTCCGTGGGCGCGCATCTCGGAGGAGATGGTGGTGCCGACGTAGCGCAGGTGCCAGGGCTCGTACGCGTACCCGGTCACCGGGGTCTGGCCCTGCGGGTACCGGATGATGAATCCGTATCGCCAGGCGTTCTGGGCTGCCCATGCCCCCGCCGGCGTACCCGCGAAGCATTCCTGCAGTCCGCACGCCCCGTCGCCGTTGCCGATGTCGACGGCGAGGCCGGTCTGGTGTTCGCTGTGTCCGGGGCGTGCCGAGATGAGGTCCGCCGTCGCCTGCCCGTACTGGTTGACGTAGGAGGCATAGAGGGAGGCCTGCGTGTCGTACGACCGGTAGCCGCTGACCGGCACCATCGCGACCCCTCCGGCCCTTGCATCGGCGAGCAGCCGGGTGAACTGCTGCGCCGCGTCGCTGCGCAGCAGGAAACCTTCCACCGCCACGAGGGGATCGGGGGTGTAGCGTGCGGGATTCAGCGCACGCTTCTTGTTGACGACCACCACCGGGGACGATGCGACGTCGATGTCGCGGGCGATCTGCGCTCCGCCTCCCGGAGACCATGAGATCACCCCGCGCTGGTACGACTGACTGCACGCGCCTCCGGTGCACGACTCGTCGGTGACCGGGTAGCCGAGGGCGCCGTTCTCGAAGTTGGTGGACGCCCAGGCAGCCCGGATCGCGCCGACCGAGAGCCGCGCTCCGGTCGCCGGCGACCAGATGATCGCCCCGCCCTGGTAGTTCTGGTAGCAGCCGCCGCCGCGCAGTCCGCAGACCTCGTCCGTGGTCGGGTAGCCGAGCCGTCCGTTCTCGAAGTTCGTGGACGCCCAGGCAGCCCGGATCGCGCCAACCGAGAGCCGCGCTCCGGTCGCCGGCGACCAGATGATCGCCCCGCCCTGGTAGTTCTGGTAGCAGCCGCCGTCACGCAGTCCGCACACCTCGGACGTGGTGGGATAACCGAGCCGTCCGTTCTCGAAGCCGGAGGCGCGCCACATCCCGCGGATGGCACCCCACGACGGCTGCGCTCCCGTGGAGGGTGACCACACGATGGCGCCCTGCTCGTAGTTGCGGTAGCAGCCGCCGTCACGCAGTCCGCAGGTCTCCGGGGATGTCGGGGCACCGAGGCGACCGGTTGCCCCGCCGAGCTGTGCATATCTCTCGTCGATCGCCGTGGCCGCCTGGCTCGCGGGTGCCGTGACGACGGAACCTGCCAGGAGCAGCACGGAAACTATCACGGCGAGCAGGTACGCAACGGTGCGCCTCATGGTGTCCCCTGGAACTCGGTGGTCTGCTCAAGGGTAGGCGCCCGCAATCGCGGCGACAAGGGCGGCGCCGTCCTCGATGCATACGACGAAGCGCCCCACCGGAGACCGGTGGAGCGCTTCGTGGGTGGTGGAGATGGCGGGAATTGAACCCGCGTCCGATGCAGTGTAGTCAGGGCTTCTCCGGGCGCAGTTCGCGTCGGTTTTTCTCGGCTTCAGCCATCGTGCGAACGAGTGGCTGCCAAGCCCAGTTGTATAAGAGTCCCCCCGGTCCCTACAACGAGAACCGGGAGCAGTGGCCCTCTAAATGACGCCAGTATCCGGGGCGAGAGCAAACCCGGGCTGACGGACTAGTCAGGCTGCTTAGGCAGCGAGAGCGAAGTCAGTGCGCTTTTGTTCGGCACTTATTGTTTTACAAGGAGCGTTTACGAGATAACCCTGTATCCTCGGCCCGCTTCCCCTGTCGCGACTAACATCGTCGAAACCTGTCATCCCCATGTTCAGTTATCAAGTGATTCCTGGATCGGACGGCCCACCGGCCTACCGACTCCAGTAGTCTACCGCACGTCGGGCCCTACCGGAGGGGATTCGCTCCTGAAGAACGGTGACAGGACTACTGCGCGAGGGTGAAGCCAAGGATGACGATCGGCGCCTGCCAGAGCCGGACGACGACGAAGGCGAGGGTCACGAAGGCGATGCCGAGGCCCGCGAGGGCGGTGGTCGCCGCCTGCTTCCGGCGGAAACTCCACCAGAAGATGGCCACGTTCAGGGCCAGCAGCACGGGCGAGATCCAGACGAGCAGCTGTGCGAAGTAGACGTAGACCAGGAAGACGAACGGGATCAGGGAGAGGACGCCGACCGGCACCACCACGAGCAGCAGGATCAGGTCCACGACCGCCCCCACCGTCACCCACCAGGGACGCCGGTACGCCAGCTCAGAGGCCTCGGGCTCCTCCTGCTCCTGAGCTTCCCAGAAGACGTCGCTCACGCGCCGAGGTTCTTCTCGCGCATGGCCCGCAGCGCCTCCCTGTTGTCCTGCTTCTCCCGCAGCGTCTGGCGCTTGTCGTAGTCGCGCTTGCCTCGGGCGACGGCGATCTCCACCTTGGCCCTGCCGTTGAGGAAATACAGCTGCAGGGGTACGAGGGTGAACCCGGACTCGCGGATCTTCTGGGAGATTTTCGTGAGTTCCTCACGGTGCAGGAGCAGCTTCCGCCTGCGCCGGGCGGCGTGGTTGGTCCAGCTGCCCTGCGAGTACTCGGAGATGTGGATGCCCTCGAGCCAGAGCTCGTCACCGTAGAAGATCGCGTAGCCGTCGATGAGCGAGGCGCGCCCAGCACGCAGGGATTTCACCTCGGTACCCATGAGCGCGATGCCGGCCTCGTAGGTGTCGAGCACGGCGTAGTCGTGGAAGGCCTTCCGATTGGTGGCCACTACTTTCCGGCCACTTTCCTTCGGCACGGCGACTCTCCTTCTTGCGGCACTGCTGCGGACGGCGGTCCGCGGGTGGACAGTGCCTTCCATCCTACGACCTAGAACAATCCGATCGGGTCCACGAGCGTGCCGTTGAGCATCGTCTCGAAGTGCAGATGGCAGCCCTGCGAGTTCCCCGTGGTGCCCGTATGACCGATGAGCTGACCCGCGCTCACGCGCTGGCCCGCCGAGACCAGGAAGCTCGTGAGGTGGTAGTAATTGGTCGCGAGCGCGTTGCCCCCCACCACGCCGTGGCTGATGACGATCCGGTTCCCGGCACCCGGAAGGACGTTCGAGTCCGCGTACCAGACCTCCCCCGCCGCTGGCGCGTAGAGCGGGGTCCCGCAGCCCACGCCGTAGTCGATGCCGGTGTGCACGTAACCGCCGGTGCCGTTGAAATCGATGGTGCCGACCGGCGTCGCGCGCCACCCGAAGCCGGAACTGATCGGCGCGTTCACCGGGGCGCGCAGGCCGAACGCACTGGGACCGGAGGGCGCCGACACGGGTGCCGGCGCAGGTGCAGGCGGGATCACGGGCGCCACGGGCGCGACCACCCGGGGTTGCACGGGGGCCGGAGCCGGGCGATTGGCCGCCGCGGCCTCGGCTTCGCGTCGCGCCGTCTCCGCGGCGGCGGCAGCCTGGGCTTCCGCCTGGAGTCGGGCCTGCTCTGCCGCGGCCACCGCCTCCGCCTCGGCGCGCAGGCGCTCCTGCTCGGCCTTCTGCCGCTCCTGCTCGGCTTTCTGCCGCGCCTCCTCCGCCTTACGGGCTTCCTCGATCATCCGGCGCTGGCGCTCGGCGATGTCGGCGTTGACCTGCTGCTGGGCCGCCTCGACGCCGGCGAGTTTCGCCTCGATGACAGGCTTCTGCTCCTGCAGCTTGGCGGACAGCGCCGAGGTGTCGGCCACGAGCCTGTCCACCTTGCCCTTCTCGGCGGCAGCCGTGTCGCGTGCCGACTGCTCGGCCGCGAGGGCGGCGTCGGCCTTCTCCTTCAGCCTGGTGATCTCGGCCTCGACGGCGACCAGGCGTGCCTGGCTGTTCGCGTTGGTCGCGTTCTGCTCCGACAGCCGCTCCATCGCGGCGTTCTGGCTGCGCAGGGCCTGGTCCACCATGTCCATCGACTCCGTGAAGTCCTCGACGTTCTCGGCGCCCATGAGCAGGGACACGTTCGTGGGGACCCCACCGCTCTTGTACGCCTCCGTGGCGATCCGGCCAATCACCTCCCGGGTCTCGTCCATCTTCTGCTGGTCGGAGCGCAGTTCCTCGGCGATCTTGTTCCGGGTCTCCTGCGCGAGGTCCACGCGGACCGCGAGGGCCTCGGCGTCGTTCGCGGCCGTGTCGACCCTGCCCTGCGCGTCAGCAAGCGCCTGCTGGGCAGCGGGCAGCTGGCCCTGATAGGTCCTCAGTGCTCCGATGGTCTCCGCGATGTCGGAGTCGAGGTACTCCATGGACTGCTGGACCTCGGCCACCTCGTTCTCGAGGGCGCTCTTGCGGTCCTCGAGTTCGTCCGCGACCACGGGCGTGCTGAAACCGAGGGCGAGTGCGACGACGAGGGCGATGGAGCTGCCCGCCGTACCGCGGACCACGAAGGCCCGCCTGTCCTGTGGGGCCCACCAAGTTTTTGCCGGGCGCACGCGTCCCGTGGCAATCAGCGGCATCATCTAGACCTTCACGTATCGGCGGAGGGTGAGCAGGGAGGAGAGTCCTGCGAGGACTGCCCCGAGCAGGACCAGTGCCGGGACGAGGATCAGGACCTGCTGGGACGAGATGAACGCCGTCTGCGGGAAGGTCTTCACGAGCCATCCGTCGATCAGGAAGCGCGAGGCGCCCCACAGCGTGGCCGACGCGAGGACCGCGCCGATGACGGCGGCGATCACGCCCTCCAGAATGAACGGCAGCTGGATGACCGCCTTCGAGGCTCCCACGAGCCGCATGATCCCGGTCTCCCTGCGCCGGCTGAAGGCCGAGAGGCGGATGGTCGTCGCGATCAGCAGGATGGCGCAGAACGTCATGATGCCCGCGATCACGAGCGCGACGACGGAGGCCCAGTTCATGTAGCGGAAGATCGCCTCGAGGAAGTCCCGCTGGTCGCTGACAGCCTCCACGCCCGGTTCCGAGGAGAAGGCCTCGTTGATGACCTCGTACTTCTCGGCGTCGACGAGGCTGACGCGGAAGGACTCGGGGAGCTGGTCCGCGGTGACCGAGTCGACGATGGGCGAGTTGGCAAACTGGTCGCGGAAGTGGCCCAGCGCCTCCTCCTGCGACTCGTAGGTCACGGTGTCGACGTAGGGGGCGAACTGCTCGGACTCGAGCCTGGCCTGGATCGCCGCCCGCTGATCCTCCGTCACGGGCCCCGCGGCGCAGCTCGTCTCCGAGGAGTTGTCGACGCAGAGGTAGATGGTGACCTGGACGCGGTCGTACCAGTAACCCTTCATTTGCCCGATCTGCAGCTGGAAGAGGCCCGCGGCTCCCACGAAGGTGAGGGAGATGAAGGTCACGAGGATCACGGAGGTGACCATGGACAGGTTGCGGCGGATGCCCGAACCGATCTCGGACAGGATGAACGCGAGCCTCACCCGGCCATCGCCCCTGCCTCGCCCACGTAGATGCCCTGGGCGTCGTCGCGCACCACGGAGCCGCTACGGAGTTCGACGACGCGCTTGCGCATCGTGTTGACGATGTCGTCGTCGTGCGTGGCCATGACCACCGTGGTGCCGTTCTGGTTGATCCTGTCGAGGACCTTCATGATGCCCATGGAGGTGGTCGGGTCGAGGTTGCCGGTGGGTTCGTCGGCGAGCAGGATGCCGGGTCGGTTGACGATCGCGCGCGCGATCGCGACGCGCTGCTGCTCGCCGCCGGAGAGTTCGTGCGGCATGCGGTTGTTCTTGCCCTCGAGGCCCACGGTCGCGAGGACGTCGGGGACCGTCTCCCGGATGACAGCGCGGCTTCTGCCGATCACCTGCATCGCGAACGCCACGTTGGAGAAGACGGTCTTGTTCGGCAGCAGGCGGAAGTCCTGAAACACGACACCGATCCCGCGGCGGAGGCGGGGCACGCGCCAGCTCGGGATGTTGGCGACGTTCTGGCCGGCCACGTAGACCGCGCCCCGCGACACCCGGTCCTCCTTGAGCACCAGGCGGATGAAGGTCGACTTGCCGGAGCCCGAGGCACCCACGAGGAAGACGAACTCGCCGCGGTCCACGTCGAGCGAAACGGCATCCAGGGCAGGGTGCGACTGCTGGTCGTAGGTCTTCGTGACGTTGTCGAATCTGATCATGATCACTCTTCGCCCATGACGTGCGCCGGGCGCGGGCATTTGCTGGGGGAAGGGAGCCGCGGCTCCTCGACTATAACGACCACGCTATGCGGCGCCCACTACCCCCGGAGGTGTGTCGCACGCAAGGGCCGGAGCACAAGACGAGTGCTCCGGCCCTGTATTCGCGTAGTCCTACGCTACGTCGTTGCGGTTGTTCGTCCGCCAGCGGATGCCGGCATCGATGAAGTCGTCGATCTCGCCGTCGAACACCGAGGAGGTGTTGCCGACCTCGTGGTTGGTCCGGAGGTCCTTGACCATCTGGTACGGATTGAGCACGTAGGACCGCATCTGGTCACCCCAGGACGCCTTGACGTCACCGGCGAACGCCTTCTTCTCCGCGTCCTCCTGCTCCTTCTTCAGCAGCAGGAGCCGGGACTGGAGCACGCGCATCGCGGCAGCGCGGTTCTGGATCTGTGACTTCTCGTTCTGCATGGACACCACCACTCCTGTGGGCAGGTGGGTCAGGCGGACGGCGGAGTCGGTGGTGTTGACCGACTGCCCGCCCGGTCCGGACGAACGGAACACGTCGACGCGGATCTCGTTGTCCGGCACCTCGATCACATCCGTCTGCTCGATGAGCGGGATGACCTCGACGGCGGCGAAGGACGTCTGCCGGCGGCCCTGGTTGTCGAAGGGACTGATGCGCACGAGGCGGTGGGTCCCGGCCTCGACGGACAGCGTGCCGAACGCATAGGGCGCCTTCACCTCGAACGTGGCCGACTTCAGGCCCGCCTCCTCGGCGTAGGAGGTGTCGAGGACCTGCGTCGGGTAGCCGTGGCGCTCGGCCCAGCGCAGGTACATGCGCAGGAGCATCTCGGCGAAGTCGGCGGCGTCCACTCCCCCGGCGCCGGAGCGGATAGTGACCACGGCCTCGCGCTCGTCCCACTCGCCCGCCAGCAACGTCACGATCTCGAGGTCGTCGAGGGACTTGCCGAGCGAGATCAGTTCCTTCTCTGCCTCGGCGAGGGAGTCCTCGTCGGCCTCGTCCTCGGCGAGCTCCACGAGCACCTCGAGGTCGTCGATGCGGCTCTCGAGGGTCTCGAGGCGTTCGAGCGCGGACTGCCGGTGGGACAGCTTCGAGGTCACCTTCTGCGCCGCGGCGGGATCGTCCCAGAGGTCCGGTGCGCCGGCTTCCTCGCTCAGTTCGTCGATGTCCTTGCGGATGCCCTCGACGTCGGAGACCTGCTCGATGGACTGGTACTTGGCCCGGAGGGCGCGGATCTCTGCGGGAAAATCAGTGGCTGCCATGGTCCTTCCAGCCTACGTCATCGATTCGGCGGGGCCGCGAGCGTCAGGCCCCCGGAACCAGCCACCAGCCCGTCACGGCGAAGGCGTGAACCAGTGGATGCCTGTACCAGCTGCAACAGTGGACCGTCCCTGACGGCAATTTCTACTCGGCACGACGCATGGCCGATCGGTACCCGCGGTGGCGGGTGCCTCTTCTGCGTCCGGGTGGGTGCCGGGGTCAGCCGCGTCCGGTGAGTTTGTCCCAGCGGGCACCGAGTCCCCAGCGGGTGACATTGGCGATGGCCTCGAAGACGATGTTGCCGCTCATCTTCGAATCACCGAGCTCACGCTCGACGAAGGTGATCGGGACCTCCACGATCGTCAGGCGCTGCCGGGCGACCCGGAAGGTCATATCGACCTGGAAGCCATACCCCACCGATGCCACCGCGGACAGGTCCAGGGCCTCCAGGGTGGAGCGGCGGAAGGCCCGGAACCCGGCGGTGATGTCCCGCACGGGCAGGCCCAGCATCAGGCGCGAGTAGGTGCTGCCCGCGCGCGAGAGCAGCTTGCGGTGCGCGGGCCAGTTCACCACACTGCCCCCGGGCACCCAGCGGCTGCCGATCACCAGGTCCGCCCGGTCCACCGCATCCAGCAGCGAGGGCAGTTGTTCGGGTCTGTGGGAGCCATCGGCGTCCATCTCCACCAGCACGTCGTAATCCCGGGCCAGGGCCCACCGGAAACCGGCGATGTACGCCGCGCCCAGGCCCTCCTTGCCCGTGCGGTGCAGCACGTGGACCTGCCCGTCGGCCGCCGCTGCCCGGTCGGCGAGATCACCGGTACCGTCGGGGCTGTTGTCGTCGACGATCAGGACGTCCGACGCCGGGACCGCCGCACGCAGGCGGGCGAGGGTCAACGGGAGCGACTCGATCTCGTTGTAGGTGGGGATGATCGTGACGACTCGCACGCAGCCGGGACCTTTCCATCAGGGAATGCGCAACGCGCACGGACCGCTCCGCACACAGCGGAACCAGCTCGCCGCAAGGAGCGGGAACCATTTATTACCCTAGCCTGCGGCAAGGAACAATCAGCTCGTCGGCGAACCAGCCGGCTGGTGCTATCGGCAGTGCCACTTCTCCACCAGCCGCCTGGCCGGAGCACGACTCGGTTGCCTGCGTCACTGCCTGCTCCCAGTCCGGGCCTTCGAGACGAGCTGTATAGGACGGGAAGAAAGTAGCTGCAGTCAGGGTGATGAATACCCCGACCAGGGCCCACTTGGCTGCGGTTCTGGACCGAGGAAGGACCGCCAGCATGATCGGCACGAGAGCCAGGACGAACATCGAGGTGGGTACTGCATAACGCGAAGGGAAGGCTTGTCGCCACTGCTGGGCCGAGAAGTCCGCATAAGCGAAGAACGGCGCTGGATTCACGACCTGAATGGCCACCCACACCACGACCGAACTCCCCAACATCGTGATAGCCGCCAGGCGGTGCCGCGGGTTCCCTTTCCAGAGAATCAGCCCGAAAGCCACAAGAAAAGGTAGAGCGGCCACCACCAGCGCCATCCACCCGAAGTTGGCGACGACGCTGCCCAGTTCTGATCCGGTGCCGTAGACGACTACTCCAGCGCCGTTGACGAACCAGCCGATGACGATGGACGTCAAGGTTGCAGGTTCGAGGGTGTTGTCCGTCCTCGGACTCACGAGCGTTGCTACGAACTGGCAGGCGAGCCCCAGCAGCAAGCCGATCCTCGCTGGCCAGTAGGCTCGATCCCTCCACCTCACAAGGATCAACGGCGCAAAGAGGGCGGCGAGGATCTCCGTCGTGGCGGTCAGCGCTGCGACGCCGAACAGCAAGAGTGCTTCGGCCCGTGTCCCCGCTCGTTTGAGAAGGATCCACGGAGTGAGGAACAGCAAGTACCAGTGCAGATTCGCGAAGTTGCCAGTGGTCTCCAGAGGACCTGCGCCGATCAGGACGACAATCGATGCGAGCGCTGCCCTCACGTGGAATCTGCTGTCCAGACTTTCGGCGCAATGGAACACCATGACCGCGATGAGCCCGAGGGCAAGAGAACTGAGGACATTCATGGCGATCGCATAGGCTGCAGGCGGCATGCCACTGATGATCAGGGCACCCAATCGAGGGATGACGTGAAGGTATCCCTCATAGGGTGCAAGAAGGCTGACACCGCCTGGTTGAAGTGCCTGTTGAAGGAAGATCCCCCCATCTTCGGCCCAGAGAACGTTGCGGGCCGCCGGCGGCTGTCTCACGAAGACCGCGGTAGCGGCCAGCGCTGCGCCGGCTACCCACCATAGAAAAATGGGTACGCGACGCAGTGATCGATCAACCAGCATCCTCTGTCCAAGTCCCTCCGCCCCAGTCACCACGCTGGCTAGTTTGGCACATGGTCGGCTGGAGGCCGGACTGCGCTCGGCGGATCCGCAGGGAGCGGGCAGCTGAGGACGTACGGCCGCGTAGCAACTCGCCAGTCCTCGTCATCGCCGCCACGATCTATTGAGGACTTTTCGCAAGGTGCTTGCTTAAGCTTGCGGCGGCTGGAGTGGACCAAGCTGGATTATCCCTGCAATGACGCGATCAAGGCGCGCATACGTCGTATATATGGTTGCGGGATGCGGCGTCCGATCAGGGGAAACGCTTACCTCGGCGGACCTGTTGCGTGAATTCAATGTATGGGATGATTTCGCAGGCCTGTGGGAATAGCGAGCAGGTGGAAAGCATCGACAGATTCTCCTGCCCTGCACCCTCATCGGAACTGCTCCTCTTATCCTGTGGGGGCTGCTTCTTCCATTGTTGATAAATTCTCTTCAGGGGATGCGGGCGAAATCTACGAGTAAGAACAGAGCGCTAGGCTACCGCGCCAACTGCGAACGCGCATTTCCTTGCGCAACAATGGGTATCCCGCTTGGCACCAGGAAATTGACGATCGGCGGGCGCACGACGGCGGCGAGGACCACCCGGGCCGTCCGTCCGTCGGGTGCACCGGTGGCCGGATCGATGGAGAGCTGCTGGAACCGGCCCTCGGCGCCGACCGCGGCGAGGTAGCCGGCAGCGGCGTCCTCGACGCCCGAGTCCTGCAGCATTGGAAGGGGGTTCGCCGCGCCCTGCACGCCGGTCCCGACATCGATGCTGTAGCTGTCGGCAGCTGCGAGCGCGGCGCCGTCGGCCGCCGACAGCAGCTTCTTGTGCTCGATGTAGACGGCGGATACAGCCAGCACGACGGTGACGACGAGCAGGGAGATCAGCAGGTACCCGATGACGAGGACGCCGACCTGTCCCTCCTCCCGGCGTCCGGCCCGCGTCCCGCTCGAGGGTTCCGTGTCCTGTACCGGGTTCGGTCCTCGCTGCCCGGACCGCCCGTGCGTCGGTCCAGGAGCGTTCGTCATCTGCATCAGCCGAACCGTTCGACGATCTGGGCGGATTCGGCATCGACGGTTGCCGCTGACGGGTAGGAACCTGCGACGGCGGGAATCAGAGGAAGGGGCACCTCGAGGCGTACGACCACGGTCACCCGCGAGCCTGGTGCCAGGCACTCCGCGCTGCACATGATCTCCACGGCTGCCTGCTCCTCGGTGAATCCGAAATCCGCGAGCGCGAGGCGCACGGCCTGCCGGGCCCTTGCGTCCGCCTCCTGCCGGGTCGATGCGTCCACGTAGACCTTTACGGCCTGATCGGCCGCACCGACCACGGCGAAGGAGCCGGCCTGTACCTGCCCGACGGTCAGCACCAAGTAGACGACGGGCACCAGGAGCAGGACTCCCAGGAAGACGAACTCGACGACGGCGCTGCCGCGCTCGCTGCCCACGCCGCGCCACACGGCGACCACCATCGCCCGGTGCGTGGGCCTCGCCCCGCGTCATCCCCGCCAGAACAGTCGCGGGCCTGCGGGTCCCGCCCGTCACGACCGGAGGGCGGCATGGCCGCGCACCTCCATGACGCCCGCGGGGCCGATGAGGCCGATGACGGGTAGCGGTGCACTGACGATTACCTCGAGCGACCGGACACCTCCGACCGTGCTCTCGCGGACGGAGATATCGGAACCGTAGGAATCGGCGAGGGAACCCCGGATCAGTTCCTCGGCGCGCAGCACCGCGTCCTGTGGACCGCGGTCCGCGAGCGTGCCGTACCGGGCTCCCGAGGAGGCGGCGTCGATCAGGGTATTGCGCACATGGAGGACGAGCGTCAGCTGGATGATCGCGATGAAGATGACGGTCAGGAGGCCGCCGATCAGCGCGAAGTCGACGACGGCGGCGCCTTCCTCCCGGTCGCGATAGTGCCCGTCCCGCGCCAGCATTCCTGCGCACTGCATCGCCTAGGGCGAGACCTGGTCGATCGCCTGATTGAACAGGCCCTCGAGGGCCGGGCCCGCGATCGCGAGCAGCGCGGCGACGAGGACCGCCGACATGAGGGTGATCATGACCCACCCGGGCACGTCTCCCCGTTCGGGGTCGTCCGGGGCTCCTCTCCGCTCAGTGGTCGTCGCGAGGAGAAACAGGATGATGCGGTGCAGGTAGGCCATGATTCTCATGAGTTTCCCCCTTATATAAGGTGCGTGGTCAAAAGCCGAGGTTGATCAGGGCGATGCCGGGATAGACGGCGAACAGGACGGTCAGGGGAAGGACGCCGAAGACCAACGGCACCATCATCGCGATCTCCTTCTTGCCCGCGGATTCCATCAGCTCCCGCTTTGCCAGGTCGCGGACGTCTTGCGCCTGGGCGCGCAGGACGTCCGCCAACGGGGTCCCCCGTTGAACGGCAACCGTGATGCCGTCCACGAACCGCGCCAGCGGGGCCAGGCGTGTCCGGTTCGAGAACTCCTGCAGGGCCTCCACGAGAGGCTTACCGGCCCGGGTGGCGGCAAGGACGAGGGCGAACTCCCCCGCCAGCTCTCCGGTCGCGGTCCGGCAGATGCGTTCGAGGGCACCCGTCGTACTCTCACCGGCGGACACCGCGAGCGCGATCAACTCGGCGAGACTCGGGAACTCGGCCAGCATGCGGGCCTCCCGACGACGGATGTCGGCAGAGAGGACATAGTCGCGAGCGACGAAGCCCATGACGGCGCATCCGAGGATGATGACGACGGCCAGGGCCACGTTGACCGAACCGGACGCGGCCAGCGGCACCATGACCAGCGTGGACCCGGCGAGCCCTCCCGCGGCCCAGAGCAGCTGCTGGGCCCTGAAGTCCGTGGTGGACTGGCCGCGACCCGCCTGCGCGAGCCTGCGCGCGAGCGAGGCGGCGGCCGGGTTGAAGCGGTGCGACCATCGCACCGCGTCCATGAGGAGAGGTCGCAGGATGCGTTCGAGGGGGCCGAACGGCGTGACGTTGGCAGGGGCGTCCGCGAGCAGCCGGGACTGAACGTCCACGGCGCGCAGTTGGGGTGCGATGCGCTGAGTGAGGGTCACTGGCCGCATCACCGGCAGCCGGATGAACACCAGCCACAGTTCCACTCCCAGAAAGAGGCCGGACAGTGCTGCCAGGGCCGTGGCTGGAGTCATCGGAGGACCCTCGCGTCCTCGGGCAGCGCACCGATGCGCAGCATGACCCGATAGCAGACCACGGAGATCAGGAGCCCACCGAGCAGGACGACAGCACCTCCCGGGGAGTCGTAGGCGCGCACGGCCTCCGGGCGGGTCGCCAGGAGGAGCAGCACGATCCAGGGTGCGGCCACGGCCAGCCGGGCCGCGTTGATCGTCCACGACTGCCTGGCTTCGAGTTCACTGCGGGTCCGGGCCGCGTCCCGCAGGAATTCGGACAGCGTCCCGAGGAGCTTGCCCAGATCCGACCCACCTACCTCGCGTGTCATCCGCAGTGCTTCGACGATGCGATCGGCGACCGGATCCGCCAGTCGCTCCTTGAGCTGGTTGAGAGCATCATCGAAGCGCCCTCCCGCCCGGTAGTCCACACCGAAGGCGCGGAAGGCACTGCGCAGCTCCACCGGCCCCTTCTCCCCGAGCTGGATGAGCGCTTCCGGCAGGGAGAGCCCGGCGCGGATGGCGGACCGGAGGTGATCGACGACGTCGGGCCACAGTTCGCGAAGCGAGGCAGTACGTCTGGCGGCACGCCACCGGACGACCGAGAAGGGCAGGAACCCGCCGAAGAGGGCGAAGCACAGCGCGATCGGCGCGGATCCCGTCAGCACGAAACCGATGAGCAGGACGACGACTCCCACGGCCCCGCACGAGGCGAGCAGACCGTTCGCCGAGACGCGCTCCACCCCGGCGCGCAGGAGAAGGTCCTCGAACAGCGGTCGTCGTGCCGGCACCCTGCGCCGCAGCGCCGGGCGCTCCCAACAGGACCCCCAGACGAGGAGAAGGCCCGCACCGAGGGCGACTCCGAGCGCGGTGCTCACGCGCGGGCTCCGAGCAGGGACGCGACATCGACGCCGGCGGCCGCGAACTTCTC
Organism: Arthrobacter sp. MDT2-16; assembly: GCF_054510925.1. Classification (NCBI taxonomy): domain Bacteria; kingdom Bacillati; phylum Actinomycetota; class Actinomycetes; order Micrococcales; family Micrococcaceae; genus Arthrobacter; species Arthrobacter sp. MDT2-16. Next base: position 191,569 of record NZ_JBTNDP010000006.1, read on the forward strand.
CTCCGCAGGCATACCGCTGGCAGTCACCTCCAGGGTTCCATCGATTCGCCGGAACACGTGGGAGGACTCGATGACGCCGTTTTCCACGCGCCGCCCCAGCGCCATGATCTCCGTGACCATGCGCCGGCCTCCCGGAAGTCGTGCGCAGTGGACCACGAGGTCTACACAGGACGCGACGGTCGGCACCACGAAGCTGCTCGAGATGTTCTCACCCGCCAGGAGGGGCAGCGTGCAGATCTTCGTGACGGCGTCGGCGGCGCTTTCTCAAAGACGTGCACGCCGCGCCGCCCAGAGGTGCCTCTGACCTTGATCTTCTCTCTATGGTTGGTCCATGCAGAAACGGGCCGTCATCTACACGCGCATCTCCAAGGATCTAGAGGGTCTGGGCCTGGGTGTGGCCCGCCAACTCGCTGACTGCCGCGACTACGCGAACAGAAATGGATACGAGATTGTAGAGGAGCTTGAGGACAACGACATTTCGGCCTCTGGTTTGGCGAAGCGGCCCTCCTACCTGAAGCTCCGTGAACTCATGTCAGATCGGGCGGTGGATGTCGTTCTCGTCTACGCGCTGGACCGCCTAACTCGCAATATGCGGGAGCTCATTGAGTACATCGAGCTCTCGCAAGAGACGGACACAGCCATCGAGTCAGTCGTCGCTGGGAAGGTTGACCTTGCCTCTGCGGATGGACGCATGTTTGCAACAATTCTTGGAGCCTTCGGTGCGGCCGAACGAGAGAAAACTTCGGAACGCCTGCTGCGCAAGGCCAGAGCAAATGCAGAAGAGGGACAGTGGCCCGGGCAGCGCGTATACGGCTACAGGAAGGACGCTTCCATAGTTCCCGAGGAAGCTGAAGTGATCAGAGAGATCGCGCAGAGAGTACTAGCAGGCGAAGGGCTCAATGCGATTGCCAGCTCCCTCAACGGACGCAAGATACCCACACTAAAAGGCGCCGGCTGGAGAGCACCGACCATCGTGGGAATCGCTCGCTCCGCGCGCATTGCAGGTCACCGCGAGCATCGCGGGGTCATAACCAAGCGAGGTGCGTGGGACGCTATCGTCGACGACGAGACTTCAATCCTGCTGCGCAAGAAGCTTGCTAAGGGCCGAGCCGAAGGCCGAGCTGTTGGGGGCCCACGGAAGCATCTTCTTACCGGTCTGCTCATTTGTGGCAACTGCGGGGCACCAATGCAGCGAGGTCTAGCTGGCAAGACACGTGTCCCCAATTACAGGTGTGCGAAAAATGAAGGAAGCCGAAGCTGCGGCAAAATCTCGATCAACTTGCTGTCGACAGAGGAGTTTATTTCTGCTGCCTTGTTCGCCGCATTCGATCGCGTCGGTGAAGAGGAGAACGATCCTGGTGAGGCAGAGCGTGCACTGTACGTCTCCGAGAGTAAGCGCCTAGAAGAACGGAAAAACGCCCTGGCAACGATGTACGGACTCGGCCACATAGACGAAGACGAGTGGCTGGTGGCTTCGAGAGCGGTCAAAGAGCAACTTCAGGCCCTGCCGTCACCCTGAGCGAAACCCACCCGGCAACGCGCGACCGGGTCTGAGCTTGCCGCGGCTTGGCCTTCAATGGAGACGTCGATCAAACGAGCTCTGCTCGACCAAGTCTTCGTAAAAATCACGGTGATGCCCCGTCGTATCGTGACCGGCGCGAAGGTCTGGGACTCAGAGCGACTAGTGCCAGAATGGCGGATCTAGGCAGCTGCCCGCGTTGAACTCCGGGTTGAACGGTCTATCGCAGCAAGGGCGCTGGAATGTGATTGCACGTGTGTAATTACAGGCGGAAATCCCTGAGAAATCCTGGTTGAGTGAACCCATGTGGAAGCGGCATCAGTAGCGGGGGATGTTGAGGGCCCGGTCATCTAGTTGACGACCTGCGCGAAAGAGTAAGGGGCAGAGACCATGGACCTCATGTGTGCGGCGTCCAGGGGAACCCTCCCCGCGCTCGGTACGATGAGCTGACTGCCGGCCGCAGGGACCCCCGAAGGCTTGACCTGCAGCCGAGCAACCCTATTAGGGGAATTGTGAGAAGTACGCCTGTCTATGCCCTGTCCGCCATCGCCCTGATGCTTCTCACCGGGTGCAGCACGCCGGCCAGTGGGGCCGACTCTCCCGGCAGCGAGCAGGCGTCGCCTGCGGCCGCCGTGGAAACGGCAGCACCGGTCGAGACCACCGCGCCCGTGCCGGACCCGACGACCTTCCCCATTTCGGGCGACTACGCAGCTGATCTCGCCGCAGTGCGCTCCCAGCCGGATCCGGATGGCAGCTTCCGTGCGTTCCTAGCCAGGCAGGTCTGCGAACGGGATATGGACTCTCCGCCACCGGTCACCTGGACCCGCGACATCACGCTGATTCTCAACCAGTCGGGGATCACCCCGGACCTGTTGCGCCTTACGGCAGCCTATGATTGCCCGGATCGCTCGATCAGGCTGAATTCCCTGCTGCAGGAGCTGGAGCCGCGCTGACCGTCGGGTCCTAGTGGCCCTCGGCCGCGGTAGCCTCTGCAGCCTCCTCCGCCGGCTTCTCCTCGGTGCTGCCATCAACCTCGGGGATGAGCGCCTTCACGGCGTCGGACTCGTCGGACTGCACGACGACGTCGACGCGGTGGTTGGCCCTTCGCATCCTCACGCCCTGACAGGTACCTGACCGACGAGCACGGCAACCGCGTCTCGGAGATCGTCCCCATGCGGATCCCGGCCCCCGCGACCTACGCGGCCATCAACACGATGGTCACCGTGGCCCGGTACGCGGCAAGCCTGATCGGTACCGAGCTAGTGGAGTTCGACCCTGACGGCAACCCCGTCGCCCGCCCTCTGGAAGCGGAGGAAAGCGCCGTGGTCGTCCCTCACAACGCGCAGACGAGCACGATCCTGGCGGTCCTCAGCGACGAGCTGCACGTCTACGGAATAACGGTCGACACCGCCGACAGTCTGCAGGGAGCGCAATGGCACGCCGTCGTCGCCCTGGACCCGTTCGTGGGCTACAGCCGGGCATCCCCGCATCAGCTTTCCCCGCGGCGCCTGTGCGTCATGGCCTCACGTCACATGACGCACCTGACGTGGATCCATGACGGCGCCTGGGAGGACGCGCTGGAGATCGCCGCCTACGAGGACAAGGACGCCGAGCTCGGGCTGAAAGTCCGCAAGGCGCTGACCGCCGTCTAGGGCTCATCGGGCCCGATTCAGCCAGGGGTGCACTGCACTGTCAGATGCAATGTACCCCTGGCCCTGCTCTGTTACAGGAGCAACCCAAGCACCCTGGCTTCCCCCTGGTATCAATGCGATCCTCGGTCGAAGTGGCGCCGGACCAACAGCGGCCATACCGTGATCGCGTCTTCATCGGACCGTCACCTACCGCTGGTAGCTTCGCCAGATGGACGCCACACTGCCTACGCCTCAGATCGTGCACACAGCCACGGCCGCCATCCTCTCTGACCGCAAAGGCTTCGACGAGCAGTTCCTCGGCCTCCCGGTGCCCGTGCCGACGCTGGACGACGTCGAGACGATGCTGCTCCCGTACACTCACTTCTCGGTGCTGATGCGCCCCGACAAGCGTCTGGCGGCCATCACAGCCCTCGGCATCGACGGGGCGAAGCTCATGGACCTGGACCGCTCCGGCATCGACTGGCGCCTGGATCCGCGGCTGCCGGAGGACCAGCAGACCGGTGAGAGGGTCTACGCCCGCAACGACATCGACCGCGGGCACCTCGTGCGCCGGGCCTCCGCCGTCTGGGGCGACACGCGCGCAGAAGCCCAGACCGCCAACGAGGACACGTTCCACTACACGAATGCCGCCCCGCAGGCGGCGAAGTTCAACCAGGGCCTCGAGCTGTGGCTGGGCCTGGAGTCGTATCTGCTGGAGAACGCCGCCGACAACGGCCGGCGGCTGATCGTCTTCACCGGTCCGGTCTTCAGCGACGTCGACCCCGTGTATCGGGGCGTGGAGATCCCGTTGCGGTTCTTCAAGGTCGCCGTGTTCCTGCAGGAGGGCTCCCTCGCGGCCACGGGCTACGTCGTGGACCAGACGCCACAGCTGGGTGACCTGCCGGACGTGCCGCGCCCCGGTGCTGTCGATGACGGGGGCGCTCCCCCGCTGGGTCCGTTCCGGACCTTCCAGGTGCCGATCCGGGACATCGCCGCGCTGACCGGCCTGGACATCGCCCAGCTCATCGTCGTGGACCGGATGCCGATCGCCGCAGCGCTACCGAGCGCCCGGGTCACGTCGACGTGGCGTGAGCTCGCCACCCCGGAATGCCTGGACCTGGACTTCGACCTCAGGAGCTCGTAGTCCAGCTACGACTGAGGTGCGGCAACAACGAGGCGCCCTGCCGATATGATCAGCGCGGAGAAGGGGGTCGTCGTGGCGAAGAACACGGGCAGGGGTACGCGGGTCGGGCTGATCAAGGATCGGTACCAGAAGCAGAACACGAAGAGTGGGCTTTGGGAGAAGTACGACAAAAAGGGCAACTACGTCGGGACGAAGAAGACCGGAGACCCCTTCAAGAGCATCGTGCGGCTTATCGGCCGCAACCCAAAACGCATCAAATGACTACCGGGCGCATCCGGGTGCCTGACAGAGGCGCCCGGCACAAGCTGGTTTAGGATGCGTGCATGGCATGTACATCCTGTGGGTTCGACGGACATAACAGCCGGACCTGTTCCGGCCCCCACTGGCCTTGCCCTACGTGCGGCAAGCCGACGGCTAACATGACTGACCACTCTGAACGCCACGACAGCGCTTTCTGTTCGTTCTTCACCTCTCCAGGGTGCTGGGGCACTCCCACACCTGTCTGAACCGCGGCCGTCGCCAGGAATCACCACCCGGCGATTTATCTCCTCTGCCCGGCGGTCAAGCAGGCGGCGCCACTGGCTCAATGACCATGTAGTCGACATCCACCTGCACGCCGATTGCCGTTCCGCCGGCCAGCGACCCGTGCACCGCTCGCCCTACGGGCGCAAGCGCGGAGGAGAGGCTCTTTTTCGCCCCGACCCGGACTTCCTGCTCAGGGAGATTCTTGAGGGCGGCTTTGATTTTGGACTGGTACTTGAGGGCGTCCTCGAAGCCGGCCGACGGTAGGCCCATCGGGTGTGCGACCAGGACGAGTGCGAAGACGGAGGCCGGGCGCCCCTTGAGGAGCGTGAAGGCTTTCGCAATGTCGCTCTCGACTTCACGCTTGTACTTGCGGACGTCTGCGCGATCTGGAGTGACTACGTCGAAGGTGTACAGCGCTTTGGCCTCAATCAGCGCCAGCGGCGCTCCGTGCAGGTCCAGAATCGCCAGGTCGGTGTACTTCCATTCGCGGGTAACGACCAGGTCGGGCAGCTTCGTGAAGAGGCTCCAAGCAAGTCGGTCGCGCAGGGGCTGTTCAACCTTCGAGGTCAGTGCCAGGTAGGCGAGCTCGCCGGGTGCGAAGGACGCGGCGGCGTCTTCCAGAGCTTGTGCCAGGTATTCGGCGGTGATGTCGACCATGAGCCCATCATCACAGGCGGACCATGGCTCGTGTGCCACTCCTAGTCGCGCCACCAGCGTTCAACCTTCGGCAAGTCAGGGTCCTCGCCTGGCTCGGCGTCGATCGCGTCCGCAAGGCACTCCTTCTCTTCCGTCGTGAGCTGAGCCCACGTGTGGTGGCTGATGTAGAGCGACAGGGAGGCCAGCGTCTCGCGCTGCACCGTGGTGACCGTTCTGAGCGGCGCATCGGGCAGCGGCAGATGGTCGACCTCGAAGAAGCTGCTGCCCAAGAAGGGTGGAGACGGACGTGTACTCGCGACCGAGCTGATGATGGTCAACCAGGCCATCGCCAACGCCATCCGCACCAACGAGCTCGGCAGCATTCAAGGCCAACTCAACAACGCGGAGACCGGCTCGATCCCCTTCGAGGTCAGCCCGGCGCAACTGCACCTGGACGGGCTGCTCAACGAGTCCGTCGGCAGGCAGAACGAGATCCGCAAGGACTTCTTCATGCGCGCCGTAGCCACCGGCCGCCGCCGGTAAGTCGCCTCTGGGGAATCGGCCTAGCGGTGGGTCGGGCCGGTCTTGAAGGACACGATCTCCCCACCCAGAATCTCCTTCATCGCCGCCACTTCCTCTTCAGTGGAGCGCACCATCCAGTTCTCCCCCTGAAGCCAGGTCCATGTCGACTCGATCGACTGGACATTGCTCTTTTCGGTGAAGTCGTCGCGGTACTTCTCGAGCTTGTCGGAGTCAGAAACGACGTCGATCATGCTACTGCCGTCGCATTCAATGGTGCCGCCACCGTATCCGTTGGGGCCTCGGTCCCTCCAGTCCTCGCAATCCCCGCCGGCCTCGATGTAGGCGGCTCGAAGCTCGCCGACGTTCGTGTACGGCCCGCCGTCGGGCTTGATGCTGGACGTCGGCTCCGGCGCACCGCAGCCGGTCAGAACCAGTCCTGCCAGGAGCGTCAGCGCGGTTGCCAGAGATGTGTTCGATGCGGTCATGGTTCCCCCGGTAGCGGTGACCCCAGCGGTCACTGGACGAGATTCTTCCACAGGCGCGGTGCTCCCGGACGGGTGGCTGATTCGAGCGTGGTGCCACCGCCGAGCGTGTTCGGCGGTGGCTCACGTTCAGGACATCGAGCCGACACTGACGATTACTTCCAGCGGAGCCACCTCGTGGATCTCCGCCCCGTATCCTTCGGTGCGGCGAGACTTCCACCGCCGTTCGGGATCGAGCCCCTCCTCGAACCACCGCTGACGTCCGCTCAGGAACCGCTCGGCAGCCCTCTTCGCCTCCTCGCGAGTGTCGTGCCACTCCTCAAGGTCCTCCATCGCGTACACGACCGCGCCGACCTCCGTCGTGCCACCGATGCGGAGCTTGTATCTTCTCTTCATGTGAATCATGACCTTCCTGGCTCCACGGACCATCCGCTGCCAGGGCCATCGTGTGCAGGACCCGTATCGCAGGTGTGGGACGGTGCACCGTGTCACTTCCGGGCTGGCAGCTTCTTCCTCGCCGCGTACTGGGACCGGCCTCGCCCGTGGACGACCTCACCCTTCTTGGGCTCCACATCGGCTCCGAACTGCTTCAGGTAGCGGTAGGCGGTGGCCCGGCTCCAGCCGACGGCTTCGGCCGCATCCTTCATCGTGGCGTCCTCAGCGAGCAGCTGGCGGACGACCTTCACCTTCCGCTCTACGGACTCGGGCTTCGGGGCCGGCTTGCCGAACTGGACGCCGCGGGCCTTGGCCGCCATGACGCCGGCGCGGACGCGTTCGTTGATGAGCTCCCGCTCGAACTCGGCCAGTGTGGCGAAGAGGTGGAGCTGGAGTCGGCCCTGAGCCGTGCTCGGGTCTACGCCATCCATGATCGACTGCAGCTCGATGCCCCGCTCGAGGATGTCATTGACCGTGTTCACGACGTCGACGAGGGATCTCCCCAGGCGGTCGATCCTCCAGACCAGGATCCGGTCACCCTCCCGGGCGTACTCGAGCAGGCGTTTCATCTCCGGTCGTTCGCGTGCCGATTTCGCACCGGACATCTCGTCGACGAAGATGCGCTTCCGATCGACACCTGCCTCAACCAGGGCCTCCACCTGCATGCTCGCGTTCTGGTCGGTCGTACTGATCCTCGCGTAGCCCAGCAGCATTCTGTCTACCTCGCCTTGTGCCTCATGTCTCCTTAAGGACTTTCGAGATCCCGCAGTGAGACGGTGTTAGTGAGACACTTACCACCCCGTAATGACAGTCCTGGCGCGGAATCCAGCGCATCCTCCTTAGCTAGAGTTCGTGAGACGGGTGGCGATTGCGCTGATGTCAGTGACGGCAAGGTGGAAGCACAGCCGCCGTCCCGGCTCCCGTCATAGTCAGCGAAGGTATCGCCCGGAGTCGGTCCCTCACATACGGTGCTCGAATGGGACTACTTGATGACGCTGCCGCACTTCGGAGAAAGCTGGCTGTCCAGGCAGCTGCAGACGCTGAAGCTCTAAGAGCCATGGACGACCCGTTCTCGGCGGACTGGTCCAAAGAGCTTGTCGTCATGCTGCTGGAGCGCGACATCACCCCTCTCCCGCTGTACGTCGAAGATGGAGAGCGAACCAAGTTCAAGATGACACTGGATGGAAGCGCGAGGGGCTTCGGCTGGGAAGCTATGCAGCGTTGTTCCTACTGGCGTGATGTTTGGGCGCTGTCTGGGTCCGAGGATTCCGGTGGCGATTATGGCCCCCATTCGGTCGACGTCCTCCTCGACGCTTTCGGATCGGTCTGGATAAGTTACGGAAAATTCTTGACCCTGGAGCACCTATCGAAGGGCGAGGTGGACGGCTGGCGGTTGTCCCTGGAGAACGGCTGCTACATCGAGTATCCGGACGTCAGCCCGGAAGACCGAGGCATGTTCTTCCTCGGACAGAAGCCGAGGCCGGCGGTACACACCTGGGAGAGCGGGGACAGATTGCGGTCCGCGGTCGGCGTTCCGGTCGCCGCGGCGCTCCAGGCCGCTACGTCTCAGCAAAGCGGATGGATCCGCGGCCTGGGATGGTGGCGGACCCAGCACTGAACTGCCCGCGAGGAAGGGCTGCTCGAATGTCCGGACGGCAGAGTTCGTGAGACGCGGTGCGCTGCAGCTTCACGATGGACATGCCTCCAGCTTCGTGACGAGTGTCTCTGCGTTCCCATAATCGGCGACGCCCACTGCCAGATCCTTCTGCGCGTCTGCCCACAGCTGGTATGCCTCGACCGTCTTCTCCATGGTCAGCGGCGTTCGCTCAGGAGTCAGCCCCACCGTGAGAACCTCACTGGCAACGTCCGAGTAACCGTCGATCCTGTCCTGGATCTTGAAGAACGCCAGTGTGGTGGTCCGGACGCAGTCTGGCTCAGCACCGGTCGAAGCGACGGCGCGGCCCGCCAGAGTCTGTAAGTTCGGCATTAGTTCTGAGTCCGGTGTGCCCGAAGCCAGGATGGCCAGCACCAGGACGTGGTTGGCACGATCCCGCTCCGTGCCCTCAAGCCCGACGCCCCGCAGCTGCCGGTCGGCCAAGCGATAGGCCTCGTTCCGGCATGACCTCTCAGCGGGCTGCTCGTCGCAGTTCGCGGCGACCCAGTCGTCCGACACCCAGGAGCCTCCGAAGTTGTGCGCGAAGATGCCGACTGTGGCGGCGAGGAACACAAGCCCGCCGGCCAGCCCTGCGAACCACCAGCTCTTGATGAAATCGATGACGGCATGCTCTGTCTCCACGAGGCTCCTTCGGGGATAGTTCTCCTCCAAAGACGGTAGGCAGACAATAATGGCAACTTTCAAGGGTTTGTCCCTGACAGCAAGAAGGACCGCCCGGAATCCGGACGGCCCTTCAGGTCAGCTCCCCAGGATCAGGGGTCTCCCTATCTCTCACTGCACTGGTGACCTAGGACCAGTGCAGCTACCCGTCAGGTTCAACCGCAGTGATAGCCAGGTGGGTTCGGCGGCCCCAACTTGTGCTGGTTGATCTGCCCTTCGTCCTGCCCAACATCTACCGTTCCAAAGTGCGCTGTCCGAGAATCGAAACCCGCATGCTTGCGCAGTACCTTCAGCCCTGCCGGCCTTCCAACCGGCTTCGTTTCTTCCTCTAAGACACCACGTGTGCGGCGCCCCGAGAAAGTCTCACCACTACCCGAGGTCGACCACCGATGCTGCCCACTGGTCAGGGGTCCAGTCCATCAGTGCCGCGTCCCGGGGCAGGTATAGCGGATGCCACGGGTGGCCGTCCTTCGTCTTCTTCCAGGTCTTGAGCGTGACGTTCCGAGCCGCCGCCATCTTGTGGACCGTCCTGGCCCTTTCGACGGCGAAAGGCTCGGCTCCCCAGGCTGCGACCATGTAGCTGCCGCTCAGGGACTCCATGCACGCGGTCAGGATCTCGTCGTTCCGGGGCCCGATGGGATCTGCGTGGGGGCGGAGACCGCGGGGGTCGGTAGAGCGCAGCGCGAAGAGGTTCACCACCTTGAGTCCGTCGTAGCCCAACCCTCGGGCGAAGCCGATGCAGCGGCGGATGGTTGGGTCGTCCTCGAGTCCATCGGCCGTCGACGGGTTGAGCATCAGCAGGTGGAGGATGCGGGTCGAAGCCTCGTCCTCACCCCAATGCCGGTCGAGGGAGTAGCGGTAGTCCCCATCGATGTGGGCGGTTCGTCTCATACGGGACATCCTGCCTCGTGCGGCGCGGCGCTCATTCCATCGTCCGCAGAAAAGCTCTCCGCGTCCTTCGAATGCACCGTCCACCCGTCGCCGAACACCAACCAGTCGTCGGGTTGAATTTCAGGCACGACTCGGTCGAAGACCTCTTCGCCGTCGCGGTGATTCTGAACGGCTCAAATCGCGTCATCCGCCGATGATTCTTCCACTGCGCTATCGATGAACACCCGATCAACTTTATAGTTAAGCAAAGCCTCTCGTGCTGAACATTCCTCATTCAACGAGTGCGGGTGCACCAGACGCAACCTCGGATCGATAGCGCCTTTCATCGCGACCGGCCGCCCAGACAGACAAGCGATTAGATGCAGCAGATCGAGAACATCTCCGACCGTCTCGTCATGCGCGATATGAGCCCTCAAGTTAGCTCCCACCATTTCGTTCTCCAGCTCGGCCAGATAGTCGCTAGCTGAATCCATTTCGATCTCCCTCGTCCTCCTTAGCCGGCCAGCGAAACGGTGCAGACTGACGCACTGCTTGCCTCTGGCGAGTCCAATAAGCATTTGCTTCCCGCAAATGCAGATGTGTGCGGCACAATCATCGGAGCTCTTCACTGCTCGTGCAGCAATGCGCCTTACAGGAATACGGGATTTCTCGGCCCTGATGCACTCCAGCGGCACGAATGGCCGCGGGGCACAACTTGCGGACAAGTGAGGGCACATCCAGCGGATCGCGGTCTCTCGCTATCGCACATGGCAGTAGCGGTTCGCAGTACAGCTGGAGTGTCCCGCATCAGCGTTGGCGAGCGCATAACGTTCCTGCTCGGCCTGTTTGCGCAGAGCTTTGATGACGGCATTGTCTTCGAGCGGGTACGCGTCCTTCGAGCCTGTGAGGTCGCTGGCGACGTTGACAACTTTTTGAGAAAACCGTTGGTCAGCGCCAGTACGTTTCCAGCCTTGCGTGATAAGTCTCGGGAGCAAATCGATTCGCTCATGCGGCCGCTCAGGACGTCCCTCAAATGAGTCGTTAGTCAAGCCGAGTCCTGTCTGCTGCTAACCCTATAGCGATGCGGCCGTCCCGTTACGCACCTCTGAGCAGCCTCCAAATTAGCCATGTCTACGCACTCCGCTGAGAACCCAGATCGACCGATCTAATCGCTCCGTATCCACAGCGCGCACTCGCTGTTCGCCTCCTACCCGGCAGAATTTGGGTTTGGTCACACAAGGCGGGCAGGAGGGTCGCCTCAGAATTAGCCTACTTCCAGCGGCATAGCTCGGCACAAGAATCCCAGTGCTGGCTGTGACCGTAGTGCAGTAATACCTGCGGGGGTGCCGATGACGAGAAGACCCGCCTGTGTGTCCTGCCGAATTCGGTGCTGGTGCGCGGCACAAATATTAGTCATCAGGTCGTTGAACGGTACGTCTACGTCTCGAACGATCAGAAATCCAGGACGGCGCGACATGACGTGCTGGAAAGCCGGTGTGTCAAGCGTCAAGTATGTAGCCGACACTTCCTCCAGTGGCCATCCAGCGTCCCGGATGAGCTCGCGTGCTACATCCATAAGCATTCCTGTCGCGGCCTCACTGTCGGAGATGGCCAGGGTCAGCAGTGTTGGTGTCCCTGACCCAATCGCAAGGTCATAAGCGAAGTCCTTTGACCATGCCGTTAGTTCGTCCACCGGCCCTCCAATCGATGACGGCCAAGAAATGTGTTGCGAAGCCAACTGAACCGGCTCGTTTTGATCTTAGGCTCGGACGGCAGACCTGCGAGAGCACCAGCGCGGAGAACCCGGCTCAGCCTGAAAGAAAAGCTGATGAAGAGGGACGGAGGTGTAGATTCCAAAAGCCGCCCTACCGAGCGGTGCAGAGACTCGACGCCTACCTGGGCCCCACCTCGGTTGCGCGGCCCAGGTATTTAGGTCTGACTGGTCAAGCGACGTGGTTTACTGCTTACCCCGGTCCGGGCCACCTCATCGCCCCGCGCTCACGCTGTCGCACACCCAGCGTGATGATCACCAGCCATGTTGTCACGAGCAGGGTGCCCACAATGAAGAGCACCCCGTCGGCGACAGCCCTCCGACCGTCGGCCAAGCTAATGAGCGGGGGGTGGTGGTGTACAACTCGACGAACAGCACGCAGAGCTGAGCGGATCTGCCATTCAGGTACGGGTCGGGCTTCTTCGCCATGCCGCAGCCTCTCACCCCTGGCTGTCTCGAGCCGGCGTCAGGCAGGATGGATCCATGATCGACTCCCCTGGGCACGTGAGGCCCATCGAGCCGGCGAGCATCAAGACGCTGCGCTTCCTCACTCTGCGCCAGGCAGCGCAGGAGTTGGCGACGACGGAGACCACCATTCGTGCGCTCATCCGGCGCGGGGAACTCCCCGCCATCCAAGTCGGCGGCCGCGGCCAGTGGCGCATCGAACGCGTGAAGCTCGAGGAGTACATCACCGCCGCGTACGCTCGCGCCGCCGACGACATCAAGCGCGGTGACCTCGCAGCTGATGCTGATGCCCCGGGTGACGGCGAACCAGGCGACAACTAATGGACGGCTTCGACATCGTCTACTCGGTCCAGTTCTTCGGTGGGTGCGCCCTGATCATCACCGGCGCGCTGTGGTCGATACGGAATCCGCGGGCTAGGGGCGAGCCGCTCACTGGACTTCGCCGTCGGATGATGGTGCTGTTCCTGATGGGCGCCCTGCTCGTGATCAACGGCTTCTTCGGATTCGCGCGGCCGTGACGTCACGACAGCGCACCTGGATGATCGCCGGTCTCGTGCTCGCCGTCCTAGCCGGCGTCGCGGTCGCAATCCTTCAGGCCACGGGAAGTATCAGCGACCCGGGCACACTCGTGTGCGACTTCATGCGTGGCTGCGACCCGTAGCGCCTGCGCACTGACTGCCGCTTTGGTGCGCGCGTAGACTCACCGGCATGTGGCGAGCGACAGGCGTGAAGCAGATCATCATCGGGCACGTCATTGCCTGGGTCGGCGCCGTCGCGTTCATGGCCCTGTTCATCGGTGACGCCTTCGACTGGGCAGTGCTTCCCTTCGTGATCGTGATACCCCTCGCTGTCGCCGCCGTCATCCGAGTGATGCTCCTCCGCCGGAGCCAGCGGGAGACATCCGCTCGGCGCTGACCTACGGGCGTTCGCCGACGCACTCTCTGTCGTAGGCCTGGTGTCCCCGACAGTCGGATCAGTCGTGCGGTTTACGGTGAGGCATGAGCAACCCGGACGAGTATCGGAACCTGCCGCCGAAGATGAAGCGCTTGGCGCTGTGGACCCTTCTGCTGTTCGTGGGCGCGATGGTCGGGACGGAGATCCTTCGACCGGTGCTCGGCTTCTGGTTCACCGCACTCGTGCTCGCACCGATCATGGTCGCGGTGCTCTTCCCCCTGGGTCGTGCTGCTCGGAAGGAACGCGACGACCTGCAGCGGTGAACGACCAGCGGCCGGCGATCGCCGCACTCCACGACTCGAGTACCAATCCCCGCTGTCCGTTCCGGCCCGCTCGTCGGGTCGGTGTGTTGGTCCGGCGATAGCCGTGGTCGTTGAGGACGAGCGAGCTGCGGGTCGGTGACGGGTGTGCGAGTGTGGCGGCGGGTGGAGGGGCATATTAAGAAGACTCGGGCCTTCGGCCCTCATCCTTGGTGGATCCCGTTGTGGGGACCGTCATGGTTCTCGATGTGTCTGCGTCTCCCGTTGTGAAAATCTTTGTGTCGTCAAACTCCTCGGGCGCTGCGCGCCCTTCGGGCTGACTCATTTCATCCTCGGATGCGTGGCGGCGGCGGGCCGCCGCGCTGCGCGCGTGATTTCCAGTTGGTGACCTGACTATGTATCAGGGCGGTGCGCGCCAGGTACTCGTCTCCCGCGGCGGCTGCGTGTCCTCTCGTTCGCTGCGCTCTCTTCCGGCCACCGCATCCTCGTCTGCGCGGGTGCAACACCTCGGCCGTGCAGGCGGCTGCGCCGCGGGACCGTGGGACATCTGTCGGTGTATCGACTCTCGTCCAGTGATGCCCTGCGGGCGGCGGAATGCTTCCCGATCCGTCATGGTGGACAGCTCGTTGGGCGCGGTGCTGCCCATCATGTGTTCCAGTCTCTGGCTGCGCCGTCGCCTCTATGCTTCCCTTCATGCTGCGCTGTGTGTTGCGCATCATGTGTGTCAACGGCTGCGCCGCGGTGCGCTTTGCACACGCCGATGGTCGAAGGCCGGACTTGAATCCGCTGAGCGGAGCAGACTGCATCGAGGATCGACATGATGCACAGTCCGGCAACGTCACGGTGAGCATTCTGCCTACCTCTGTGGCTCTTCCAGCCGCGCGCGGCGCTGGTCTTCATGAGTGCCACCACGGTTCAGCCGAGGATGTACCACTCGTCCCACCCACTGCCGCGCGCAGCGCATCCCGCGAAGCGGTCACTGTGCTGACGAGCAATAGCCAGCCATTTATGAAGGCCCGCTGCAGGCGCAATGTCTGGATCCCTTGGACCGATGCCCCGACACGCGCGCCGCACGAAGTGCAGAGCGCCCCCACGCACCGCGAGGGGAATTCCTTCGCAGAATCTGATCGGCCGGGACGAAGTGCCGCACACAGAATGGTTGACGGGAAGCGTCGCAGAATGGGTCCCCCAAACCGCACAAGCACCACTGAAATGCCAGGGCTACGCCCCGTGTCGAAGACACCATCGAAAGCGTAGAGAAGCCCGGGCACGGTTTCGATACCTGCGGTGGGCGATTAGGGCCTGATCCCAGCGGGATCTCCGACGGCTGGATCGCCCTAATCTGCGGCCTCGGGTCGCACAGGGGTGCGGCCCAAGTCTCCGCATGTTTCCTTGCATGGGACACGTCATCTACCACTTCGCGCGTACCAGCGGAATCGAAACCAACCCGACCACCTTCAGCCAGCGGGCCGCAACCTTCGCCTCGGCCATCGCGACATCGGGCCACGCCACGCTGCTCACCCGCTCACTTCCCCTACACGCAGTCCCTGCTTACAACGGCCCCACGTACCGCGGCACGGTCATCGGCGCGAACTCGGTGAAGTTCGACTTCGGCGTCATCGAGCAGTTTCGCCCGATCACCCCCATGGACTACCGCATCATCGACATCTTCTCGGTCGGCGAGCTCCAGCGCCGCTGGGACCGTCCCGCCTAGGACGCGATACCCGCCAAGGCCAACGCCACACGGCGATGACCGACATCCGCGAGGGCATCAAGGAGCTGCTTTACTACCGCGAGACCGGACTGACCGCCGCGAATGGATTCAAGCACCGAGGCGAAGGTGAAGGAAGTGGGCGTAGCCATGGTCCGCGCCTCGGGCGATTCCTACTTTCTGCTCAGCGATACCCGTCAGGCGGCCTGGCGTCGTAAGTCAACGGATCTTCTGAAGACCGTGCAGCAGGCCGCGTGACAAGATCCACGCCAGCCGACGGAGGACCGCTCAGTGATTCCGGGCGTGCCTTCCTCGTCGGCGGTTCTGGCAGCTACGGCCTCTCGCTCAACTCGGTGTATTCCGGACAGAAGGTCGCGATGCCGGCACCGCGAATTGCGATGCCCTGAAGGACGTTGAAGGAGGGGCCGGGCTTCGACACCATCCTTTTTGCGACCTCGTCGTTAGTACCGCCCCAGCCGTAGATCGCACATATGTCGAGGGCAAGGTCGACCATGCCGCCGATGTCCTGGTGGCCGAGCGACGAGTTGCCCTCGATGGCGAGATCGACGAACGCACTGCCCACCTCGGGATCCAGCCCCCTGTATGGATCCTTCAACGTAGCCACGTAGGAGGTCGGCTTCGGGGAGGCTGTTACGGTCGGCTTGGGCTTCGCGGTGGGGGTTGCCGAGCGTGTCGGTGACGCCGTAGGCGCGGCCCTTGCCTCCTCAGATCCCGAGGTGTTCTGGCCGCAACCAGTCAGGAGCAAGCCGGCGAGCAGCGCGACGGCAGATAGTTTCATGAGACCCCCATGTGAAGTGATTTTGCTGATCATATCCATCCCGTCGTGCCGCACCGGTCGGCGGCTTGCCACACGGACAAGGCAATTCCTGGCGCCCGATGGTGTCGTCTCCTGCTTCGTCGGCACGACGTGGTTGAATCCGTGCAAGCATCCGGCCGAGGGCGGCCGGTCACAGGTGGAGGGGGACCACATGGCAGTGATTGCGCAGCTCGACGGCAAACGTATCGACGCGTTGAGCCTGGCAGAGGACGACTGGTTCGGGCTCAAGGAATCCGATGACCGGAAGCGGCTTGCGATGCCCATATGCGGGATCCGGGCGGTCGCGAAGAACCGCGGACCCACGCAGTTCTTCTCGCACTACCGGGTAACCGAGTGCGGCGTCGATCACGGGGGCGAAAGCTCGCAGCATCAGGCGATGAAAGCGGCCATCGCTCACGCCATCGACCTCGTACCGGGGTGGAGTGCCGAGATCGAACACCCGCACCCCTCGCGCGAATGGATCATCGACATCATGGCCGTATCCGACGACGGCAGGAAACGTTTCGCCTTCGAGGTCCAGCTCTCTGGCCAAACGCCCGAGGAGTACCAGCGGCGGTCGCAGCGCTACTTCGACAGCGGGTATATGCCGGTGTGGCTGATTGCCCGCGACCTCGAGTACAGCGAGATCAAGGTTCCGACCCTGACCACCGGTTTCGGCAAGACGTCCGACATTCCCGACTCCGCAGTTGATCTGCTGCGCCTGCCCGTGTCCTCCAGCAACCTCGACCTGCGCGTCAGCGGGCTGGGGGCAGCGATCAGGGAGCTACTCGAGCGAGGGCACAATTGGCGCCATGGAAGCCCTTCACGGCAGGCGGAAAAGCTTACGGTCGAGAAGGACGAGCGGGCCCGGGAGCATGAGGAAGCCGAGCGACGTCGGGCCGAGTGGTAGGCCGCGGTCGACGACATGCACCGGCGGACCGCCCCTGCAGAAGCGGCATACGGTCACCACGTCGTCCCCACGATGGAGAACCTCCACGTCCGCGCAGCGGTCACCCAGTGCTGGCACGACCGCTGCCGACAGCTGATGCTGATCTGGCACGCCTGGACACCGCGGGGCTACTGGGTGAAAGTGGAGACCCCTCCGGACATCCCGTCAAGGTGGGACCGAAGCGCTTCGAGAACCACCCTCTCGTACACCGCGCGGTTGACCGCTGGATGGACGTGGTGGACTGCGACGTGGCTAAGGCCGACATCGATGTCCGGCGCACCAAAGCGAGCGGGACCACCTACAGCGCCTTCGTCTGCCCCGCCTGCGAATCAGTATGCGGGCAATTCTTCATCTCGGTCCTTCAGCACGGGAAGTGGTCGATGATCGCCTCGCCCAACGGCACCGCGCAGACCGGGTAGCGCGAATCCTGCCGCCGCATATGCTCTGTACCTCGCCGGAAAGAAGGACATTATTGTCTATGTCATACCGCACGATCTCGACACGCAAGGATGCTGCCGAGCTGGCGGATCTGCTGGTCTCCCCCTCCCGCTACAGCCCGGTCGTCGTCATTTCGCCGAATTACAGCGGGACCCTCGTCGACCCCGAGAGGTTGGCGGAGTGCCTCGGGTCCGAAGCCGATGTGTACGTCCTCGCGTCCACCAGCGTCGCCTTCGACTTCGATGACGTCATGCCCACAGATACCTCCGTCTACGGCGGAGCCATCCGCTCGTACCCGACCGGCCGGCAGTGGACCACCAGTCCCTGGAAGGCGCCGTTCCGCCACGCCTTTTCCGAGGCCGAGGACCGCGGACTGATAGACCTGGTCGCGGCCGACGTCGCGACCATGGCCGTTCCTGCCGCTGCGCCAGTGAAGCGAACCTCCGTCATCAGCACCCCGTCCCCTGCACCGAAGCTGGCCCGTACCGGCACCGTGGCGATGCTCATGGCACCCGACGGCGCCCTGGTGAAGCTGACCGGTGGAGTGATGGCACGCATCGACACCTCATCGATCGCGCCGGGTATCAGTTCGAACCGGCTGCTGCAGCCCGGTCTGACGGTCGAAGGCGTCATTGACGACAACGTCATGGACATCTCTGCAATGTCGCACACCCCTGCTGAGGCCATCGACCATATGGTCGCCGGGAGCACCTACCCGGCGCTGGTGCTCACCGAAAAGAAGGCCGCGCTCTTCCCCGGCCTCGATGTGAAGTTCCCTTCGGCACATGCCGCCGACACCGTCGTCGCGGTGACCGTCGAGCAGGTGGGCCGTTGTGACGGCAAGGAGTGGCGCATCGTCGAGGCCGCTGCCGGTACCGAGGTCAGCGATCCTCTCCCCTTCATCCAGGGTGCAGCACCGTGGCTGGAGATCACTGTCCTGCCAGCCGACGTCCTCGAAGAGGCCGAGGGAGAAGATGCCACCTTGAACGAGACGCCGGCTCCCGCCGTCGACTTCACCGGCGCCATGCGGATCATTCACGACACCCTCACGTCGCTGCAGGACGAGAAGGACCGGCTCGCCGCTCAGCTCGATGACGAACGGTCCAAGGCCCCTGCCACGCCGGTTCCCGCCCCGTCGCCCGGCGGCGCCGAGCTCGACCGCGTCCGCAACCAGCTCGCTCTCGTGGAGCGAGCCAGAATCAACGCGCTGGAGGCCGCACACCGAGCAAACCGCGACCTCGACACTCAGTCATCGGACATGACGCGCCTGACCCGCGAGAACGAGCGGCTGCGCGAGGAGATCCGCCTCGAGCGCGACCGGGCAACCAGGACCAGGCAGCTCTCGCGGGCCATCGAGACCGCCAACGACGGACCCCTCTTCTCCGACCTCGCCGACCAGTTCCGCCACGATGTCTACCTCGAATGGGTCCGCCGCATCCCGGCCGCATCCAAGGGGTCCCTGCCCTTGCCCGAGTACGGCTTCCAGGACGGCTTCATTGAGGGCGTCGAGTCGATCCGGGGCGTGGACCGGTCCAAAATCGTCGCAGTCGCCGTCGAGGTTCTGACCGGCATCGCCGAGTCCATGCCGGGCCGGGAGATGCACCGCCTGCGCGACGGCGCCAAGGGCGGCGCCCCGGTATGGGAGAGCTCCGAATTCGGTACCGCGTGGAGGGTGTCCCTGCAGGTCAACGCAGCCTCCGCCCGCCGGCTGCACTTCTGGCGCGGCAACGGCGGCAAGGTCACCTTCGCCACCGTCGGCGTCCACGACGACATGGGCATCTAGCTCCCCGGACGCAGCTCCCCCGCCGGATAACCTGTACCGGCACCATCGAAGATCAGAAGGACACCTTGAAGACTCTGCATGCCCTGGGCCTGACAGCCCTGCTCGCCATCACTCTCACCGCCTGCTCCGCGGGCGCCACCGAATCCACTCCAACCGCCAGCCCGAGCAGCGTTCCGCCATCCGCGTCGGCTACGCCTCGTGCAGCTGAGCCCATCACCGAGGTCCAGGCCGCGCCGGCCACCTTCGAGGAAGCGGTGAAAGCCGGGTACGGGCCCTACACGGACAACCCGCTGGCGGTCATGCGCGACATCCGCACCTTCGCCCTCGACGAGGTGAAGCCGCTCGTCCCCGTCGAGAAGTGGAACGAAGCGGACATCATCCAGATCAGGGCGAGCCTTGACATCCTGAGTGGCAAGATCACCGACCGGGAGCTCGAGCTGGAGACCATCAAGTACACGACGATGATCCACAACCTCGCCGTCGGGGCAGGTGTCCTCTCCTACTGAGGGGCGCCGCAAAGATGAGGCCACCTTCCCGCCCGGGAGGCGGCCTTCGTCGTCCGCACACATAGGTCATATGGATTCCCACAAGGTCACTGTCTCCAACGACATCGCCGCCATCAGCGTCCTCAAATTCGTTAACGACGAGCAACGTGAGGGCCGGAGGATTTAGACGCTGGGCCAGGACTGCGGCAAGAAGGTGGAGTTCGTCCTCAGGTAGTGCTGGTGCGCCGCGCCCGGATCACTTACATCGACCACCCTGACTGCCCGATAGGATGCAGGAAACACTCACCTTGGGGGAACCTTGAAGGCTCGTCTCACCGCTGTAGTCCTGTGCGCCTCGCTGCTCGTCCTGACCGCCTGTGGAAGTGGGTCCGTGGATGCCGACATCGACAAGAACACGGCGACTGCCCACTGTGGACTCCTGGGCGGCCTGCTTACCGGGGACATGCCGATCACGGCTGAGAACTACGAGGAGGTCCAGGAGACACTGGCGACCCTGGCCGAAGATGGCGTCGGCGCGGTGAAGCCCACAGCCCAGCACCTCATCAAGCAGATCGACGGTGAGGAGTTCTCGAAAGCCGAAGACGAGAGGGTCATCGAGGACTTCAAGGACTTCTGCATGGACTACACCGTCGACTAACCCACGGGGACGGCATCGTAGCCACTTGGATGCCAACCAGGTCGCCTAGCCGCGTTCGTGACCTGTGACCCTAGGCGCAGGTGTCGTTGCAGGGATGAATCGGATGGCCCTCGCCGCACTCGTGCACCGGCTTCTTCTTCCTGCCCCAAAGGGCGCTGAAAAATCTCTCGCAGCCGTGCCGAGCGCTTTTCGGCTCGCGATGAGTTCTTCGCTCAGACTTCGCTTGGGTCGACCTGCGTGGTCTCTTGAGGCTGCTGCGACACGGAGTATCGCCGCGGGTCGCTCGACGGCCTCATCGAAGAGGTGCGAGCGAGAACGCTCAGGTAGGCCTGCGAATGCTCGGGCCAACCCTTGCGCTATCGCTAGGGTAAGACGCATGAAGATCAGTGTGGCCGACGCGAGCCGCCGCCTGGGTGTCACGGGGGCCAGAGTGCGCCAACTCATCGCTGCCGGCGATCTCCCTGCAACCCGGGTCGGGCGAGCATGGGTCTTAAATGCGGTGGACGTCGAACGATACAGCCCTCGCCGGCAGGGGCGGCCAATCACGGAGACCAGCGCCTGGGCCTTCCTGCGATACCTGTCCGGCAACCCGTCACGCGAGATCAGCCGTGAGGTGCTCGGGCAGCATGAGCGATGGGCGCACCATCTCCGCGCCGTCTCAGACGAGGAGCTGGTCGGTGTCTTCATGTCCTTCGTCAGGAACCGAGCAACGAGGACCGACCTGGCCGTGGATCGCGCAGATCTCGAAACCCTTCGTTCAGATGAGCGCATTGTTCTATCAGGTGTTTCGCACCCTGAAACACGCCTGCTCGCGAACGCAGAAGCAGAAGGGTATGTGACCAGCCGAGACTTCGCGAAGGTGCAGCGGGAGCTCCTCCTCATTCCTTCCACGGCCGGCGGCCATGACGCCAACGTGGTGCTGCACATCTGCGACGCCATTCCGCGCCCCCTCCCCCGAGCGGTGATCGCCGCAGACCTTGCAGAGCACCGAGGCGTACGCGAGGCCGACGAGGCAACCCGCCTCCTTCGCGAGCTCCTCAATGATTGACCTACTCCCAGCGACAACAAGCAGCGCGCTGCATGGGAAGCGCTGTTCAAGATCGCCGAGGCACTGATCTCGGTCGTGCCGAGGGACCATCTGGCGATCATGTCGCTCAACGACGCCCGCAGCGATGTCCGCTTCGTGTCATGGCCGTCGGCATAGCCGCCGGTGCCTTCATCGCCGCGTTCGCACCCGACGAGCAGTTCTGGTTCCCGATGGCCATGGG
The DNA here is from genome assembly GCF_054510925.1 of Arthrobacter sp. MDT2-16. Classification (NCBI taxonomy): domain Bacteria; kingdom Bacillati; phylum Actinomycetota; class Actinomycetes; order Micrococcales; family Micrococcaceae; genus Arthrobacter; species Arthrobacter sp. MDT2-16. Next base: position 213,227 of record NZ_JBTNDP010000006.1, read on the forward strand.
CATCGGCGTCATCATCCGCATCATCGGGGACATGATGACCACCGGCGGCTGCAACCTCGTCCACCCGTTCACCATCCGACCACCTAAGGCCAACGGAGCCATCCCGGTCGTGAACTGGATGTGGAAGAAGAACGGCTACTTCGCCGTCCCAGTCCTCGGCAACGCCGGGTCCATCCGCGAGTGGTGCCTGCTCGTGCCGATCAGCGCCTACGCGATCGGCGGCGTCGGCTGGGCGATCACCAGCATGGGCCGTTCCGGCCTGCAGACCCTGGCCGCAGCAACCGGGCTGGGATGAACCGGGCCACCAGCGCGATGCCTAGGATTGCCACATGACCAACCAGCAGCGCACCGTCCAAGCCGCCAGGGACGAGATCATTGCAGCCACCGCCGAACTCCGCGCGGCTGCCCTGCTGGGCCAGGATGAGCAGCGAGCTCACACGGCGGACTGGCTCGAGGGACTGTTCGCCGGCGTCACGAATCGACGCGGTCTCCGTGAAGCGTCAGCCCAGGGTCTCACCCTGTACCGCGGTGGAATGGGCTCGTTCCACGACGTCGGGTACGCGGAGCTGGACCATGCAGTCAGGCGGCTCTCCACTGCCCTACGGCGAGGACGGTCCTGGTTCCTGCGCAACTCCTAGCCGCATCTGGTTCATCCCGGACGCAGGGTGCCACACTGACTCCATGCCGCGCACACCCGACCCCGTAGCCAGGGCGGCCAGAGCTGCAGCCAAGGCTGAGCGACGGCGCCTGCACCGGGAAAACAGTGCTCTTGTGCAGGTCGGCGCCGCGAACATCCTCGAGCTGCCCTGGCGCGTTCTGACGGATTCCATGAAGCGCCAGGGCATCAAGAAGCAGATCACCGTGCAGGATGCCCGCCGGTCGAAGCACCACCCGTCCGAGTTGCCCCAATGGGTCGCCGAGCTCCTGGACCAGAAAGAGGCGGCAAGGATCCGGGAGGAGGAGGCGCAGCAATCTCGACTGGCAGCCGCGCGCGAGGCAGTCGCGGTGAAGCTCCTGGCCGGGCAGTTCGATGCCATCAGCAGCGATATGGAAACCTTGGTCGCCAGCGACATGGCCTTCAGAGCCTCGAAGGATCTCCTCGGCTCCGACGGGTCAACGGCACACCTGTTGGATGTGGAAGTCGCCGCCTTGAAGTGGGCCGGGGTCGATCCGCATGACTCAGAGACCTGGATCGTCGGGCCCAGGCACTAGCCCGGGCCCACCTCGTTGTCGCTTGACCTAGTCCAGCTCCGGCTTCTCGGCGGCTTCACAATGAGGGCATGCAGGGATTTCTCCGTCGGTGGCAGCCATGGGAAGGACTTCCTGACAGTTCGGGCATAGGACGACATTTGCATGAGACTGCTCAGCCTCGGTCTTCAGCTTGGAATGGGTGGCCACGAGTCCGTTCGCGAGCCAGCCCGCGAAGACCGCGGTCGACACAGCGGTCCCTGCGACGGCGACTACCCTCGCCCCGCCAGCCCTTCCCCACCCTCCGTTGACCAGGGTCCCAAGTCCGAGACGAGCCAGGGTGGAGTCGGTTCGGGCGACACCATGCAGGCCCCTGATCCATTTGCCGGTTCCTGAGTAACCGAACCCGGCCACCCACATCACGGCCTTCTCGGTGGCCTCGCCCACCTTGGGGCTCATCACCACGGGCGCCAGGGCGGGATTCCCCAATGCAGGTGCTGCTGCAACAGCAATCTCCTTGGCAGCTCGCGCGCCGATCTTGGCGATCTCGACCCTGTACTGAAGCTCCCGACTTATCTCATCCCGCTTCTTGCCCATGCCATCCCTCTTCTCGCTCTTGGAGCAGCTCGGCCGCTCCTTGCCCGACCGGGCTACTTCCGATGCACTGTACGGATCCTCGTCGCCGTCGAACAGGGTGACCGATACGCGGACGTGGCGGTAGAGGGGCGGTGCCGCACACATGCAGGTATGGACCTCATCAACCGCACCCCAGCCGGCGTTCCCACGGGCGGCCAGTTCGCCGCCACCTCCCACTCCGAGCCGCAGCTGTCCCTCGCTCCTGCTGTCGAGCCGGCACCGGAAGCACCGGACTTCGACCCGGAGTTCGAGGCCGCCTACGGCGCCGCGCTCACGAACCAGCTCCTCAAGATGCCGAAGTCGCCCATCAAGGACACCCTCGGTGCTTCCCGTCTGGCCGACTACATCCGCGAGTCCCACCCGGACTACATGGCCGACGGCACCGCGGTGCACCCGCGCAAGGATGCCTTCGAGATGCTCGAGGGTGAGCTGCCGTACCTGGACGATGACCGCCGCAAGCACTACGCCGGCCTGATCCGCTTCGCCGTGCACAACGAGATGAAGCACTACTCGAACACCGAGCATGTCCTGAGCCCGGACAACGACTACGAGCTCATCATCGAGAAGGCCGACTACGACAGCGAGGACGACTTCGCCTACCGCGGCCAGGACGAAAACCGCGAGCAGTGGGAACGACTGGCCAACACCGCATGTCTGGCCGCGATTAACGAGAACATCCACGCCCAGCACCGGCTCCGCGAAGCCGCCTAACCAACACCTGTCCAAAGGGGTCGCCCATCTGGGCGGCCCCTTTCTCGTACCCGGGGCAGCCCGCGTAGCCGTGGCTATGATCGGAAGGACCCCTACCGAGTGGAGACGACGTTGTCCGATGTAGCTACCCCGCCGAGCGACCACGAGGTCGCCGGCACTATCACCGAGCGGGAAGCGCGCGCGGCCGTCCTCGTGCTGCAGGAGGTCGCTTCCCGCTACAACGGCTACATCACCTACGGGGTCCTCAAGGACCAGGTGGGTGTTCTCATCCACCGGCCGTCCAACCAGCTCGTCAACAACTGGGCCGACCGAGTGCTGAACCGGGTGATCCAGATCTGCGAGGCCGACGGCCATCCGCAGCTGACCGCTCTGGTCGTGAGGGCATCCGACGGTGGAGTGGGCGAAGGCTTCAACGCCATCCTCGAACGATCCGGGCGGCCCCGTATCGATGACCCCCAGCAGCTCGAGGTCGTCGCAGCGGAGGAGCGCCTGGAGTGCTACCGGCGGTTCTGCCCGGACCTGCCCGACGACGCCGAGCCGGCCCTGACTCGCGAGTACAGGGCCTACGTCAGCCGGCAGAACAAGCCTGAGCCGCGGGAGCGCCCGGTATGCGCGTCCTGCGGGCTCCAGCTGCCGGCTACGGGCATCTGCGACGACTGCGACTGACCTGGCTCTAGGGTCCGCGCCTCGAGGCCGAGGCACGCATACGCTTCGGGCATGACCGTCTTCGACATCACCTTCGACTACAAGACCGACCATCCGGCGCCGACGAAACCCGATCCCGACCGGGACAGTCCGCGGCTCAAGGCCGACCATCAGCTCCTGTGGACGAAGGCGTTGCATGACGGGGAGCTCTTCAAGCCTCAGGTGCCGGCACTGGCGAGTGAGCGCCGCAAGAACTACTTGGCGGTCGAGCTGGACTTCGGTGCAAGGTTCACTGTCGGCAGCGACGCCATCACGCATTCGTACAGCGACTGGTCGAGGCCGAAGGCGCTGGTCGACGCACGGGGCGCGCTGACCGAGGACCAGCGATCCCGATACCTAAACCCTCCGTACACGATCGGCAGCGCCATGATCTGGCCGGTCAGGACCGCTTACCACCCCACCATGAACACGGCGCGGGGCTTTGGTCCCGAGGGTGCACTCATCGGCGACCGCATGGACCTGACACTGGAGTGCATCCGGCGCCACTACGCAGGAGAGCCGGGCAGCCCACTCGCCGGCGTCACCACGAACTATGCGGACTTCTTCGTGCTCTTCGGAACGTTCAGCGCCTTCGTGGAGTTCTTCCACCTGCAGGACCTCGCGACACCGGAGGGCATCAACTTCTTCCTGCCGTTCGACGACTTCCAGCGGCCGGCGACACCGACTACGGCCGATGAGTACGTGACCTACCGGGAAGCGACGCTACGCTTCATCGAACGCCGGGGCAGCCGGATGGCCGACTGGGTCCAGAAGGTGCACCCCGACGTCGAGGTTCTCCGATAGCGTCACGGCGTCCCCTCGATACAGCGCCCGGTGAAATGTCCGAGGGATGCCGTACACATGTGCGCTATGGCATTCGTAAACGGCACAACCCCCACCATGGCCCTGGACCAAGACGGCAACATGTTCGACTGGAGCACCCGCTTCGCCGACATCCTCCTCGATCTGGACCCCAACTTCCCCGTCGTCGAGGAGGGCCTGAGGACCCATTTCGACTACTTCTGGGTCGACGGTGCGGACCGCAACACGATCATGGCAGCCCTCAATCACCCTCGTCTCTACGACGACCTGACGCCCCTTCCGGGTGCCATCGAAGCGGCTCGGGAGATGCTCTCGATGGGCATGGACGTCTTCGTCGTTTCGACCCCGACCTGGACCAATCCGGGGTGCGTCCAGGGCAAGCTGAAGGACCTCGCCAAGCACCTCGGCGAGGGGTGGGACAAGCGCCTGATCCTGACCCACGACAAGACCGTTGTGAGGGCAGATTTGCTCATCGACGACAAGCCCGAGATCACCGGGGCGCACACCCCGTCGTGGGTTCATGTGATGCGCGACCAGGACTACAACCGCTACATCGACACCCCTCACCGGCTCACCGACTGGGCGAACTGGAAAGACGTCGTGATGCCCCTCCTCGAGGGTGCCGAGGTTCCCGCCTAGGCCCACCACCGCCGGCGCTCCAAGTCGTGGTGAAGGCCGCTTCCATCTCCGGAGGCGGCCTTCGTCGTGTCCGGGGGTCCTCCGAGTGCTCTGGGAGGTGACCGACGAACGTGCACGCCGGTTGCTCGTCGAGGGTTGTCAGAGCGGAAACAGGGTTGTCGAAGACGGAGACCTTGTGCGCGGCCCGACACCGGTGCAGGAGGGACCCCAGGCCCGCACCCCTGCCCCCGACCACAAAAAAGGCCACCTTCTCGGTGGCCGTGGTACCCCTCGTCGCTCTCTGCCGGTCGTTCGCTCCTCAGGGTACCACGAATGACCAAATTCCTCGCAAGAAAGGCGAATAGGGCAATTCGGCTGTCCGACCAATGTCCTGCTGTGTCCGACCGCTGTCCGACCATGCGGCGGACACGATTTCCGGGTAAAACGCCTAGTCAGAGGCGCATTGGGACTTCCCAATCGCCTTGTCCGACCTGTCCGCCCGGAAAACAGGACACTTAAGGGAGAGAGGGTATATATATCCGGTTGGAGGGAGGGGTGAGCAACATATAGGGGTTCCTATGTGTGAAGTAGTAATTAAGTGGTCGGACAAGTCATATCTATCTATCTATGGCCCCTCCTTCCCTTTGTTTGAGCGGAAGTTCTTGTCCGACCACATGGTCGGACAGCGGTCGGACAGGACGGACAACGGTCGGACAAGCTCCAGCGGCCCGATCTCTCCTGTCGCGGCCTCTTCTTCACCAATTCCGCCGTCGACCGGGCTGCCCGGGCAGCCAGCTTCAGGTCGCCTGCACTCTCTCGTGATGCGAGCCGCACACACCTAAAATGAGAGGAGCGGCGCTGGGCCGCTCGAAAGGGAAATGACATGGCTGGCTTCAATCCGAACCGCATCGACAAGGGTGTACGTGCGGGCGGGCAGTTCACGTACGCGACACACGCGGAGTCCTCCGTCAGCCTCGGTGGAGCGTCCACCCTCACCGTCGACGAGGCGCCCTCGCAGACCCCCGCCGCGTACGACCTGGCAGCGGTCGCGCGGGAGCGACTGACCGCACCGATCCGGGCCGCCGAAACCGTCTCCGACATGGACCGGGCCCTGGCCGCTTATGCGTCCCGCACGACCAAGTCCGGCACCTGGCACGACTACCTCCCGGACCTCCACGGAGGACTCCCCACACGTAACCAGCTCCTGGCCGCGATGCGCGCCTTCGAGGACGCAACCCGACGCCTGGCGAACCTTCCGTCCGTCCGCGCGGCCACCGACGCCCTCGCCGTCATCGAGCGACGCAAGGCCGAGTACTTCGCCCAGCGCAGGAATCATGAACGCACCTACGGATCCCTCCAGGGCTTCTCGGTCCCCCGCCCCGACATCTCCGCCGAACGGCACACCCTGGCATCGGCCGCACCGGCGGCTGCCGGCGAGCACGTGCGCGACATGTTCCCCACAGCGGCCATCATGACGTTCCGCAAGGACAGCACCGGGAACCTGTTCCTCGCCGCTGCCTTCGACGCCCAGGGGGTCGACGTCGCCGGCTACCGGAAGGACCAGCTGGACCCCAAGAGCCAGAAGGCCAAGGAGATCATCGAGCGGCGCCCGGGTGTCCCCGAGCGGGTCGTCCAGCCACGCGGGATCTTCCGGCCGACCGGCGTAGCGGGATTCCGTCCCTGCCGCACACATGAGGTCAGACCATCCGCATGTGGCGCAGGACGAGGTGTCCGGCGCTCGAGCAGTACCCAGCTGAGCCAGCATCCGGACCACCGATCGGAGCACCCCTTGATCCTCGCACCCACCGTCAGCGCCGAGGAAACCCACGACTGTGGCCGCCTTGATCGTCAGCGTCAGGGTGGAGAGCGATCGGCTCCCGTCTACGCATGTTTACCTGTATGAAGCACCAAACTCTGCGGACACGCCATGGAAAAAGCAGTGCATCACAGCCCGAACCCGGTGCGGCCGCCTACCCCGCCACCCAGGGCTACGACCCACAGCAGGGAGTCCGACTGTGACCGCACCGTCCGTCCCCCGCCGACGCTCCGGCGGCGCCGCCGCCCACGCCGAACCCCTCGAACCCGCCTGCACCAATCAGAACCTAGCCAAGCCATCACGCCGTGACCCCCACTGGGACCGGCTCTGGTCACCGGGCTCGCAGGCGCTGTGGACCGACGTGGAGACGTCACGCCACCTCCGGCGCGACGCACTGACCCGCGTAAACAACCGCCTCGTCATGGACGAGGACGAGCACATCAGACTGCTGACCTCCAACCGCGGCCGCGCCGACCGGCAAGGCCCGTGGGGCGTCGTCGACCCTGGCGCACCGTGTCCGCCGAGCGGGCAGCCGCGTTCACAAACTCGCACCTGCTGCTCGACCCCAACTACTCTCAGGTGAGCACATCGTTCGCGATGGACGTCATCGACATCGGCTCCTTCGCCAAGCCGTTGCGCATGGCGCCCGGGCTCGGCTGCTCGGGTCTGTACCGCCTGAACGGGAAAGCCCGACGACGAGAACCTCTCGGCACCATGATCGGTTCCGCGATGACTCAGGTCGACAATACCGAGGCGATTCTCCGTACGATTACTTCCATCCGCCTCACCGAGAGACAGCCATGACCGACAGCATCACCGCCCCAGCCTTTACTGCGCCGGAGACCGGGTCCTTCGTGCAGCCGATCGTGCTGCTCATCGACAGGACCGACCCTGCGCCTGAGGCCGACGGCATCCTGGCCGCAGCCATCGCCAGCGTGAGCGCCTACGCCTCGGATCTGCTCACGCCGTGCGGTGACACGACCAGCTGGGAGACCTGGCTGGACAGACGCTTCACGAAGTCGGTGCGGCGTGCCGACGTGAAGATGTACTCGAAGGTCGTCAACGAACTCCACAACGAGGCAACCGAGGCAGTCGTCGGCCGTGCACGGGCACTGGCTTTCCGGCCGGCTCCCTACGAGCAGTACCCGAAGGTGCTGAGCCGCCTGCAGGTCTCCGGCACTCACCTCCCCCGGGTGGGTGGCACGCACCGCGCGAGCGACGGCAAGGCCCCGACCCCGGTCATCGTCCTGAACGCAGACCTGCAGATGACGACGGGCAAGGCGGCCGCCCAGGCATCGCACGCCCTCTTCGCCTGGTTCCTCACGCTGAACGAAGACACGCAGGGCGCCTGGTCGAACAAGCTGACCGGCACCGTCCTGTTCTTGGACACCGACGACTTCCGCGCCTTCGCCGCCAAGGCGGTGCCGCACTCGATTATCGTCGACGCCGGGCTCACCGAGATCGCCCCGTCGAGCACGACGGCCTACGTCATGGTGCCCGCCGCACCCATGTGATGACGGCGGCGGTATCCAGCGACGGGGGTAAACGCCGCGCGAGCACTTTCGCGGGCCGATTCTGGAAGACCACCAACTCGAAACCGCTGGCCCCCACGCACCGTTTATCGGACAGTCCCAGAAAAGCCGGCAGTCCCCCTTGACGCCCCCCGGGTGCAGGAGGAACCTCGAGGTCTAGGCGAAGGAGCTGGTTATGGCGAAAAAAAGCAGGTGGCGCAGGCTCGTTTCATGGATCACCGGTAAGTTCGGAAGAACTAAGGGGGTGGACAACAGCGTTGACGCGGGCTGTAGGAAGTTGGCGGACGCTGAGAGGGAGCTCGAAGGCAGAATTGCCGGTGCAGGAGAGTCGGGAGAAAACGTCAGCGATCTACAAGGAGAACTAAACACGGTAAGGGAGAATATGGGGATTCTGGGCTGCTGACGTGGCGCTATAACCCCATTCCGCCCGGTGGGCAGTCAGCCGTCTCTTCTCCGCCCAATCAAGGGGGCACTCCCGAAGCTTCCACGGCTGGGCTTGACTAGCGACGGAAACCGGGACCGCCGCACACATGGTGGTCATGACGACGCTTGCCTCACGGCTGCTCAAGGACATGGACGCCACCGAACTCACCCGCGAGCTCCTCGACATGGTGAGCCGGAGATCCCGACGGCCTTCGACGCGATCAGCCGGGCCGTCGCGGCAGCTACCTTCCTGCACCGCAACCAGACCCGTGCAAACCGCGCGAACCTGCCCCGGACGTCCTACATCGAACATCCGCTGAGGAACACCCTTTGCCTCATGCGCTGGGACGTAACCGAGACCCACGTCCTGGTGGGGTCGCTCCTCCATGAAACCTTCGAGGACTGCCTCGACGACATCCTGACCCACATGCTGGACTTCGACCCGTCCGACTTCTGCGACGCCGAGAAGCTCGCCTACGCCACCGAGTGGGTCCGCAACGACTTCGGAGCAGGCGCCGCGCGCATCATCCGCGCCGTCACCAACGGCACTCCCCCGGCCGGCGCGAGCCGCCGCACCAAGAACGCCTTCTACGTCGGCCACGTCGCACACGCGATCACCGACGACCCGGAGGTCTTCCTCGTGAAGTTCGCCGACTTCATGGACAACGGCGCCGGGCTCTATCACAACAACGTCCCCTGCAACGAGGGCATGGTCCGCCGCCTGGCCGCGAAGTACCGACCCCTCATCGACATCTTCAAGGCCGTGTTCCTGAAGAACGCGACCATGTCCGGTCTGCTCGCATCCCACGGGACCGCAGAGATCCTGGTGAAGCTCGACTCGTCCCGGGATCGCCTCGACACGCTCCTGCTCGCCGCGTAATCCACAGGCCCGTGCCGTTACGATTCCCGTAGCGGCACGGGCCGCCATCATCCTTGGGGGAATCATGAAGCACCGCTCTGCGTCCATCGCTGCTGCCGTTTTGGCCGGCGGCCTCGTCCTCGGCGTCACCGGCTGCGCTGCAGGTGAGCCTGCATCCGGCTCCGCTCCTGCGGCTTCATCATTGACCTCCAGCTCGTCCGCCCCGGAGACCACGCCCGCGCCCGCTCTTCCTGTCCGGCCGGAGCCTGTCCTCCTGGACATGAGCAACGCAGCCGTCGACCCTGCTGTTGTTGAAGCGTATGCAGACCCTGCTGTGGGAGACGCGATCGGTGCCGCCGCCGAAGAGTTCATTCGTGTCGGCCTCAGCTTCACCGAGCTGCAGAAGGGCAGCCACGAGCCCTCGGCGGCCGACCTTGAGATGCTGGCCCCTTTGAAGCCGCTCGTAGAGGCAAACTTTTGGGGCGACATCGAGGAGAACTTCACCTCTAACGGCGGCGCTCCCTTCCCGCCAACCCTTGCCGGCGACGTCGTCACCTTCGACAAAGCAGCCGATCCCGCGGACAACGGACCCCACAAGGCAGATGACAGCGGCATCAGCTTCGTTTTCCGAAACGACGACATGATCGTCAAGAACCACGTCTGGGAGAACGGCGTTACCGGCGTCAAGATCGACAACATCAAGGCCCGGATCATGTTCACCCGGCCCGACGGTGCCCTCGTCTACCTCGACCGCACCCTGTACCTCACGATGATCCTCGCAGAAGACGGCACCTGGGACACCTTTGAGTACAGGGGGCCAGTCGATCGCGAGGGCGTCGCCCAGACCCAGGAGGAATTGGACGCGCTGCCGCCCGTATAGCCGATTCACCCCAAGCATTTCTCCTTCGACCGTCTGGATTCTCATGGCACCCCGCACGACTCTCGCTTCTGCCATCATCGCCAGCGCCCTCGTCCTGGGCGCGACCGGGTGCGCCACCACCGAGGCGTCCTCGACGTTCAGCACGCCAGTGACTGCTTCTGCCACAGCCCAGGCGACGCCGGCAGCCGCGGCGTCCCTGCCGGTCCGGCCGGAGTCCGTCCTCCTGGACATGACTCAGACCGCCGTCGACCCGGACATCGTTGAGTTCTACGCCAATCCAGCCGTCGGCGATGACATCAGCGCGGCCGCCGAAGAGTTCATCCGCGTCGGCATGAGCTTCCCCGAACTGGAGAAGGGCAGCCACAAGCCCTCGGCAGCCGACCTAGAGGTGCTCGCCCCGCTGCGGCCGCTGATGTCCCCGTCCTACTGGAACGAGACCGAGAAGGACTACACGGCAGGCCTGGGTTCATCGATGCCCATCACCCTGGCACCCGGCTACGAGGTCGAGCATGCTGATGACCCTGCCGAGAACGGGCAGTACAGCGCGGACGACAGCGGCGCCTCCTTCGTCTCCCGTAACGACGGCATGATCGTGCAGCGATGGCAGTGGCACGACGGAACCTTGGGTGTCCGCGTGAATAACGTGAAAGCACGCCTCATGTTCACTACGCCTGATGGCAAGATTGTGTTCCTCGACCGGACCCTTCACCTCGGTCTGGTCCAGGCCGAGGACGGCTCGTGGGACGTAACGCAGTACGGGGGCACGATCGACAAAGATGGCGTTATCGCCACCCAGGAGGAGCTCGACGCACTGCCCGCGATCTGACCGGGCAGAGCGGCACCATCTGCCGCACACATGACGGCAATGATCCAGACACCACGTCCAGCCAGAGATGGCCGTTGATGGCCGGCGTCGTCATCAGCCGCAGGGTCGCCACTGAACCGCTCGTCGGCTGCGCGGTCAAGATGTACCCGATCGCCGTCGGTGATCCCTACTGCCACGTCGACCTGCAGCCGCGGGTCCGCCACCCCGGTGGCTGGGGGTACGTGGACCGCTACTGCGAGCCATGCGCGATCGAGAAGTACGCGCGCTACCGCCGGATTCTCGACAAGCTCGGTTCTGCCGACGCCTGACGGGTAAGGCTTCACGGGCCGGCCGTACCCATGACGGCCATGACTGCCAATACCCCCGAAGCTCCCGCATCTGCCCCGACCAACCTTGAGCTCATCAGGGAGGGCCATGTCTTCATTCATGTCCGCCTGGAGTTCCCCCCGCTACATGCGCGCACGGCACGACGAGAAGTTCGCCGACCACGTCGACATCGTTCGCTTCATGGCTGGTTCGTTCGACGGCGCCGTTTCCGCGGGTCGCAGCCGTTTCGAGGCCAACCTGTTCGTACCACGCGACCCCGAACAGCGTGAGCGTGACCGGCCGCTGTTCGCGAGCCTGGAGTTCCACTACGTCGCCCTGCACTACATTCATGGCGCCCGCATGACCTTCCGCGGCACTTTCGTCGGCTCCAACGCCCACACCCCCGGAGTGCCTATCGAGCGCGACTGGCATGGCGACTTCCCCTACCTGCCCGAGCCCTACGCCCTCACGAGCAGTACCGGGGGTGGGACGCAACCGTCCTCGTCATTCCCGTCGCCGTCGCCGAGCGGAACGCCCGATGATTTGCCAGCGGGCGCCACGACGCCGTCCACCCTGTCCATCCGCATGACCCGCAGCCGCTTCGTGCCGGTGCATTGCGCCGACTTCGCCTGTAACCTGTTCCTCGTCATGGCTTTCTGGCCCAAGGGCTGAGAATCCGGCCGTAAGCGGAATCGCCGCCACCGCACACACGAGGGCATGGACGCCTTTCAGCACCTCACCCAGATCATCGCCGAGCACAGCCACCACGCGGTCGCAGCGGTGCCGATCGTGGGAGCCGCCTTCTTCATCAACTCCAGCATCCGCGCAACGTCGAAACCAGCTGCAGCAGCCCAACGCCGGCGATCCACGGACGAGCCGTAACTACTGACGAATCCGGCAGCAACCCGCTTGCCCCGATCATCAGCGTCCGGATCGACGGGCAGTAGGCTTCAGTCAGATCACTCATGGGGGAACAACGCTGCAGGCTTTCGAGCCTTCGGCATCAGGCGCAAATCCTGGGTCCCGCATGTCTCACCGACCAGCGCGACCCCAAGGACCATCATGAAAGCCCTCCCCGCCGTCCTTCTTGCTTCGGCCCTCGTTCTGACCGCATGCGGCACTGCTGCCGGAGCCGGCAGTGAACCTGACCCCACGACGTCGACGAGGTTGGCGTCCTCGACTACGAAGGCTGCCCGAGAGCCGGCCATCCCGATTGTGTCCCTGTCCGCTACCTGCAAGAGTCTCCACGATGGCGGTGCCGAAAGTCCTCTCGATTCGGCGCTGGCACTGCTCACAAAAGCTGATACCGCTCCGAGCAAGGTGTCTAACGCAGACGAAGCATCTGCATCCATGGCCGCCAGCGCTCTGGGAAAGATCTCTTCGTCTGCTGATGATCTTGTGGAGGAGCACATTGAGGGCGTTCAGGTTCCCCTCAAGGCGATGGCGGAAGGTAGGGAAATCGACTTCACCTCAGGCATTTCGGCCGCCGAGAAGCTGGTGACCACGTGCACCGATTACAAGCCTGAATCGACCGCATCGGCGATGCCCACTCCGTCCACATCGCCGACCGCGGCAACGAGCCCCGCCACGACAACTTCTCCCGCGGCCAAGCCGACACCTAGCCCTTCCCCGTCCGTGAACCCGACTCCAGATGTGGTCGTCACCTACACCCTGGAGTCGGACGGCACCATCGAGGGCGCGACCTACACCCAGCTGCTGGGCGGAGGCGGATTCTCACAGGAACAGGACACCAACTCGCACTTCGGCAAGGTCGAAAAGACTTACACCTTCGGGAATTACGAGTTTCACGGCCAGCGCTACAGCTCGCAGTCCCTCGGTGTCGCCGGTACGGCCGGACCGGACGCGACCACCATCACATGCAGGATCACCGTGAACGGAACGGTCACGATTGAGCAGACCTCGAGTGGCCCCTACGCCATGGTGATTTGCTCCAAGTAGCCCCACTGGACTCCGCCGCGACTGCTGAACAGGAAGCCCGCACGCTCACGTGGTACGGGTTTTCCCATGCCCTGGGGCAGGGTAATTCCTCACTCCGCCCACATGGCGAAGGGAGGGCCCTGCCCTAACCGGGGTGGCGCCGCAGGATTCAGGACTAGACCCCTCAGTGAGAAGAGAACGCCCCGAGCTCGTCGGCATCGACGACCTGTTCGACCACACCCAGGCAGCCGCGCCCGACTACCACTTTGTGCCGTATGGCGTCGTCGCCGTAGACGCCGGCGTTGTCGACAACGGGCAGTCACGCCTCGGTTAGCTGGCGCTCCTCCAGCTCTTTGTAGGACACGCCGGCCGCGTTCTTCCATGACGTGCGGCCGTTCAGGTTGCCGCCGACGATGACTGTACCGGCCGTGCTTGGGCTATTGAACAGGTGATCCTGCAGCAGTATGAAGCGGTTGTCACGGATCTCGGCCGCGCCCTGCTCGATCAGCCGCTTCCGGTACGCGACGATGGACTGATTGACCGACGGAGTGGTCTGGGCGAGACCTGATGCGCCTGCCAAGACGACCCAGCCCTCGGCCGTTACCAGCGCGCGCCCTTCGGACTGGCGATCCCTGATGATGAGCGTCTCGGTGTCGGCCTCGGCGACTGATCGGTTTGTTGGCACGATTGGCTCAAGGATTGGGTAGCCGAGGGTCGTCAGCAGCACGGAGATGGTTTCCAGGAACTCGCCGCAGTCCGCCTTCAGCGGCTCCGGCGTGTGCGGGTTCGATGCCTCATTGCCGTTCGTCATCTCGTACCGCTTCGACGCTGCGGCAAGGCGGAGCGACTCCCACTCCATGTAGCCCACGTGGGTGTTCGTCCAGGAATTGGTCAGCGACACCGCGACCAGGGCCCGGTCCCAGAAGTCCTTCTTGCCGTCGTGGTTCCGGATCCGGTCGCCCACGTTGCCACTCTGGCCGATGTAGGCCGAGGACCGGCCATCCTCCGAGGTGCCAAACAAGAAGTAGATGCCGACTTGCTTCGCCTCCGGCAGTGCCCGGAATTGGCTAAGGAGCGTCCGGGGCACCTCGAACAGCACCACGGTGCGCGTGGTGATCTGGGCCGTGCGGATGCCCGCAGGGTCGCCGGAGGGCAGGTAGATCTGGATCGTCTGTGGGCGCATGAGGTTCAGCCTGTCAGATGGGCGCGATTGGTCGGCGAGGGCTCGCGGGGGTCAGTAGTTGGCTGAGATGTAGGTGTAGGCGTTATCGAATAGCTCGGGCTGCCGGTGGAGCTCGTACTTCTTGAGCACCTTCCTGACCTCCAGGCGCACGAGCTTGTCGCCCCGCTGGGTTTCGCTCCAGCCCGAGTAGCTCACCGACTTCACGATGGCATCGATGTCGCGAACCACATCGCCCACGAGCACAGGGACTCCCTTGGGCTTGAATTCCTCGAAGATTTGCGTGAGCGCGCCAACATGAGGATCGAGCATGTCCAGGCCCGCCTCACCGGACTCGTCCTCGGCCGTCTCCGCGTTCGTCAGGTCGGCTGCCAGCACGAAGATCTGACTGAGGTAATCCACAGAGTCCTGAGACCGAGAAAAGGCGTTCAGGCGAACCTTCTCGAGCCGCTCAGCCAGGGACTTGTACACGGGGTGGTCCCCGTTGGCCCCAGCAAGGCGCTTCTTGATCCTGGCCGCGATGCCGTCGACGACTTCCACGAGCGTCGGCTCGTCCTTGGGCACTCCGGGCTGCTTTTCGGGGTAGATGCCGGCCTCGCGCAGCTTGGCGATGGTGTCCTCATCGGCAATAACAGCGGTCCTGCCGATGTTGAGGACCCCCTGGCTGGTCATGTTCTCGTGGACCATGGCGAGGGTCTTGGTGCCGAGCTGCTCCCACAGCATGTCGAGGGCGCCGCTGGAGGGCCGTGAGGCGTCATAGATCTTCGCCAGCCACTTGTAGTCGTCCTTGTACTGGTCGAGCCGGGAGTCCGGCCACAGCAGCTCCCAGACGCCGCTAAGCGTGCCGAACTGGGCGGCGAAGCGGTCCCGGAACTTCCCCTGAGGAATCCGCTCGAACGCGGCCTGCATCGTGGCGTGGTCGGCCACCGACCGATCGATGCCGACGAACCGGGCCAGCGTGTCGTCGAGCTGCTCGGCAAACTCCTCGATGAGGCCGTCGACCGCGATCTTCTTCTTCGCCCGCTCCGGGTCGGTCGGGTACATGGCCTTGGCGAACTCGTCCCCAATGCCGAAGTAGTCGACGATGAGGCCAAACTTCTTCTCCTTGCCGGTGACCGGGTTCTTCCAGGTCCGGTTGGTGCG
The DNA here is from genome assembly GCF_054510925.1 of Arthrobacter sp. MDT2-16. Lineage (NCBI taxonomy): Bacteria > Bacillati > Actinomycetota > Actinomycetes > Micrococcales > Micrococcaceae > Arthrobacter > Arthrobacter sp. MDT2-16. The sequence goes on from NZ_JBTNDP010000006.1 coordinate 228,789, forward strand.
GGTGATCGTCTGGTACAGGGTGTGGAGCCGCAGCGGCTTGTCGAGGTACATGACACCCTCATTGTCGGCATTGAACCCGGTGCCGAGCTTGGAGGTGACGATCAGGAACTTGAGCCGATCATTGAAGTTCCGGAACCGACGGAGCAGTTTTTCCTCGGCGGCACTGTCCAGCTCGTACTTCGAGTAGTCCGCTCCCCCGTCGGCCTTGCCACCGACGGTCATAACAACGGCAGCCTCATCCGGGGCTCCGTCCGCGGCACGGGCGAGCAGTTGCTGGGCGAGCTCCTGCTCGTAGGCGGCGCACATGGCGCGGTTGTAGACGACGACTTGGGCCTTCATACCGAGTGGGTCGATCACCGAGTAGAAGTGCTCGATGATGTCGGTGCAGACGGCCTTGATGCGCTCCGGATTGGAAACGATCACGGCCAGGGTGCTGATCTTGGAGGCGATGAAGTCCTTCTCCTCATCGCCGAGCTTCTCAGCCTCCGCCATCTTCTCGAACTCAGCATCGATGGTGGCCTTGTCGATGTGGACAGTGACCATGCGCGGGTCGACGTGCATCGGGACCGTGGTGCCATCGGCAATGGAACGGTCCGAGTCATAGACGCTGAGCGCAAACCCAGGATCCTTCGGGTCACCGTAGAGCTTGAAGGTGTTCTTCTCGCCGTCGCTGATAGGGGTCCCGGTGAAGCCGAAGAACCGCGCGTTCGGGAGGGACTCGCGCATCTTGTTGCCGAGATCGCCTTCCTGGCTGCGGTGCGCCTCGTCGATCAGGACGATGATGTTGTCCCGGAGACTGAGCACGCCGGCGTCCTTGAACTTGTGAACCGTCGAGGCGATCACGCCGCGCGCGTCGGCCTTCAGCAGCTCTCGCAGATCCCGTGCGGTCTCTGGTGTGGCGATGCCGCCGTCCTTGGTGGTCCGGAACTGGTCCCCCGACTGCGCGACCAGCTGGGTACGGTCGGCGATGAGGATGACGGTGGGGTTTCTCATGGCCGGGGTCTTCATAAGCTTGCCCGAGGTGAAAACCATGGCGAGGGTCTTGCCGGAACCTTGGGTGTGGACGATGAGTCCCTGCTTACCGCCTGGCTCGAGCACCCGGTTGTAGATGGCCTCCGACGCATGAACCTGCGGGTACCGAGCCATAATCTTGAAGAACTGGGAGACCCCGTCCTTCTCCGACTGCTCGTAGAGCGTGTAATCGGCCAGCATGGAAAGAACCTGATGGGGCGACAGTAGCTGCTCGACACTCTGCTTTACGCGCGGCCAGCCGCCAAGGGTGGGGTCCCCTTCCATATCACCCCAGGGCTTCCATTTGTCCACGGGCTGACGGACGGCCCCGTAGGCGAACTCCTTGCCGTCCGAAGCGAAGGACAGGACGTTCGGTACGAAGAATGCCGGTCCTTTTCGCTCGTAGACATCGTGGATGTCCTTCGCGCCGTTGACCCAGGAGATCGAGGCGCTCGTGTTCGTTTTGGTCTCGCCGACCACCAGCGGGATGCCGTTGACCCACAGGACGATGTCGTACCGGTGCTTCTTCGTGCCCGGGCCGTAGGTGACTTCGTCGGAGATGATAAAGCTGTTGTTCTCCGGGTTCTCGAAGTCGATCAGCTTCACCGGCTCGTGGTGCGGGTGGCCCGAGAGTGCCGCCGCCTGCTCGCCGCGCAACCAGGAGAATAGCCTCGCGTTCGCCTGCACGAGCCCGTCCTGCGCGGCCTTCAGCGTCACCGCACGGAGTGTCGCGATGACCTCGCGCGCCCGCGCCGGGGCCTCGGCAATTACGGGGTTCAGCCGGACCAGGGCCGCCACCAACTCCTCCTCGAGGAACACCTGCTCGAAGCCACGCGACAAGGAGGCACCGTCGATATAGGTCCAGCCGCCCTCCGCCAGCAGATCCACGATGGGCTGCTGGACAGAGTTCGCTTCGGTAAATGCTGCCGATGTGCTCAAGTGGTCCCCCTGGTAGTGCGCGGTCAGGCTGCTGGTTCGAGTTGTACTGCGGTGTCGATGTCGTACGTCTCCGGGATCTCGTGCTCCCCCGACAGCAGAACTGACAAGAGCTCGGTTCGAGTCGCGCGAAGTGACTCGCCCAAGCGAGCAGCCGCCTCCATGGCTTGGTATGCAGCTCCGAGAACATCCGCCCATTCGAACTGTTGTTCAAGCGGAAGCGCAGGGACTGGAAACTTTGAGAGCGTCGTTTTACTTATGGAAGCGATACCCGTTGTCTGAGTACCGTGCGTCTGAAACCACTGCTGACCGAAGGAGTTCGACCAAGCGGATACAAACTCCGGAATGAAGTTCCCGTCAGTGATCCTTGCGCGAAAAACGTGATTCTGGTGAATGCAGTCGTTCAGCTCCCCGGCCCAAATTGCGCCTCGCCCAAGCTTGTCTTTGTCTCCGCCCTCGTTTAGAAGGATGTCTCCGGGTGCGAGGCGCAGGTTCTCGAGCTTCTCGGGGCTGACCTCCACCCTCGCCACCTCAGTGAGATCGAGGTAGCGTCGATGGACATTCGCCACTCGTAGGTAGGGAACCTGCACCTGTCCGGTCTGACCCTCGGTCTTCTTGTCTTTAGTGAGGCCGCCACGTATCTCTGCGATGTCGCCGAGACTCACCATGGGGATCCCCTGCGAACGCTGCTCCAACGCGGACGCTACGGACCACCAACTGCGATCAAGCACCTCTTGGGTCCACTTTGCCGCCTCAAACGCATCGTCTAGTGAGCCGATCAGGTCCACAATGCGCCGCTGATCCTCCAGGGGCGGCAACTCAACCGAAAGGTCCAGGAAGTCCTCCCATGGTGTTCTACGTCGCCTCGGCACGGTTCCAATCGCAATCGCTCCGTACCTCTGCGTCATCTCTGGAGATCGCAGAAGGTGACCAATGTAAGGAGCGTGCACTTTGGAGTTTGTGCGGAACACTTCGTAAACAGGAGAGGTGACACCGACCTTACCGGTGAGGTTTTGTCCTATCGAGCCAAGCCAGAGCAAATACACGTTGTAGACGACGTCCATTGGCTCGACGACTTTGTACTTGCTGACATCCTGTGTGGCCGCCCGGCGTCCCAGATGCTCCATCTGGTCAACTAGTCCGTGGTTCTCAGTGCAGGTAAGGATTGTTGGTTCTACGGCTGGGCCCAAACGATCGGTACGGCGCTCGAGTAATTCGCCCAAGCGGTAGACCTTCCATCCATCACGCATTAAAGCCCGCTGCTTTCAGCTTTGCAGCTAGCACTGTCTGTGCCTCGAGGAGTCGGTCTTGGGCCGCGAACATCGCCGCAAGGGCCCCCTCGACGTCAGCTTCCGCGGCTGCGGCACCCTTGATATAGCGCCCGATGTTGAGGTCGAAGCCGTTTCCGGCGATCTCATCGTGGTGCACAAGGCGCAGGTTCAGGCCGCCGTCGCCATCGGTGTCGGCGCCGGTCCTGTACGCGGCATCAATCACCTGGATGTCTTCATCCGACAGCGTGTTCTGGTTCTTGCCCGGCTGCACTCGCTTGCTAGCGTCGACAATTAGGACGTGATCGCGGCGCTCCTCCGGCTTGGTAGCGCGGAAGACGAGGATGCACACCGGGATGGACGTGGCGTAGAACAAGTTGGTCGGCAATCCGATGACGGCCTCAAGAGCATCTGTCGCCAAAATCGCTTCACGAATCTTCGCTTCCTGGCCGCCGCGGAACAGCACGCCGTGGGGCATGATGACGCCTACGCGGCCTGTGCGGCGCTTCATCGTCGCGAGCATGTGCTGGATCCAGGCCCAGTCGCCGTTGTTCTTCGGCGGGACGCCACCGACCGCGCGGCCGTGAGGATCCGTAGCCCACTTATCGGCACCCCAGTTCTGCAACGAGAACGGCGGATTAGCCAGCGTCACGTCGAACTTCCGGAGCGCGTCGCCGTCGAGCAGTTGGGGGTCACCGAACGTGTCGCCGCGGACAATCGTGAAGTCGTCTAGTCCGTGCAGGTACAGGTTCATCTTGGCGATGGCCGAGGTGGTCAGGTTGATTTCCTGACCATGCAGGCGCATCGTCCGCGGGTCGCCGCCGTGCTGCTTGACCGCGTTCATCGTTTCAACGAGCATCCCGGCAGAGCCGCACGCGGGGTCGGCAATGGTTTCCTTGGGCTGCGGGTCAAGGATCTTTACCAAGAGGTGCACGACGTGACGAGGAGTGAAGAACTCGCCGGCCTTCTTGCCGGATGCTTCAGCGAACTCACGCAGCAGGTACTCGTAGGCGGAGCCAAGCATGTCGCCCGACACCGTGTCCGGGTTCAGTGTGAGTCCGTGGAAGGAGGCGAGAAGGTTCTTGAGCGCAGCGGCCGGAAGGCGGTCCTCGTTGGCCCAGTTCACGTCGCCGAAGACGCCCGAGAGGCTGTCCGGATTCGCGGCCTCAATGGCCTGCAGAGTGTCACGGAGAGTGGCTCCGACGTTGGTAGTCGTTTCGAAGACATCGGACCAGTGGGAGCCGTTCGGGATTTCAAAGACGTGGTAGTCAGCCTCGATCTCGTCGTTGAGGTCCTCACCCCATTCTTCGACGGCCTCCGCATGCTTGTGATCCCAGTTGTCGCTGATCCATTTGAAGAACAGGACAGGGAAGACGTATGCCTTAAAGTCGCCTGGGTCGACCGGACCACGTAGGGCGTTAGCTGCCTTCCATAGGGTTTGCTCGAGCTGCCGCTGGCTGAGATGGCGGCTCTCATTTGGGTGAAGGGTCATCTGGTAGTCCACATCTGGAATCGGCGCCATTCTCAGGCGCATGAGTCTCCGGTCGGTCAAAGGTTATCTCTCACCCTATGTGGCGAAACTCTGCACAAATGGCAACCGCTACCGGCGAGTGTTGCTCTGTGTGGCCTTAGGCCGAAAGCCCGTCCTGTTCCAGGCAATGGGCCTCGACGCATCCCGAGCCACCGTTCAGTAGGAGATCAGGGAAGCAGGACTGTAGCCACCGCTTCGGAGACGTTGCGGCGGCCCCGTCGAACCTCCAGGCCCTCCATCCAGAGCACGATGTCCATCACCCGCAGCATCGATGGGTCGTAGCCAAGCTCGACAGCGCCGGAGTCGGCCTTAATCGCCGCGAGCCGATCCGGCAGTCCGGTGTCATTCGTCAGCGCCTCGTGCCAGCCACGCCAATGCCTGACGGTGCCGATGAGGTCTTCGATGACCGAGTCGACGATGGGGATCAGGTGCGGGCGCTTCCGAGCCATGATCTTGCTCGCCGTCGTTCGTCCGATGTCCCACTTCTTGCCGTTCCGCCGGGTGATGACCTCCCATAGCTCCTGCGCGGGGCTTTCCATGCCGAGGTGCTTCTCGTAGCCCTCGGCGTCCAGGTCGCACATCCGGACGTCTGTCGGGATGAGAGACAGCAGGCGGTCGACGTTTTCCTTCTCGTCCCGCATCAGGCCGATGGCGGCCATGGGCGGCACCTCGACGCTGAGGAGTGAAACGGCGACGCAGTCATCACCGGTCAACTGGTTGGCGATGTCCGGGCGGTCGCCGCCTCCGGCCCATTGATCGAAGCTGGCCCCCGTCCTCGGGCGGCATTGGCGAAAGTCAGCCCGGTAGTAGTCCCGGACGTGCCGGGTGGCCTTCTTGGTGTCGGTCAGAATCTCGTGCATGGTCTCCCCCAATAGCTCAGCGGCGTTGTTTGCCTTCGTCACGATAGCGGGACGCTGGCTACCGAGCAGGAAGTGAAGCTGCAGGCCAACTGGCAGGAGGGCGACGGCGACGAGCTCGTCCACTGTCTGCTGCCAACGGCCGGACACAGCCAGCGCACAAGGACCCGGAACTGGCCGAGCTGCTCTCCGGGTTCGAACCCGGAACCCGCGATCACCTTCGGTACGCGCTCACGCAGTTGCACGACCTCGGGGACCTGGCTGACGAGAGCGCACCAGGCAAAGCGGTTCAAACCGCCCGCATGCTCAGCCCTGCCTCGTCCGATCTTAACCTCATCGACCTGACCGAGACCCGCATCCAGACCGAAGCGCTCGAGGATGCGCTGGCCGCCATGAACGGGATTGCCCGGATCTACACAGGCTCCGTCGAGAGAGGCGTGCGTAACTCGTAGCGAAGGGTCCCGGAGGTTGTCGTGAGGCAGTGGTACTTTTCCCCTGACGTCAGGGGAACGAGATGCCACGCACACTCATCTACAAGCCGTGTGAGCACTGTGGCACGTTCTTCACTCTCAAGGGCAAGCAGACGGTGGCGGGGCAGATGAAAGCTCGCTTCTGCTCCCGGGAGTGCTTCTCCGCCTTCGGCCGCCGCAATGTCACCTGCGAGCACTGCGGCAAGACCGTCAGCATGAAGGCCAACCGTGCGGTCACCCAGAAGTACTGCAGCCGGCCGTGCATGTTCGCGGCCATGCGCTGCCCGGTCTGCAGCCGCCTCGGACCTGCGGAGCGCCGTACCCAGGGAACGCTCGTCTGCTCGGACCGCTGTGACCTCATCTTGGCGCTCGAGGCCGAGTACGCGGCAACCGGCAAGCTGCATTCGCCCTGCGGCCGATGCAAGCAGGTACTGCCGGCCGAGTGCTTCACAAAGGACAAAACGAGCCGCAACGGGCTGTCGGGCCGGTGCAAACAGTGCGCGAGCGACTACTACCAGGGCCACAAGGACCAGTACCAGCTGCGCCGTTACCACTACCAGGCGGCCAAGGGCGGCATCGTCGTCCAGTTCACACCCGAGCAGCTTGCCGAACGGTTCTCAATGTGGGGAGGCCGGTGCTGGATGTGTGGCATCGCCGACGCCACCCAGACTGATCACGTGAAGCCGATTACCAAGGGAGGGGCGCACTACCTGGCCAACCTGCGCCCGATCTGTCACAGCTGCAACGCGAGCAAGGGAGGCCGGTGGCCGGTGGCGGCCGAACAGCTTCGGCCCCGCTTCCGGCATCCCCAGCTTCAGCCGGGCAGTGCCGCAGATCTGGTGACGCCCCGCCGGCCCCGGGTCGACTGGACGTGTCAGCAATGCCACAGGACGTCCAGGCTCCGGGCGTCCGAAGCGGAACTGAAGAAGTACTGCTCACGCCAATGCGCGACAAATGCTCGTGGCGGGACAACCATCGATCTGACCTGCCTGAACATGCGCTGCAACAGGACGTTCGCCCTGCCCGACCACAAGGGATCCCGGCAACGGAAGTTCTGCAGTATCGAGTGCGCGTGGATCGCCAGGAACCGGCCAGCGCACTGGGGTGAGGTCGCCGAGGGCCAGCTGGCGCTCTTCTAGTCGCCGGAAAGTGAGCGGGCCCGCTCCGCACACATGGGCGTCATAACTGACACAGCACAGCTCCTCATCGGCCGCGACTACCTTGGCCAGCGCATGAAGGGTCTCGAGCGTGAGCACCGCACGCACCTGCCCTGGCAGAGTTTCGCGGTGATCCGCGTCGCCGGCAAGGGCTTCTCGAAGTACACGAAGGGACTCGTAAGGCCCTTCGACGCCAAGTTCACCGAGGACATGCGCCAGACGGCAATCTACCTCGCCGCGCAGGTCGAGGGCGCCCTGTTCGTCTGCACGCAGTCCGACCAGATCTCGGTCATCATCTCCGACCTCGCCGGTCCCGACACCCAGCCCTGGTTCGGCGGTCGGTCCAGAAGATCGTCTCGGTCACCGCGGCACTGGCGACCGCGAAGTTCAACAGGTTGCGCCCCGAGGCGGACCGGATTGCGGTCTTCGACGGTCGCACGCACCACCTCGACGGCGCTGAGGAAGTGCTGGCGTACCTCCAGTGGCGCCAGGCCGACGCGCAGAAGAACAGCGTGAGCATGCTCGCGTCGCACTACTTCAGCCACCGGCAGGTGGAAGGGGTATCTGTGCGGCGACGGAAGGCCCTCCTCGAGGAGGAAGGCGTCAGCTGGGACGCCCTCGGCGCAGCCGTGAAGCAGGGCTCCTTGATTGACCGGCATCGGCGTGAGCGCCCCATCACCTACGTCGACGGCCGCGACGGCCAGGAGAAGACTCTCGACGTCGTGCGCAACGAGTGGACGCTCCAGGACGCCCCTGCGTTCGAGCGCCTCGCGGTGCTCGGTCTCGTCGCGAGGACCTCCCCTGCGGAGGTGAGCTCATGAGTGCGACGGCCGTCGTGTCGGTAGCAGGTCTCATCACGCTCGTGGGGCTCATTGCACTCGGGGTGATTCTGGTCCGCAATGCCAGGTCGCAGAGTGACCTGAGGGCGGAGTTGCGGTAGGGACAGCGCGACCGTGACGCCCACCGCAGGTTCATGTACAACGCCTACCGGAGGCGCTGAGCAGGCGACCTCCGACACCCACACAGAAGCCCCGGCGGAGTGATCGCACCGGGGCTTCGTCGTTGTCCTAGGAGTCCTGCTGGGCCAGCTTCACGACCGACGCCGGGGTTTCCCGTCCGAGCCGGCGGTCGAGCACCACGCGGAGCTTCGCCTTCTCGATCGTGATCTCGCGCTCTGCGGGGGACGGCTTCGAGGCGAAGCCCTTGCGACTGACCTTGAAACGGGGCTTCCCGTTCACGCGTGCTGTATCGCTCATCGTCCACCCTCCTTCCGACTGCCTTGGGTTAAGTGTCTGCCCATTTCAACAAGCCGTCCAGCACTCCACTTCCCACGGTCCGGGGCGACTTCCGGGTCGTCACGCCATACGGCGTCCAGGACGGCGAGCTCCTCGTCGGTTGCGAGGCTGCTCTCCGCGAGGATGCGCAGCGCCCCGATGCCGGCTTTCCTGCGCGCCGGGTCGCTCGAGAACGCGGCGTCCAGGGCCCACTGAGTGCGCCTCCACCACTCGGACCGGTCGTCCGCCGACTGCCGCTGGGACAGTGCCCTCCCGTCAGCGATTGAACGCTGCCAAAGAGCCCCGAGCGCGACCAGGGCGACGACAAACGGCGCGAAGGCCACCAGTGGCTCCCACCAGGTCGAGCCATCCGAGAGGATGTCGACGACGATCGGCGCCGGCGGCTGGGTTGCGGTCAGGATGAGCATTCCGTCAGCCTAACTGCGCCCGCTCCTCGTCCTAGATCTCGGTGGTCACGAAGCGCTGCCCCTCGTTAGGTCGCCGCGGACGGACTCCTTGGTGTGCGGCCGCTTCGCGGGCTTGAAGACCCAGCCGCGGTTGAAGGCGTCTTGCTGCTCCCGCTCGTACACGCGCCTTTCGAGCGCGCCCATCTCCTAGGCATCGTGGCCGCGTTGCGCCCCCACTCATTGGAGGGCACGCCGGCACGGCTGAACGCTACGGCCTCTTCCGGGGTGAGGTTCACCTCGGCGGCGTTGTGGGCCTTCTCGATCAGGGACACCCGAGCATTTCGCTCGGAGAGCGGCTCGGTCTTGCCGATGCTCTCGATCGTGGCCGGATCGTCGTAGCCCTTCTTGATGAGGTCGCCGACCATCTCGACCTCCCGCATCGAGAGCTTGGCGCGGTTTACTTTGGAGAAGGCGTGCAGGGTTGCAGGGGGGTGCGTGCCGCACGGCGGCGGCGAAGTCCCCGCCGGGTGGTCTTACCCAGCGCGTGCCGGAGCGCCTGATACTGCTTGTAGGTCGGTGAGGGCCAGGATGCCGTTGATGCGGGGCACGATGAACTGCTGCACGGTCTCGGTGTTGAGCTCGATGCCGACCCAGCTACGCCCGGTCTTCTGGGCTACCGCCAGGGTCGTGCCGGAACCTGCGAACGGATCAAGCACGGTGTCGCCTGCGGCGGTCGCCGCCATGATGAATCGCTCGAGCAGGGCCTCCGGCTTCGGCGTGTCGAAGGAGCGGCCGGCGTCTGTGCCGAAGATGGCTTCGGACTCGGCGCGGGCGTCCTCGTTGGTGGGGGCGCCGTTGACGCGGAACGACTGCAGGTTGGTGAGCACTTTGCCGCGGGACTCCACCGACAGGTACGAGGGTCGGATCATCGGCTTCGGCGCGATGAACGCGGGCCCTCCCCCGTTGTCGGCCATCTTGTCGACGCCCTCCTGGCCGTACCGGAACGGGCCTGTCATCCGGAAGGGGTGCGCGTTGATGCCGTCGACAACGACCAGGTCGTCGAGCAGGTCGCTGATGATCGTCGGGGTGTTCATCGGCCCGGCCGGGATGGTGCGGTCCGTGAAGTTGAAGGCCACGCTGCCAGCGGGGAACGTGAGCTCGGAGACCTTGTTTCCCTTGTTGTGGACGGGGATCCGCTTGCCGGGCTCGGTCGCCGAGTGCACCAGGGGCGCCATCTTGGGCCGGTCCTTGGCGTAGATCAGGATGTGGTCCGTCACGTCGGCGAGCTGGGCGTGCAGGAACGAGGCCCGGTTCTTCTTCTCCCAGATGATCGTGCCCACGTAGTTCTTGTCGCCGAAGAGCTCGTCCATCATGACCCGGACGCGGTGGATGTGCTGGTCGTCCAGGTGGATCCAGACGCTGCCATCCTCACGCAGCGCCGTGTGGACGCCCTCGAGGGTGGCGCGCATCATGACGAGCCAGGCGGCGAGGGGGTAGCTGTCGGAGTACTGGCTGAACTTCCGGCCGGTGTTGTAGGGCGGATCCAGGTAGGCCATCTTGATGGTCCCGGGAAGTCGCGGGTCGGCCAGGGCGCGCTCGGCGGCGCAGTTGAAGAGCAGGTTCATACAGAGTCCTATGCGGCAGATGGTTCGACGGGCCCTTTCGTCCGCCTGCTCCCGGCTACGCCGGGGTCCCCAGTCTCTCGAAGTGCTCCTCGGGAATCGTACCGTGCTGTCCGTCCCCCGCTCCTGCGCTTCTGGCAACGCTGCGGGAATGCTTCGACTACGCTTTTCCGCCTTGAAACGTCGACCGGCAGCGGGGGTCGTCCCGATTCGAATTATTCCAATAACCCATCGGCCGCATGTCCTTGAAGAAGCTTCTCGAACTCATCAGCCAGAGGATCTAACTATCGCTTGGTCAGTTCTTGACTCCGACCAGCGCGATCAACTCCGCATGGAAGGGGCGGCGGTGTTGACGGGCCTCGCCGCCCAGGAATCTGGGATAGGGAAGTCCCCTCACTCCCACTCACAAACAAGGAGAGGGCGTGGATACGCTGGCACGCATGGAGCAGGAGCTGCGCAACGGCGACACGGGAACGTACCTCGTCATCACGGCCACGGGCAGCCACTACGTGCTGGACATGGCCGCCAAGACTGTGACCCGGCAGATGGCAGTCACCGCGCCGCGCCTTGACTATCTGGAAATTGGCTTCACGGAGCTCCGGCGAGACGGCGAGCCTGTCCAGCTCCATATGCTCGAGGCCTGCAGGGTCGGGCTAAGCGCCCTGCTCTGGATACAGGTCCGCGATGACCACATCACGACCCTCAGAACGACCTCACCTGTGGTCCAGATACAAGAGCTGGCCCCCGCCTCGGATGAGTGAGTTCACCGGCACGCGACCCATTGCGGTGGCCGGGGACTGGCACGGCCATCTAGGGTTCGCTCAGGCCGTGGTGAAATCAGCTGCGCGGGAAGGGGTGAAGACGCTCATTCAGGTCGGGGATTTTGGACTTGACTGGCCCGGTGCCATGCGCGGCCGATTCGAGCAAAGGCTCAATCGGTTGCTCGTGGACCTAGAGATGGAGCTCTTGGTGTCAGCTGGGAATCACGACAATATGTCGGTTATCTCCGCCCTCCCTGTGACGGACGAGGGTCTCATCCGTTGGCGATCGAACATCAGCGTCCTGCCAAAGGGCGGTCGCACGGTTATCGAGGGGCTCCGGATCGGAGGGCTCGGCGGAGCCCTGTCCGTCGACGGGAGGTTCAGAATTCCCGGCAAGGATTGGTGGCCCGAGGAGGAGGAGCCGACCCGGGATCAAGCGGAAGCTCTGGTCGCCGGCGGATCGGTTGACGTTCTGATCGCCCACGACGCACCCATGGGCACGCCCGTCCGTAGCTCCTTAGAGCTTTCGGCCGAGCTCGTCGAGCAAGCGAATCAAACCAGAACCCTTCTTAGGGAAGTCGTCGACCGGCTGGCACCGGCGCACGTGTTCTGCGGCCACTGGCACCAGCGGGTAATTCATGAGCTAAACCATCCAGATGGACGCATGACACGCGTTGACGTGCTCAACATGGAGAACAGCAGGGAGGGGAATTGCGTCCTCGTCTGGCCGGGCCGCACACCGTTGCGCGTCGTACCGCTCCTCGTCCGGGGCAAGTAACGGCGATACTTGCGTGCCCCTCCTCATCCTTGGATGAGACGGCTCCCGCCAGCTAGCGCGTCCGCTGCTTGGTCGCTGCCCACTCGAGGCCCGAGGGCAAGTGCCTCGACTCCTCTCGAGCAGACGCTCGTCCTATGTGCCGCCGCCAGAATCTACCCCGGAGTGAAGCCCTCGGCCAACCAGGCGGAGAGTCGCGCGACTACTACCACGGTGATGACGTCGACATCACCACCCGCGTACCGAATACACCAGCCTTGCAGGTGCAATGGGTGGATCCGCCATCCCTCCAAACCGTTCTCCTCAAAGTTCATCTCCTCGCCGAGAACAGGCAAACTATCGAAACCGGAAGTGAAAGCTGGTGGTGAGCCTGCGCAGCCGCGCCGAAAAATAACTACCTAGCTAGTAGCCCTGAGGCTCGCGGCACCGACCGTGGCCTGCACCGTGTCGAGCAGCGTGAGCCGTGTGAAGACACGCATGGTGAGCTGCTGCTCCTCCGGCGTCAGCGTGGCCCACGACTGCACGTCTTTGGACAGCGGCACCTTCTCGGGCAGCCAGAAGTTGTTCACCAGGCGGTTCCAGACATCCACGTGCTTGTCGTCATGGATGCGGTTCCAGTTGATGGCCTGGACCCGGTCGACGAGGAGTGTTGAGGACAAGGATTTCCTTCGATCTGACGGGGTTGGTTCTGACCTCTATGCGTCCCGGTCTCCGACGGCCAACAGCCATCCCCCGCGATCACATTCTGGCGAGCAGCTCGGCTTTCTTTGCCTCGAACTCTGCATCGCTGACGATGCCGGCGTCACGCAACTTCCCAAGTTTCTCTAGCTGCGCAAAGACGTCGTCCGGAGCCGGCGTCACTGGCACCTCCTGCGGCTGGTGGATGGCGCGCTGAGCCGCCTCGATGGCGTCGCGCATGGCCAGGAACTCGGCTTCCTCCCCTTTGACGAAAACGACTGAGTTCTCATCCTCGACGGCGCTCATCGTCTGATGACCAAAGGCGCTCCTCTTCTCATTGCCTCCGGCGATAGAGAATTGGATAAAGCCTGACATGACCAGCCCTGGTGGCTTGATCTGGACACTGGAGATGGCGGTGACCGGTATGCGTTTCACACCCTTGCCGATCGTCACCCGGCCCAAGCCGACGTGCTGGATCGTCACGTAGTGCCCATCAAAGGCCACATAACCGACGCCTACGGCACGAGCCAGCAGGGCGTCCTCCGGGATCTTGTACTTTGCCCGGTACTTGTCGTCGGCCACGCTGGCACCGGCCGTGCCGGGTACGACAGGGGTACCAGTGACCCCCTTGGCCTTGTCCTCCTCAAGCAGCTGCTTGAGGCCCAGGAACGCCTGCTCTTTACCGGCCCAGAAGTTGAGGGTCTGGCGGGTGGTGAAGGTGTCATCGGCGCGGTTGAAGCGAATTTGGCCAACACCCGTGATTGCGCGCGTGAACTTTACGTCGACGATGTCTTGCACCGCGATAGTGGCCTGCTCGGCCATCGACATTTTCACGATCAGAACGCCGCCGTTGTAGGCGACCCAGCCATTGTTCCCACGCAGGATCGGCACACCGGCCGGGATTCCGAACTTCGACCTGATCTTGCTGTCGCTAGGACCATTATCGGCGGCGGCTTCGGGCGCTGTCGCGGGCACCTCTTCAGGACACAGCTGCCCCTGTGTACCTCGCTGCTGCTCGTCATCGAGGAGCTGCTTCAGCTGCAAGAACAGGGGCTCGTCGGCACGGGTGAACACCAGCTGCTGCCGGTCGCCGAAGCTTTCATCGGCCCTGTTGAATTGGATGCTCCCGCGCTGGTTGATCGGTCCGGAAGGCTTCACCGTAACGGAGGAGAGGTCCTGCACGAGAATTTTCACTGGCTGCCCGAAGTCCATCTTGACCGTGAGGACGCCGCTCTCGTAGCTCGCCCACCCTGACTCACTCGCCCAAACCGGGACGCTGTCCGGCATCCGGTACTTCTGGCGTACCTTCGCGCCTACCTTCACCTGCTTGTCCCCCATGTCGGGTCCCCTCCCATACTGGATGTTCTCCCCAGAGCATAGGGGAGGCACAGACGACGGGGCTGAGCGAATCAAGCGCACCTACCAGCACTTGAAGAGCACCGTGGGCTAGACACGGGAAAGCGCCGGCAGACCGTTGTTCGCCGGGGCTTTCTTGTTGCTTCAGACCAATGCAGCTGGCATGAACGCAACCCTCCACCACGCGGCAGCATCGAACTGACGCTGCGCGATGATCGGCATCAGCATCTCGGTGACGTGCTGGGCGGCCGCGGTGTTGAGCAGGCCATCGAGGACCTCCAGCTCGCTCGCGTCGTGCTCCCAGAGGCATCCGGATGAGGTGCAGATGGCATGCCAACCCACAAAGCTATTCGACTCGATCAGGACGTTGTGCTCAGCCAGTGCGGCCGTGACGTCCTTGAGGTGGCTGATGTCGGGCGTGGGCTGTTCCATGGACGCCATGTGTGCGGCAGGCCAGTTAGCTCTCCACCGAACCGAAGTTGGACCCCTGCGTAGCGGGTTCAGGATCCCCTCACGCATCCTGAGTGACAGAGTGTAGACATTCCGGCACTCTTGCTCTAGGCTCGTACTAAGCCGCTCAGCCGAACAAAGGAAGCCATGAATATCCCCGCCGTAACCTTCACCAATCCCGTCCTCCCAGTAGAGAAGGAACTGACCGTCAACGCCGTTGCTCAGGCCGCCGGCGCCCACCCGAAGCTCGTGCGGAAATGGCGGGACGCTGGACTCCTCATGGACTTCACGCCATCCCAGGTCCGCCCGTTCGTCGAGGCAGCCACGGTGAGTGCAGAACGAACCTTGCCGATCATCCAGACCGACGCCGCCTCGCCCGCCGGACCGGACACCTCCGCGAAGCCTCTGGTCAGGAACTTCTACGGGGAGTCCCCCAGCCTGAGCAACGACGACTGGAAGGACGCTCAGCGCGGGGATTGGACGGGAGTCTCGGGTGCCGAGCTCCTCGATGGCCGGTTCCTCCTCGTTGGCCTCGGCGGTGTCATCACCGGCGTCACCAGGGTGTCCGGCGTCGACGAGGCGTCGGACCCCCGCAAGGTCCGCCTTCACCTGGAGATCCTCGGCCGCGTCACCTCCTCCCTCGCCGAGGGCCAGATGTACCTCAACCCGAATGAGGACTCCGAAGAGGTCGAGTTCGCCCGGTCGCTCCTCGGGAAGCGCTACGCTCCCCAGCGTGGCGGCTCGATCACCCGAATCTAGCCCCGGACACGAAGAAGCCCCGCAGGACGGGCCTGCGGGGCTGTTTCGATCACGATCACTCGGTCCTGCCCGTATCGACTCCCAACACGGGACTCTCCCCGCACCCCATCGGGAGGTGCCGGAACAGCGTCATGATGCGCCGGGACGGCTGGACTTGAACCAGCAACCAGGGGGCGTCCCCCTTCGCTCTAGCCGATGAGCCCACAGGGGCTTCCGAGCAGTACATCCCGTTGGGCCAGATCGGCGCGGCCCCCACTGCTAGAGACCCTTCCTGACTGGCTTGACCACCATGTGTGCGGGGTCCAGGAAAAGTCTCACCACCCACCATCAGCTTCGCCGGCGACCTCCGGCGGCGATCAAACGCGCCTCGGCGCAGAAACGAGAACACCATGACCGCTCAGCCGAACACCCCTGTGACCATCGCCTCGCTCATCGCTCAGGGCCACCTCCACCAGGTCTCCATCGACGCAGGCTCCCACCGAACCCGGTACACCAGGGAAGCTCTCGATGCCCTGCTCGCCGGCGTCGGCAAACCGCTCGAGGAGCAGGTGACCTATTTCCTCTCGTGCACCGACGGCGCACTGGAGCGGGTCTGCATCGAGTACCTGCTCGAGGCGGCGGGGGTGCAGCAGGACCCGGCCAGGCTCCGCCTGATCTCCGGAAAGCAGTTCAACGCCGAGACGGGCGCTGCAGATGGCCGATCCATCGACCTCGTGGTGCGCCGCAAGGCCGACGATGGATCCTCCGTCCCGGTCATCGGTGTCGAGGCGAAGTACGGCGCCTGGGTGAACGGAGCCCTGGGCTACTGCCCGGACCGACCCGGGGAGTACTCCAACCAGGCCATCTGCTACCTCCACGGGTGCATCAGCGAGATGCACAGCACGGAGCACATGGCGTTCCTCTGGATCGGCCATGAGGCAACCCAGACCGTCGAGTTCCCCTGGGGCCGCAAGGGCTTCACGGAGAAGGACGGGGCGACCGAGCGGTTCGCGTCCGTCTACATCGAGCAGGTTGCGGTGGCCGGCATCTGGCACCGCGCCACCTGGGAGGGCCTGGCGGCCGCCATCGAGTCGAAGATCGGGGGTCCTGAGGGCTCTGCGATCGCCCGGTTCCTGCTGCGCACCGGGGAGTAGCCACGGAGGGGCCCGCAGCGCGTGGGCCCCTCCCCTGCGTCAGGACTTGCTGGTCGCGCCAGCGCCCTCGGTGGAGGGCTTGTACTTCTCAATGCACTCGCCCGCCGTCGTCCCGGGTTTGAAGTCGAGGTCGCGCTCGATCGGCAGCCCGAACTGGCCGCGGAGTCGCTCGACGTCGTCCAGGGGGATGTAGCCCCACTCGGCGCCGCCCATGCCGAGGTCTGCGTAGCCGAACGCTTCTCCGGTCTTGGGGTCCATCTCGGCGATGTACCACTCCATGCTGCCCTGGAAGTAGTGCGCGACGAGCTTCTTGTCCTCTAGCGGTCCATCGCCGTCGGTCTCCTAGAGGGCAGGCCAGGTGTGGACGTCGTCCGGGAAGAAGTCGTGGCCGCGGCGTGCCCGCTGCGTGTCCGGGAACGGCGGGTCCTGTTTGGCCAGCGCGAGGGACACTGGAGCTTCCGAGTGTGCGGTCGCTGCGAACTGGCCGCCGGTGGGAATGCCCTGGGGCTCTCGTACTGTGCTCATGATGATCTCCTGCTCGAAGTGCTGTCAGGAGTCATGTGTGCGGCACAGCTACGTTTAAGTCGCCGGGCCACACTGCTCAGCGGCGGCGGGACCGAACGCGTAGTCGTTGGCGTCAGCTTCACCGTCGAAGTGGAACCTGTGCCCGGTGAGGGAGATCCCGCCATGGCGGGCGGCAAGCCAGGCGGTGCCGGGACCAAGGATGTGATGAGTAACGGGGCCGGAAGCCGTGATTTTCTGGATCATAACGGGCGGCGGCCGTCAGAGGATCCCGCTCACATGCGGCTGAGAAGGTCTGTCTTCTTCGCTTCAAATTCGTCGTCACTAATGATGCCCTGTGCGCGCAGTCCGGCAAGGTCCTGGATTTGCGAGCCAACCGTGGGCTGGACCGGGCCGCGCGGTGTCGCGCCGGTGATAGCGCGAACAATGAGCCAGGTGAGCAACGTTAGGACGCCAAGGCCAAGGAGCGCCCACGTGACTGCTGATGCAGAGGCGATGTCCTGAATGCAGTCGGCCTCATTCGAACCAAAGCCCAACCCGCCCTCGTACATCATGGCGTCGGTTAGCTCGGCAACGGTGTTGTCAGGATTGAAGGGACTGCCGCAAATGTCCGACACTTTAGTGAATCCGAGAATGAATCCGAGGACCGTGATGGTGCTGCCCAAGCCTAGGACCCAGCCGAGCAGAACGGAGTGCGGGCGTTTCGCGGGCTCGGGCGCAGAAGGGCGGCGCTGCGGCACGGCCGCCGGTGCGGCATCGGGGCGAGCGTCCGCTGGGAGGACGAATTGCTCGAACGGTGCAACGGGCCCGAAATGGCCGGCAGGCAGTGGGGTAACGGAGTCCCTGTGTTCTTGAGTCAGGCTGGCTCGATCGGTGACCGCTCCCCATTCGGTCCCGTCGAAGTATGCCACGATGCCGTGGTTCAGAATGTGTGCGTACCAGCCAGGATTCACGATGCCCCCAAAGGTGTTGATGGAGGCCTCGCTGAATATGCAGGCGCCTCACGTTTCACAACCGATTATGGCACTGGTAGCACAGACCGTTGACCGTACTCAGATCGCCGTGATGCCCGGAGTGCCTACATTGGTGACCAGTCCGTTCAGCGCCTCGTGGGTGCCTTCCTCGCCGGCATCCTGCCCATCATCAGCCTCTTCTTCGCGACACTCACGACCGTGCAGCTCGCCGTCGCTCCAGTGCACCGTTCCGTCACCGCCCGGCAGTGTCAGGCAGGTAAGCGGACGGCCCAGGACCAGGGAGGGACCACTTCCGCGGACCAATCACGCACCAGGCCGCAGACCACCGGATGATTGGGTGTGATCGGCGTATGGACCACCAAGGGCCAGCCGCATCGTAAACCGGTGACGGGAAACTTTGACTATTTGCTGAACAAAATCATGCCGCTCATGTGTCCAGCCGGACCCCCTGTTCCCATCGCAGAGGGATGGGCTCGTGCGGCCCCTCCCCTCGGCGCAGGCCGGGGCGTACCATCTGCCCATGGTCGTCTCAAAGAAGAGCGTCCCCTTGGTTCCGCCGGTCGAGCTGTCGCCGCCCCCGCCGCGGCACGGCCGATGGTGGTTCAGGGACGTCGTAACCCCGATTCTCATCGCCGTCATCGTGGGCGGCATGATGATCGCCGGCCAGTACCTTATCGACAACAGACGTGCCGACCGTGAGCAAGCCATAGCGGACCGGCAGCAGGCGGAGGCCGATGAACTCGCTCGGCTGGAGGATATGCGCTTCATCCGTGAGCAGTCCGCCGGGCTCGAGCCTCTTCGGTACGGGGAAGGGGAAGACGATGTATTGCCGCCCTACCTGCCATTTCAAGGCATGGATCTGCACGGGATGGATCTCAGCTTCATGGATCTCAGGCGTGCCAATTTCACTAACGCCGACCTGACGAACGTCAACTTCCACCAGGCGAACCTGCGTGGAGCAATCTTCCGTGAGTCAACGGTCGTCGGAGTCAACTTCATTGAGGCAGAGCTAAACGACGCCAGCTTCTGGCGCGTTGCCTTCATCGACTCGGACTTGAGGGGCGCTACGACTGGCGGCACCATGTTCACCTGGACCTGTCGGAACGCAGGAACGAAGTGGATTACATCGCCAGATCAGCAGCAGCAGCGCGACGACCGGATGTGCACGACAGCGGAGGACGAACCGTGACGGTTGCTAAACATTTCTGACATTTTTCTGGCGGTTAGTGGCCGGGCTCGACAGGGCGGGTCGACTTAGGTATGAAGAGGTCGCTGAGGGATGCCATGCCGGTCACGTGCGCGGCCGGACCGACCGGGCTCATTGCATAACAGGAGATCCTGTGGCCCTCTCCCGGCGGCGCACATGGGGCGTACTATCTGCGCATGGTCGTCTCAAAGAAGAGCGTTCCCCTGGTCCCGCAGGCCGAAGTACCGCCACCGCCGAAGCACCAGCGGTGGTGGTTCCGGGACGTCGTCATTCCGACCCTCATAGCGGTCGTCGTGGGAGGCATGACGATCGCAGGACAAGCGGTGATCGACGACAACCGGGCTGAGCGCGAGCAGGCTGCTGCCGAAGCTCTCTCGCAGGAACTGGCGCGACTGGAGGAAGAGCGGTCAGCCGAGCTGGTCCGCCTGGAAGACCTAAGGTTCATTCGTGAGCGGTCCGCAGACGTCCAGCCCGTGATCGGGGGCAACGGAGAGCCGGTGGTGAAGCAGCTGCCCTTCTCCGGCATGACTCTGCGAGGGATGAACCTGAGCTTCATGGACCTGAGCAACGCCGATTTCACGGGCGCTGACCTGACCGAGGTGCAGTTCTTCCAAGCAAACCTCACCGGTGCACTTTTCCGGAATACGAACGCCACCAGGGCAAATTTCCGCGATGCGGAGATGCGTGGGGCTGCCTTCTACAGGTCAAGCCTCGGCGGGGCAGACCTACGCAATACGTTCGGCGCCGAATTCATCGATTCGTGCTGGACCGCCGATACACAGTGGCCGAGTGACGATCGACCGACGCCGGAGATGATTTGCCCGCCGCCGTCGCCTGATCCGGACCCGTCGGAAGGGGGTGAGTGACGGGGCTCGAACCCGCGACCTCCTGGACCACAACCAGGCGCTCTGCCAACTGAGCTACACCCACCATGCGGGCGCGTGAGCGCCCCGAGCAGACGACGGGGATCGAACCCCGCTGCCTCTTGGTTGGAAGCTAGGCGCCCTATCTTCAGGGCCTCGTCTGAAGATGCCCTCGCGGGCGGGTGGCCTACCGCGCCGGAACTGGGATGGGCGAGTAGGCGGGGCGGCCGCACGTCAGGCATCGGTAAATGTCCCGGGTGGGGCGACACGTAGTTCATTGCGCCGTGATCGACGCAGTCCGGCTTGTTCCATGCCGGGTTCAGGACGACGGTCCGTGCGCTGACGTCCCCGGTAGACCAGTCAGCCCGGTCCTGCTGAGTGGCCCAGTTCGAGTCGGGCATGTCGACGAGATTGAAGATTGAGCGCAGTTCCATAGGGTCCTGCTTCCTGCTCGAAGATCCTCGCCACCCTGGCTGGGCGGTGGTCCTCAATGCGTGCCACATCCATTCCGGGTTCGAACCCCGGACCGTCCGATTTTCAGGCGTGCGCTTTACCAACCTGCGTGGCAAAGCATGGCGTTTTCGAACCGGCCTCTCCTGCGCGTACAGCCAAGTATGCTCTCGTCCTCGTCGCCAGTTCTGGGGCTACGGGCTCGTGCCCGCCGTCCATCGCCGGAGATTGAACTGAGCTCGCAGGGGGCTCCATCTGTCGGATACCACGAGTTCAGAAGGTACACGTCTTTGCGTATGCCTCCCATCGTGCGCGCTGTTCGCATGGACACTGCACATACCTGGCAAACCACTGTTGAGCGCGATCAGCATGTCGAGGCTCTCCGCTTCCCGGACTTCACCCACGATCAGCCGGTCGGGCCGCATCCTGAGGGCTTCCTTCACGAGGCGGCGTAACGGGATCTCCCCGACACCTTCGAGATTGGGCTGCCGGCATTGGAGACCGACGACGTCGCGGAGGGGAAGCTGCAGTTCGAAGATCTCCTCGACCGTGATGACCCTTTCCCGGGGGCCGATGGACGCGCCGAGGCAATTGAGCATCGTCGTCTTTCCCGCCTGAGTAGCGCCGGAAACCAGGATATTGAGCCCGCTGGCGACAGCCGCTCCGAGGAACCGGGCCGCCTGGGGGCTGAGGGATCCCAGCTCTACGAGGTGCTCGAGCCGTGAGGCACGCGCGATGAACTTCCTGATGTTAACCGACCAGTGGTTGCGCGTCACGTCCGGGATCACCACATGAAGGCGCGATCCGTCGGGAAGTGAAGCATCGACGAACGGCGAGGAGAGGTCCAGGCGACGCCCGGAGGACTTCAGCATCTTCTCGACGAGGTCCCGTACCTGCTGGTCCGTCAGCGACAGAGCCGTGAGTTCGGATTCGCCGTTCCGCGCGACATACACCTCGGAGGGAGCGTTGATCCAGACCTCCTCGACCGTGGGGTCGTCGAGCAACGGCTGCAGAGCACCGAGCCCGGCTACGGCGTCGTAGACCTGCTTGCGAGCGGCATCAAGTCGGCCCAGCGACGGCAGCACCCCCAGGACGGAGCGCTCCTCGTAGTCCGCCACGGCGTCATTTACCAGGTGCTGGACCTCGATGACTTGCCGCGCTGGGTCGAGGCCGCGCCGACGGATGAGTTCGCGTACCTCCCCCTCGACCATGCGCACAGCATCCATCGACATCCCCCATTGGTGGTCGCCACGCTGCCATCGGCGCAGTGGCGGTGCCATAAGAGCCCCTGCCGCCCCTTACCATACTGAAGGAGATGCGGGCCGACCAGACCGCGAAGAGATCTGTGGACAACTGTCGGGTATACGACGGCCACCTACCTGGCCCTCCCGCGCCCTGGCGACACGCCGGGCCAATAACCGGAATACGCGCAGGTTTTGCCTAAGATTCCACTTTCACTTGTGAAACGTTCGTCACATCTACATCACGTGGATAGTCTCGTCGGGATCTCACTTAGCTGGCTGAAATGCCCGGATTCCGCTGGAGAAACCCTTGACCTTGCCCTTTCCCGCCCGGCTCTTATGCGCCGCCCTATTGTCCTTCGGTCTCATGGGCAGTGCGGTTCCCGCTCTTGCACTCGACACGGCACCAACGGCGCCGGCCACGTCACCTACGGCGACGTCTGCGCCGACGTCGCCGACGGCTCCGACCACGCCTCCGGCCACCGCCGAACGCGCTCCTACCGTTGCGACCGCCGACGCCCTTCCGACCGCGCCTGCGACCACTCCGGCACCAGCTGCTGAGGTACCGGCTCTGGATGAGATCACGTCCTTTGTGCCGGATCTCACCTGGAATCCGCTCGACGACCCTAATTCCAACGCCCGGTACGGGGAGCACTTCGCTCAGCCGATTACTCCCATGAAAGCGGCGTCGCCGCTCAGCCTGGACGGCAGCGAAGGCAACGCAGCCATCGCGCCAAGGTCCGGCACCTTCAAGGTCACCCTGGTCACCGTGCAACTGTCGGGGAAGTCAGTTGCAGATACCGATGCGATCAACATGGGTGCTGCGCGCAATTCGATCACGAGCGCCCACAACTACTGGAACTCTGCCTCCGCGGGGCGGCTCTCCATGGCGACGGTGAGCGAACGCCGCCATGTCTCCTCGGCGAAGATCACGGACTCCTATGGCACCATCATGGCGACCGTGACGAGGGAGCTGGGCTGGCAGTACCGTCCGTACGAATCGCTGGTTCTCTTCGTCCCGCACGCCGACCTGAACTACAACGGTTCCTGGGGCATCCTGGGAGGTGGATTCACGGACAGCGCCACCAGCGGACGTGTGATCATGCCCTACCCCTCCGCGCTCACGAACAACGTCGTGACCCACGAGTTCGGCCATGTCCTCGGCCTGCACCACGCGAACTCGCTCACTTGCAGCAACGGCCGCTCGGATGTGGCCCGCGCGGGCGCCTCCTGGGCCGACGCCGCCTGCTATTCGGCTGAATACAGCGACACCACGGACCTCATGGGGTACGCCCAGGTGAGCTCTCCCAGGATCAACGCGTTCCTCTGGGAGTACGGCGGATTCGGTCTTGGGAACGAGATACGCGATATCGGCACGCCGAGCAGCCCAGGCCAGTACACCCTGAAGGCATGGGCCGGCGCGGGTGCCGATCGTGCCATCAAATTCACCGACCCGGTGAGCAAGGAGGTCTACTACCTGGAGCTGCGCCTCCCTGTCGGCGATGACACGGTGTCGGCGAGGAACGGAAACAGGGGTGTCAAGATCACCAAGAAGGACATCCTTGGGTGGTCCGGAAATGCCTCGATCGTGCTGACCCCCAACAGCCGCAACTCGGGATGGAACAACACCTCGTTGGCTTGGCAGGTTGGTCAGACGTTCACCACGCACGCGGGAACGAAGGTACGGATCGAATCCATCGGTACGTCCGATGCTCGCGTCACGATCGAGCCTCTCCAGTCGGGGGCCGCCTTAGCGGGGTCGGCGATTGCTGCTGTGGCTGCGCGTACTTCCGAGCTTGGCGCGTCGACCTCGGGCATAGTGTGCGGTCTCATCGAGGGCGGCTGCTACCAGAACTTCCAGGGCGGAGCGGTCACCTGGACTGCCGGCGTCGGAGCCCACGCGACCATCAACGGCGCGATCCGCAACGTCTGGCAGAGCTCAGGGTTCGAAACAGGACCCCTGGGTTACCCCACCAGCGCCAAGACCTGCGGCCTTCGTGACGGCGGCTGCTACCAGAACTTCCAGCGCGGAGCCATTCTCTGGTCCTCCACTACCGGGGCCCACATGAGCCCGAACGGTGCAATCCGCAACACCTACGCAGCGAACGGCTTCGAGAACGGCGGCCTGGGCTACCCCACCGGACCCCAGATCTGCGGTATCACGGCCAACGGCTGCTACCAGGACTTCCAGGGCGGAGCCATCCACTGGACCTCCACCACCGGAGCGCACGCAACGGGCGGGGACATCCGCCGAGCCTGGGCAGGCTCGAGCTACGAAACCGGACGCCTCGGCTACCCCACCAGCGGCGAGACCTGCGGGCTCGTGAACGGCGGCTGCTACCAGAACTTCCAGGGCGGAGCCATCCTCTGGTCCTCCACCACCGGCGCCCGCACCAGCCCGAACGGTGCAATTCGTAATGCCTACGCAGCGAACGGGTTCGAGCGCAGCGGTCTGGGCTACCCCACCAGCAACGAGACCTGCGGCCTCGTCAACGGCGGCTGCTACCAGAACTTCCAGGGCGGAGCCATCCTCTGGACCTCCACCACCGGCGCCCGCATCACCGGAGGAGAGATCCGCAACGCCTACGCAGCAAGCGGCTTCGAAACAGGCGGTCTGGGCTACCCCACCAGCAACGAGACCTGCGGGCTCGTCAACGGCGGCTGCTACCAGAACTTCCAGGGCGGAGCCATCCTCTGGTCCCCCACCACCGGAGCCCGCGTCACCGGAGGACAAATCCGCGCCGCCTACGCAGCAAGCGGCTTCGAAACAGGACGCCTCGGCTACCCCACCAGCAACGAGACCTGCACCACCGCGACCAACTGCAAGCAGACCTTTCAACGCGGCACCATCACCTGGACCCCCACCACCGGAGCCCGCATCAGCTACAGCTGACACTCCCGATAGGGAATCAGGACTCCCTGGACAAGGACCACCACCCGGACGGGCAAATCTGTCGCGGTGACATTCAACTCGTGGAGACAAAATTGACAACATCAAAAGCGCGTCGCTTGACAGTCGCCGCCGGTCTTATCGCGGTACTGATGGCAGGTCCGGTGCAAGCCGCACAGGCTGCTCCGCAGGACAACCCGGTAACCTCGGTGCAATCAGATGCACCCGCTTCCAGTGCCCCCCGCGATCAGGAGCTTGCAGACACACCACCAGATGATCGGGTGGACGCCGGATCGGTCCCATCTCCGGAAGCGGTTAGCGGTGCAAGGACCGGTGAAGGAAAGGCCGCATCAGAGCCCGCCACTTCACGGGCTTCGGAGGAGGTGAAGGCGCCAGGCCTCCCGGAAGTGCAGGACACGGCCGCTCTGTCCGACGCCCAGATGGCTGCCAACGAGAAAGCACTGGCGGCCGAGATCGGCCCCGACGGCGCGTCGATGGGCCAGGGAATTGTGCGGCTGGCTACCTCCGGCGACCCGCAGGTCGAGCCCGAATCAACGGATAAGACGATGAGCGCGGCGGCCACCAATTATTGGAAGCCTTCGGGAGTCCTCGGAGTCGACGTCAGCAGTCATCAGGCGAATGTCGATTGGAGGGGTGCGTGGAATCAGGGATCGCGGTTCGCCTACGTCAAGGCAACCGAATCGACGAACTACATCAACCCCTATTTCGTTGGCCAATACGGTGGATCCGAAGCAGTTGGAATGCTGCGCGGAGCCTATCATTTCGCTATCCCCAGCGTTTCGAGCGGCGCTCAGCAAGCCAACTATTTCCTGAATAACGGCGGAGGCTGGACAGCGGACGGCAAGACACTTCCTCCGTTGCTCGACGTCGAGTACAACCCCTACGCCAGCCTGGGTAACAGCTGCTACAACATGAGCGCGGCCCAGATGGTCAGTTGGATCAGGGATTTCTCCAATACGGTCTACAACCGTATTGGGCGCCTCCCGATGA
Organism: Arthrobacter sp. MDT2-16; assembly: GCF_054510925.1. Classification (NCBI taxonomy): domain Bacteria; kingdom Bacillati; phylum Actinomycetota; class Actinomycetes; order Micrococcales; family Micrococcaceae; genus Arthrobacter; species Arthrobacter sp. MDT2-16. Next base: position 254,392 of record NZ_JBTNDP010000006.1, read on the forward strand.
TCTACACCACGACCGACTGGTGGAACACCTGCACCGGCGCCTCACGAGCCTTTGCTAGTCATCCGTTGCACATCGCCAATTACAACAACAGCGGCGCTGGAACGATGCCTGCTGGATGGGCGGGGTACGACCTGTGGCAGTACACCAGCATCGGTCCGGTCGTCGGTGATTGGAACCAGTGGCCGGCAAGCCTGAGCAGTCTCCAGTCATTCGCCCGTAACCGGGCTGCCGATCCCGCGGGGTCGGCGGGGTCGGCGATTGCTGCTGTGGCTGCGCGTACTTCCGAGCTTGGCGCGTCGACCTCGGGCATAGTGTGCGGTCTCATCGAGGGCGGCTGCTACCAGAACTTCCAGGGCGGAGCGGTCACCTGGACTGCCGGCGTCGGAGCCCACGCGACCATCAACGGCGCGATCCGCAACGTCTGGCAGAGCTCAGGGTTCGAAACAGGACCCCTGGGTTACCCCACCAGCGCCAAGACCTGCGGCCTTCGTGACGGCGGCTGCTACCAGAACTTCCAGCGCGGAGCCATTCTCTGGTCCTCCACTACCGGGGCCCACATGAGCCCGAACGGTGCAATCCGCAACACCTACGCAGCGAACGGCTTCGAGAACGGCGGCCTGGGCTACCCCACCGGACCCCAGATCTGCGGTATCACGGCCAACGGCTGCTACCAGGACTTCCAGGGCGGAGCCATCCACTGGACCTCCACCACCGGAGCGCACGCAACGGGCGGGGACATCCGCCGAGCCTGGGCAGGCTCGAGCTACGAAACCGGACGCCTCGGCTACCCCACCAGCGGCGAGACCTGCGGGCTCGTGAACGGCGGCTGCTACCAGAACTTCCAGGGCGGAGCCATCCTCTGGTCCTCCACCACCGGCGCCCGCACCAGCCCGAACGGTGCAATTCGTAATGCCTACGCAGCGAACGGGTTCGAGCGCAGCGGTCTGGGCTACCCCACCAGCAACGAGACCTGCGGCCTCGTCAACGGCGGCTGCTACCAGAACTTCCAGGGCGGAGCCATCCTCTGGACCTCCACCACCGGCGCCCGCATCACCGGAGGAGAGATCCGCAACGCCTACGCAGCAAGCGGCTTCGAAACAGGCGGTCTGGGCTACCCCACCAGCAACGAGACCTGCGGGCTCGTCAACGGCGGCTGCTACCAGAACTTCCAGGGCGGAGCCATCCTCTGGTCCCCCACCACCGGAGCCCGCGTCACCGGAGGACAAATCCGCGCCGCCTACGCAGCAAGCGGCTTCGAAACAGGACGCCTCGGCTACCCCACCAGCAACGAGACCTGCGGCCTCGTCAACGGCGGTTGCTACCAGAACTTCCAGGGCGGAGCCATCCTCTGGTCCCCCACCACCGGGGCCCGCGTGAGTCCGAACGGGCCGATTCGCACCGCCTACCAGACCACCGGCTTCGAGGCCGGACGCCTCGGTTACCCCACCAGCGCCCAAACCTGCACCACCACGACGAACTGCAAGCAGACCTTCCAACGCGGCACCATCACCTGGACGCCCACCACCGGAGCACGCATCACCTACAGCTGACACGCCCGACAAGGAACCAAGAGGACAAGGACACCACCCGGACGGGCGAATCTGACGCGGTGGAGCAGTCAGCCAGTGACTGCTCCACCGCGCTTCGCGTGCACCATGGACTCTCGTAGTTCGTCGGCGCCTGCCTGGGCGAAGCGGTCGGACAGTCGGTCGTCGCCAGCGTAGACCGAGTGGTGACACGCACCCCGAACCCGGAGATCCCTCAGCATCTCGCGACGGGCAGGCACCCCGCACCGACGGGCTGACGGGCTGACGGATTGACGGACTGACCTCTTGCCGCCACCAGCGGTGGGCAGGACGGTTGTCGTGTTCGCGCCGAACGGGGCCACTACAGGGAGTCCGCAGCGCCACGGGTGCAATAAGTGTGGGAAACCGTTTGCTGCTGCTCCGGTCCGCTCCTGGCGGTGCCACGGGATCGTGGAATGAGCGCCGCGGGATATTGCTCAGGTGTATCCCGTCGCGCTCCTTCATCCGGCCGGACACCCGAGCCGGTGCGGTGCTATCGCTTCGAGCGCTCCGACACGAGCTCCCCTGGCATCACTGCCCGCGGGGTCGTCGCCAGACCCTGGTACAGACCTTGCCAGGAGGAACGAGCCCACAGGCGCTTGTCCTTGGCATGCACGCCTTCGCGGCAGATGAGGTACATCATGCCGAGGACGCGCCGCGCCAGAGCTACGGAGTGCTCCTGAGGAGAAAGCCGGCTGAGCCAGATGCTGTTTCTCACGAAGTAGAAGAGCCTTCCGCCCATATCCTTCTGTTTCCCTTTATCAGGGTGAGCTATCCGGCTGCCGGGGATCAGAACGCCCAGGCCCTGGGAAGCCAGCCTCGTCGTGTACTCCCTGTCGTCGAGCCATATGAAGAAGTCGGCGTACGGCAGAGGCTGCGTGATGGACCTTTTCAGATCGACGAGCACCCCGACGAAGGTGGCACTTCCGACAGCGATACCGTTGAGAGCGGACGCCTTGAGTTGCAGCTCAGCGTCACGGACCACGTCGGGCAGATGGCCGGAATTGGGGGCACCAGCGCTGTTCACCACGAGCGACGCGACGAAGGCCGGCCTCTCCTCCGCGGATTCCATGGCCTCCACCAGAGGGCCCAGACTTCCCGTCAGGGGCTCGGCATCATCATCCATCAACCAGGCGGCCTCATGGCCGCGGGAGATCGCCAATTCGATGCCCCAGGCGAAACCACCGGCGCCACCGAGATTCTCCTCGGTCTCGAAAAGTACGACATGCGGGAACTCGTCCCGCACCAGGTCCGGACTTCCGTCCGTCGAGCCATTGTCGACTACGATGATTTCGTCCGCTTGCCGGTCCTGCTGCGACAGTCCGATCAGGCACTTCCGCAGTAGCTCGAGGCGGTTGTAGGAGACGACAACGGCAGCGACAGTCAAGAGAATCCGATCTAGGAAGAGAGCACTTGTTTTGCCCGGGACGGCGATAGGTGCGACATCGAGCCTATCATCGGATGCTCCAGCGCCCTCGGGATCCGTACCCTCGAGAACGAGCGACGATAGTCCTCTGCACTACACTTCATCGTGCTGCTCGACGAGCCTCCCGCACCCGCAATCAACACAAAAGGGTCCCCTTGCGCCTGTCATCATTACGAAACCCCGTCCGGCGCCTTGCCGCCTTCGCAGCTTCCGTAGGGGTGAGCACCCTGGTGGGTCTCATTTCCATCCCTACCATCATCGCCACTGTCGGTGCGGGGACCTGGGGAATCATCGCACTCGGACAATCCCTGGCTCTGCTCATGGGCGTCCTCGTCTCCTTCGGATGGGGAACGACCGGACCCGCAGTGGTGGCCGGTTTGCCGGCGGCTGATCGACCTCAGATGTTCGTGAACTCGTTCGTCAGCCGGATCTATCTCTTCCTCGCCGCCCTGCCCATCACGGCACTGATCATCGCGTTCACCGCGGAAACGACGTGGTCGGTCGTCGCACTGGCAAGCGTGACCTACCTCGTACCGTTCCTCGGTGCGGCGTGGTACTTCATCGGCGAGGGCAAGCCGCGGAAACTGTTCCTGATGGATACGGTGCCGATATCAGCGGGCACTCTTCTCGGCCTGGCCGCTCTGCTCGTGACGCGGGATGCGCATTTCTTCCTGCTGTGCCAGCTGTTGATGAATTGCCTGGCGGTCGTCCTGAGCGTGAGGACGATCTCGAGGGAAGAGCCGGAAGCCGTGGTCGTCGATCCTCATCCCGGCAGGGCGATCAGACGACTCGGAGGGCAGCGGCACGGCGTGATCACGGCAGCAACGTCGTCCCTCTACGTCAATACACCTCTCATCGTCCTCTCCGTCGCAGCCCCAGGCGGCATACCGCTCTACGCTCTCGCGGACCGCTTCTTCAAGTACGGGCTGACCGCCCTCGGTCCCGTCATCCAGGTCCTTCAGGGATCCATCCCCAGCCCTGACTCCCGAGTGCGCAACCGCCGCGTCCGCTCGACTGTGAGGTGGGCCCCGATCGCCGGCCTCGCAGCCGCCGTGGTAGCTGCTGCGGTCATGCCCTGGGCCGGCACGGTCCTGTCGTCGGGGCAGATCCCGATCCCCTTCGGCATGAGCCTGCCGATGGCACTCGTCTTCGGCAGCGTCGCGGTGTCCCAGGCGATCGGGCTTGCATGCCTCATCCCGATCGGCAAAGGCCGTTCGCTGGTGAATTCGACCGTGCTCGGCGCGCTCCTCGGCACACCGCTCATCCTTGTCGGCGCCTACCTCCTCGGTCCGATCGGAGTGGCGTGGGCAGTGGCTTTCTCCGAGGCCGTCGTCGCCGGTTACCAGATTGTGGTCGTGCGCCGATACCTCGCAGAGAACGACGACTAGGACGGGGACGGACCCTCTCCAACCCGGCCGGTCACTGCGGTAATCCGTCGGAAGCCTCGACGGACGAACGCAGACCGCCGGAATCGCCGGTTCCGGCTAGCGAAGAAGATTCATGAGGTACTGCCCATAGCCGCTCTTCACGAGCGGTTCAGCGCGTTGCCGCAATTCGTCGTCCGAGAGGTTCCCGAGGCGCCAGCTGATCTCCTCCGGACAGCCGATCGACAGCCCCTGGCGCTTCTGCACGGTCTTGATGAACTCTGAAGCCTCGTTGAGCGAGTCGAAAGTCCCGGTGTCGAGCCACGCGGTGCCCCTCGGCAGGATCTCCACATGGAGCAGACCGCGCTCGAGATAGACACGATTGATATCGGTGATCTCCAGTTCCCCACGGGGTGACGGCTTGAGATCCCTTGCAATCTCGATGACGTCGTTGTCGTAGAAGTAGAGACCGGGCACGGCATAGTGGCTCTTCGGCTGCTCGGGCTTCTCCTCGAGCGACACCGCCCGCCCGTCTGCGTCGAATTCGACGACACCGTATGCCGTCGGATCCGCGACCCAGTAACCGAAGACGGCCCCACCTTCGATGTCGGAGAAGCGACGCAGCTGCGTTCCCATCCCCTGCCCGTAGAAGATGTTGTCCCCGAGCACAAGCGCAACCGGACCCGAGCCGATATGTTCCGCGCCGAGGATGAAGGCCTGAGCCAGGCCGTCCGGCGAGGACTGCTGCATGTAGGTGATGCTGACCCCGAACTTCGTTCCATCTCCCAGCAACCGCTCGAACTGGTCGGCATCATGGGGCGTGGTGATGATCAGGATGTCCTTGATACCGGCGAGGATCAGCGTGGACAGCGGGTAGTAGATCATGGGCTTGTCGTACACGGGCACCAACTGCTTGCTGACGCCGAGGGTGATGGGGTGCAGCCGCGAGCCGGTTCCTCCGGCGAGAATGATTCCACGCATGGTGGCCATCATTGCGGTCAGGGCCGACGATCAGCAAGTTCAGTACAGGATGGCCGACGCAGCGGCGTGGTGATGAGTACCGTCGAGCCCCTCCATGGCTCTCCGCAGCCGGTGGAATGGGCCCGGAGAGCAGCCACGCGAGGGCGATATGGGATACTGAGGCAGTGAATCGCACCTGGATCGTCATTCCGATGTACAACGAAGCAACCGTCGTCGGTTCGGTCATAGAAGGTCTTCGCCCCGTTTTTCCGCACGTCGTGTGCGTCGATGACGGCAGTTCCGACGGATCGCAGGACATCGCGCGGGCAGCCGGCGCGGTAGTGGTGCAGCACCCCATCAATCTGGGCCAGGGAGCCGCGCTGCAGACCGGCATCGAGTTCGCGCTCCAGGATCCGCTGATGCGCAACGTCGTCACTTTCGACGCCGACGGGCAGCACCGCGTCGTGGATGCCGCCGAGATGGTTGCACGGCTCGATGCAGGCGAGGCGGACATCGTTCTCGGGTCGCGGTTCCTCGACGATCGAACGCAGATCGGTCCGATGAAACGGCTCGTCCTCAAGACCGCCGCAATCCAGTCGCGTATGGCGACCGGCCTGGACCTGACCGATGCCCACAACGGGTTGCGTGCCCTGAACCGGGACATCGCATCGAGGATCCATCTGACGCAGAACCGGATGGCGCACGCCTCCGAGCTGGTTCATCAGATCGCGGAGATCAATCCCCGATGGACCGAGCACCCGGTCGAGATCATCTACACCGACTACTCGAAATCCAAGGGTCAGTCACTGCTCAACTCCGTCAACATCCTCGCCGAACTCTTCTTTAGGTGATTCTGTGCTCCTGATAGTCCAAATCGTCCTCGTCCTTGCCGTCATTCTGGTCTCGCTGGTCCTGATGCGGGGCGGGGCGAATGCGCGTCATCTGGCGATTCGCCGCATCATGCTCATGATCTTTGCCGTGGCCGCCGTCGCGTCGATCTTCTTTCCAGGGGTGCTCACCGAGGTTGCGTCCTTCCTCGGAGTGGGACGTGGAACGGACCTCGTCCTCTACGCCACGATTGTCAGCTTCTTCGTGTTCATGGCGACGACATATCAGCGCTTCCGTCACGCCGAGAACGCGTTGACAGCGCTGTCCCGCAGGATCGCCCTGGACGAGGCCCCGAAGCCCTGGGTCGACGAGCGCATCTAGGGAGCATCCCAGGGTGCCGCGAGCAAGACGCCCGTGGCACCGATCGAGCAGCGTCCCCGTCGCGTCCGCTGCGGGTTACACGCCCAGGAGCCGCTGCGTCTACCGGATGATGTGCCGGGAGAGGCTCGAGATTGAAGCCTTCTGGCGCTTGAGAACCGCAGTCGCGAGCAGTGCGACGGCGTTCAATCGCGACGTGATATGCAGGGACGCCGCCCGCGCCGCCTTCTGCCAGCCGAGTGCCGCGAACCGCCGCGCCTCGATCTCGAAAAACCGACGCTCCTCGTCGAAACGCCGGCCATCGAGAGCGCGCACTGACGAATCGGACCCGGAGTGGCGGCGGTAGAGGAAGGCGAGTTCGGGCTGAAGCACCATCGTGCCGCCGTCAGCAGCGATGTCCAGCAGCAGCGCAAGATCCTGCACGACGTCGAATTCCGGCCGGAATCCGATCCGCGTGATCGTCGCCGACCGCCAGGCCAGCGACGGGAAGTAGTGCCACCCCGCATGCAGGAGGCTCGTCGCCAGACGCTCGCCCTGAAGGACGGTCGGCTCCGTAGCTCCCGGCATGGCGAGGCTCTTCACCCTGTCCACCAGAGGGGTGACGGCGGCGCCGTTCTCATCGATCACCCGCACGCCCGGCTGGACGACATCCGCCGTGGGGTAGGCCGCGAATGTCCCTACGACCGTCTCGAGGTAGTTGGGCAGCATGATGTCGTCGGCACCCATGATGACGACGAGGGGCGCCTCGACGAACTCGAGCGCCTTCCTGTAGTTCCCGTTGGCGCCCAAGTTGGAGCCATTGCGCTGGTAGGAGACCCGCGGATCATCGATGCTGCCGAACCAGCGAGCCGGCTCCGGGTCCGGATACCCGTCATCGACGACGATCAGACGCCAGTCCTCGAACTGCTGGCCCATGACGCTCCGCGCCGCCTTCTTCATGAGATCGACGTCTCCGTAGTAGGGGAACAGGACATCAACGGAGGCCATGGGAATCCTTCTGCAGGGGACGGTGACGAGACCGGGAGCGCCCGGACAACATCTCAACTATAGGGATGCGCCCTGTACGAAGTGAAAAGGCCGGTTCGGTAGACTCGTCCGGGATCGAAGACGGCTAGGACGGGACGGGCATGGAAGCGGGCAAACACTCCGGCGAGGAGCGCGAGGTTCGCGTGAGCGTCTGTATGGCCACCTACAACGGAGCGGCTCATGTCGTGGAGCAAGTCGAATCGATCCTGGCCCAGCTCGGGCCGGATGACGAAGTCGTCGTCGTCGACGATGCGTCGACCGATGGATCCGTGGACGCTGTCACCCGCCTCGGAGACCACAGGATCAGGATCATGCGCTCCCCCGTCAATCAGGGCTATGTGCGGACGTTCGAGAAAGCGTTGACGGCCAGCAGGGGTGACTATATCTTCCTCTCCGATCAGGACGATGTCTGGCTGCCGGGTCGCCTCGACCTGATGATCGATGCGATGTCCACCAGCCCCGTCGTTGCCAGCAATTTCTCGTTCTTCGGCCAGCGACCCCGGACCATCGAATCACTCAGGCTGAGAGCCGCCGACGGGCATCGGCGGTGGGCCAATCTGCTGATGCTTTGGATAGGCGTACGCCCCTACTACGGTTGCGCCATGGCCTTCAGGCGCGAGGTCGCTCCACTCATCCTGCCGTTCCCCGCATTCCTCAACGAGACGCACGACCAGTGGATCGCGATGGTGGGGAATCTGGTGGGGGGCATGCGGCACCTCGAGCAGGACACTCTGTCGCGGCGGCTGCATGAGACGAACACGACGCCCAAAAGGGTCCGGGCTCCCCTGCTGATCGTCCGCTCGAGGATGATGCTGGCACGCGCATTCGTCGTCGCGGTACGACGGGTGGCCCACACTCGCGGGAAGGAAGCTGCCCGTGCCTGATACATCCCCGGATTTCGGGATCGTTGCGCTCGCTGCGTACCGCCCACCGGAGCACTTGTTCGCTCGGCAGCTGCTGTCCATCCAGGCGCAGACCTATCGGGACTTCCGCTGCCTCATCTCTGTCGACGGCGATTCGCTCACTGTGGCAGAGGCGGTGCGAAGGATCTGCGGTGGCGATGAGAGATTTGCCGTCATCGGTTTCGACGACCGCCTTGGTTTCTACGGCAACTTCGAGCGCGTGCTCGAGGCTGTTCCCGACGAGGCGCAATGGATCGCACTGAGCGATCAGGACGATTACTGGTATCCCGGCAAACTTGCCACCCTGGTTCCCGAATTGTCGAATCATGCCCTCGTCTCGGGGCAGGCTCGAGTCGTGGACGAGGCGGGGCAGGTCCTGGTCCCCAGGACGAAGAGGCGCACGGTGGACCCTGTGGACCTCTTCAGCGAGAATCAGGTGACGGGTTCGCTCAGCGTTGTCCGCGCCGAACTCCTGTCGATAGCTCTTCCCTTCCCTCGCCTGCACACGCCCGCCCAGTACCACGACCACTGGATCGGGGTCTGTGCCGCGGCCGCCGGCGGCTTCACCGTCGTCGATGAGATCGTCCAGGACTACATCCAGCACGACGCCAACGTGGTGGGCGAGAACCGGACGGGAGTGAGGCAGCTGATAGGCAGGGTTCAGCACTTGGGACGAACCTACGAGGGTACGGCGTCGCCTGCCGCACTGACCCGATTCCTTGCGTCGGCGGGGATCGGCTGGCGGGCCCTGATGGCGGAGACGCTTCAAGCGAGGCATCCCACGTCCTCTGCGACGGTCGGGGAAGCTCTGCGCAGCTACCACCCGGGTGCACGGAGAGGCACTACCGCCCGCGCCATCGTTCGCGGCCTCCTTCACCGGACCGTTCCCCCGCGTCGGGCAGTGGAACTCCTCGTGAGCCTCGGTGCCAGCATCCTCGTCGACGGGGTGCGGAAGGCGCGACTATGACTGTTCCCGTGGTCGTCGCGGTCATCAGCAGTTTCCGTCCGGCGGCGTCATTGATCCCCAATGTCACGGCGCTGGCGGATCAGGTCTCTGCCGTCGTCGTCGCTGACGACGGGTCCGGCTCGGACGCGTCGGGGCTGCTCGCAACCCTGCAGGGGCTGGGTGTCGATGTCGTCCGGCGCGCGTCCAACGACGGCATCGCGGTGACGCTCAATGCCGGGATCGCGAGGGCCAGGGCCGCCCACGATGCGGAGTGGATACTGACCCTGGATCAGGACACGACACTCGAGCCCGACTACGTCAGGCACCTTCTCGAGACTGCACTGAGCGCACAGGCGGAAGGGCTGCAGGTGGGGGCTGTGTCGTACGGCAACCAGAACGGTCGTGCGGTCGCACTTCTCGGTGCCGTGGCTCGATTCAACCTCGCGTACGATCCGATGCAGTCGGGCCTCCTCCTGCCCGTATCGACCCTCGACACAGTCGGCGAGCTCCGGGAGGACCTTTTCATCGACTGGGTCGACTCGGAGTACAACGAGCGGATGCGCGCCGCCGGACTGCTCACGCTCGTCGCCGAAGGCACCAACATCACACACTCTCTCGGCACCGCACGCCCACTGTCTGTCTTCGGACGTCCGGTGCGTCGCCACGGCAGGCAACTCTCCGTCGCCTATCACCCGCCACTCAGGGTGTACTACATGACGCGGAACGGTCTGCTGGTGGCCCGACGTTCGATCCTGAGGGCACCCCGCTGGACCCTCTCGAGGCTCACGCGAGACCTTCTCGGACACGTCGGGAGGGTCCTTGTCGGGCCACACCGGGCAACGCATGTACTTGCCGCAGGCTTCGGCGTCGCAGACGCTCTCCGCGGGCGGTCCGGCAAGATCTCCGCGCGGAAGCAGGAGCGCCTGACCTAGGTGACCACCGGCTCGGTGAGATCGGTCTTCACCGTGTGACGCGGACGGGCACCAGGTGAAGGCTCCGACCGGGCGGCTGGGCACGTACACGGCCGCCCGTGGTTGACGAGGGCGCATGTCCGTCAGGGGTGAGCGCTCGATCAACCCATCCCGCAGGCTGTGACGCGGTACAGTCGCGCCGCGCCCACGGCCTCGACCAGGTCCACCGCCTCGCTGGACGCCAAATTCTCGAGGCCCGGGTAAGGGTGGTCCCCCCCGTGCACTTCCTCGTCGCCGAAGTCGAGCACGAAGCGGACGTTCTCCTCACGGATGGCATCACACACCTCGGGACGCACCGTTGCGTCGCGCAAACCATCGTTGACCTGCAGTGCTTCCGGGGAGAGTATCGCAAGTGTGTGCAGCTGGAGGGTCCTGCGGTCAGCGAGCGCGTAGGCCAGGGAGGAACCGGTCCAGGGGTTGCCCGCGATGACAGCGTCTTCGGGCACGACGTCGTCGAGCTTGTCCATCAGTCTGTATTCGTCGGCGCTGACGAGTCGGGACGCTGTTTCGAGGTCGTAGCCACCCGCCGTACTCAGGGCGGCCGCCCGGATGTTCGGACCCTGCGTCAGGAGTACGCCCGACCCGACCAGCACCAGACAACCGGCCACGGCGGCAGCGAGCCCCAGTTGCTCGCGACCGCTTCCGCGATCGAGGCGTTCGAGGACGGGCGTGACCGCCTTCTCGAGCACCAACCGGACAATCGCGGTACCTCCCACCGCTGCAACCGGAATGGTCACGAGCGGGAGGAGTGCGGCGAGCCGGACCGTGTCCGTGTACCAGGCACCTGTGATGAGGTCCCTGAAGTCGCCGTCGGGCGCGCCGGTCGCGACGACGAAGAGGCCGGCGCCCACCACGTACACGCCGACCAGCCACAGGTGCTTCGCACGTGCCGCCAGGGCGCCCAGCCCGACGGCGGTCATCACCGCAACGGTCCAGATCGCCGGGGCTCCCAGGGGACCCGCCGTCAGGAATTCACCCACGGCCTGCGACTGGGTCTGGACGGGCAGCCAGATCAGGGATTCCTCGGCCGGGCGAAGAGCCTTCCACGCCGTGACGAGCAGGTACCAGTAGATGGCCAGGGACACCGCGGCGACAGCGACCGCGGTGATCCTCCTTCGACGCGTCGCGCGCTCCCTGAGGGACGCCCTCACAGCGACCGTCAGTGCGAGCGGAATGGAGAAGGCGATCAGCGCCGCGATGGCGCTCGGGTGCGACAGGGCCAATCCGGGCAGCGCGACCACGAACAGCGCCCAGAGGACCGGACGGGGAGTAGCTGTGCCCCGGCCCAGCCCGAGTGCACCGACCAGCAGTGCCAGGACAGCGGGCAGCAGGCACACTCCGAGGAAGTTCGGGTAGAGGACACCGAAGTCGAGCAGGAGGAGCGGGAAGGAGCCGAAGGCTGCGGTGAGGACGCCCGTCAACAGGAGTGGGACCCAGCGGGACCCGAGGATCGACTGCACCAGGTACAGGCAGCCCGCGGGCCAGACGATGGCGCCCACCACGAGGTTCACCGCGTTGACAGAGACTGGTATCGGCGCACTTGAGAAGTAGTGGACCAGCGACACCACGCCGTGCCAGCCCGCCGGGTAGAAGCCCACACCCGTCATCCCACCGAGTGTCAGCGAGGAAGCCGACCCCGTGTCGGAGATGTACTGGATCGCATTGAGGTGGAAGATGTTGTCGAACGTCTGCGAGAAACGCTCCGGTTCTCCGAAGGCGAAGAGCAGGCGCCGTCCTACCAGGAAGGCTCCGACAACCAGACCGGCGAGCGGTACCAGGAGATGCAGGCGTACGAAGACCTCGCGCTCAACCGATCGCCGTCGCAGCGCGAGTCGCACCAGCAATCCGACGGGTATCGTGAGCACCGCCAGCCCCACGACCGGCAGTGGGGACCAGTCGACACCCAGGAGCCCGGCCCCGATCGCTCCCAGCGTGATGAAGGACATCGAGAGCAACGGCGCAACGGCGACCGCGTTGAATCCCCTCAGGCCGAATCCGGCGACTCCGACGACCAGCCCCGGAATGAAGAGGATCCCCAGGGCGAGGAGGAACTCCGGTATTGCTGCGGCCCACATCTGGTTTACCTCTTCGATAGTTCGTTGATGCCGCAGCCATCGGCTTGGCGGTCTCGTCCCGGTACCCGGCAGGCCTCAGCCGTTACTGCGGAGCCTCGCTACGACGTCGTCCACGGGGCCATCCATGAGCAGTCGGCCGTGCTCGAGCAGGATGCCCCGCCTGCAGATCTGCGAGACCAGGTCGAGGTCATGGCTCACCACCACCAGCGTCTTGCCATCCTCTGCCAGTTCCTTGATCCGCGCGATGCACTTTTTCTGGAATGGCTCGTCGCCCACCGCGAGTATCTCGTCGACGAGGAAGACCTCCGGATTCGTGTGCACCGCGACGGAGAACGCGAGCCGCAGGTACATGCCGGAGGAGTAGAACTTCACCTCGGTATCGATGAACTGGCCGATCTCCGAGAATTCCAGGATGTCATCGAAGCGTTCTTCGATTTGTTCCTCGCTCATGCCCAGGATCGCGCCGTTGAGGTACACGTTGTCCCGTCCCGACAGGTCGGGGTGGAAGCCGGCACCCACTTCGATCAGTCCGGCGACCCTCCCCCGCGTCCTGATCGACCCGCTGTCGGGCAGCATGACGCCGGAGATGTGCTTCAGCAGGGTCGATTTGCCTGAGCCGTTCAGCCCGAGCAGGGCTACCGTTTCCCCTTGTTCGATCGTCAGGCTGACGTCTGCGAGGGCGTGGAACTTCTTGGACAGGTCGCCCTTCCGGCCCTTCATGATCCAGACGAACGCTTCCTTGATGGAGCGGGTGTGCCGGAGCACGAATTCTTTGGACACGCTCCGGACTTCTATGGCGGTGGTCATGTCAGAGCTCCTGGGCGAAGCGGCCCTCGAGCCGCCGGAAGGTGTACTGCCCCGTGAGAATCACGACCACGGAGATGGCCACTCCGATGGGCATCCACAGGTCGAGCAGATTCGGTGGGACAGCCGTCAGCGGATCGGTCATGTTCGTCGTCGTCGGCATCCAGAAGGCGAAGTGGAACAGTTCGACGGCGATGGTGAGCGGATTGGTCTGATAGATCGTGTGCAGCACTTCACCGACGCCCGTTCCGAAGGCGTCGTAGAGCCCGTCCCGCACCATGGTCCATGAATAGAGGACCGGGGAGGCCCACGTGGCGATCATCAGGAGCATGTCGACGAAGTTCTCCGAGTCCCTGAAGTAGACGTTCACCGATCCGAAGAAAAGCCCCAAACCGATGGCGAGCAACGCGACGATTAGGAACCCGATGACGGCCGCCGCGATCTGCGCCACTCCCGGTGTCCACCCGGCAATGAAGCATGCAACGAGCAGGACGAGGAGCTGCGGTACGAAGTGGACCGCGGACACCCAGACCGACGCGACCGGAAACAGCTCGCGCGGGAGGTAGATCTTCTTGATCAGCCCACCGTTCCCGACGATCGAGCGGGATGCATTACTCAGGGCCTCTGTGAAGAAGTTGATGAGCACGATTCCGGAGAACAGGTAGATCGGGTAGTTCTCCGTGTTGCGGTTCATCCCCAAGAAGATCCCTAGGGCGAACCAGAACACGACGAACTGCACGCCCGGCTTGACGTAGGACCACAGCAGACCGAGGACCGAGCCCCGGTAGCGTACCTTGAGCTCCTTCTGCACAAGCAGCTTCAGAAGATACCGCGACCGCAGCACGTCCCTGAGACCACCCCCTAGACCGGGGGTGGTCAGGTCGATGGTGCTCAAATTACTTGCCTTCCCCTGAATGCTCGTCGAACGTCTTCTTCCATGACTCGAAGGACGTGATGTCGTCGAGTGCTGCCCGGTACTGCTCCCGGAGCTGCGGCCACTTCCGAAGGATCTCGGCGTTCAGGCGTGCGGCCTCCGCGAGGAGGGCGCGAAGCTGTTGAGGATCGCGGCGATACCAGGATGCTCCCGTGCCCTCTGCATTGGAGACGATGGCACTGTCGTACTGCGACATCCTCCACCACTTGTTGTCCTGATGCGCGACGAAGGCCTGCGGGCGTTCCTTGCTCGAGAGGGCGACGGGCCTGCTCAATTGCCGGGCGATGGTCTTTACGGCCCATGGGACGAGAGTCGTGTAGGACGGCGCCTTGAAGCCCTGTCCATGTCGAGGAGGCTTGTCCATCTGCGGCGCAGGGAACTCGTCCGGGTCAGGCTTCAGCTGCGCATCGGAGTGCTTCTCGCTGAGCGCACGGATTTCCGGCAGCTTTGTCGCGAGGATGGAGTGCAACTGATCCGGGCCACGCAGCACGTCGCGCATCGCCATCACACGCCCCCGCACGGTGTAGTACTGCATGGAGACGAGGTGCTTCACGTCCGAGTAGCCGGACTCCCGGATCACCCTGCCCCCTCGCTCGTACGGACTGTGGATCAGCGCGGCGATCATGCGGTTGCGTGTGTGGAAGTAGGCCTGCCAGCCGACCATGTCGTCCTTGTCGATCCAGGACACATGCCACACGGCGCTGCCCGGCATCGACACGGTGGGGTAACCGGCTTTCTTGGCGCGCAGGCCGTACTCCGCATCGTCCCATTTGATGAAGACGGGCAGCGACAATCCGATCTCGCGGATCACCTCCGTTGGGATGAGGCACATCCACCATCCGTTGTAGTCCACGTCGATGCGGCGGTGGAGCCAGGGCGTGTGGCGCAGGTTCGAGCGCATGAAGTCGTGACCCAGGGTCTGCTCGGCGACTGGCTGATCCGGTTGGAACCGGTAGGGGTTCACGATCTCACCGAAGGTGTGCAGCACGGTTCGGTTGTAGAGATCGAACATGTGGCCGCCGACGATCGTCGGCGTCCTGCAGTGGTCCGCGAACGCCAGCAGGCGCGTGATGCTCTCCGGTTCCATGACGACGTCGTCGTCGAGCAGGAGAGCGTAGTCGCTGCCGTTCTCGACGGCCTCGTACATCCCGCGGGCGAAGCCGCCGGATCCGCCCAGATTGCTCTGGTCGATGATGCGGAGCTTGCCGTTCAGCGCGGCTTCGATGCCCGGGAACGTCGGTTCGTCGGCCACCTTCTTCGTGCCCTGGTCGACGATCAGCACCTCCTTGACGTTCGTCAGGACATCCGGGTTCTCGGCGAGGATCGCCAGATTGTTCGCACAGAAGTCGGGCTTGTTCAGCGTCGTGATCTCGAGCGTGATCTGGCCCGATGTCGGAGCGTCACCCGGGGCGAGCCATTCCGCCTGATTGAGGATCAGGGACCCGGACCCCGCTACGAGGTCGAACCAGTACCACCCTCCGTCACCGAAGGGCTGCAGGGAGAGGTCGAAGACACTAGTCGAGGTTCCCGTGACGCGGGCCGTCTCGACGTGCTGGAGGGAACCGCGCGCATTGGACTTGTAGACGCTGATTCCGCCGGCCCCGGTCGTGGCGACGGACAATCTCACGTTCCGCACGCTCGTCCATCGTCGCCAGTAGCTCGCCGGGAAGGCGTTGAAGTAGGTGCCGAAAGACACCCGCTCTCCGGGACGCACGGAGGTCGACCGCCTGGAGCGGAAGTCCTCGACGTGGAGTTCCGGGCCGGGCGAGGCAGGACCCACACGGCTCGATGACGTTTCGGTGGTGCCGTCGGTGGTATTCACCTGCACACCGACCGCACTACCCGTATCCACGTAGAGGGCAGCAGTATCTATCTGGCTCTGCCCGGGAAGCACGACGCGCTGGAGGGTATGCCACGCCTGTACCCCCCCGTCCGTATCGGCGACCGAACTGGCGAGCGTCGCCTCACTCACGCGTCCACCCCGCCGCTTTCGAGCTTCTGCCCGCCGGTGAAGTGCGGGGTGATCTTGTTGTCGAACATCGACAGGGCGGACCCGATGGCCATGTGCATGTCGAGGTACTTGTAGGTCCCGAGACGGCCGCCGAACAGCACCGATTTCTCTCCCCTCGCGAGGTCGCGGTACGCAACAAGCTTTGCGCGGTCCTCCGACGTGTTGATCGGGTAGTAGGGCTCGTCGCCCTTCTCGGCGAAACGGGAGTACTCCCGCATGACGACGGTGGCATCCTTCGTGTAATCCCGCTCCGGATGGAAGTGACGGAACTCGTGGATGCGCGTGTACGCCGCGTCCTCGTCCGGGTAGTTCATGACCGAGCAGCCCTGGAAGTCCTCCATCGGGAGCACTTCCTCCTGGAGGTCGATGGTCCGCCAGGAGAGGTCGCCCTCGGCGAAGTCGAAGTACCGGTCCACGGGGCCCGTGTAGACGACGGGCACCTGGCCGAGCGTCGTCGAGCGCGAGTACTCGTGGCCCTCGTCGAAGAAGTCCGTGTTGAGGTGGACATCGATGTTCGGGTGGTCCGCCATGCGTTCGATCCAGGCCGTGTAGCCGTTGACGGGCAGACCCTCGTACTTGTCGTTGAAGTACCGGTTGTCGTAGGTGTAGCGAACGGGAAGGCGCGAGATGATCTCGGCGGGCAGGTCCTTCGGATCGGTCTGCCACTGCTTGCCCGTGTAGTACTTGATGAAGGCCTCGTAGAGCGGGCGCCCGATCAGCTGGATGCCCTTGTCGTTCAGGTTCTGCGGGTCGGTGCCGGCGAGCTCGCCGGCCTGCTCCTGGATGAGGGCGCGGGCTTCCGCGGGTCCGAGGGCTGTCCGGAAGAACTGGTTGATCGTCCCGAGGTTGATCGGCATAGGGAACACCTCGCCCTTATGGCGGGTGTAGACCTTGTGCACGTAGTTGGTGAACTCCGTGAAGTTGTGGACGTAGTCCCAGACGCGCTCGTTCGAGGTGTGGAAGAGGTGGGCGCCGTAGCGGTGCACCTCGATTCCGGTCTGGGCTTCGTTCTCGCTGTACGCGTTCCCACCGATGTGGTGGCGACGGTCGAGTACCGCGACCTTCAGGCCGAGCTGGCTCGCGGCTCGCTCCGCGATTGTCAGGCCGAAGAAGCCCGATCCGACGACGACTAGATCTGCACTCAAAATATCTCCTGTAATGACGTTTGGTCTCAATTATGCCGCAGTGCATCTGGCAGACCGGACTGCGCCGCGGGGACCAGGGGAGAATACGTGCCTCGGGAAGCGGCCTCTACAGGCGGACCTTGGCGTCGAACCGCTCCTCGAACACCGGAAGCATCGACCTCAGGTAGGTAGCACTGAGGTGGTTGTCGTCGATGTACACGTAGACGTTCCCGATAACCGCCGGGCACAGATCCAGCGCACAGATGATGTCCGAGAAATCGAGGAAGACCAGGCCCGGGGCTTCCTCCGACAGCTGCGCCGAAGGCGGCGTCCGGCTGATGGTCTGCGCCCGTGAAGGGTTGCAGGCCGGGCTGTCCGCCCCCTCGTTCTCGACGCACTGCACCATGTGTTGGGAGAATCTGGGGTTGTCCCGTACTGCGACCACCTGGATGCCAGCGTCCATCAGCCGGTTGGCGGCATCGGTGAACCCCGGCAGGACGACGTCCTGCGGGTCTTCGACCCGGGCTGCCGTCCCGACGGTGTAGACCGCGTCGGGATCGAGGTCCATCACATGCCCCGTCACTGCCGCGTTCCAGTCCGTGCACCAATCGGCCGACTCCTCAGTCTCCAGCCCATAAGGGCATGCGCCGAGCAGGAAGAAGGTGATCTCCCAGTTCCTCTCCCTGGCCAGTTCGACCAAGGGGACCGCCCACTGTTGCGCATGGGAGCTTCCGACCACGACGAGATGCCGGTCCGGTGTGTCGGAGAACCTCAGCGTCGAACACTGGTCGCGGATCAGCGAGTCGTCGGGGGCCTCCTCGCCGGAGCATCGTTCACCGACATCCAAGTATTCCTTCTGCATGTCCGTCACAGCAGGAGCAAGCGGTACGCCGCTCGGAGCCGTAACGGCAAGCCGAGGGTCGAGCACAAGCGCTCCCGGGTTGTTGACGTCGGCGTTCGCGGCGATGCGCTCAGCCTCGACGCGGAGGCTCTGCTGCCACCCGGTCAGCGGGGCCGCGACCAGACCCAGGCACACGGCCAGGACTATGACAGCGCGACGGCGTCGAGCGTCCGCCCACGCCAGCGCCCGCAGGGGCCGCTCGACGAAACGCATGGTCAGGTAGGCCAGGGCGAACGACACGGCGATGACGAGGAGGCCACCGAGCACGCCCGGCGACGCTCTGTCACGCCAGATCAGGGCGAGCACCAGCACCGGCCAGTGCCATAGGTACAGGGCGTACGAGAGGTCCCCCACCCTGACGAGCGGCTTCGAGGACAGGAACCGGTCTGCGCCCACGCGACTGCCGGTCTGCCCGGCGATGATCACCAGGGCTGCCGCGACGAGCGGCCAGAGGGCCACGTAGCCCGGGAACTGCCCCTGCACATCGAGCAGGAAGCCGCCCGACAGCATCGCCGCGACGCCGACCCATCCCGCAAGGACACGCAGGAAGCGCGGCAACCTGATGAACGGCAGGGCCAGCGCCAGCAGCGTCCCGATGGCGAACTCCCAGAGGCGGGTTCGCGTATCGAAGTAGGCATAGGCCTGGTTCGTCCCGGTCTCCCAGATCGAGAACACCAGCGACCCCGCGAAGAGCGCGCCGAACACGAGCAGCATGACGCCGCGGAACTTCAGCCGGTAGCGGCGCGCCGCCCAGGAACTGCCGAGGAAGAGCAGTGGCCACAGGATGAACACCTGACCCTGGACGGACAGGGACCAGAAGTGCTGCAGGGGGCTCGCGAGACTGTGATCCTCCGCGTAGTAGTCGACGGCGTCCGAGGCCAGCACCCAGTTCTGCACGTAGAACAGGGAGGCCCACGACTGCTCGAGAATACCCGCCCACCGGGATTGCGGCACCAGCACATAACTGGCAGCCAACGTGCCCAGGAGCACGACGACGACGGCGGGCAGCAGGCGTTTGAACTGGTGCAGCCAGTGCCGGGCGAGGTCCAGAGGCTTCCCCGACTCGACCCGGCGAAGGAACGACAGAGACAGCAGGAAGGCCGACACCAACAGGAAGACGTCCACTCCGCCGGAGACGCGCCCGAACCAGATGTGGTAGCACACCACCATCAGCACGGCGAGCGCCCGGAGACCCTGCACCTCCGGCCTGAACCGGCGATCCGCACCCGTGTCCCCGTCGCGCGGAGTTACAGGGCGACGAGCTTCAACAACGGCCATCAGGGACTTTCACGGTAGACACGGGGATCCATCCTACCGGGAGCAACTGTGTGCACCCTGTGTGGATCGCCGATCGACGGTTCCTCCGGCCCGTTGTCCACACAGCAGTGACACGGTCACCAGGCTAGTCCCGTACGGCCCTAGCCTCGGGAGTGATCATCGTCCGAGGAGGCCACCGTGGATCTGCACGTCACGCTCGCGAGCGCTCCGCCGACCGGCTTTCCCTCTCGGGAGATCGTCGTCGACACCACGCGACTGCCCACCGGGGCCGCACTCGCGGAGCGGCTGGAAGCCGCCGGATATCAGGGGCCCTTCTCGATCGACGACACCCCGCTGGAGACGGCGACGGCGCACGCAGGAGCCCTGACGGACGGGGCGATCATCGTCTGCGGACCACGCCCGGCTCCCGCGGATCCGTCCCGCCTGCCGCACCTGCTCTTCGTCGTCCATTCCGGCCCGGACGCGGGACAGGTGATCCCTCTCATTCGAGGCGCATACATCCTCGGACGATCGGCCTGCGATATTGCCATCGCCGACCCCGGGCTGTCGCGGCGTCATGCCCTGCTCACGGTGACCGGGGACGCCATCGTCCTCGAGGACCTCGGGTCGGCGAACGGCACGTTCGTCGACGGCGAGCGCATCGACGCCACGGAGATCACGGTGTCCGCGGATCTTCGATTCGGCACGAGCCGGTGTCGCATCGAACTGCTCGACGACGACGGCTGGCGACACGTCTCCCCCACGGAGGTCCTCGAGGCCCTGCCGGTCGGACCGGATCCGCCCAAGCGGCCGTCCCGCCTCCTGATCCTCACCGCCTTGCTGCCGCTCGTCCTCGGTGTCGCCCTGGTCCTGACGACCGGCATGTGGTTCCTCCTCGCCTTCAGCGCCCTCTCGGTGGCCACCGGGGTCGTCCCCCTGCTCACCTACCGGAAGGAAGCACGCGTCTTCGGGGAGGCGGTCCGGGGTGCTGCGGGGCGGGACCGGGAGCGTCGGATGGCATCCGTCCCCGACCCCGGGCAGACGGCGCTCGACGTCCTGCGTGCCCGCCGGGATGCCGCTGCAGGGCCGGCAGTGGGAGCACCGCCCTCACCGGCGATCCTGCTGAGACTGGGCACCGCCGATCAGGCGGCGAACCTCCGCATCGGGCGCGACGACGGGTCGTTCGCCCTCCCGGTCCTCCCGGACCTGCCACTGGTGCTGCCGTGGCTGCCGGACACCGCGACCTCGAGCATCGCCGGCACCTCGGGCAGGACTTTCACCATCACGGGTGAGACCGCACCGGTGCTGGGTCTTCTGCGCGCCATGCTGCTTCAGGTGGCGCATCCTGGCCAGGTATCGATCCCCGTCGTGTGCTGGGGATCGGTTCGACACCTTCCGATCCACGCCCGCTTCCTCCCGAACGTGCGACTCACGCAGGACCCGCTCGTCCTGGCCCTGATCCTCGAGCAGACCGATGCGCTGCTCCTCCTCCACGTGTCGGGGGAGCTTCCCGAGGTCGCCCGACGACGGACCGTCCTCATCGTCCGCTTCGTGATGGAGCAGGCCGGTTCCGCCGGGACCGCCGTACCGGACGACGGGATGACGATCACCGCCGACCGGGCCCTGGCGCGCGTGAAGGGGCGGGAGTACCGCGTCGTTCCGGATGGCGTCTCGGCCTCGTCGTTCGAACGGACGGCGAGGCTGCTCGGCCGCGTGGCCGGTGCCCGCCCGGTGCCCCGGGCGATCCGCCCCGGTGCAGGGGGGCGCACTGGCGGAGCCCTTCCGCCGTCCGCCTCCCTGTGGTCGGAGCACTTCAGGCCGGACACCCTCGCGACGTCGATCCCCGGGCGATGGGCTGCGGCCGATGCGGGGCGCCCGACCGCGTTCATCGGACTCTCGACGACCGGCGCCGTCTCGATCGACCTCGTGAGGGACGGGCCGCACCTGCTGGTCGCCGGCACGACGGGGTCCGGCAAGTCCGAGTTTTTGAGGACCCTGGTGCTCGGGCTGGCCCTCGATCAACCGCCTTGGCATCTCACCGTGCTCCTCGTCGACTACAAGGGCGGATCAGGGCTCGGCGCGCTCGCGTCCCTCCCTCACTGCGTGGGATGCCTGACGGACCTGAGCCCGGGATCGACGGCACGCGCCCTGACCTCACTGCGCGCGGAGCTGCGGCGCCGGGAACAGCTCTGCGCGGATCATGGCGCCCGGGATCTCGACGAGCTGCGCACCGCCTCGCCGTCGTCGTGTCCTCCCCGGCTGGTCGTCGTGATCGATGAATTCCGGATCCTGGGCGACGACGTGCCGAGCGCGGTGCCGGACCTGATGAAGATCGCCGCTCTCGGCCGGTCCCTGGGCATCCACCTGATCCTTGCGACGCAGAGGGCGCAGGGGGCGGTGACCCCGGACCTCCGTGCGAACATCACCTCGTCGGTCCTCCTGCGGGTCCAGACGCCGATGGAGTCGCACGACATCCTCGGGTCCGGGGTGGCCGCCGACATCCCCGTGGATGCTCCGGGCAGGGCCTTCCTCCGGCGCGGGACGGAACCACCCGTGGGCCTACAGGTCGCGGCGGCCTCACACCTGCCGACGACGGACGGGTCCCCGGGCTGGCAGGACGTCGCCGACTACCTGGGTGAAGGCACAGGCAACAGGCACCGGCACACGGCCGAAGGGGACCCGGCAGGTTCCGAGCGGGACCTCCTCGAGCGGGCGGTGGCCGGTCTCGTCGCCGCACACGAGGTAGCCGGTGGATCACGCAGCGGAGCAGCCGGCCGGGCTGACGGCCGACAGCCGTCCCGCCCGGTACTGCCCCCACTTCCGACACAGATCTCGGCCGCGGGATGCGCCGCTTTCGAGTCCGCTGACGCGGATATCGAAGATCGTCCTGTCCCCTCCTCCGAGACCCGCGTACCGTTCGGAGTCGCCGATTTCCCCGAACGCCAGGCCCAGCGGCTCCTGTGCTGGCGCCCCTCGGCCCACTCCCACCTGGCCTTCGTCGGCCTGCCCGGCAGCGGGGCGGCCGAAGCCCTCGCAGCGGTCGCCTCCTCACTCCCGGCCTGCGACCCCGACATACATCTGTACGTGCTCGACGGCGACGGCACTCTGGGGCGGTGGTCCGCGCTCCCGCAGGTGGGCGCATATGTCCCGTCCCACGAGACGAAGCGGGCCTGTCGCGTGCTCGAACGGCTGGCGGCCGTGCCGGACACCGCCCAGGGCGGCGCTGCATCCATCGTCCTGGTGATCACCGGGTGGGGCCGGTGGAGCAGTCGGTTCCGCGACGGACGCCTCGCACGGGCGGAGGATGCCCTGCATGCCATCGTGCGGGACGGTGTGCACAGCGGCGTCGCCGTCCTCATCGCAGGAGACCGCGAGCTGACCGCCTCGCGCTTCTTCGCACTCCTGCCCAATCGCGTGTACCTTCCTCTCGGCGCCCACCAGGAGACCACGCTGACGTGGCCCAGACTGCCGCAGATCGACGCTGTCCCCGGTCGCGGCTTCGCCCAGGGACGCATCACCGGCGTCTGGGGGGACGGCACGTGTCAGCTGCTCGCGGCCACGGGGTCCGGCACACCGCCGGCCCGGCCTCCCGCTCGTTCCCCGTTCCCGGTGCATCCCCTGCCCCACGAGGTGCAGCTGAGGGACATCGTTCCCGCCGACACGTCCCCGGCCCCGGATGGTCTCCTGCTCGGGGTGCACGACGACGACCTGCGGCCCTTCGCCGTCACCGTTCGTCCGGGTGAGGTCTACCTCGTGCTGGGACATCCGGGGAGCGGGCGTACGAACGCGCTGCGGGTGCTCCGGGCCTCGGCGGAACACGTGAATCCCTGGCGCACTATCCTCGCCCCGCCCGCGGGTGAGGCTGGGTCGGCGGCGTCCGCCTACTGGCGGGGCCTGGGCGAGCGCAGCGCGGGACCGGGTTCGGCGGATGACTGCCTCCTGCTGGTCGACGACGCGGACCGGCTGTCCGCGGACGTCTACCAGGTGCTGTCGGGCCTCGTCGCTCGGGGCGCCGCCGCGGCACTCTCCGCCGTCCCCGGTCCTGCGCTCACGGTGCGCGTGCCGCTCGCCCTCCAGGCCCGCGCGGCGGGCCGTGGGCTCGTCCTGGCGCCGAGGACCGCGGGCGACGGCGATGTTTTCGGTGTGCGCCTCGACCTGGACGGGTCGCCGGTTGCCGGCCGTGGCTACGCATGCGAACCAGGCGTAGTCCTCGAGGTGCAGGTTGCCCGTGCGTCGGGTGATTGGCCCTGATGGGGCTCCGGTTCATGCAGCCGGCCGTCGGGCTCCCAGGGGGATCCGGGGGAGCCTACAGAGCCTTGCCCGTTCTACCGGTCCGCACGGTGTACCGCACGACGGGTGCGGAGAACAGCGTGACGATGACGGCGGCGGCAGGTACCAGCAGTGCCAGTCCGATGAGCGGCGAACCCAAGGAGAAATAGGGGAACGCGAGGATCACCAGGAACAGCTGCACGACGAGCGAGGGTGACCGCGGCCAGCGGAAGCCCGCCATCAGGTGGCGTGCCATCGCAGCGAGGCCCGCTCCGACCAGCAGCAACAGGACCGCCATGGAGACCGACCCTCCGACGGAGAGTGCGTCGGCGCTGAAGATCGTGACCACGAATCCGACCGCGATCACCAGCAGCGTGATCGCCTCCAGGACCAGGACAGCTGCGATCAGGAGGACGCCTCGGGGCCTGCTCGCACGGGGAGGAGCTTGATCTGGAACCACCCTCGAACCCTACCCGAAGCACCGCACGCGCCCAGGGCCGTCGTGGAACGGCATCGCTGTGACTAACCCCTCACGTGTCGGATCAATCGGACGCGTAAAACCCTTGTTTACCCGTTGGTAACGTGACAGCCTTAAAGAAGTGGAAACCCGGGGGGCCCAAAGTTGGCCCCCTTTACTATGAGCCCCCTCGTGAATATTTTCACAAACGATGAGGAAGGCTGAAGGAGAATGTGATCACATGGATTGGCGTAGTCGCGCGGCCTGTCTGGACAAGGACCCGGAACTGTTCTTCCCGGTCGGCAATACCGGACCAGCGCTCCTCCAGATCGAGGAAGCGAAAAGCGTCTGCCGCCGCTGCCCGGTCCAGGACACCTGCCTGCAGTGGGCCATCGAGTCCGGGCAGGATGCCGGAGTGTGGGGTGGACTGAGTGAGGACGAGCGCCGTGCGCTCAAGCGCCGGGCTGCACGGGCCCGCCGCGCCTCCTGATCGAAGCCGGGCGTGAGCCCGGCCCCGATCCGGCAGAACGAGAAGAGGCCGCCCGTCGGGCGGCCTCTTCTCATTCCCGGGAACGCCCCAGCGGCAGGATCCCCGTCGACGGACACCCGGCGGCGGCCGCCGAATAGGGGGTACTCCCCTGGTCAGGCGTGGTCAGCTCCCCTGGTTCAGGCGCAGACCGAGCTCGATCGTGACCGACGTCCCGCCACCACCGCGCGTGCGCCACTCGATGGTCCCGCCCAGCTCGCTCGTGACCAGGGTCCGGACGATCTGCAGCCCGAGCCCCTCCGCGTGCCCGCCCGCGGGCAGGCCGACGCCGTCGTCCGCGATGGTGACCCTGAGGATCTCCTCCCCGCCGGCCTCCATGCGCCGGTTGGCCATCAGCCAGACGGTCCCTGCACGCCCGGACAGGCCGTGCTCGACGGCGTTCGTGACGAGCTCGTTGATCACGAGGGCCAGCGGGGTGGCGAGATCGCTCGGAAGCTCGCCGAAATCGCCGCTGCGCTCGGTGCGCACGGCCTGCGACGGTGATGCGACCTCCGCCGAGAGTCGGAACTGCCGCGAGATGAGCTCGTCGAAGTCCACGCTCTGTGCCAGGCCCTGGGAGAGCGTCTCGTGCACCAGGGCGATCGTCGACACGCGCCGCATGGCCTGCTCGAGTCCGAGCTTTCCCTCCTCGCTGACCATCCTGCGGGACTGCATCCTCAGCAGCGCGGCCACGGTCTGCAGGTTGTTTTTGACCCGGTGATGGATCTCCCGGATGGTCGCGTCCTTCGACACGAGCTCCATCTCCCGCCGCCGGAGCTCCGAGACGTCACGGCAGAGCACCAGGGCCCCGAACCGCTCCTTCTCGTCGCGCAGGGGGATGGCCCGCAGGGAGAGGCTCACGCCGCGCGAACCGATCTCGGTACGCCACGGCATGCGACCGGTGACCACCAGCGGGAGCGTCTCGTCGACCATCCTGCGGTCCTTCAGGAGCGCCGTCGTGATCTCCGCGAGCGGGCGCCCCTCGAGGGTCTCGACGTCACCCAGGCGGCGGAACGCCGACACACCGTTCGGGCTCGCGTACTGCACGATCCCGTCGACGTCGAGCCGGATGAGCCCGTCCCCCACGCGGGGGGCGCCGCGCCGCGACCCGGTGGGCGTCGCGAAATCGGGCCACAGTCCCAGCGTGCCCATCCGCAGGAGGTCGTACGCGCACTGCCGGTAGGTCAGTTCGAGCCGCGACGGCATCCTCGAACTGGACAGGTCCATGTGGGTCGTCACGACGGCGAGCGTGCGGCCGTTGCGCACCATGGGGACGGCCTCGACGCGCATGGCCATCTCGGTGGTCCAGTTCGTCTCGCCCGAGCGCTCGATCTTCTGGGACTCCCATGCGACGTCGACGAGCGGTTGCAGATCGGCCCGGATCCGCTCCCCCACGAAGTCGCTGTGGAAGACAGTGTGCGACGTCGAGGGACGGGCGTGCGCCAGCGCTACGTACCCGCCGCCGTCGAGAGGGAACCACAGGGCCAGATCCGCGAACGCGAGGTCGGCCACCATCTGCCAGTCCCCCACCAGAAGGTGCAGCCACTCGGCGTCGCCGGGCTCGAACCCGGTGTACTCGCGGATGGGGTCAGTGAAGATTGCCATGGGATCTCTCTGTTGCTCGGGTCGAACGCGGCATCACGGTCCGGGGCCGCCGCCAGGACGGACCGGACCTGCGGCATCCAGTACCGCAGGTCCAGTCTGTCACTCACGGGCGACGGCGACGGAACAGGCCGCGCCCTACCGGACGATGGAGCGCAGGAGCCGCAGCGCCACGGACAGCGATGAGATGTCGTCCCGCTCCAGCTGGTTGACCTCGGCGAACATGTTGCTGGCGCGCTGCAGCTGGTCGGCGTTCTGATCCTGCCAGGTCTGCAGCCTCTCCCCCGCATCGCCTGCCTGCATCTCGGGTGTCGCGCGCAGGACGGCCACGGTGATGTCGGCGACCGTCGAGTAGAGGTCGTCGCGCAGGGCGGCCCGGGCGAGGGACTGCCAGCGGTCCGTCCGCGGGAGCTTGGTGATCCGCTCGAGCAGGTTGTCGACCTCGAAGCGGTCGTACACCGCGTAGTACACCTGGGCGATGTTCTCGACCGGCTCCTCGACCCTGCGGGTGCTGTAGGCGATATCCAGCAGCGCGAAGGACTCGAACTGCTCCGCCCAGTGCCGGCCGAGCTCCTCGGGAAGGTGCCAGGCCGTCGCCGTCGCCGTCGCCTCCCTCGCCCGCTCGAGGTCGCAGCCGCGCAGGTACTCGGACAGGCGCGTCCGGATCGGTGCGACGAGGGGCTTGAAGGCGTCGATGTCCTGGTTCACCGTCGTGCCCTGCTCCACGTGGTTCACGAACCAGCGGACGGCCCGGTCGAGGAGCCGGCGCAGGTCCAGGTGCAGCGTGGTCCAGTGGTCCGTGGGGAAGTCCGCGGGCAGGGCCGCGAGCGCGTTGACGGTCTCGCCGAGGGAGTAGATCTCGCGCAGGGCCACGAAGGCCCGGGCGATCACCGGCTCGGCTACCGAGGTCTCCTCCATGACGCGGAACGCGAAGGTGATCCCACCGAGGTTGATCATGTCGTTGGCGATGACGGTGGAGATGATCTCGCGGCGCAGCGGGTGCGTGTCGAGCTCGTCGTCGAAGCGCTCCACGAGCTGCTGCGGGAAGTAACGCCGCAGCGTCCCCCTGAAGTAGGGGTCGTCGGCGAGGTCGCTGGCGGACAGGACCCTCGTCAGCTCGATCTTCGCGTAGGCGGCGAGCACGGACAGCTCGGGCGAGGTGAGTCCCTGCCCGGCGTCGATCCTCCGGCGCAGCTGCGCCGTCGTCGGCAGGGCTTCGAGGGTCCTGTCGAGGTCCACCTTCTTCTCGAGCCAGTCCATCATCCGCTCGTAGCTCGGGCTCGCCTCGATGATCCTCCGGCGGTCGTTGAGCAGCAGCACGTTCTGGTCGATGTTGTCCTGCAGCACGAGCCGGCCGACCTCGTCGGTCATGGAGTGCAGGAACTCGGCGCGCTCCTCGGGCAGCAGGCGCCCGGCGCGTACCATCCGGTCCACGAAGATCTTGATGTTGACCTCGTGGTCGGAGCAGTCGACGCCGGCGCTGTTGTCGATGGCGTCGGTGTTGAGGATGACCCCGGCGAGGGCCGCCTCGATCCGGCCGCGCTGCGTCATGCCGAGGTTGCCGCCCTCGCCGACCACCCGGGCACGCAGCTCGCTGCCGTTGACCCGGATGGCGTCATTGGCGCGGTCGCCGACCTCGCCGTGGGTCTCGTCGGTGGCCTTGACGTAGGTGCCGATGCCGCCGTTGTAGAGCAGGTCCGCCGGGGCGCGCAGGATGGCCTTGAGCACCTCGGGAGGGCTCAGCTTCGTGACCGACGCGTCCAGCCCCAGCGCCTCACGCACCTCCGGCGAGATGGGGACGGACTTGGCCTGCCGCGGGTAGACACCGCCGCCGCGACTGATGAGGGTGGCGTCGTAGTCCTCCCAGCTCGACCTCGGGAGGTTGAACAGCCGCTGGCGCTCGGCGAAGGAGGTGGCCGCGTCGGGGTTCGGGTCGAGGAAGATGTGGCGGTGGTCGAACGCGGCCAGGAGGCGGATGTGCTCGGACAGGAGCATGCCGTTGCCGAAGACGTCGCCGCTCATGTCGCCCACGCCCACCACGGTGAAGTCGTCGGTCTGCGTGTCGACGTCGAACTCGCTGAAGTGCCGCTTCACGGACTCCCACGCGCCCCGGGCCGTGATGCCCATGGCCTTGTGGTCGTAGCCGACCGATCCGCCGGAGGCGAAGGCGTCACCGAGCCAGAAGTCGTACTCGGCCGAGAGGGCGTTGGCGATGTCGGAGAACGCCGCGGTGCCCTTGTCGGCCGCCACCACGAGGTAGGTGTCGTCGTCGTCGTGCCGGACCACACGAGCGGGAGGCACCACCGACTCCGTGGCGCCGTCGGTGGCCACGTTGTCCGTGATGTCGAGCAGCCCCCGGATGAACGTACGGTAGCTCGCCTGGCCCTCGGCGAGCCACGCCTGCCGGTCGGCGGTGGCGTCGGGAAGCTGCTTGGCGAAGAAGCCGCCCTTCGCGCCGGTCGGCACGATCACGGCGTTCTTCACGGTCTGCGCCTTCACCAGGCCCAGCACCTCGGTGCGGAAGTCCTCACGTCGGTCGGACCAGCGCAGGCCGCCGCGGGCCACCTTGCCAAACCGGAGGTGCACGCCCTCGACCTGCGGCGAGTAGACCCAGATCTCGAACTTCGGGCGCGGGAACGGTGCACCGTCGATCCGTGAGGTGTCGAACTTGATGCTGACGTGCCGCTTGTCCTGGAAGTAGTTGGTGCGCAGGCTCGCCTCGATGAGGTTCGCGAACGTGCGCAGGACCCGGTCGGCGTCGAGGGTCGGGACGTTCTCCAGTCCCTCGTCGAGCGCCGTCCGTGCCGCATCGGAGGCGACGGTGCGATCGCCCTCGAGGTCGGGGTCGAAGCGGGCGGTGAACAGGGCCACGAGCGCACGGCTTACCACGCCGTTGCGCAGCAGCGTGTCTGCCACGAAGCCGTACGAATTGGTGTTGCCCATCTGCCGCATGTACTTGGCGTAGGCGCGGAGGATCAGCACCTGGCGCCACCCGAGCTCCTCGCTCAGCACGAGCCGGTCGAAGGCGTCGGACTCGCTGGACCCCGTGACGGCCGCACCGAACGCGTCCTGCAGCAGGGCCGCAGTGCCGAGCGGCGAGAGGCCGGCGGGGTACTTCAGACCGAGGTCGTACAGGAAGAAGGCGCGCCCGTCCGATCGCGTGATCTCGAACGGTCGCTCGTCCAGCACCTCGAGGCCCAGGTTGTGGAAGTACGGGAGGATCTGAGTGAGGCTCTTGGCCTCCATCAGGTACAGCTTGAGGCGGGCGTCCTCCGCGTGGGCGGAGTCCGGTCCGTGCTGCGGCACGTACACGTGCACCTGCGGCGCCCCGGTGCCCGAGGCGGCGAGCTCCTCGAACCGGGCGATGTCCTCCAGTGCGTCCTCGACCTCGTAGTCCACGCGGTAGCCGGCCGGGAAGGACTCCGCCCAGAGTGCGGCGAGCCGGTGCGCGGTGTCCTGCTCGAATCTCTGCTGGGCGACCTCGATGATGCCCTCGGGCCATGAGCGGGCTGCGCGGACGAGGCGGTCCTCGAGCTCGGCGGCGTCGACGGCGGGGATCTCCGCGCCGCGCTGGAGCCGGATGCGGAAGAACAGGCGAGCGAGGGCGGACTCGCTCATCCGGGCCTCGAAGTCGATGGAGTCGGCGTCGAGCGCGGCTCGCAGCTCCTCCTCGATCCGGAGGCGGACGCTCGTCGTGTAGCGGTCGCGCGGCAGGTAGACGAGGGCGGACATGAAGCGGCCGTAGACGTCCGGCCGCAGGAACAGCCGTGTGCGGCGACGCTCCTGCAGGCGCAGGATGCCGAGTGCGGTGGCCACGAGGTCGGCCACCTCGATCTGGAACAGCTCGTCGCGCGGGTAGGTCTCGAGGATCGAGAGGAGGTCCTTGCCCGAGTGGGAGTCGGACGGGAAGCCGCAGCGGCGCAGCACCTCGTCGACCTTGTCGCGCACCAGGGGCACGTTACGGACCGAGCCGGTGTAGGCGCTGGTCGCGAACAGGCCGATGAAGCGCCGCTCCCCGTTGACGTTGCCCTGGGCGTCGAAGCTCTTGATACCGATGTAGTCGAGGTACGCCGCGCGGTGGACGGTGGACCGGGAGTTGGCCTTCGTGATCACGAGGGCCTGGCGCTCCCGCGCCTTCGCGCGCCCGGCCTCGGTGAGCTGCTGCACCTGCCCGACCCCGCTGCCGTGCCGCAGCAGTCCGAGACCGCTGCCGTCCCGCACCCGGAGGGCGTCGGCGCCCGCCTCGTCGGTCACGAGCTCGTATTCCTTGTAGCCCAGGAAGGTGAAGTTGCCGCCGTCGAGCCATTGCAGCAGTTCCTGTGCCTGCCGGAGGTCGGGGATGGCGTCCGCGCCGGCGATCGAATCCAGCGAGGCCTCGACGGAGCGGACCATGTCGCGCATCGCCGGCCAGTCCTCGACGGCGGAGCGGACGTCGCCCAGCACCCTGTGGAGGCCGTCGATGACCGACGCCTTGGCCGCGGCGCCGGTCAGCCTCGAGACCTCGACCGAGATCCATGACTCGATGTGGGTGGTGCGTCCGTCCAGTCCGGCGAACTCGGCCACGTTGGGCAGCGCAGCGGTGTCGCCGCTCGAGGCACCCGCCGTCGACGGCACGCGCCGGAGCGCCGCGAGGGCGTGGGATCCGTCCTCGCGGACCGCGAGGAACGTGGGGTGGACCACGAGCTGGATGGCCGCTTCCTGCCGCACCAGCTCGGCCGTGACGGAGTCGACGAGGAAGGGCATGTCGTCGGTGACGATCATGACGACGCTGGAGTTGCCCTGGTCCATGATGCCGACAGCGGCGGTCCCCGGCTCGCGGGCCTCGGCGAGGTCCCGGTGGGCGAAGGCCCGTTGCCGGAGGTCGGTGGGACGGTACCCGACGGCGTCCTCGCGTGCGAGATGCTCGAAGTAGTGCTCTACGAAATCCTCCCGCGACGTGTCCGAGCTTGACTGATCCGTTGTCCTGGATCCAGACGACATGGGGAGGGCCTCCGTAACGAAATTAAAGGCCGCGTCATTGCGACCTCTTACCGTGGAAGCCTATCGGTGTTGCCAGAAAATCTCACGTCGCCCAGGCGCCGTCCCGGCGCGCGGCCACGCCCTCCTCGGACGGGTACCCCGGCGAGTTCGGCGATGGCCAGCCGCAGCGACGATCCGGGCGCCGTCTCCAGCAGTGCCGTGCCCGCCAGCAGGGCCCGGTCGGCGGCAGCGGGGTCGGCGGGCAGGAAGGCGGAGATGGGCGTCGACGGCCCGAAGCGCTCCCACGCCTCGCGCAGCTGCGCCTCGGGGGTGCGGCCCACGGCCGCTGCGCGCACCCTGTTGAACACCACGCGCGGCGCGGCCGTCGGGACCGCGTCGGCGAGCTCTGCCAGTGCCTTCACCAGGCGCGGGACGCCGATCGTGTCCGCACCCCCGACGGCGATCACCGCGTCGGCCGCCTCGAGGCATCGCAGCGTCGCACCGTTGCGGCGCGGCGCGAGGGTGTCGAAGCTCAGTTCCTCGTCCGCCTCGAGGCAGAAGCCGCAGTCGACGACGGTGACGTCCACGAGGGAGCGCGCAGCATCCAGCACCCGGCCCAGGGCTACTGGGCGCAGCTCGGGCCAGCGGTCCGGCCGGGTGATACCGGTCAGGACCCGCAGTCGGCCGCCCTTGATGGCCACGCTCACCGCCACCCGCCCCAGCGCACGGGTGGAGAAGCCGCCCTGGTCGGCGATCCTGCAGGCCTGGGCGAGCCCGGCGGACTCGTCGAGCAGGCCGAGCGACGCGCCGATGCTCGCCCCGTAGGTGTCGGCATCGATCAGCAGGACCGAACTCCCGGCTGCGGCCAGCTCAGCGGCCAGGTTGATCGCGACGGTGGTGCGACCAGGACTGCCCGTTGGTCCCCACACGGCCATGATCCGCCCGTCGCCCGGACCGTCGGGCACCTCCACCGGGGGCGGCGCAGCGGCCACCGGCAACTGCAGCGGGCCGGCACCGGCGCGCGACCGGGCGGCGTCGTCGTCGAACCGATCGACGGCCCGGGAGACCGCCTCGGCGAGCACGGCGGGCTCGACCGTGGACGCGACGTACTCGATCCCCTCGAGCGTCTCCCCGGCGGGGGCACCGTCGGTCAGCGCGATCACGGCGACGCCGACGGACCCCAACCGGTCCACTAGGGAGGCGGTCAGGTCCGTGGTCCCGGGGCCGAGGATGGCAGCCCGTGCGAGGCCCGTCTGGCACGCAGCGACGAGCTCGGGCAGGTCCTCGCAGCGGCGCACCACCGTCACGGGCCCGCGCAGCCGTTCCAGGCCCGGGACGTAGGCGCTTGCCACCGGTCCGAGCGTGATGACCGGGATGCTCACGAACCGGCGCCGGGATTGAGGACGACGGCGATGCGCGCATCGTTGGAGAGGGCGTTCAGCAGGTCGGGCATCGAGGCGTCGTCGACGAGCACCTGCACGCGCGTCGCCGCGCTCGCACCCAGGGCCGACTCCCCCACGGTCAGTTCGGCCACCTCGGCGGCCTCGAGCAGGAGCCGGGGCTCCTCGTACGTATTGGTATCCGTCCGGAGGGACACCCAGACGTCGACGCGGTCGCCTGCCGCCGTTCCGCTGGGCAGCGGGTCCTCGACCGAGAGACCCACCGGCTTCCGGTCCAGCGCGTCGGCGCTCCCGAGGACGGAGGAGGGGACGAGCTCGCCCTGCGGCACGAGGCGCGTGGCGACGGAGCCCTCGGGGATCCCCTCGGAGACCGGCAGGTATGCTCCGGCCGAGGCCCCGAGGCGGACCGGGACGGCCACGAGATCCTCGGAGGTCACGGAGGAGCCCACCGCGATGTCCCCGCGGGCCGCGAACACCTCGGTGGTGGTGTTCTGGCTGTCCAGGAGTGCTATGACACCCACCGTGGAGGCCAGGACCAGGAGCAGCCCGACGAGGAGCCGCGGGTCCTTCCAGGAGGGCTTCTTCAGGCGCGGAGCATCGGCTGGCAGCTGTGTGGCGCGCGTGTCGGTAGTCACCTGTTGTCCCCCGTACCACCGGCGCCTCCCCCCTCGGGCGGCGTCCACCGGCAATTCTTGTCCACGAGGGGACCGAAAGGAACCGACGCGGCCCGAATCCGTCCAAAGTGTGGATATCACCCTCGGGCATCACGGGCGGTGGCAGACTTGTCGTACACCGAACAACCAGGAAAGGCGGACCCGTGGCCGAGCGGCGTTTCCTCACCCTCGCCGATGTGGGCGAGGTGCTGAACATCAGTTCGTCCCAGACCTATGCCCTCGTCCGGTCCGGTGAGCTGCCCGCCATCCAGGTGGGCGGACGCGGCCAGTGGCGCGTGGAGACGCGGATCCTCGAGGAGTACATCGCGAAGGCCTACGAGAAGACTGCCTCCGCCGTGAGGACCGACGCCGAGAGCACGCCCATCCTCTGAGCCGGTCCCCCGCTCATCCGGCCGGTCCGGCCGCCTCGAGCGAGTCGACGGCGTCGAAGGGCACCGTGAGCACGTCGCGGATATTCGCCGCGCGCCTCTCCTCCCCGGGGACCACGAGCGCCACCTCGAAGAAGTCCGCACCGACCCGGTCGATCACGCCGTCGTAGCGCGACGGCGACGTCAGCCACAGCGACACATGGGCCCGGTCCCGTGACAGCGCCCGGAGAGCGGTCCCGAGCCCCAGCTTCGCCCGAACGCCCGCCGGCGCCGGCGCCACTCCGCGGCCCAGCCCGCGGAGGGACTGCAGCGACGAGAACGGCACGATGACCGACCTCCCCTCCACCGTCAGCGAGATCCACCGCGAACCGACGTGGGCCAGGGTGCCGGAGAGGAAGCGCCCGGCCCGGGTGGAGACCTCGACCGGCAGGCCCACCGAACCGAGGAGTCTCTGCACGAGCGTCAGGCGGGACTGCTCGACACGCGTCCGATCCCGGATCTCGCTCTCCTGCCCGGCCTCGACAGCCGCCTGCAGTTGCGACTCCAGGTCGTCGAAGAGGGCATCCCAGCGCATTCCCCCAACCTAGGACGCACTCACTGGTCGGTCAACAGACCCAGTAGGAGCCCAGTGAAAGCGAGTATGGACAAATCTCCTCAAATAGCATCAAACTCATGCCAGAAGGGAGAATGACCATGAGGAGCAACGAGGCTGTACCGGCCGGACTGGCGCTGGCCTGCGGAGTGGTCCTGGCGGTGGCAGGACAGGCTCTGACACACGGGCATCGGCCGGTGGATGCCATCGGCATCGAAGGTGTCGTGGGACTGGCACTCTCGGCGCTCGGGGTCGCGACCATCGTCCTCTGGGTCCTGTCGCTCACGGTCGCCGTCCTGGCCGAAGTGCTGCAGCGGCACGGCCCCTCGACCGTTGCGACGCTGGCGGCGCGCTGCACGCCCGCCTTCATGAGGCGACTCGCGGTCGCCCTCCTCGGTCTGAACCTGCTCGCGGTGCCCGCCCTGGCGCAGGCAGCGCCGGGCGCACCGGCGGGCGATGGACCCATGCCACCTGCCGCCGGGGCGCTCGTCCCGGGGACCACGGGACCCCCGGAAACCGGCGAAGGTACGACGTCCGACGCCGCCGAGCCGACGCCGCCGCCGCCGTCGCCGCCGGGATCACCCTATTGGTCTCCGATGGACCTCAGCGGGACCGACGGGGAGGCCCGTTCCCCCGGCCCGGCCGCCACCCCAGCACCCGCCGGGGGTGTGCCTCCGGTGCCGTCGGCATGGACACCCGCCCCCATGCCTGCCGACGGAGGGCTCCTGATACGGGCGGAGGCCCGGCCGGCGGCGGGTGGGGCGGAGGTCGTGGTGGCACAGGGCGACTCCCTCTGGTCGATCGTCGCCGGCCGGCTCGGGCCGCTCGCCACCGCCGCCGAGGTCGCGGAGGCCTGGCCCGCCTGGTACCACGCGAACCGGACGACCATCGGCGGGGACCCGTCGCTCCTGCTGCCGGGGCAGATCCTGACGAGTCCGCCCTAGGCCCGACCCCCGGGGTGGCGCCCGGCGTGCTCGACATCCACCTCCCGACATGCGCCGCGTGCGACGGGCCCGCCCCCGGCGGGCGCCGGCGGAGGAACCGGCGGCGCACCCGAACACGACACCTGAACAAGGCACCGGACGGCGCGAGGACGCACCGGGCGACACACCAGGCTCACCGCCTCGGCGACCGGTTCACCCGCACCGGAATCCTGCACAGCACCTGGAGAGGACATCTCATGCCTGCCGTAACGCAGCTCCACCGCACCGCCACCGAGCAGCTCGCCGAGGTCAGCGGATCCCCGCGTCCTCTCCTCGCCGCGCCACCGCGAGGGGCGGCGACCGGGCCGGATCCCGTCATCGACCTCCACCCGGTCGCCGACCCGTACGGGCCGTCCCGCCGTGAGGAGGCGACAGGAGCCGGGGCGGCAGGCGTACCCGGCGGGCATGTACCGGACGGACTCCAGGCCGCCGCGGACCAGGAGTCCGTCCGACGGATCTCGGCCATCGCCCGGTCCGTGGCGCAGGGCGCCCTCGAGGTCCTGGGCGGTTCCCGGCCCCTGCAGCAGTTGTCGCGCTGGCTGGATCCCGAGAACTACGAGCGGCTGCAGCTACGGGCCAACCTCGTCCGGTGCATCGCCGACACGCCCTCCGGCCGGGCCGCCACGACGGCGAGTGCGCACCGCCGCGTCGTGGTGCGCTCCGCCAGGGTGTGCCCCGTCAGCCCCGGTATCTACGAGGCGTCGGTCGTCGCCTACGACCAGAAACGGGTCCGCGCCGTCGCCCTACGGATAGAGCAACGGCGCGGAGCGTGGCGGGTGACCGCCCTGGAGATCGGCTGATTACTTCCGCTTCGCCTTCTTGCCGCCCGTCGGCGCGGCCTGTTCCCTGTTGCGCTCGACGTGCACCTCGGCCTCGCCCTGCGCATTGGGTGCGATGAAGTTGAGCGTGGCGGGCTTCGCAGGGGCGTCGAGTCCGGCTGCCTTGATGGTCGGCGTCTGGACGACACTGCGTCCGTCGGTGACGCCCGGGAGCCCGGTCTGCGCGGGGGCCGTGGTCTCGACCTCGAGGTTGAACAGGTAGCCGATGCTCTCCTCGCGGATCGATTCCATCATCGCCTGGAAGAGGATGAACCCCTCACGCTGGTACTCGACGAGCGGATCCCTCTGGGCCATCGCACGCAGCCCGATACCCTCCTTCAGGTAGTCCATCTCGTAGAGGTGCTCCTGCCACTTCCGGCCGATGACCGAGAGCACGACGCGGCGCTCCAGCTCCCGCATCGCCTGCTCACCGAGCGCCTCCTCGCGTGCCTGGTAGGCGAGCTTCGCGTCCGAGAGGATCTCCCCGTGCAGGAAGTCGCGGGTCAGCTTCGACTTCCCGCCGGCCTCCTCGATGACCTCGTCGGCGGTGAGCGTGATCGGGTACAGCGTCTTCAGGTTCGTCCACAGCAGCTCGTAGTCCCAGTCGTCCCCGTGGCCTTGCTCCGTGGCCTCGTCGACCATCGCGGTGATGACGTCCTCGAGGAAGTACTGCACCTTCTCGTGCAGGTCGCCGCCCTCGAGGATCCTCCGGCGGTCGCCGTAGATGGCTTCGCGCTGGCGATTGAGGACGTCGTCGTACTTCAGGACGTTCTTGCGCTGCTCGGCGTTCCGACCCTCGACCTGGCCCTGCGCACTCTCGATCGCCTTCGACACCAGCTTGGACTCGAGGGCGACGTCGTCCGGCATGGTGGCGCCGTTCATGATGCGCTCGGCTCCCCCGGAGTTGAACAGCCGCATGAGGTCGTCCGTGAGCGACAGGTAGAAGCGTGAGCGGCCCGGATCGCCCTGGCGCCCGGACCGGCCGCGCAGCTGGTTGTCGATGCGCCGGGACTCGTGGCGCTCGGTCCCGAGCACGTACAGGCCCCCGAGGTCGCGGACCTCGTCCTGCTCGGCCTTGACCGCTTCCTTCGCGGCCTCGAGGGCATCGGGCCACTTGGCCTCGTACTCCTCGGGGTTGTCCGCAGGATCGAGCCCCTGCTTCTCCAGTGCCGCGACGGCGTTGAACTCGGCGTTGCCGCCGAGCATGATGTCGGTGCCTCGACCGGCCATGTTGGTGGCGACGGTGACCGCTCCCTTGCGGCCGGCCTGCGCGATGATGGCCGCCTCCCGCGCGTGGTTCTTCGCGTTCAGGACCTCGTGCCGGACCCCCGCCTTCGCGAGCTGCTTGGAGAGGTACTCGCTCTTCTCGACGCTGGTGGTGCCGACGAGCACCGGCTGGCCGGTCTCGTGGCGCTCCACGATGTCCTTGACCACGGCGTCGAACTTGGCGACCTCGTTCTTGTAGATGAGGTCGGAGAGGTCCTTGCGGGCCATCTCCCTGTTGGTGGGGATGGGCACGACGCCGAGCTTGTAGGTCGACATGAACTCGGCCGCCTCGGTCTCGGCGGTACCCGTCATGCCCGAGAGCTTGTCGTAGAGGCGGAAGTAGTTCTGGAGCGTCACGGTGGCGAGGGTCTGGTTCTCCGCCTTGATCTCCACGCCCTCCTTCGCCTCGATGGCCTGGTGCATGCCCTCGTTGTAGCGCCGGCCTGCGAGGATGCGGCCGGTGTGCTCGTCGACGATCATGACCTCGCCGTTGAGGACCACGTAGTCCTTGTCACGCTTGAACAGCTCCTTGGCCTTGATGGCGTTGTTCAGGAAACCGATCAGGGGGGTGTTGGCGGACTCGTACAGATTGGAGATGCCGAGGTAGTCCTCGACCTTCTCGATCCCGTCCTCGAGCACGCCCACGGTGCGCTTCTTCTCGTCCACCTCGTAGTCGGCGTCCACGGAGAGCTTCTGGACGACCTTGGCGAACTCGTTGTACCAGCGGTTGACGTCGCCCGACGCCTGGCCGCTGATGATGAGGGGCGTGCGGGCCTCGTCGATGAGGATCGAGTCGACCTCGTCCACGATCGCGAAGTTGTGACCGCGCTGCACGAGCTCGGCGGCGCTCCACGCCATGTTGTCGCGCAGGTAGTCGAAGCCGAACTCGTTGTTGGTGCCGTAGGTGATGTCCGCCGCGTACTGCTCGCGGCGCGTCGCGGGATCCTGCTTGGAGAGGATGCAGCCGCTCGTCAGGCCGAGGAAGCGGTAGACGCGGCCCATGAGGTCCGACTGGTACTCGGCGAGGTAGTCGTTGACCGTGACGACGTGGACGCCCTTGCCGCTCAGCGCGTTCAGGTAGGCGGGGGCGGTCGCGACGAGCGTCTTGCCCTCGCCCGTCTTCATCTCGGCGATGTTGCCCAGGTGGAGGGCCGCGCCGCCCATCAGCTGGACGTCGAAGTGTCGGAGGCCGAGGGTGCGGCTGGACGCCTCGCGCACGGCGGCGAAGGCTTCCGGCAGCAGGTCGTCCAGGGTGGCGCCGTCGGCGTAGCGCTTCTTCAGACGGTCCGTCTCCCCACGCAGCTCTGCGTCGGACATCTCGCGGAATTCGTCCTCGAGGACGTTGATCGCGTCAGCGTAGTTCCGGAGTCGCTTCAGTGTCTTCTTATCGCCGGTGCGTAGAACTCGTTCAAGAAGTGATGGCACTGGTATCTGCTCCCAATCTGATGCTGCCCAAAGATGGCGTGTCTAGTCTACGTGAGTGACGTCCGGTCCCCCGCTTTGGTTCCCCGGTCCGCTGCCGCGGCGCGGCACCGCGCCGCGGTACCCCGTGTCCGCTCAGAGTAGCGTGCGGACCTGCACGGCGAGCGCGGACGCGAGGTTCCCCCGAGCCTCGACGACCACGTCGTCCAGGCGCAGCCACCGCGCCAGCAGGGACAGCTCGTCGGCGAGCTCTGCCGCGGTGTCCGAGGGCGCCCCGGGTTCCGCATGCGCGGCACGCACCAGCAGCCGGTTCGCGGCACGGTTCGCCTTGAGGTCGACGCGACCCACGACGGCGTCGCGCAGGAGGAAGGGCAGCACGTAGTAGCCGTGGACGCGCCGCTCGGCGGGGGTATATATCTCGATGCGGTAGTGGACGTCGAAGAGCCTGTGCAGGCGGTCGCGTTCGAAGACGAGGGAGTCGAAGGGGCTGAGCAGGGCCCTCCCGCGTGCCTGTCGGGGCAGGACCGCCGCGGGATCGAGGAACCACGGCTCCGGGCCGCCGTCGACGGTCACGGCGTGCAGGGCACCCGCGCCCACGAGGGCGTCGAGGACCGCGCGTGTCTCGCGCACCGGCGTGCGGAAGTAGTCGGCCACGGAGCGGGCGGGAGCGACGCCGAGGGCGCGGGCGGCCCGGCCTGCCAGCACGGTCAGTGCCTCCGTCCTGTCCACCTCGACGGCGGCGAGCGCGGGGTCCGGCAGCACCGCCGCGATCGGCGCATAGAGGCGCTCGAACTGCGCCGTCCTGCCGGCCGACCCCACCTCACCCCGCGCGAACAGGTCCTCCAGGACCCGCTTGGCCGCTGTCCACCGCCACCCCCAGCCGTCGTCCGGCCGCGACGCGTCCCCGCCGAGCAGCCGCTGGACGGCGACCGCGGTGAGGGGCGTGCCGCGGGCGAGGAGGCCGAGGATCTCCGTCTCGAGGCTGCGGCGCAGCGCCCCCGGGACGCTCGCGGCCCCCATCCAGGTCCGGCGCTGCCATACGCGCAGGTGCGGGAACAGCTCGGGCGGGACGAGGCTCGCCTCGTGTGCCCAGTATTCGACGAGCCGGCGCGGCCTCCTGGAGTGCAGGGCGTCGAGGTCGGCAGGGTCGTAGGCCCCGAGGCGCGAGAACAGCGGCAGGTAGTGGGACCTGGCGAGGACGTTCACGGAGTCGATCTGGAGCACCTGCAGGCGCTGCGCCGCGGTGTTGACGGCGCGCCGTGACGTCGGGGCATCCACGCGCGGACGGTGCAGCCCCTGGGCGGCGAGGAGGATGCGCCGCGCCTGGGCGGTGGTGAGGTTCGACATGATCTCCTGCACGGGACTGGGGCCGCGCTCGTGGGGGGGGGAAGGGCTCTAGCGGTTTGGGAGGAGAGGGGGGGGTTCCCGG